>DAIPKA010000006.1:21060-215182 GCA_036769985.1 Candidatus Hydrogenedentota bacterium | reverse complement strand
CTTCACCTTCACCTTCACCTTCACCTTCACCTTCACCTTCGCCTTCGCCTTCGCCCTCGCCTTCGCCTTCACCTTCGCCGCCTTCCGGCGTGATGCACAGGCCGAGTTGGGTAACGTGAGCGGGCTCACCATTCAGGTTGTAGACGCCCAGTGTCCAATCTCCCTGAACGCTTTCGCCATCCACTGCGGAAAGCGGCGCAGCGGGACGAAAACGGCCCGTGAACGGTGGATCACCGGCATAGATCTGTTCAATGGCCTCATCGGTGAACGTTGTCAGGTCGAATCCGCTACCCGAGGCAGGGACATTCTCCACAAGCACGACTTCCGTACCCGTGGGCGACCAGAGATACATGGAGATTCCGTCGACGTAGTCGCAGTCAAGTATGACCTCGACATTGAGATCTTTAACAATCCCGGAATCCGGAATGTAGACCGTGGCCTCACCCCAGCCTGTCGGCATCGTTACGGGGATATCAGGGCAGTACTCCTTAATGGGGCACTCCTCCCAGCCCTCATCGTACACCGTTCCATACGTGATCACGAGCTGCGGCGCCAGGCTGGGATCACCATTCTGCCTCGAGGCGAAACGCCTCGTGTCGCCGTGAACCGTCGGATCCGCCAGGACGAACCAACCGTAGTTGCTGGCCGGATCGCTCCGCCACGCTTCCACATCAGCGACGATCAGTGCGTCGGAGGAGTCCGGCGCAACCCGATCCCACGTATACCAGCCGGCCGCCGTTCCCACGGAGATCGAGGCGCAAGGATCGCCGTCGGTATCGCCGCCCGGAACCGTCCAGAACGCCTTGTTGTAATCACGGTGGAGCCAGGTGGAGTCGTGGGCTTGGGCGGCCGCGCCGACCCATTCATCGCCAGAGGGATCCGATAGGCCCTCGGTCCACCACGTGGCCGCCTTGACCAATCGCACCGGAAGGGGTACGCCGATGCTTGCGCTGGCATACATCCGAAGCTCGGCCGCGAGCACGGTGCAGTACTCAGGCAGAGCGGAGGCGACGTCGAAGTGAAGCAGACCCCGTTTCTGCGATCCGGAGGCTCCTCCGGCGAACAGCCACTGACCCGATCCGTTGGCCACGTCGCCCTCGGCGTCCTCGTACAATGTAACGTCCTTAGTCGGTGTCAGCGTCACACTGTGAAGCTCGACAAACTCTGCCTTGATATGCAACGTCCGGTCCACAGTGACAACGATCGGATTTTCGGATGAGTCGACACCGTTGTACCATCGGGTGAACACGTAGCCGGGCGCGGCAACAGCCTCAAGCTCGACCGTGGCGCCCAGACTGTAGTACTCCGAATGGCGCGAGCCGACCCATACGCCGTCAACGTAGAGATCGCCCGGCGCCCTACAATCAACCAACAGCAAGTACTTGTCGCGCTTGTAGACAGCGGATATGTTGAGGTCCCGTCCCATGGGCACGTGGATCGTCGACTCCGTCGAATCGGCATCGCCCGTCCACGCCATGAAAGACCAGGCCGGCGAAGTCGACAAGGCACTCAGTTCCACCACCTCGCAGGCGTCGAAATCGCCCTCATAGGAAGAACCCGAGTTCGCGCCATTGACCCTGAGCTGCCCAGATCCGGTCTCGATATCCACGGATAGGTGACGCGGCGCGGTGTCGACCGCCCACTGTATCTGGAATGAACCGGTGTTCGTGCCATCCACGGCAATCTGGTACTGCGTTCCGCTTTCCGCACAGAACCGCATCTGGGCTCCGCCGTGGGTCGTGTAATCCACTTCCTCGAGAGAGGCCAGCGTGCTGCCGGTGTAGGCAGCCAACCGCGGCCCCGAGAAGCCCTGAAACGAGAACAAGACCGAGGCCGAGGACGGCGCCGTCCACGTGAACCACACGGAATGGACGGCTGGCTGCCCGCCGTGATCCGGCTCGTTCGCCTCGGGCCAGGCCCCGCCGTTCGCGCCATCCCGGAGACCGCTGCTGGCCGGCCCGAGCGTCATTCGGTCGGCAAAGGTGTCATTCACATTCCAGGAAAGCAGCACGTTTCCGCTGGCCGCGCCACTCCCGGAGTTGTAGCCATCCACGGCAATGGCGTAGTACTGCTCGTCCATGTCAAACGACACTTCGCTCTGCGGCGTGCCGTTCGCGTCGTTGTTCGAGGCCACCAACTGAAGCGTCCCGAGGCTTGTGCCCCGGTAGACGGCCAGCGTCGTGTCGAAATCGCTGCCCCGCGTCGAGATCGTGACCTTGTCTCCGACTCCGCCCAGAAGTTCATGGGGGCATGCGAACTCCCACCACACGGATTTCCCACCGGCGTTTCCGGCATGGTTCGGCTCGCCGGTTTCTTTGGTAGCCGTCGTCGTGTTCCCGGTACTCCGGCCACTCAAACTACCGACGATTAGCCGGCTGGCGAAGTTGTCCGTGGCCTTCGTAGGCACGGCATCCCAGTGCAAGGTCACATCGCCGGCATTGGGCTCTTCCGCACCGTCCACAGCAATGCGGTAGTTTACGCCCGCCTGGGCCAGGAAGGTGACCCGGCTCGTGAGCGTCTCGCCGTCGATGTTGTCGTTGGCCGCAACGAGCGTTAGGCCACCCACGGAGGATCCGGTGTATACGGCCAGTACCGTGTCGAAATCGCTGCCGATCGTGTCGAGTGTCACCACCACATTGCCGGACTGATTCCACTGATACGCCCACCACACGGACTTGCCGGCGCCGATGCCACCGTGCGTCGGTTCGCCGGTCTGCTTCGTCGCCCCACGGTTATTCCCTGTCTCCGTGCCACTCAGGCCGGTCACCGGGACAGCGCCCGAGAACGGGTCATTGGCCGGCGCGTCCGGCATTTCCCAGTTGAGGCGGATCACGCCGGATTCGGGGCCACTGCCCGTATCCTTGCCGGCCACGGCAATCTTGTACGTCGTGCCGGCCGAGGCGACGAAGGTCACCTGGCTCTGCGTAGTCCCAGCGCTGTTGTCCGCCCGAGCGACAAGGGAAAGCGCATCCACGGACATGCCCGTGTAGACGGCCAACACGGTGTCGAAACTGCTGCCGAACGTGTCGATGTAAACGCGTCCACTGGTGTAGGGCGTCCAGGCCCACCATATTGACTTGCCGTGAGCCGCGATCGCGTGGGCCGGCTCGCCCGCCTCGAGTGTCGCCTGCGTGTTCTTGCCGGAATCGGAGCCGGTCGATCCGGACACTTGACGGCGATTGGCAAACAGGTCGCTGCTGCGCGTGTCCGGTTTGAGCGTAGGATCGCCGGCGATCACCATGCCGTAGCGCCAATGAGGATCGTAGCGCGCGTCTTCACACACGGCGTTGTACCACGCCACAAAGGCATCACCGAAGCACGCGCCTTCGCTCAACGGTTCGTAGAAGAACCCGTCCTCGAGCATGCCGCCGGTCTTGGTGCTGCCCCAAGAAACAAGTCCGCCACTATCCGGATCCAGCGCGACACTACCGCCTAGATAATTGGCGTACGTGAAGTCATTTCCCGAGCAAACGAAAAGCGAGTAGAAACGCGTATCCGGAGCGATGGTCACGTAGTCCGATGTAAGCATCCAACCTTCGCCCGTACCGCCGAAATGGTGGCCCGAAGGACAACCGTGACAACGCACCTTCACAAACTGATACGAGTTGGCCAGTTCCATCTTGTAGTTGGCGAGGGTGGTCTCCTCCGTGTCGCTGTAGCCCGTGACCGCCCATTCCCCGTATACGTCTGCGAGCAGGGCCTCGTCCGAGGCCGCCCTGCCCCGCCAGTCCTCCTCCACGAAGGACAATGCGTCGGACGAAGCCGGAACCGCGGTCCGGTAATCGATATCCCTCGCAATATACGCCTCCGCCAAGTCCGCAGCCGTTCCGAGCGAGGACAGCTTGTGAACCGGCAAGCGGCCCAGCCAGATCTCGACCTCGCGGTTGCCGGTCCACGTGTCGTACTTGCCATTGTTCGGCTGGACTGTTTGGTCCGTCAGCGAATCCGCCCAGGATCCGTCCATGTCCATAAGGAACAAGTCGCACGCGAAATCCTCGTATACAATGTCGCCGTCGTTGTTCCACTCCATCATCTCAAAGAGGACGTAGGGAATGTTCCCGATGAGGATCGCCCCCACCAGCGAGGCCGGCTCGTTATAGGTCGCGATGAAGGAGTCTCGCAGCGCTTCCGCCGTGCCCCCCGTGAAGTCTAGGATGGTGGTGGTGTATCCCTCAGCGGCCAGTTGCGTTTGGAGATCGGCCACGCTCGTGCCGATCTGGGTGTACAAGTTATGCTCAACCACCAGGAGGACTCGCCCCGTTCCACCATCTTTGGTCGGCGGCTCCATTACGGCGCCCCGCGCCGCCTCGAAGGGCACATCCTGCGGCGGTACCTCGTGCGGTTGCCACGGGCGACCATCGACGCTCACCCACTCGGTCATTACGACCTGTTCGTGCTCATTTTCCTGAGCCCGACCGTTCCGCCCTACGCCAACCGCCAAAAGACACACCACAACCACCGACAGACTTCGAATGCGCCCCATGTCGCCAACCTCCAAGAGACTGCAGAAAAACAACTTACAACACATCACTCTTGATCTGAACTTCCCAAAGGCAGGCGGATGGACACACCGATTTCCACTTCGTCATGTCCTGATGATTCGCGGCATTTACTGCTTAAGGGACTCCAGCCATATGTAACTTAACAGATGGATCCACAAAAAGCAATGTGATAACTCTAAGAAAATCCAAGCCTTCGGCCATTCACCATGTTGGTTCCGCCACACGATCCTTTCTCCTACAATTGATGGGGGTTTCGATTGGCACACCAGGATAATGATGCTCACGGCACGCACTGCGGGAGAAAGGATTACGTCAACGCGCGCGCGGCATGGATCGGGGCACGCCTGATACCCATTCTGTTCGGCTGCGCCACCGCATCCACGAAGGACACCGAAGGTGATGCGCTGGCCTCTGGGAGGCCAGCGGCTTCAGCCGACGCGGCCTACCGGAACGGCAACGCCCTGTTCGACGCCGGCCAGTGCGCCACCACCCAAGCCGAACGCCGCGTCCGCCGCCGCAGGATCCCCGGGAATGCCATCGCCGCGGAGGAGTGCGCCAGCAACCCAAGCAACGGCACGACCGACACCGTCCCCCAAGCGCCGCGACGCCATCCTCTCCGTTCCGGCCGTTGGTCACACCCGCGCGCAACGGATCGAGAGCCGTGGATACCCCTCATGACACCCAGTGACGCTTACACTCCTTCGCGACGCGTAACACATGCTTCTCCCTTTTGGCCCTGCAGTCCACGTCCCCACGCTCCCGTCCGACGCGCGCCGCACACAACCCTTGTCCATGCCAAACGCCTCGGCTAGCAACCCAATCACGGCGCGCTGATCGTGAATGCCGGGCTCATGGCGCGAAGGTTCTTGTCGGTGTAGGACTGGAGCCGGAGCCGGTAGCTCGGCGCTGGGCTCAGGCCCAACGGAACCGTCCAGTCCCACGCGCCATCGTTCTCGGTCTTGCGCATCATCCAGTCGATGAACGCGCCACCCTTGTGCAGGGCGATCCGCACGTCGCTACCGACCGCGTCCATGTCGTTGCACACCCACGTCACCGCGTAGGTCTGGCCCGCGGTCAGTTCGTCATGGAAATCCGGCGACGTCCACAGTAGCGTCGGCAACTCGAGCGTGAACGGCGCGTCGCTCAGGTCCTTGATGGTCGCGTCGCCGTAGGACTGCACGCGAATACGGTAGCCATAGCCCGCCGCGAGGTCCGTCGGCGCTTTCCAGAAGTACTGGCCGTCGTTGGCCGTCTGCCGGTTGATCCAGTACAAGAAGTCCGTGCCGAAGTGCAGGCCAACGCGGACGTCGGCGCCGATGGCGGTCGGGTTGCCCACCCAGTCGACGACGTACACGTTGCCCATGGTCCAGGTCTCGCCGCCGTTGGGCACGCGCACCGTGATCGGGAGAATCGAGAACGGCGCGTTGCTCAGGTCGCGGTAGGTGTTGTTCGTATACGACTGGACGCGGACGGCGTAATCATCTGCCGGCACCAGGTCCGTCCAGACAATCCAGTTGTACAGGCCGTCGTTGTCTGTCTGCCGGACAATCCAGTCCACGAACTCGCCGCCCTTCTCGAGGCCCAGCCGGACCGTGGGGCCGGCATCGCCCGAGGCATTCAACCACGCGATCGTCTGCGTCGTACCGCTCCCCCATTGCTCGCCACCGTTGGGCGACGTGAGCAGGAGTTCACCTTCACCTTCACCTTCACCTTCACCTTCACCTTCACCTTCACCTTCACCTTCGCCTTCGCCTTCGCCCTCGCCTTCGCCTTCACCTTCGCCGCCTTCCGGCGTGATGCACAGGCCGAGTTGGGTAACGTGAGCGGGCTCACCATTCAGGTTGTAGACGCCCAGTGTCCAATCTCCCTGAACGCTTTCGCCATCCACTGCGGAAAGCGGCGCAGCGGGACGAAAACGGCCCGTGAACGGTGGATCAGCGGCATAGATCTGCTCAATGGCCTCGTCGGTGAACGTCGTGAGGTCGAATCCACTACCCACGGCAGCGATATTCTCCACCAGCGCGACCTCGGTGCCCGTGGGCGACCAGAGATACATGGAGATTCCGTCGACGTAGTCGCAGTCGAGCATGACCTCGACGTTAATATCCTTGACAATGCCGGAATTCGGGATCTGGATCACGGCCGTCCCCGAGCCCGTCGGGATCGTTACAGGGGCATCAGGGCAGTACTCTAGAATGGGGCACTCCTCCCAGTCCTCGTCGTACTCCGTTCCATACGTGATCACGAGCTGCGGCGCCAGGCTGGGATCACCATTCTGCCTCGAGG
Organism: Candidatus Hydrogenedentota bacterium; assembly: GCA_036769985.1. GTDB lineage: Bacteria > Hydrogenedentota > Hydrogenedentia > Hydrogenedentales > SLHB01 > DAIPKA01. The sequence goes on along the minus strand of DAIPKA010000006.1, from coordinate 208,394 downwards.
CGAAACGTCTCGTGTTGCCATGAACCGTCGGATCCGCCAGCACGAACCAGCCGTAGTTGCTGGCCGGATCACTCCGCCACGCCTCCACATCAGCAACGATCAAGGCATCCGACGATCCCGGAGCCACCCGATCCCACGTATACCAATCCGCCGCGGTTCCCACCGAAATCGAGGCGGAAGGATCGCCATCGGTATCACCGCCCGCAGCCGTCCAGAACACCCTATTGTAGTCCCGGTGGAGCCAGGTGGAGTCGTGGGCTTGGGCGGCCGCGCCGGTCAATTCATCGCCGGAGGGGTCCGACGGGCCCTCGGTCCACCACGTGGCCGCCTTGACCAATCGCACCGGCAGAGGCACGCCGAAAGCTGCGCTGGAATACATCCGAAGCTCGGCCGCGAGCACGGTGCCGTTCTCCGGCAGAGCGGAGGCGACGTCGAAGTGAAGCAATGCTCTCTTCTGCGATCCGGAGGCTCCTCCGGCGAGGAGCCACTGGCCCGATCCGTTGGCCACGTCGCCCTCGGCGTCCTCGTACAACGTAACGTCCTTGGTTGGCGTCAGTGTCGGGCTGTGGATCTCGATGAAGTCCGCCTTGACATACATCGTCCGGTCCACCGTGACGACAACCGGGTTCTGGGATAACTCGATGCCGTTGTACCATCGGGTGAATGCGTAGCCGGGGGCGGCAACAGCCTGAAGCTCGACCGAGGTCCCCAGGCTATAGTAGTTCGAGAAGTGCGAGCCAACCCACGCGCCATCAATGTAGAGATCGCCCGGCGCCCTACAATCAACCGACAGCAAGTACTTGTCGCGCTTGTATACCGCGGCTATCTCCAGATCCTGTTCCATCGGCACATGGATCGTCGATTCCGTCGAATCCACGTCGCCCGTCCATGCCAAGAAGGACCACGCCGGCGAAGTCGGCAAGGCACTCAATTCCACCACCTCGCAGGCGGCGAAATCCCCCTCATAGGAAGAACCCGAGTTCGCGCCATTGACCCTGAGCTGCCCGTATCCGGTCTTGATATCCACGGATAGGTGACGCGGCGCGGTGTCGACCGCCCACTGTATCTGGAACGAACCGGTGTTCGTGCCATCCACGGCAATCTGGTACTGCGTTCCGCTTTCCGCACAGAACCGCATCTGGGCTCCGCCGTGGGTCGTGTAATCCACTTCCTCGAGAGAGGCCAGCGTGCTGCCGGTGTAGGCAGCCAACCGCGGCCCCGAGAAGCCCTGAAACGAGAACAAGACCGAGGCCGAGGACGGCGCCGTCCACGTGAACCACACGGAATGGACGGCTGGCTGCCCGCCGTGATCCGGCTCGTTCGCCTCGGGCCAGGCCCCGCCGTTCGCGCCATCCCGGAGACCGCTGCTGGCCGGCCCGAGCGTCATTCGGTCGGCAAAGGTGTCATTCACATTCCAGGAAAGCAGCACGTTTCCGCTGGCCGCGCCACTCCCGGAGTTGTAGCCATCCACGGCAATGGCGTAGTACTGCTCGTCCATGTCAAACGACACTTCGCTCTGCGGCGTGCCGTTCGCGTCGTTGTTCGAGGCCACCAACTGAAGCGTCCCGAGGCTTGTGCCCCGGTAGACGGCCAGCGTCGTGTCGAAATCGCTGCCCCGCGTCGAGATCGTGACCTTGTCTCCGACTCCGCCCAGAAGTTCATGGGGGCATGCGAACTCCCACCACACGGATTTCCCACCGGCGTTTCCGGCATGGTTCGGCTCGCCGGTTTCTTTGGTAGCCGTCGTCGTGTTCCCGGTACTCCGGCCACTCAAACTACCGACGATTAGCCGGCTGGCGAAGTTGTCCGTGGCCTTCGTAGGCACGGCATCCCAGTGCAAGGTCACATCGCCGGCATTGGGCTCTTCCGCACCGTCCACAGCAATGCGGTAGTTTACGCCCGCCTGGGCCAGGAAGGTGACCCGGCTCGTGAGCGTCTCGCCGTCGATGTTGTCGTTGGCCCCAACGAGGGTCAGGCCGCCCACAGACGAACCCGTGTACACGGCCAGTACCGTGTCGAAATCGCTGCCGATCGTGTCGAGCGTGACCACCGCATTGCCGGACTGATTCCATTGATACACCCACCACACGGACTTGCCGACGCCGACGCCGCCGTGCGTGGGTTCGCCGGTCTGCTTCGTCGCCCCACGGTTATTGCCGGTCTCCGTGCCACTCGGGCCATTCATCGGGATAGCGCCCGAGAACGGGTCATTGGCCGGTGCAGCCGGCATCTCCCAGTTGAGGCGGATCACCCCGGACTCCGGGCCACCGCCCGTGTCCTTGCCGGCCACGGCGATCTTGTACGTCGTACCGGCCGAGGCGACAAAGGTCACCTGGCTCTGCGTAGTCCCAGCGCTGTTGTCCGCCCGAGCGACGAGGGAGAGCGCATCCACGGACATGCCCGTATAGACGGCCAACACGGTGTCGAAATCGCTGCCGAACGTGTCGATGTAGACGCGTCCACTGGTGTAGGGTGTCCAGGCCCACCATAGTGACTTGCCGTGAGCCGCGATCGCGTGGGCCGGCTCACCCGCCTCGAGTGTTGCAAACGTGTTCTTGCCGGAATCGGAGCCGGTCGCTCCGGACACTTGACGGCGATTGGCAAACAGGTCGCTGCTGCGCGTGTCCGGTTTGAGCGTAGGATCGCCGGCGATCACCATGCCGTAGCGCCAATGAGGATCGTAGCGCGCGTCTTCACACACGGCGTTGTACCACGCCACAAAGGCATCACCGAAGCACGCGCCTTCGCTCAACGGTTCGTAGAAGAACCCGTCCTCGAGCATGCCGCCGGTCTTGGTGCTGCCCCAAGAAACAAGTCCGCCACTATCCGGATCCAGCGCGACACTACCGCCTAGATAATTGGCGTACGTGAAGTCATTTCCCGAGCAAACGAAAAGCGAGTAGAAACGCGTATCCGGAGCGATGGTCACGTAGTCCGATGTAAGCATCCAACCTTCGCCCGTACCGCCGAAATGGTGGCCCGAAGGACAACCGTGACAACGCACCTTCACGAACTGATACGAGTTGGCCAGTTCCATCTTGTAGTTGGCGAGCGTCGTCTCCTCCGTGTCGCTGTAGCCCGTGACCATTCCTTCCCCGTACACGTCTGCGAGCAGAGCCTCGTCGGAGGCCGCATCGTGTTCCCAGTCCTCTTCCACAAAACACAACGCATCGGACGAGGCCGGAACCGCGGTACGGTAATCGATATCCCTCGCGATATACGCCTCCGCCAGATCCGCCGCCGTTCCCAGCGACGACAGGTTGTGAACCGGCAAGCGGCCCAGCCAGATCTCGACCTCGCGATTGCCGGTCCACGTGTCGTACTTGCCATTGTTCGGCTGGACTGTTTGGTCCGTCAGCGAATCCGCCCAGGATCCGTCCATGTCCATAAGGAACAAGTCGCACGCGAAATCCTCGTATACAATGTCGCCGTCGTTGTTCCACTCCATCATCTCAAAGAGGACGTAGGGAATGTTCCCGATGAGGATCGCCCCCACCAGCGAGGCCGGCTCGTTATAGGTCGCGATGAAGGAGTCTCGCAGCGCTTCCGCCGTGCCCCCCGTGAAGTCTAGGATGGTGGTGGTGTATCCCTCAGCGGCCAGTTGCGTTTGGAGATCGGCCACGCTCGTGCCGATCTGGGTGTACAAGTTATGCTCAACCACCAGGAGGACTCGCCCCGTTCCACCATCTTTGGCCGGCGACTCCACCACGGCGCCCCGCGCTGCCTCGAAGGGCACATCCTGCGGCGGCACCTCGTGCGGTTGCCACGGGCGGCCATCGACGCTCACCCACTCGGTCATTACGACCTGTTCGTGCCCATTCTCCTGAGCCCAACTGGTCATGCCCATCCCAAAGAGGAGAACACAAACACCCCTCACCCACAACCTGCAAGACCACCCCATGATCCAGCCCTCCAGGTAACGGCCCACCTACATGCAGGGACACCCACCCCTTTCTTCTCGTTTCACGCTCGCGATGGACGTCTCCGCAGGCACCGAGGCCCCATCTTGATGCCTCTCAACGCGACCACCCTGAGATTCAACGCACAGACAACCCATCTTTTTAGGAGGATAGCATGCGCTTCTCGAAAACGCAATGGGCGAAGTTCGTAGGCAGTTCTCCCGCGCAGCCACTTCTGATACAATGGCCAACACCGGAAGCGAGGTTCAGGGAAGGCGCGGCATGGAAAAGTGCCAGGGAAAGCAGACCACGTGAACGCGCTCAGGATATGGCTATCAGCGATTCTGGCGCTCGTCTTGCTCGGGTGTGCCTCCACCGCCCGGAACGACGCGGTCCCCGCCTCGATTGCGTCCGACCCATCTGCGTCGGGGACCTCGGCCGAATCGGCCTACCGGCGGGGCAATGCGCTTCTTGATTCCGGCCAGTACGCCACGGCCATCGACGCTTATGATGGGGCACTGCTGCTCGATCCCAACCACAGCCGCGCCCACACCAACCGCGGCCTCTGTCTACGGATGCTCGACCGCATGGACGAAGCGGTCGCGTCGTACCGCCGCGCGCTCGAGATCGAGCCGGATGACCCGGTCACGCTCGGCAACCTGGCCTACGCGCTCGAGGCGTGCGGCGACGCCGCCGGGGCGGTGGCCGTCCTCGAGCAACTGGCCAAACTGAGACCGGACAACCTGCAAAGTCAGTCCGACCTCGCCCATCTGCTGTACGAACTCGGCCGATACGATGAGGCGGCGACGGCCTACACGCGGGTCATACGCCTCGATCCCGGCGTTGCGGGCGACTGGTACAACCTCGGGCTCTGCCATTATGCACAGGAGCATTGGCCCGACGCCCTCGAGAGTTGGCTCGCCGCCCTCACCCAGGACCCGAAACACACCAAGGCCCTCGAGGGAGTGGCCGTGGCCTACTGGCGCCTCAAAGACTACGATCACGCGTGGCAGGCCGTGGCCCGAGCACGCCGTCATGGCGTTGCGTTCGACCCCGGGTTCATTTCCGCCCTGCAGAGCGACTCCGGTCGGCTTGGACCACCGTAGCCTCCGCGAGACGAACCGTAACGTTTCTGGGGCGGCTCCGGTAATGTGGATGTGGGCCAAGGGGTTCTGAGGAGAATAGGACATGACAACCAAGAAGCTCATCCTGGTCTTGGCACTGGTCTCGGGGACCTGTTGTGGTTGTCCCCGTTGGTTCTCGAATGCCAAGTATACCAGCGCGGATTACAGCCGCCAGTACCGAAACGTCCTAGGAGGCCTGTTCGGGATGGCCGCCCAGGAGGACACCGGCGCCGAGGGCGAGACGGAGGTCCGCGAGGTCGTGGAGCCCGATGTCATTCGCCAAGACGGTAATCGGCTCTATATCCTTAACCAGTACCGCGGCCTCACGGTCGTCGACCTCGACTCGGAGACCATCCTCGCCCAAGCGCCAACATACGGTTATCCGCGCGACCTCTACATTGCCGGCAACCGCGCCCTTGTCCTTGTCGGCAGCGCCGGCACCTACGCCGTCGAAGGGAGCACGGTTCACTTCGATGTCACGGCGAGGCTGTACATCGTCGACATCTCGGCGCCGGGCGACGCCGAGGTCATCGGCACCTTTGACCTGGCGGGCGACCTCGTCGACAGTCGCATGGTCGGCGACGTGCTCTACGCCGTATGCGCCGAATACCAGTGGACGGTCTATTCTGAGGACGGCGGCGTGGCCGTGTCGCAAGAGGTTGTGAAGACCGCCCAATCCGGATCATGGGTCACCAGCGTCAACGTGGCCGATCCCGCCCACATTCACAAGGTGCAGGAACTCTCCTTCGACGGCTACGGAGATGTGATTCAGGCTTCTCCCAACTCGATCTTCGTTGCCGCCCCGGACTGGTCCTCCGACAAGACCCAGATCACCCATGTGGATATCTCCAATCCAGCGGGACAGATCACCGTGCATGGGGTCGTCACCGTGGACGGCTACGTGGCGGATCGCTTCAAGATGGACGAGTACAACGGCGTGTTGCGCGTCGTCTCGGGCGGCTCGTGGAATGACAGGGCGGTGTTCGTAACCACCGTCGACTTGGCCACGCTCGAGATCCTGGGCGAGTACGAACTCGAGGACGCCCTCGGCGAACAGCTTTTCGCCACGCGGTTCGACGGCGACCGCGCCTACATCGTCACGTATTTCGTCGTGGATCCGCTGTTTGTCGTGGACCTGTCGGATCCGGTGCACCCGGCGGTCGTCGGCGCGCTCGAGGTGCCGGGATACTCGACGCATATCGAGCCCAAGGGCGATCGGCTCTTGGCTCTCGGCGTGGACGATACGCTTGGGGGACGGCGGGTGTGTGTGAGCCTGTTCGACGTGTCCGATCCGGCAAGGCTTTCCGATCCGAGCTTCGACGGTTTGATCGACCGGGTCACCTTTGGGGAAGGATGGTCTTGGTCATCGGCCTACGATGACGTGAAGGCGCTCACCGTCCTCGATGACGTAATCGTCGTGCCGTTCAGCGGTTGGGCCGAATCGTTCGGCGGCTATGAACGGCTTCAGTTCGTGTCGTACACACGAGACGATCTCGATGCTCGCGGTTCGGTCGACCTGAACGGGAGTATCCTTCGCTCGCTCGCCTACGACGGTCAGTACTACGGTGTAACCACCGAACAACTGGCCACCATCGACGCCAGCAACCTCAGCGCCCCGCAGGTCGTGAACACGCTGACCTTGGCCGAGAACGTGGTCGACTTTCTCGAGATCTCCCCCACCCTGGCGGCGGAAGTGATTGCGCGAAGCGACACGGGCGACGTCCTGCTCCGCACGGTCGGTCTCGGCAAGACCGAATTGGGGGAGGTCGCCGCCGCTGTCGGAGAGTTCGTGGCCGCCCATGCCTACGGACAAGGCGTGGTGCTCGTGGGCAAGGATTGGACTATGCCCGAGGGCGACTACGGCGGCTACGAGTCTTTCTATCTCGTGGCCTATGTCGACTGCTCGAATCCGACCGCGCCGGTGGCCGGGGCCGTCGCCAAGATCGACGTTGAACCCTATTGGGGATACATCTACCGCGGCGGCCTGGAAACGGTGGCCATGTTCGACAAGGCCGAGAAGCAGAGCTTCGATTCGTATTGGATGCCGTGGTGGTATGCGCCCGAGGAGATCGCCTTCCTGGTGGGCGACCGGTTGGTGCTTCGTTGCACCGGAACCGAATTCGACGCCTACTTCGGCTCGGAAAACGATGCTTCAGAGGGACTCGCCGTGATCCGTCTCGCCGAGGCCGGGTTCCCTTACACGAGCGTCGGCTTGGGCTATGAGCGCGTGTCATCGCTCCACGAGGTCGCCGGGAAGCTCTACTTGGGCACGTGCGAGACGACGGGCAGCGAGGACTTGCTGACGTGGTGGCAGCGGCCCCTGTGTGCGTACTACCTGTGCGCGCTCGACCTCGAGGATCTCAGCGAAGGCCCCACCGTGAACGTGCCCGGCGAATGGGTGCAGTATGATCCTGAATCCGATCTCCTAACACTCAAGGATTACCAGTGGAACGACGACGAGATCCGGACGTTTGTGAGAACCATGACGTGGTCGGGCCAGCATCTTGACGAAGGCCAGATGCTGGAACTGCCCGACGGTACCGGTGAGATCATCGGCGCCGGCGCCAAAGTCTACTTCACCGCCTACGACGATGGCGTCCACCTGTATCCGGTCACCGTAGCGCCCCTGGCCCTCGGCCAGGCCGTGTTGGTCACGGAAGCCTACGCATCCCTTCTGGGCGCCCGTGGCGACAATGCCTATGTGGGCATCGGCAACGCCATCGCGCGCTATGATTTCGGCGAACAACAGCCCTTGGCGGACCTCGTCGAGGTCATGGGCTATCCGACAGGGATCCGGTTTGGCACGGACTGCGCCTACATCCCGTTGGGATACTCCGGCGTGGCCGTCTTGCCGCAATAGGTGATGGACAGCGGCCCGTTCATGCGTTGACATGCGCACACGCGGCTCGGGCGCATCGCGAGAGGGAGGCGTAGCCATGAGCGGAAAGGCTCTGGTGGCGCTCGCACTCACGGGTGTTGTGCTCACGGGGTGCAGCGTCGAGGACTCGTGCCTCATAGGAACGAACGGAATCTATTGCGATTTTGTCGTGCTCGAGGAAGGCGATCAGGCCACCGTGCGCGCCACATTCTGGGTCGGTGACAAGCCGCTAGGCACCTGTCTCTACCTGGGCGACTGCGGCGACGAGATCCGCGTGAACGGCGCTCCAATGTTGCACCAGGAGGACGTCTACACGTATTACGAGACCGTCATCGCTAAAGGCGATACCTACGAGTTCGTGTTCACGCGCGAGGGTGAAGGCGAGTACGTAAGCGCGGCCACCGTGCCGAGTGTGGCCATTACGGCCCCCGCCGAGGGCGATGTCGTTTCCCGCGCGGGCGGGATCCTCGTTCAGTGGGATGAGGCCGACACCGCGTCTGACCAAGAGGCCGTTACGGTCCAGGGCGCGTGCGTCGTGGGCTACTACCAGGGTCTCATCGAGGGCACCGAGTACTGGATCGAGCCGGAGAAACTAGTGGCTCCGGAGGATCCCGAAGCCCCCGACACCTGCACGGCCACCGTCTCGGTATACCGGGAACGCGCGGGCGATCTCGATCCCGGCCTGACCGGTCGTATCACCGCCACGGCCATCGACCGCGTAGCGATTACCCTAACGCCCTGACAAGACGCTACAATAGGCGCCGCCGGCAGTCCACATACCACTGACCAGGAGGACCACCATGATTGGCAGCGCCGATGTCGTCCGGAATGCGCTCAACGCCGGGCTTGTCGTCCCCGCGTTCAATGTCCCGTACTTACCCATGGTCGAGTCCGTGGTGAACGCCGTGGCCGAGACGGACAGCTTCGCTTTCATCGCGAGCGCCCGCCTCGAATGGTTCAAATTCGAGGGGAAAGGGCTCAAGCCGGTCTTCGACACCTACAAAACTTTCGAACGTCCGGAGTATGTCCGTCTCCACCTCGACCACGTCCCCGTTATCGACGAAGACGACCAGCGGATTGACTTCCTGGGTGACATCGGCAACGCGATCGCGCTCGGGTACCACTCCGTGATGGTCGACGGCTCGCGGCTGGATCTCGCCGGCAACATCGACGCCACCGCCCAGGCCGTGGCACTGGCCCACGCGTCCGGAGTCCCCTGCGAAGCGGAGCTGGGCGCCGTGCTGGGCCACGAATCCGGCCCGCCGCCACCTTACGAGGAGCTGTTTGCATCAGGCCGGGGTTTTACCAAGGTGGATGAGGCCGCGCGCTTCGTCAAGGAATCGGGCTGCGACTGGCTCTCCGTGGCGATCGGCAACATTCACGGTGCCGTGTCCGAGGCCTACCGCGACCAGAAGAAACCGGCCGCCCGCCTCGACATCGATCACCTCAAGAAGTTGCGGGATGCCACGGGAGTCCCCCTTGTTCTTCACGGCGGTTCCGGCGTTCGCCGAGAGTACATGCTCGAGGCCGCGCGGAACGGCATCGCCAAGGTCAACGTCGGCACCGAGATCCGACAGGCCTACGAGGTGGCGCTCCGCGAAACCGATGACGTCGGCGGCGCGCAGGCGGCATGCTACGCGCGAACGGTCTCCTTGATCCGCGAGTACTTCGGCCTCGAAGGCACGCGGCGGCAGATCGCCGGTTAGCCGAATCGGGCCTGGTCGCAAGGGAATCGCCGCGAAGGAGGTACCGTACATGAAAGCCGTCATCATGGCCGCGGGGCAATCCACGCGCACCTATCCGCTCACCCTCACGCGGCCCAAGCCCCTGCTCAAGGCCGCTAACCGGACCATCCTTGCGCGCCAGATCGAGGCGCTCACACCGATCGTGGACGGCGTCGTTCTGGTCGTGGGCTATAAGAAGGAAATGATCCAAGAGGCCTTCGGCAACGCACACAACGGACTGGCTATCCAGTACATCGAGCAAACGGAACAACGCGGCACCGGACACGCCATCCTTCAGTGCGCCGAGATCATCGCCGAGCCCTTTCTTGCCATGAACGGTGATGACCTCTACGCTCCCGAGGACTTGACCGCTCTGGCCCAGGCCGAGCAGGCCGCCCTAGTCAAGACCATCGAGGACCCACGACTCTTCGGTATCTACGAACTCACCGACGGCAACCGCGTCGTGCGCCTCGTCGAGAAACCGACCGAGGTCTTCTCCCACGTCGCCAACATCGGCGCGTACAAGTTCACGCCGACCGTGTTCGACGTTCTCCAGCGAGTCGAGCCGTCAAGCCGTGGCGAAATCGAGATCACCTCCGCCGTACAGCATTTGGCCGACGAGGGCGATTTCCGTGTCGTCGAGTCCAACGGTTACTGGCTGCCCATCGGGTACGCCTGGCATCTTCTCGATGCCAGTACCTTTTTTCTCACCCACGGATTCGAGACCGACATCCAGGGGGAAGTCAGCCCTACCGCTCACCTCTCGGGGCCCGTAGCGATCGGCCCCGGCACCGTCGTGCGCCCGGGCGCCGTAATCGAAGGACCCGTCAGCATCGGCCGGGACTGCACCATCGGCCCGAACTGCTATCTCCGGCCCCATACCGCCATCGGCGACGGCTGCCGCATCGGCCAGTCCGTCGAGATCAAGGGCTCCGTGTTGTTTGATCGCGTAACAGCGGCGCACCTCGCATACCTGGGCGACACGGTCGTCGGTGAAGGCGCCAATATCGGCTGCGGGACTATCACGGCGAACCTACGCCACGACAACGCGAACGTGCGATCGGCCATCAAAGGAGAACTGGTCGACAGCGGGCGGCGGAAGTTCGGCGCGATCATCGCCGACCACGTTCACACCGGCATCAACACCTCGATCTATCCCGGCCGCAAGTTGTGGCCGTACACGTCGACGCGCCCCGGCCAAGTGGTCTCCGAGGACATCATGGAATAGCGCCCGCGCATGGATTGAACCGGTACCCCGCGTTGACTACCATACGCCCGGTATGACTCGAGAATCGCACAGCCTCTGGCCTGACATCCTGGTCGCTTTTCTGGTGGCCGCGGGAGCACTTTGGGGCGGTTGGGCGTACCTTTCGCAAGACGGCATGTTCATCCGGCCGGACGTTGATGCCTCAGGCGAGATGCTGGTGCCCTCCCTGCTCTGGGCAACGGGTCACGGTTTCTCCTCGGCCGCACTGCCCCCACCGGTTATGGAATTCCTGGAACAGAAAAGGGCGGCCCTGGATCCCGCGGAAGTGCCGGTTGACGTTGGCATCGCCCCTGCCCAAGGAAAGTTCGTCCAGGATCGCCACTACATGCTGTGGGCCATTGCCCTGATCTGGCGCGTCCTGGGCATCTCCTGGGCCGGCGTGAGGCTTTACGTGGCCATCGTGTTTGCTGCGATGGCGGCTATCCTCTACGGGATCTTCCGGCTGGGCACCAACCGGCCGATTAGCGTCGTAGGCACCGCGCTATGCCTGCTCTCGCCCGCAGTGCTCTCGCAACTGCCCTACATGCGGAGCATCTCAAAGGCGCCATTCCTGCTCGGCACGCTTCTCACCGTCGCATACGTTCTCAAACGCGAGACACGTCCTCGCACCTTTCTCGCGTTAGCCCTCGTGCAGGGATTGGTCCTCGGATTCGGCCTAGGATTTCGGCAAGACATCATCATGGGCTTGCCCCCGGCTCTGCTCGCGTTTGCGCTGGGCACGGGTCTCAGGAAACCACCGACCTTTCAGCGGCGAGGTCTGGCCATCGCCGTGTTGCTTGCCGGCTTCATCGTTCCGGCCTGGCCCACGCTACACATGACCGGAGAAACCGGGGGGAACAACGCCTTCTACCTCACCCAGGGATTCGCGCTCTGCGCATACAGAGAAGCGGGGCTGGAACGCGGGGCCTTCTGCCCGCTGTACACGCGAGGCGATCCCATCGTCCACGCCGCCGTCATCCATTACGACAAAGCCACCAACCCCAGGCGGGCCAACGGGACATCAGCCTCCGCAGCAGTCTTGGCCGCCCAGGCACTCACGGACGCCCAGATTCATCTCACCGGCAGCCTGCCCGCCCTCGCCCTGACGGCAGAGCAGGGACTCGCGGGCAACGAGATCCCCATGTGGAGCAAGGAGGCCGAAATCATCACGCGCCGGATGGTACGGTACTTGTACACCATGTTCACGGGGGATGTGGTGGCTCGGGCTTACGGCGCCGTGCTCCGTGTCTTGAGAAAACTGCCTGTAGGCTCAGCGGGAGACGAACGCTTCCTCGATTTCTTCACGCGGTTCAACGAGCCCATTGATGCGCATTTCGCTGCGTTCGGGATCTGGTATGCGCTGGTCACACTCATTGTCATAAGCGCGGCGCGCCCGAGAGACGCACTCATCGCCGTATGCCTTCTCGTCTACTTCTGCGGATACACCAGCCTGCAGTTCGAGTCCCGGCACGCGTTCCACTTCATCTTCGCCACGTACTGGTTTCCTGCCTGCCTCCTGGGTATTGCGACAGCCGGCCTACAATCACTCATCCGCTCAAAGGCCCACCCGAGGCAGATCCTAACGCGGATCGTTGCCCTGTGGCGTCCGAGCCTGCTGCGCATCGGCGCATTTGTGTTTCTGTGCGCCGGCGCGCTACTCCTGCCCCTCGGCTCCGCCCGAGCCTTCCAGCACCACCAACTACGACCGTTCGCATCGAAGTACAGCAACGCGGAACTCGTACCCCTCGCAACCACGCAGCGGGAGCACGAGGGTCGGCCACTCACGTGCCCTCTGCACATACGCGGCTTCGGATACCCGATACTCAGGCGCCTATCGGACGCCATCGCTCAATGGCGTCCACTGCCGCTTCGGGCTACCAAGACAACGTCCGAGTACCTCATGGCCGAGATCGAGATCGCCGAAGGAGAGATCGTGAGGCTGGACCTCTTCTATGACGGCCGGCCGGAATTCAGCGGCAATGACTGGTATCGACTGCCCTCCGGTTCGGCACCCGTTACGGTGCGGTACTTCTTCCCCGTGCACGACATATACGAGGGAAGCTCACCCCGATCCGAGTTCATTGGGATCTCGGTGAGTCCGAACGCCCGGATCAAGGCCCTCTACCAAGTGCAAAACAAGCTGGACTTCCCCATCCTGATGAATGCCTGGATCCCGGAAGATCCGAGACTCACCCGATGGCACCTGGGTATACCGCTCTGGGAAAAGGGGTAGGAACCAGGAACATGGGCGCACGAATCCCCCTGCTCGTTGGGAAGGTCATGATGGGGAAGGTTATCCAAGGACATCGGCAAAACCAATTCGTGACGGTGGAACTGAACCAAACCATCCCGTGAGGGCTCCGCGTTCGCGCCGGCGCTCGGCCATCTGATACGCTTGCCGTGTTCATCGCATGCAACAAGGATGCAAGGGCAATCTCGGCCGCGGCGGGCCGGACGACAACGGAAGGGAAGATCATGATGCTGGTGGCGACGTGCGGTATGGCCCTGTTCACCTTGGCTGCTTCCGAAGCCGCGGCCGAAGAACCGTGGAACGCTTGGGCGCCGAGAGCGTTCCTGATCCGTAGCCTGGTCGACGCGGTGCCCGGCTACCTCGAATCCTTTCACCCCGACACCGGCCGCTTCGGCTCCGAGCCCTGGATCTGCCAGGATCAGAACGTCCTATTCCCCCTCGCTGCGGCCTGGGCCATCGAGGATTCTCAGAACCCTTACTACCATAGCGCCGAGGTGCTGAACATCATCGCCAAGGGCGGCGAAGCCCTCGTCGACGATATGGACGACAAAGGTATGTGGATGTTCCGCAAAAAAGACAACTCGACTTGGGGGCCCATCCACATGCCGTGGACTTACAGCCGATGGATTCGCGCGTACCATCTCGTGGGCGACGCGCTGCCGGAGGCCTCGCGCAAGCGATGGCAGGAAGGACTTCTCCTCGGTTTCGGCGGTATACGCGCCTACATGGACGGAGGCGTGCACAATATCCCGACGCACCACGCCATGGGCCTCTATATCGCCGGCGTGTGTTTCGACCGTAACGAGTGGAAACAGGCGGCGGCGGCGTTCATGGCCAAGTCGGTCGGCGAACAGGATCCCGTCGGCTATTGGTCGGAGCACTACGGCCCCGTGGTCGGATACAACGAGGTATACGTCGACGCCCTCGGCATCTACTACCACTTTTCGAAGGATCCAGTCGCCCTCGAAGCACTCCAGCGCTCGGCCAAATTCCACGCCAGCGTCCTCTGGCCGGACGGATCCTCGGTAGCCGCCATCGACGAGCGTCAGATCTACCACAAGGGCATCGAAACCGGAAACGTCGGATTCAGTTGTACGCCCGAGGGGCGCGGCTTCCTCCTGAAGCAGGTCGCGGCGGCCACGGATGGCGGCGCCCGGAATGTCAGCGCGGACTATGCCGCGGAGATGCTCTTGTACGGTGGCGTGGGCGACGGCATCGCCCCGGCCGCGGATGCCGACAAGGGACTCGTCACCCTGGGCAGTAACGAGGCGGTCATTCGTCGGAGCAAGCCGTGGCAATGGGCCTTCTCCGGATACGCATGCAAGCCTTTCGACAGCCGCTGGATCCAAGATAGGCAGAACCTGGTGGATGTGTATCATGACGCCCTTGGACTCGTGGCGGGGGGCGGCAACACCAAGGTCCAGCCCTATTGGTCGACCTTCACCGTCGGCGATCCGGCACTGCTCAAACACACGCCCGGCGACGAGTCGCCCGATTTCACGCCCCAGCTGGACCTTCTCTGGACGCCCGACGAGGCCGCCATCGCCAACGACGAGGCCGGCACGCGCATGGACATCCGTTATGGCAACGTTTCGTGCCGCGTCGAGGCGTGTGTCGCGGATGGCGCGCTCGCCCTCACCTACGCCGCGCCCAAGGGCGCCCGTGTCGAGGCTCACTTGCCTTTGCTGAACCGCGCATTGAGTTTCGAATCCGCCAATCACCAGAACATCCCCCTTGGCGAAGAGGATGTCGTGTGGCCGTCCGCGCAGTTCGGGGGCCGCTTCACGTATGGCGGCCTCGAAGTCACCGTGCCCGACGGTGCCTCGCTCCGCTGGCCCGCCCGGCAGCACAATCCGTACAAGAAGGATGGTAGTTCCGAGTTGTCGGCGGCCAAACTTGTGGTGTGTATGCCCTTCGACAAACGCGAGCGCTACGTACTTGAGCTGAAGCCGGCGGAGACGCCTGGAGAGAACTGAGGCTTTCCTTCACGCAGTACCCTGCGGCGGGGCCAAGGACGCAAAGGCCCCAGACGACCTAAACGATCTCAGCGAGTGGGTGACTGGCTCAAACTCCAAGCCTGGGGCCACCGATGTTGTTTTCCCGCCGCCCGGCATAACGGGCGGTCATCTTTTGGGCTCCTGGGGCCCTGAGGTCCTTTCGCCAGCGCGCATCGGCGGGGGCTTTCGCCTACGCGCGCCAGGGTCGTTCGCGCTCGAGGCTGGCCAGGATCTCGTTAGCGATGGCCGCATCCTCGGCCACGTGGAAGTCGAACATGCCGACACAGATGAAATCGGCGCCGCCCTTGAAGGCATACTCGAAGCCTCTGCGAGGCGGAATCGCACCGGCCGCGAGCACCTTGAACGCGATCCATGGCTTCTCGACCGTCGCCATGAACGCGATGGTCTCCTCAGGCGTCATCGACCAGTAGTTGTCCGCGAAGTTGTCGACGACATCCTTGTTCTGATCCGGCCGCTGCGCCGACCAGTAGTCCCCGCGATGGAGCGTCTTGACATAGAAGTCCGGATCGACGCCGTCCTTCTCACAGGCCACCGGCACGGCAAGTTGGTGCGCACCAACACCCGCCGGAAGACCGTTCTCTTTGACAAACGACACGGTCTGCTGAACGAGATCCATCCGCCCTTGTCGAATCCAGCGATCGCCAATAGCGCCCTGGATGTACACGGCTGCGGCGCCGTTATCGATGGACTTCTGGATATCTGTCGTCATGTCTTTCTCGGTGGGATGGCCCTCGACGATCCACTGAATCGTGCCGCCGCGCTCGCGTTTGTAACGGTTGATCACATCGCCCGACACCGGATTGGTGATGATCGCGTTGATGCCGTTCTGCTCGCACAGCTCGAGCGTGTCCATGATCTTCTCGTCGGTGTTGTACGCCTTGAACAGGCGCGACACGTAGATCAAGTCGCGACTGTGCGCCCAGCCGCCGATGAGGTTACCGCCACAGATGAGCCGGCTAACTTCGAGGTCTCTGATCCGG
Source organism: Candidatus Hydrogenedentota bacterium (assembly GCA_036769985.1). GTDB lineage: Bacteria > Hydrogenedentota > Hydrogenedentia > Hydrogenedentales > SLHB01 > DAIPKA01. The sequence continues at coordinate 192,274 of DAIPKA010000006.1, read as the reverse complement.
CCCTTCGGCAAGGCCGCCTTCAACGCAGGACCGCCTGTTGGCGCTGGCGAATTCGTGTTCTGCGCGAGTTGCCTCAATAGGATCTCCTCTTCGCGCGAGACGCCAAACGCCATACCGGCCGAGGCCGCCACCGAACCCTTCAAGAAGCCGCGCCGATCCATCTCGTTGCCCATAGCCTCTCTCCTCTCCGGCTCTGCCGCCGCCGCTGGAGTCGCCCAACATCCTCCATCAGACGCCCGCCATGACTCGAGCAGTCTCCCGACTTTCGTGCAACGCCTTTTCGTTCAGTGTACAACGGGCGGAGTGTCCAGTTCGATTACAGCCACCCTCCAGGAGCCCTGGGAGAAGTCCTTCGGCAACGTGACGGTCTTGGCACCGTTGTCGAAAGGCAATGCCGCGTTCGAACTGAGAAGGAAGGCCTTCCGGATGGTGTTCTGAAGCCTTGGGAACTGAACGGGAGAGCCGGCACTCGAGTCGACGTGGAGGTACAGTCTATTGGCCTTTGCCGTGCACTTCCCCACGGGCAGCGGGCCAAAAGGAGATCGCGTTGTCCCGTAAACGGATTCTCCATTGACGGCCAGCCATGCGCCGACACCTCGTAGACGCTCCACCAACGGCCGAGGGATCTGCCCGTCGGGATCCGGGCCGACGTTGAGCAAGAGGTTCCCGCCGCGGCTTGCCACATCCACCAGGACGCCCACGAGTTCATCGACGCTCTTGAATCGCGTGTCGTTCAGCGAGAACTGCCAGAAATCACCGATAGTCATGCATGCTTCCCACGGCCGGGGCTCTTCGTGTTCGAACGCCATTGGGACATTCACTTCGGATGACTGTTCGCGGGTGTAGAAATCGCACAGAGGGGTAACTCCGCGTTCGCCCTTGCCCAGGCGGTCGTTGATGAGCGCATTCGGCTGCAGGGCCCGGATCATGTTCACGAGCTCGGGAGAGCGCCACGCAGCAAGGGGATGATCCCACTCACCGTCGAACCAGAAACAATCGATGGGCCCGTAGTTCGTGCACAACTCACGTACTTGGCCAAAGAGATACTCCTCGACGAATCTCGCGAGATCGCCCGTGTAATCGGGATGTTTCCAGTCCAGCATCGAGTAGTAGAAGCCGATCTTGAGTCCCGAGACGCGCGCGGCCGCAATGAGGTCACGGACGTAGTCTCGCTTGGGTGCGCCTTTCATCGTCGTGAAGTCGGAGAGCGCGCTGTCGAACATGCAATAGCCGTCGTGGTGCTTGGACGTGAAGACGACATACCTCGCACCGGCGTCTCGCGCGGTTTCCATCCACTGGGCGGCATCGAATCTCCCCGGGCGGAAGGCCTCGGCATATCGCTCGAAGTCGCGGCGGGCTTCGGCATCGTCCTTCATGGCGAAGTAGTCGTACTTGGCCTGCGGATCATTGCCCTGAACGGAGAACGGCCCCCAATGGATGAACATACCAAACCGGGCTTCGGCGAACCAGGCCACCCGCTGCAACCTCGCTGAATCCGTGTCGCTCGACTCAGCCCAAGACGGCGCCACGGCGGCCGCCGCCAGGCACACGAGCGCCAGACATCCGCTCGCATCGTGGCATTTCATGGGCGGGTCCTTTACTTGTCCGGATACCTGTATTTCCCTTGGCGCGCATCGAACACGATCTTGGGAACGTTATCTGGGAAGTAGCTTTCAAGGCAGTGCTTCATGGAGCCTGCGTACATGGCGATACGAATCGTTCCCCACGTCTGCTGGTCGCCCGTGGCGTAAAACACGTAGGTATTCCCCTCAAACTCGAAGAGGTCGGCATCGGTGTTGTTAATGCCCTCGCCCGGCACGGGATCGAGCATGGGGTAGATCGTCGGGCTCAGCTCCCAGGTCGCCAGGTCCTGTGATCGCGCCACGAAGGTTACGTACATGGTTTCCGCGAGGCGGTACTGATACCACGTTCCTGGGCCTTGACTGCGCCAACCTCCATATATAACATAGTAGTATGGCGCGAAGTAGCGGAGGGCGGGGTTGGCGCACGCGGTTTGTTCCGTAGTGTCGGCGAAACCGACGCCTTCCACTTCCTGCCACGAGGACAAGTCCTTCGATCTCGCAAAGCGGAACGACCACTGGACGGGCATGTTGGACTCGAACGCCATGACGTAGCCCTGGTCATCCTGGCAGACGCTCGTATTGAACAGATGCTCTCCGGGCTTTCGCGCGATGGCGAGTTCCTTGTTCCATTGCCTTAGGTCGTCCGACCAGAACCGATACACGTCATGGGTCCAATCATCGTCCGTGTTCTCGGTGGCAAAGACACTGAGCGTCTTGCCTTGGACGAAGGCGCTCACGAAGGAGCAAGTTTCGCCGAACCGCGTTACCTCATCCCCCGTGCGCATGTCCTGCACGAAGAGATAGAATCCCTGCGCTTTCGTGTTCAGCGGACGCACATTCTGCACCAGCAATGGCCGGTCCTGGAAGACGACGGGGGTGTTCTCCATGCGCGGTCCGGGAAATGCAAACGGCAGTTTCATGAGCGGAGGATTGGGAACGGCATGTGGATTGGGAGGCGATGGAGATTCCGCGCCGGCGGCGAGCCGCAACAAGGCCAGAGCACCAATCAGACACGCAAGATGCGACCACTGATTTCGTTTCACGGCAACGCCTCCTTTTGCAGAGGTGTCATGCTACTGCCGTTCCCGGCGGTTTTCAAGACGGTCCATCGACGCGAGCAGGACCCGGAGGCTTGTCGAGGAAACGGCGCCTCACAGGTACGCACTAGGGCAGGCTTGCAGGCGGGGCGACGGTAGGGTATGATCGCCCAGTCACGCGACACGACAAGCCGGATGGGCTGAATGACCGGAGCGATGTCGGCCAACGCGGCGGCTTGTTCGTCGGAAAGCACCTCGAACCAAGGGTATTTGGATTGCCTGCGCTGCACGAACGGCGCGCAAGGCCTGGGGAGATGCACATGGCCAAGAAGAAACTTAACATCGGGATCATTGGCTACGGATTCATGGGCCGGGCGCACTCGAACGCCTACCGGAAAGTGAACCAGTTCTTCAGCCTCGGGTATGAGCCCGTGCTCAAGGCGGCGTGCGCCCGCAAAGAGGACAAGGTGCGCGCCTTTGCCGAGAACTGGGGCTGGCAGAGTATCGAGACGGACTGGCGCGCCCTTGTTGCTCGCGATGACATCGACGTCATCGACATCGTGAGCCCGAACAACACCCACCGCGACATCGCCATCGCCGCGGCTAAGGCTGGCAAGATGGTCTTGTGCGAGAAGCCCCTGGCCATGAACGCCCAAGAAGGTAAGGAGATGACGGAGGCCATCGAGAAGGCCGGCGTCGCGAACATGGTATGGTTCAACTACCGCCGCGTCCCGGCGATCACCTTGGCCAAGCAGCTCATCGAAGAAGGCCGCCTTGGCCGCATCTTTCACTATCGCGCCAAATATCTCCAAGACTGGACAATCAGCGCCGACGTGCCGCAGGGCGGCGCGACGCTGTGGCGGCTCGACATCGACGTGGCCGGCAGCGGCGTGACGGGCGACCTGTTGGCCCACTCGATCGACACCGCCATCTGGCTCATCGGGGGCGTGGACAAGGTGTCTGCGATGACCGAAACCTTCATCAAGGAACGCCCACTCCAGGATGAGCCGGGCAAGGTCAAGCCGGTGGGCATCGACGATGCCTGCGCGTTCCTGGCGCGGTTCAAGAACGGCGCTCTGGCCACCTTCGAGTCGACGCGCTACGCCCGAGGCCGCAAGAATCAGAACACCTTCGAGGTCAACGGCGAGCACGGCTCGATCTACTTCGATCTCGAGGACGCGCACCAGCTCCAGTACTTCGATCATCGCGAAGACTCGCGCGTCCACGGTTGGCGGACGATCCTCGTAACGGATTCGGACCATCCTTACATGAAGCACTGGTGGGTGCCCGGCTGCGTTGTTGGCTACGAGCACACCTTCATCCATGCAGTGGCCGATTTCCTCGAAGGCCTCGAGTCCGGCAAGCCCGTGCGGCCCGGTTTCCGCGACGCCCTCGAAACGCAATGTGTGTGCGACGCCGTCCTTAAGTCGGCCAAGACCGAGTCCTGGGAAATGGTATCCTAGAGAAGGTAGGATGTCCCGCGAGAACGGCCTATGAAAAGCCCAAAGAGAAAGCGCCCTTTGGCCCGTACACAGGCAGCGATCCCGCCAGGCGTCGATCTTAGCGAGCTGGCCCGCCGTGTGAGCTATATCGGAAGTCCGGAACACAAGACCTATCCCTTGGCGGGGAGTAATCCTAATCTCCGTTCCGATGCATCCAAGTGCGACAAGGCTCTGGTAGGCCGAGAGGACGACATCGCCGGTTGGCTCCGCCGCGCAATAGGGAATGGCTGGATTGGTGCGCCGTGGGAGGGTGAGTTTCCGCGATATGCGTGGCACCGCGTTGACGATGTCGTGTTTGAGGCCCGACTTGTCAATCGAGATACCGGAGAATACAAGGGCTATCCTCTCGAAGAGGACGAGTATCCTGAAGGAATCTAGCATGTCGGGCCTAGAGCTTGAATACGAATGGATGCCGGGCGAAGGCATCACCGCACCCGAGCTCCGGCAAACGATGGCGCGCCTCGTCATCCGAATCAATGGCGCCGCGGTCACCGAAGTCTCCGACGGTGTGACGAGAGCACTTCGTGACGGTGTGTATGTCCCCCTCTACAGCATCGCGGAATGGGCCATGACGAATTGGTTTGCCCTGATGTACGAGAGCAAGGGGGCTAACCGCGAGTTCTCGGCCCAACGCCATTTGCTTTCCTGTGGCGCCGAAGGCTTCGCACTGCCACGTTTGTCCATCGTCCCGGAGGGGGATTGGGTTCACTTCTCGTGGCAAGGCCAGGCGGTTCCTTACACCGACCTCCGGTTCCTCGCATCAGGGGAGGCAAGACTACGTCGGGAGAGCGTTTCCGACAGCCTCTTGGCCTTCATACGCGCCACCGTGCTCCGGCTCAGAGACGCCCCGAATGGCCAACGCACATTGCTCGAGGAAGAATGGGAGAGCTTCAGCGCCCTCGACGCCGAGGAGCGTGCTTTCTGCGAGGCAGCCGGGGCGTTGGGACTCGACCCATTCTCGACAGGACCTGAACAAGATACTGGGATAGTGTCCGCGGCAGAAACACTGCCCGACTCGCTACGGGAAGAGTTCTTCGCGTCAGCGCTGTGGCATCAGATCGATGAGAATGTGGCCTGGGTGAAGGAGGCTCTCGACCTCGTTCCCAGCTCCGGGAACGGCGTTGCCTTGCATCCTTTCCGTGAACGCATCCAGCCTTATCTGGCGGATGTTGTACCAACCGCTCCCTGGGAGGTCGGTTACCGTTGCGCTCGCGAGGTCCGAAGTGAGCTGGGGAACACCGTGGGGCGACTTCGCGACGAGGAGTTCAATACGCTCGGGTGGGAGAGCACGCCCAGGATCAATACCCAGTCCAAGGTGTTCGAGGCCATTGCTTCTATGGATCCGGATACAAGGGTGGGACGCTTCGTCACATCGGGCCGCCATATCCACTCCCAACGCTTCGTTTTTGCGCGCACGCTCTTCGAATATGTCACGGCAAGGGCGGAGACGTTCCCTCGCCTGGTGACACGAGCTGAGACCTATACGCAGAAAGGAAGCCGGGCATTTGCCGCTGAACTGCTTGCTCCCGCCGAGACTCTTCGCGAACACATAGCCGGCGACACGGTAACACTCGAGGAAATCGAGGATCTCGCCGAGGACTTGGGTGTGTCAAGTATGGTCATTGCGTATCAGTTGAAGAATCACAGCATCGTGGATATCAACCAGGATTGGCTGACAAGGCCGGCCGCGAGTTGCGTTTCCCCTTGAGAGAGTCCAAGGTTGGTCATTCGGGAGACCAGCAGCGTGCAATACAGGAAAGGCTATGAGGAATGAGTACAAAAGCTACTGCCGAACGGGCCTTCGAGCAAGGCAAGGGAATTCTGCGACTCACGCCGACGTGGGTGCCGCGATCGTTCTGCGTGCCCGGGCGCCGGATCAAGCTGCATCCCGATGATTACTACGCGCTGGGCGGTGTCCGGGGCGGCATCGACGAGCGTTGGTTCTCGTCGACGACGCCGGCGGACAACGGGCCGCTGACGAGCAAGGATGAAGGACTCAGCCACGTCGCTGTCGAGGAGGGCGGCAAGACGGAGTGTTTCCTTCTGCGCGACGCTGTCAGCGAGCTCAAAGGCGCGCTCATCGGCGACCGCATCTGGAACGAGTACGGTCGCTGGCCCATGTACTCGAAGTTCTTCGACAACAAGGGCGCCCTGCCCCACCACATCCATCACGACGACGAGCACGCAGCCAAGGTCAATCAGTTGGGCAAGCCCGAGGCGTATTTCTTCCCGACGCAGCTCAACAACCATGGCGGCGACTTCCCGTACACCTTCTTCGGACTCCAGCCGGGTGTCAGCAAGGACGAAGTACGGCAGGCGTTGAAGGACTACGTCAAGGGCGATAACAAGCTCACGAACCTGTCCGCCGCGTACCGCCTCGAGCCGGGCACCGGGTGGGACGTGCCGCCGGGCGTCCTCCACGCTCCTGGCAGCCTCTGCACGTACGAGCCGCAGAAGGCCTCGGATGTATTCGCCATGTACCAGTCGCTCACGGGCGATCAGATCGTGCCGGAGGAACTCCTCTGGAAGGACACGCCCGAGGATCGCAAAGGCGACTTCGACTACCTGGTCGATGTCATCGACTGGGAGCTCAACGTCGATCCGGACTTCGCCAAGAAGCATTTCATGCGGCCCCAACCGGTGCGGCCCGTCAAGGAAATGAAGGCCGAGGGCTACGTCGAGAACTGGATTTGCTACAAGTCGATGGCCTTCAGCGCCAAGGAACTCACGGTTCTGCCGGGACACACGGTTACGATCAAGGACAGCGCCGCCTACGGCCTCATCGTGCTCCAAGGCCACGGGACCATGGGCGCGTGGGACATCGAGTCGCCGGCCCTCATCCGATTCGGCCAGCTCACGCAGGACGAGTTCTTCGTGTCGGAGGCTGCGGCGAAAGAAGGCGTGACCATCGTCAATCCGAGCAAGGCGGACCCCATCGTCATGCTCAAGCACTTCGGCCCGGCAAATCCGGCCTTGACCGTCGAAGGATAGCGGCGGAGAGCCCATTCCAGGCGCATAGGGCACTTGCTCGTGAGTTTCCTGTCTCCTGCCAGGAAACGAGGGGGTATTTGCGCCCGTTTGCTGGGCCTCCTATGCCGGAAGCAGGGTCGTTGGCAGCGGAGCAAGCTCTGCTCGAGCCAGAGCGCAAGCCAGCTTGCGCAGTCCACAGGGCGCCTTGTCCCTCTCGGCGGACGGCGGGGTCACGGGCGCAGGCCAGTCACCGAGTATTGGATGTGGACGTTGTAGAGCTTTGTGTCCGTAGCTGTTGGAGGGGTAACCCAATCTGCTTGGACAAGATAGGCGTAATCCTCATTGTCGATTGTCACGTCCAGCGCTGGGCTGAACAGAGTGGTATTTCCGCCCGTTCCCGCAACGGTGAGCGTCGAGTTCGTGATGAGCATGGATCCCGAATCGGGCTGCCGCAGTAGCTTCACCTGGAGTTGAAAGCTCGCGTCCAGGGCTCGGCAGTTCACCTTGTACCCGACAAGCCGCGCGCCGTTGGGCAAGTTGAAGGGCGCAAGCACCTGCACCGCCGTGCCACTGACGGACCCCGAGACCGATCCATTATCGATGTAGCAGTTCACACTGTTCGAGGCGCGGACAAATGCGGCTGATGGAATACTGAAGAACTGGGTCTGTTCGCTGGGGAACGCGTAGGCGGGAGCCGTAACCGTTTCCTCAACGGTAAGACTCCCTGTCATGGTATCGCCCGCCGTATCGACCCAAAGGTCCGTCGTGGCGGGCATGAACGCCGCGGCATGCATCCCATCGAGTGTATCCGCGTTGCCGGCAGCGGCGGCATAGTTGACCGTGATATCGTCCGGTATCTGGGCGTCGTTGAGCGTACCGGAGAGACTGTACAGCGGATGGTCATGCGTCGCCTCGGCAAACGCGGTGGAGTCCCGACCATCGATGAGGTCGGCATTGCTCGCTTGGTCCGCGAACAGCGACCTGTAGGCGTAGGCAACGCTGGTGACAGGCTGATCGGGCACCAACTGCTGCGCGCCGTGCGTTCCGTCATCGAACCAGATGCGCAACCGTACGTCGTCGGAGTTGAAGACTGCGCTCGACAGCAACGCCATGCCCGGGATACCGACGTCTCCCAACTGGACGCTGTACAGGCCTTCGTCGACCACAAGGGACACGGGGCTTGTGGGCATCCCTGCAGCGCCGAGATTCGATCCATCATTGGTCCAAAGATTATTCCCACTCGATGCCTCAATGAATGCGAATCGGAAGAAGCCCGTTCCCGTGTAACTCGTGCCTGCGACTTGCACCGCGCCCTGGTGGTTAATCATCAACGGGATGGACGCCGATGCGCACAGTGCGAGCGCCATCCCCACGCCCCCGGCCAGAAGAACGAGAAAGAACGAGCGATTGCGTGCCATAGGAGTGCCTCCCTCTCTTGCCTCCGTGGCCCTAGCGCTCACGGGTGGCCCCTCAAACCTTGACCCATCCTCATGTCGTAGCTCTAACCATGGTATCACGTCCGGCACAAAACGCAAAACCTACCATACGCAAGAGGAGGCCGGAACGGCGGTTTCATTTCGCAGGCAATTGCCGGAAGAGGAAGAAGGCCGCTCCACACAAGCAGAGGCCGGCCCAGAGGTAGTCCCACGTGAGGCGCTGCTTCATGTAAAGGGCGCAGAAGCCCGCGAACACGATCATGGTCACCACCTCCTGGATGATCTTCAACTGACTCAAGCTGAAGTAGTTGCTCCCCAGCCGATTGGCCGGCACCTGGAGGCAGTACTCGAAGAACGCTACGCTCCAGCTCACGAGAATCGCAACATAGATCGGCCTGGACCGCATGTCCTTGAGGTGGCCATACCACGCATAGGTCATGAACAGATTCGACAGAACCAGCATCGCAACCGGCACCAGACGCACCATAGGACGTACCTCAACACCCAACGCATTCCATGGCAAGCCCGCCGCAGGTCCGAGGCCCATCCTCGACCATTCCGCCTGCAGCGATTCGGAATCCCCCATCGCTATTATGACCCAAATCGGCATTGAACTGCACCTTTCCCTGCGGTTGCGGATGGGCACTCCCGACTCAACTCAACGCGGAGAGGTGCGCGTCTGCCGGTGGAAAGGGCTTGACTGGAGATCCAGCGCCCGGACGTGCCATCCTCGTGTGGGGCACGAGAACGGCGTCGGCACGAGGAGGAACGATATGTCTGGAGCACGCAGAACACGAGTCGGCATCATCGGCTCCGGATTCGAGGCGGATATCCACGCCGAGTCCTTGCGCATGGTTCGCGACGATGCAGAGATCGTCGCCGTCGCGTCACCCACGCCGGGCAAGGCCAAGGCCTTCGCTGCCAAGCACGGCATTCCGCGCGCGTTCCAGGATTACCGAGACCTGCTCCGCGAAGGCGACATCGACATGGTCGCCATCGCGGCGCCCAACTACCTCCACGCGCAGATGACCATCGACGCCGCCCTGGCCGGCAAGCACGTCCTCTGCGAGAAGCCCCTCTGCATGACCCTCGAAGAGGCCGATGAGATGGTCGACGTCTGCCAGCAGCAAGGCGTCTTACTCATGTACGCCGAGGAACTCCTCTTCACGCCCAAGTACGTCAAGGCGAAGGAAATGGCCGACCAGGGCGCGTTCGGCAAAGTCTACATGGTTAAGCAGTGCGAGAAGCACTTCGGCCCGCACGCCGAGTGGTTCTGGGATGTGAGCCGCTCGGGCGGCGGCGTGTTCATGGACATGGGGTGCCACGGAGTCCTCTTCTGCTACTGGTTTCTCGGCCGGCCGGCCGTCAAGAGCGTATACTGCCAAATGGCCACGCACGTCCATGGCGACAAGACGGAAGGCGAGGACGACTCGATCTGTATCCTCGAGTTCGAGGGCGGCGTCGTCGGCGTCGTCGAGGATAGTTGGGCGCGGCGCGGCGGTATGCACGACCGCGCGGAGATCTACGGCGAAGGCGGACTGACCTACGCCGATCTCCACATGGGCAACGCACTCCCGACGTACAGCGAGTACGGCTACGGCTACGCGGTGGAAAAGGCCCCCGGCACGCAGGGCTGGTCCTATCCTGTTTACGAAGAGCTCTGGAACTACGGGTTCCCCCAGGAGATGCGCCATTTTACTCGGTGTGCACGCGGCCTCGAAACGCCCATTGTCACCGGCCTTGATGGCCGCCTCGTCCAGGAGATCCTCTACGCCGGCTATCAGTCCGCGGGAACCGGCGCCAAGGTCCCCCTCCCGTTCCGCCCGACTGACGTCGCTCGGCCCATCGATCTCTGGCTGAAGCACCGGCGATAAACGCTCGCGTGCATCTTGGCCCACAAATGCGCTAAGGTCCATTGCATGGACACTGCGAGACCTCCGCACAGTCAGTCGTGGCAAGCCGTAACAGACGCCTTGAGCGTGGATGCCGGCGTTGGCCTCTCGCACTCCGAGGCCCGCGTTCGCCTCGAACAGCAGGGCCCGAACGAGCTCCGGCAACAGGCAACAAGAAGTCCTTGGGCGATCTTCATCAGCCAGTTCAAGAGCCTTGTCGTGTTACTACTCGTGGGTGCAGCGCTACTCTCATTCATCTTGGGCGATTTTACCGAGGGCTTCGCCGTCATCGGCGTCATCCTCATCAATGCCGGCATTGGATTCTTCACCGAGATCAAGGCCACGCGCTCCATGGCCGCCTTGTACAAGATGGGCAGCATGACCACGCGCGTCCGCCGCGAGGGGGGTGTCGTCGAGATTCCCGCAACGGAACTCGTGCCGGGCGACATCGTGGTGCTCGAGGGCGGCGACATCATCACCGCCGACCTCCGGATTGTCGAGGCGTCCAAGCTCGAATGCGACGAGTCGGCCCTCACGGGCGAGTCCGCGCCGGTGTCAAAACACACCGAGCCTCTCGATGCAGACCAACCGCTGGCGGATCGCCGTAACATGCTCTACAAAGGCACCTCGCTCACACGCGGTTCGGGCGTCGCCGTGGTTGTGAGCACCGCGATGGACACGGAACTCGGCCGAATCTCCGCGCTCGTCGAAGGGGCCGAGGAAGAAACCACGCCACTCGAGGAGAACCTCGACGCCCTCGGCCGCAATCTGGCCAAGGTCGTTTTCTTCATCACGCTCGCCGTCTGGATCCTGGGTGTCGCACGCGGGAAAGCGATCTTCACCATGCTCGAGACGGCCATCGCCCTGGCCGTCGCGTCGATTCCGGAAGGTCTCCCGGTGGTGGCGACCATCGCGCTTTCGCGCGGCATGATGCGTATGGCCCAACGTCAAGCGCTCGTGCGCCGCCTCGCCTCCGTAGAGACGCTCGGAAGCACGAACGTCATCTGCACCGACAAGACAGGAACCCTCACCGAGAACAAGATGACGGTGACGCGCCTCGACCTGGCCGACGGCGTCGTCGAACGCAAGGATGGCGCTTGGCCCGCCCAGGCAGGCGAGACGGCCCTCGAGGCCATTCGAATCGCCGTCCTCTGCAACAACGCGAGCATCCGGCGCCAGGCCGATGGAACCACCGTGGCCACCGGCGATCCAATGGAAATCGCCCTACTCGAGGCCGGCCTCGAAATGGGCATCGACCGCTTGACGCTCGTCACCGAGATGCCCGAGCTGAATGAGGACGCTTTCGACTCCGAAACGAAGCGCATGGCCACGTATCACCGGATCGGCAACGGCTACTATGTGGCCGCCAAAGGTGCGCCCGAGGCGATCTGGGCCACCTGCGCGCGCGTACTCACGGCCGAGGGCGAGCAGCCGTTCACCGACGCACTCCGCGCGCAGTGGGAGCAAACCAACGAACGCGTCGGCCGCCGAGGGTTTCGCCTGTTGGCCGTCGCGCGCAATCGCGTGGCCAGTCTCGATGATGATCCGTACGAGAACCTCGTCTTCGTCGGTCTCCTCGGCATGATCGATCCGCCGCGAGGTGACATCCGCGACGCCATTGCCCGGTGTCGCGAGGCCGGTATCCGCGTTGTCATGATCACGGGCGACCAAGCACCCACGGCCCTTCACATCGGTACCGACGTGGGAATCCTGGACAGCACCGAGGCACCGGTTATCCACGGACGGGACCTCAAGCCCTTTGCCGAGATGTCGAGCGAGGAGAAGGACCGTGTCCACGCCACGAATGTCTTCGCGCGCGTGACCCCTCACCAGAAACTCGATCTCATTACGTTGCACCAGGAGCGCGGCGCCGTCGTCGCCATGACCGGTGATGGCGTGAATGATGCGCCCGCGCTCAAGAAGGCCGATATCGGTATCGCGATGGGCCTGCGCGGCACGCAGGTCGCCTGTCAAGCCGCCCACGTCGTGCTCAAGAACGACTCCTTCGCTACCATCGTGCACGCCGTTCAGGAAGGCCGCGTCATCTTCGGCAACATCCGCAACTTCGTGCTCTATCTCCTGAGCTGCAACATCGCCGAGGTCCTCGTGATCTTCCTCGCGGCCCTGCTCAACACGCCGCTCCCCGTTCTGCCGCTCCAGATCCTCTTGCTGAACCTCGTCACCGACGTGTTTCCGGCCCTGGCCCTCGGCGTCGGCGAAGGGAGCGCGCGTGTCATGAAACACCCGCTACGCCCCAAGAGCGATCCGATGCTTAGCCGCCGCCATTGGGCCTGGATCTCCATGGCCGGCACGATCCTGGGCACGTGTACGCTGGCCTCCTTCGCACTCGCGCATTACGTCCTCAAGATCGACGCCGATCCAGCCCAGCCCGTCGAATCGGTAACCGTGTGCTTCCTCACGCTGGCGTTCAGCCAGTTGTTCCACGTCTTCAGCATCCGCGAACACGGCGCCTCGATCATCAACAACGCCATCACGCGCAATGGTTACGTCTGGGCCGCTTTCCTCCTGTGCACGACGATTCTCCTGGCCTCGGTGTACGTGCCGGCCTTCTCGCACGTGCTGCACACCGCGCCGTTAAGCCTCAAAGGCTGGGCCATCGTCTTGCCGCTGAGTTTCGCCCCGGTGCCGATCGACACTTTCCTGCGGCTCGTGTTTCCCGCCATGCGCCGGAAGCCGGCTACGCCAGCGTCTTCCTGAAACGCAGCGCGCTGACCACAAAGACGACGATGCCGATGAGGCCCAGGATGCCGGCCGAACCGAACAGGTCGTAGAAGCCGGCGTCGCGGAGGATGATGCCGCGCATGATCCGGATGAAGTAGGTGGCCGGGACTACCTGGCCGATGGCATAGATCGCCGGTGGCATGGACTCCTGCGGAAAGATAAACCCGGAGAGCAGGATCGACGGCATGACGATCAGGAAAGCCAGTTGGAGCGCCTGCAACTGATTCGTGGCGAAAGTCGAGATGAGCAGGCCGGTCGAAAGCACCGTGAAAAGGTAGATGAACGTGAAGCCGGCCAGAAGCAGCAGGCTGCCGGCAATGGGCACACCAAATAGGAAGCGCATCAAGGCCAACACACTCCCGATCTCGATCAGGCCGATCACACCAAAGGGGATCAGCTTGCCCAGCATCAGGCCAAACCGCGAAACCGGCGTCACCATGAGCTGTTCGAGGGTGCCTTCTTCCTTCTCGCGGACAATGGCGACCACTGTCAACAGCATGATCACCACTTGTAGGATCACCGCGACGAGGCCCGGCACCATGAAGTTGGCCGTCCGCATGTCCGGATTGAACAAGACGCGCGGACGCACCTCGATGGGCGGCCCCGTCATCTGCCCGACGATTCTCGGCAGGATATCCAGCGATTCCGTCAACGCAATCGCGTTGCTCACGTTGAGCGCTTGCATGGCCACCGTCGAGTTGCTGCCGTCGATGAGCACCTGAACCGCCACCGGCTCACCGAGCAGGAGTCGATCCGTGTAGTCCGGCGGAATCTTGATGCCCACCTGAGCATCGCCGCGCACAATAGCGGCCTCGAGTTCGGTATCGGAACCGGCGTCGAGGGCAAGATTGAACGTGCCCGTGTTCCGGAAACTGTCGAGCAGGTCGCGGCTGGCCTGGCGCCCGTCCAGGTTGTACACCACGGTGGTCACATTGCGGACATCGAGATCGATCGCATAGCCGAAGATCACCAGCTGGATCCCAGGAATCAGCATCATGAGGAAAAGGGTCTTGGGATCGCGCAGGATGTGGATGGTTTCCTTGTAAACGATGGAGGTCAGTCCTCTAAACATGGCGTTCCTCATCTTTCGCCCGCGTGAGCGTCACGAAGACATCCTCGAGCGTCGGCGCGATGGGGCGCACGCGTGCGCCGGCAAATCCTTGAGCCGCCAGGTCGTCGGCCACCCGCGCTTCCGCGCCGGCCTCGACAAGCACGTGCAGCGAATCCCCGAATATCGTCGCATCCTGAACATACGCAAACGTGTTGAGTTGCCGCATGGCCGCCGCCGTGCGCGGGCAGTTCACCTCGATGCGCACCGTCCCTGCAGGGGTCACCTCCGGAAGCGCCTTCAGTGCGTTCGGCGTGCCGCAGATGATCAGCTTCGAGAAGTAGATGTAGCCGACGTGGTTGCATCGCTCGGCTTCGTCCATGTAGTGCGTCGTTACAAAGAACGTCACGCCTTGTCCTGAGAGGTCGAACAAGAGATTCCACAAAGCCCGCCGCGCAACCGGGTCGATGCCGGCGGTCGGTTCGTCGAGAAAGAGCAATTGCGGGCGATGCACGAGGGCGCACGCCAAGGCCAGGCGCTGCTTCCATCCGCCCGAGAGCTGGCCGGCCTGCTGCCGGATATACCGGCCGATGCCCACGATGCCCACCGCCTCCTCGATGCGCGCCATCCGGTCGGCCCGAGGGATACCGTACAGCCGCGCGTAGAATTTGAGGTTCTGAAGCACCGTAAGGTCGCGGTAGAGGCTGAACTGCTGCGACATGTAGCCGATGCTGTGCTTGATCTGCTCGGTCTGGCGAACCGTGTCGAAGCCCAGCACGGCCGCGCGGCCCCCCGAGGGCCGCAACAGGCCGCACAGCATCCGGATCAACGTCGTCTTGCCGGAGCCGTTCGGGCCCAGGAACCCGAAGATGTCGCCCTGCTCGACCTCGAAACTAACATCGTCGACCGCCACAAAGGCGCCAAAACGCCGGCTCAGTCCGTCCACTTCGATGACCGGCGTCATCGGCCATGCCCCTCAGCCGTCAGGTGTGCCGTAGCCGCCATGCCGGCCCGGAGTCGGCCGCCCGCCGAATCGGTTGCGATCTTGATGCCGAAGACCTGCTGGGCGCGCTCCTCCGTCGTCTGGAGATTGCGCGGCGTGAACTCACCCTTCGAGCCGATCCAGGTAATGACGCCATCGAAGGTCTCGGCACCGTGCGAATCCGTCGTGAGCCCGACCTTCTCGCCTATCTGAAGACGCCCTAGCACCGTCGAACTCACATAGACCACGAGCTTGAGATCTTCCGGATCGACAAGCGTGGCACACGCACCCGGCTTCACCAGATCGCCGGGATGGAGGTCCAGCGACTCGACCACGCCGTCGCGCGGCGCCGTCACGACCATCTCGCGTGCGGCCACTTCGGCCCGGGCCAGGTTCGCCGCCGCGGCATCGCGCGCGGCCCGGGCGGCATCGAGATCCTCGATACGCGCGCCGTTGCGTATCTCGTCGAGCATGGCGGCCGCGCGATCGTAGCCGGCCTTGGCCATGGCGATCTCCTCGGAACGAAGCCCCTCCGTCACCAAGTCCAGCTTCTGTTGTGCCGCATCGAACTGGGCCTGGGCCGCATCCAGGGCGTGTTTCGCCCGGTCATAGGCCTGCTGGGCTACGGCGTTCGAAGCCAGTAGGCGCTCGGCCCGAGTGAACTCCGTCCGCGCCTCATCCCGCGCCGCCTTAGCAGCGTCGGCGGCGGCCGCTGAGGCGAGTACTTCCTGCGATCGCGAACCGCGCTGGGCAGCACGATACTGCTCCTCAGCCTGCTTCGCCGCGGCCTCGGCCTGACGGATCTGCTCCGGGCGCGCACCCGCCTCGAGCTTCGCCAGGGTCGCCGTCGCCTGGGCCAGCTGCGCCCGAGCGACATCAACGGCGGCTTGCACCTCATCGTCTTCGAGCCGGATCAGGACGTCGCCCGAAAGCACGCTGTCGCCCTCGGCAACGAGGACCTCCGCCACACGCCCGCCAACGCGCGAGCCGACGTCGACGGTAGTCGCCTCGATCTGGCCGGTCACTTTCAGTCCGTTCCTGTCGCGCACGTGACAGCCCGTCAGCAAGAGCAGCGACACGACCATGATGGAATACATCAACGCGGGAATGGCCCTTTTCAAGGTTACTGCTCCCCTCCCTCTTCGACAGCCCTCCGGCCGAACTCCTCGAGACGCGCCTTGAACTCGGCCTCCTTGCCGCGATCCGTCGGATGGTAGTATCGACCTCTCGGAACGCCATAGTCCTGAGGCACAAAGCCGTCGTTATAGTCGTGGGCGTACCTATAGCCGACGCCACGTCCGAGCCGCTCCGCGCCGGGATAGTGCGTGTCTTGGAGATGCTTGGGAACCGGAACGGTCTTCCGCTCGCGGACGTCCTTGAGTGCCGCTTCAATGCCAAGATACGCCGCGTTGCTTTTCGGCGCGCAGGCAACGTACGTGGCCGCATGGGCCAAGATGATTCGGGCTTCCGGCATGCCGACGAACTCGCAGGCTTGCCATGCTGCCGTCGCCACCACCAGCGCCATCGGATCGGCATTGCCGACATCCTCCGACGCACAAATGCAGATCCGCCGGGCCACGAAACGCGGCGTCTCCCCCGCCTCGAGCATGCAGGCCATCCAGTAGAGCGCGCTGTCCGGATCGGTGCCGCGCATGCTCTTGATGAAAGCCGAGGCGGCGTCGTAGTGCTCATCCCCCGTACCGTCGTAATGAAGGATCTTCCGCTGAATGCTTTCCTGCGCCGCCTCCGCCGTGATGTGCACGCGTCGGCCGTCCGCCGGCGTCGTCAACATCGCGATCTCGAGGGCGTTCAAGGCCCGGCGCGCATCGCCCTCCGCATACGCCGCCATGTGGCGGAGTGCCTCGTCGTCCACCGCAACGTCGAACTCGCCGAGGCCGCGATCCGGATGGGCGAGGGCGCGCTGGAGCAGCGCGACGATGACATTCTCGGACAAGCGCTCGAACTCGAACACTTGCGAACGCGAGAGGAGCGGCGAGACAACGCTGAAGAATGGATTCTCGGTGGTAGCCCCGATGAGCACGATATCACCGTTCTCGACGGCCGGTAACAAGGCGTCCTGTTGCGCACGGTTGAAGCGGTGAATCTCGTCGATGAAAACGATGGTGCGCCGACTCTCGTGGACACGCCGCTCATGCGCCGCCTGGATGAGCCGCCGCACATCCCCCACGCCCGACGTCACGGCGTTGAGCGGCTCGAACACGGACTTGGTTCGCATGGCGATGATACGCGCGAGCGCCGTCTTGCCGCTTCCCGGCGGTCCGTAGAGTATCAGCGAAGTAACCCGATCCGCCTCGATGGCCCGACGAAGCACCTTGCCCGCGCCCAACAGCGCCTGTTGCCCAACGATCTCATCCAGCGTTCTCGGGGCGACGCGGCGCGCCAGCGGCGCCTCCTTGCGCAGGCGCTCGGCAGCCGCCCTCTCGAATAGGTCCTCCGACATGGAGCGCATCCTACTCGAAGTACGCGTCGGAGACAACCGCAGCCTCCCCCTGTGCGGAGCTCAGAGGATCTCGAGCATCTTGCGGATCGGCGCCGTGGCCCGCGCAATGACATCCGGGGCCAGCGCTATCTGATACTGCCTGTTTTCCAGGGCCGCCAGTGTCTGCTCGAGCGTAATGATTTGCATGTGACGACAACGGTACTCCTGAGGCCGAACCACGTCGCGGTGCGGATACTCCGCCGCCAGGTTCTCCGCCATCGACGCGTCGGTGAGGAGCACGTAGTGTGCCGCGTCAACATCGCGCAGGTACTCCACCATCTTCTTCGTGCTACCCGCCACGTCCACCAACGCCATTACCTCCGGCGCGCACTCCGGATGCGCCAGAATGACCGCGTCCGGCAGTGCCGCACGCACCGCGCGAACGTGCTCAGGCGTGAACTGCTCATGAACCTCGCAGTGTACCCGGCACCCGATGACCGTCGGCTTGCCCGGAACGACGCCGAGGTTCTCGGGCACATCCTCGAGCGATTCTGGCGCGACCACAAACGCCAGGCCCAACGCGTTCGCCGTGTTGTGGGCCAAGAACTCGTCCGGCAGAAATAGAATCCGTTCGTGGCCTTCCTCAACATAGTGCCGCAGCACCGCCGTCGCGTTGCCGGACGTGCAGGAACAGTCCGATTCGGCCTTGACGTCGGCGTACGTGTTGACATAGGTGATGACCGGCGCCCCCGGATACACGCGCTTGAGCTCACGCACCTGTTGGGCCGAGATTCCTTCCGCCAGCGAACAGCCGGCCTCGAGCGACGGAATGAGCACGGTCTTGTCCGGGTTGAGCACCTTGGCGGTTTCCGCCATGAAGCGCACGCCGCAGAACACGATGATGTCCGCCTTCGTGCCGACGCACTGGCGCGAGAGCTGGAGCGAGTCGCCCACATGGTCGGGCACCGAGTGATACAGCGCCGGTTCCATGTAGTTGTGGCCCAGGACGATGGCGTTCCGCTCGTGCTTGAGCCGGTTGATCGCGAAGGCCATCTCCGCCTTGCGGGGCATGTCCGCTTCGGCAACCACGCCGGACAGCCTGGCTTTCATCAGCGCAAGGGTCTCATCAACGGATGACGCATCCTGGATGCGCCGAGCGGAGGGTTTCGTGTGTACTGCCACGATGGATTCCTTCGAGAGATGTTCTTCCTGCGAGTTTGGCGGCGCCGCGCGAATCACGGCACTCGGAATTGGGGAGTAATGGTAGCACCCAAACGCGCCACGTTCCAAATTTCCGGAAACCTAGGCGCCGCACCCCGAAGAACACGCCCGAAGAACGCACTTGCGCGTTTCAAGATCCTGTGGTACAGTGTTTTTGGAATTGGGAGCCGCCTGACGAGATTCGCTCGGGGCTGCGTCCAGACACGGAACGCACAAGGGCAAAGATTCTTGCCTGACCAGAGTCGAGCGATGTCGAGGCGGCTTCCGTGTTTATCAAGGAGGGGATCACCACCCTAGTTGCTTGGCACGACCGGTTGGGGCCTGCGGCGGCGCGTCATCGCGTAAGCCGCGCGAAGCTCTTCCGGATACAAGTCCTTGATACGCCCCCAGAGAAACGTCGTCAGTGAACGGCGCACCTCGGCGGGAAGCTCGGCGAACCTCAGGCCAAACCGAAACGCCACACCGCCCTCGCGCACATCATCATGGATCACATGCGCCGTCACCGTGTGCGGCGGTCCTTCCGGCAGGGCAAACGTGAAGGCGATTCGGCTTGCGATGGGAAGCTCCGCCGGCGTCTCGATCAGCGCACCCTCCGCGCTCAAGTCGATCACGCGGGCCTCGTGGGCCCGTTCCTCATCCAGCGGGCGAACCATCCCCGCGAAATTCGCAGGAACCCGCCAGCTTTGCCGGTGTCTCACCTGGTTACTGCCCGCCGAACGCTGCAACACCATGCCCTCTCGCCCGTGTCCCGGCGGAATCACCACCCGCGTGTGATAGTTCAGATGCCCCTCCGGCTCGTGGAATTCCAGTTCCACCGGCGTGCCGTCGGGCATGTCGATGTCAGTGCTCAGGCTCACCCAGATCGTGTCTTTCGCGACACCCAGCACACGCTCGCGGAACACACCCGACTTCACGCGCAAGTGGCATTCTCGGCCGATCTGGAAGGGTCCCTCCGATGCCGCACTCAACGTTCCCCGTCCTTTCCCCGGCAAGGCCGGGCCAACACGCACAACCCTACTCCGCGTTGCGGCAGAGTATAGCGGCATCACGTGCGCCAGGCAAGCACGACTCGTTGGCCGGACCTAGGATAGGACGGAGCCACACGAGGATCTGCTCCATGGCCGCCGTGGAATCCGCGAAGATGTCCGTGCCGTGGGCCGATCCCTTGTACTCACGCAATTCGCACAGCCCTGACGCGGCCTTCTTGAGCGTAGCGCACGACGACGCCGAGTAGGCGTCCCCCTGCGACGTCATCAGTAATACCGGGCGTTTGCCCAACTCCGCGATCTCGTTCTCGGTCGTCACGCCGTGATACTCGAGTCCGGGCGAGATCAAGACGACGGCCGGCACATCCTCATGCGCAAGCGCGCAATGCAGGCACAGGTTTGCCCCGATACTGGCCCCCACCAGCGCCCAATTCTCCGGATCGGCCCCCGCGTCCATGAGCGCGCCCTTCGCCGCGTCGATATCCTGAGTCGCCGCCCGCCAGTCTTCGTCCGAGAACTTCCGATAATCGAGACGACCATCCCTTTGTCTCGTGCTGTCGCCATGCCCCCGCAGGTCGACGGCCAGGCACGTGTAGCCGGCGCGCTGAGCCCGGGCGGCGAAGGCCTCCCACACACCGCGATCCGCCCCCAGCATCGGAACCAGAACCAGTCCGGGCGGCCTTTCGCCCGCCGCTGCATACAGCGACGCGGTCAACTCCACGCCATCCGCACTGACGAAGTGAACCGTTCTTGTCGTGGCCGGCGAACCGCTCGTCGGATGGCCACATCCGCCCGCAACGGCGGCTAACGCCACCAGCGCGAGCACCCACTCATGGTATACCTTACCCATTGCGTTCGAGGAGTCGGAGGGGCGGCGCCGCCCCTCCGACACACCCATAAGGCCTAACCGAGCGCAAAAACGCTCTCGAGTTTCATGGCGAGCGTCATGTCGCCCTGGATCTTCAGCTTGCCGGTCAGAAACGCCGTCTGGCCGTTGATCTTCCCGTTCACGAGATCCAGGAAGTCCGCCGCCGAAGACGTCAGCGTGATCGTCGGGTTGTCCGCCTTGCCCGCGCCGATGTCCACCCCGCCGTCCGCAATCTTCGCGTACCACTCGCCGCCGTCGTCACCGGTCACCACGAACTGGAACGTGGCGTTCATCCCGGCGGTCTTCGACGCATCGACGTTGCCCGCAAGCTCACTGAAGAACGTCTTGACTGAATCTGCCATGGTCTCTCCATCCTCCCTAGACTTGGTTCCTGCGACCCTCTGCGAGGATCCCGCTGAAACAACCAACCACTGATGCCAACGCAGCACACGCCAACCTACACCTGCGTCACTGCGCCTCCGAACTCCGTGGGAGCGAGCCCAAGCCGCATTCCCCGAAGAACAAGCCCGACCCCGACGCCGCCCGCGTCCCGGACGCCGACGCGCCGTGCCCGATAATCTACCACAAGCGGGAGCCCAATTCCAGTCAAATTACCAAAGCTGCCAAAAACCGGGCATCCATCATTTCTTAATTAGACCAGATTTAGACAACAACCACAAACTCCGTCGTCACCGTGCCCTCCGCCACCCTGAACAACCGATAACCCTTCTCCGGCGTCTTGTCGAAGTTGTCCCGCGTCGACGAACAACATGCCGTCGTTGTGAACAAGACACCGTTCTGCTCCTCGACCTGGTTACCGTGCCAGTGGCCAGTGGCTACCAGCCTCAGACAGTGGTCCTTGAAGAGGCCCAGGACTTCGTCCGCGTTCTTCACGCGGTAGGCCTTGGAGTGCGGATTGAACGGGTGGTGAGCGAACAGGGCGATGGGCCGATCACGGTCAATGCGCTTGACCTGCTTCTTGAGCCAGTCCATCCGTTTGGGCTGTACGGACACGTCGCTGGCGGCCCCTTCACACGAGTCTAGGCCCAAGAAAACCCATCCCCGATCTTTCTGCGACCAGCAACCGTCTCCGAAGCTCTTCTCGTAGCTGCCGAGGATATCCTTGCTCCTCGTTTCCACATCGTGGTTGCCGGGCACAACGAAACAAGGACGGTCGAGCCTGTCAAGCGATTTTCGGGCGAGACCCAGTTCCACCAGTTTCCCGGCCGTCGCCAAGTCGCCCAAGACAACCGTAAAGGCAATCTCGGGGTTCCCATTGATGCTCGCCACCGCCCGGTTGACAATGGCGGTGCTGGGGGCATCCAGCACGTGTAGGTCATTGATGGCCGCAAAGGTGAACCCGTCCTTTCTGCCCAGACCGAAAGGCAAGTCCACCGCGCGCGCCCGTGCACCGGCGCCAAATGCGGCAACGAGCCCGATGAACTGTCGTCGTGAAAGCTGCATAGCGAGTCTCCTTGTGCGAGTTTCTCTTCGTATTCTCGCGAGGCGACCACGTGAAGTCAACCCTCGGGCGTCCGGCTCACCTTGATACGGCCGCAGACGCATGTTAGAGTACTTTTCGCTGAATGGGAGTTTCGATCTGTTTTCTTAGTAGGGACACGTTGGGGAGAAGCCTCATGGATTTCCGGCTCACCGAAGAACAGCGCGACATCCAGCAGATGGCGCGGAAGTTCGCCCGGAACGAGATTGCGCCGCGCGCTGCCGGAATTGACCGCGCTGAACGGTTTCCCATTGAGACCTTCAAGCAGATGGGCGACCTTGGCCTCCTGGGCCTCCTCGTTCCCGAGGAGTACGGCGGCTCCGGTCAGTCGGTCCTCACGTGCTGCGTCGTGGGAGAGGAGATTGCCTATGCCTGCGGCTCCACCGCGTTGTCCTACCTGGCCCACGCGGTGTTGTGTTGCCACAATCTCTCCTGCAACGGCTCGGACGAGCAGAAACGGAAGTACTTGCCGGACCTGGCCTCCGGCGCCAAGCTCGGCGCCCTCGCCATGACAGAGCCGAGCGCCGGCTCGGACGTTCTCGCCCTCGAGACCTTCGGCGAGCGACACGGCGACGAGTACCTCGTGAACGGCAGCAAGACCTTCATCACCAACGCGCCCGTGGCCGACACGTTCCTGGTCTACGTGCGCACCGACAAGAAGGCCGGGCCGCGCGGCATCAGCCAGTTCATCGTTGAGAAGGATTTCCCTGGATGCTCCGTGGGCCAGCCTTTCCATAAGATGGGCATGCGCGGTTCGCCCACGGCAGAGCTCTTCTTTCAGGACTGCCGCGTTCCCGCCGAGAACCTTGTGAAAGGCGAGAACAAGGCCCTTGGAATCCTCATGGGCGGCCTGGATGTCGAGCGCACCGTGGGCGGGTCGATGGGCGTGGGCCTCGCCAGAGCGGTCTTCGACCGTGCCCTCGCCTATGCCAAAGAACGTCAGCAATTCGGCCAACCGCTCATCATGTTCGAGATGGTGGCCGAGAAGATCGCCAATATGAGCGTTGACATCGAAGCGGCCCGCCTACTGACCTACAAGGCCGCCACCTTGTGCGACGAAGGCATCCGCTGTTCCGCCGAGGCGTCCTACGCCAAGCTGTTTGCGTCGGAGATGTGCCTGCGCGCGGCCTCCGAGGCCGTGCAGATTCTCGGCGGCTACGGCTACACCGAGGAGTACGAAGTCGAGCGCATGCTGCGCGACGCCCGGCTCGGGACCATCGGCGGCGGGGCCTCGGAGATCCAGCGGTTGATCATCGCGCGCGAAGTCGTCAAGCGTTCGATGCAGGGCGGCAACGAGTGAAAGGACGAGCCACGTGATACCAAAGGACGACATCTACTATGAGGACCTCGAAGTAGGTCACGAAGACGTGTCTCCGGGGCGGACGGTCACCGAGACGGATATCATCCATTTCGCGGGCGTCTCCGGCGACTTCAACGTGCTCCACACCGACGCCGAGCTGACCAAGAAGACCCCCTTCGGCCAACGCATCGCCCACGGCATGCTTGGCTTGTCCATCGCGTCCGGCCTGGTGGCGCGCAATCCGGGCGCCGAACGACACCGCTTGGTGGCCTTCCTCGGCATGACGTGGGACTTCCGCCAGCCGGTGTTCATCGGCGACACCATCCACGTGGTTCAGACGGTCGCCGCGAAACGCGAGACGTCGAAGCCCGGCCTGGGTGTGATCACCTATGACGCGAAGGTGGTCAACCAGCGCGGCGACATCTGCCAAGAAGGCCAATGGAAGGTAATGTACATGATGCGGCGCGTGGGCGCGGCCGCGGCGGAGTAGTTCATGACGGATTCGCAGTCTCGCACACCGGCCCTGAAGGGCGCGTTGCACACGCACACGTCCTGTTCCGATGGTGATCTCGCGCCGATGGATCTCCTGCGCGTCTACCGGGATCTCGACTTCGACTTCGTCGCCCTCACGGACCACGACTTCCTCATCCGGCCGAACGCCTATGATGACGTGCCGGACGAATTCGAGGGGATGCTGGTCTTGAGAGGTGTCGAGAAGACGGTGTTTGCGCGTGGCTACGTCCACGTCATCGTGATCCGCGGCGACCTCGAAACGCTCCGCGTCTTCGCTCATCCGGGCGAATACGACCTGAGCGTCGGACAGGTTGTCGAACGCATCGACGAGATCCGGCGCACGATGCCCATCGACGCGATCGAGGTCACGGCCAAAGGCTATTACACACCGGAGTACGACTGCGACGCGATCCCCTTTCCCAAGGTCGCGTCCGATGACGCCCACACGCGCGGCGGCTGCGGCCGCGCCTGGATCGAGGTGGGGTGCCATCGAGATCGGGACGCTATCATTCAAGCCATCAAGAGCGGTAGCGCCCGCGTTTGCTACAAGTGGACGGCGCATCAATCGGCATGGGCGAACAACGGAGGTGTCATCGGTGGCTAATGGTGTTTCTTCAAGACCGCGCGTGGCCATTTGCGCGGTCGCCCAAACCAAGTTCGAGGCCGCGAAACCGAACGTTCGCATCCAAGGGATGCTATGGGAGGTCATCGACGCCGTGCGTCGCCAGACCGGCCTCGATTTCGGAAAAGGCGGCATTGAGTCGGCCGTCACCGTCTCGGACGATGTGTTCGACGCGCGCACCATATCCGACGGGGCCGTTACCGACGTGGTCGGCGCCCACTACGGGAGCGAGGAGAAGGTCGCCGCCGACGGCGCACAAGGCGTCTACTACGCCACATCCGTCATCGTCTCAGGCCATCACGACGTCGTGTTGCTCGCCGGCCACTGCAAGGAGAGCCAAGCCGCAAGCCGCAACATGGTCACCCATCTCGCCTTCGATCCCTTCTACACGCGTCCCATCGGTCTCGATTACCTGGCCGCGGCGGCCCTCCAGGCCCAGGCGTACCTGGCGCGTTCCGGCGTCACCGAAAACCAGTTGGCCGGCCTTGTCGTGCGGGCGCGTCAGTGGGCGCGCCAGAATCCCGTCGCTCAGGAAAACGCCACGATGGGTCGCGACCAGGTTCTCGCGTCGGCGATGCTCGCGGACCCCATCCGGGAGGCCTTCATGTATCCGGTGTCGGACGGCGCCATCGCCATGATCCTCGCCAGCGAGGAACGCGCGCATGCTATCACCGACCGGCCCGTGTGGGTGACCGGACTGGGCAACTGTCACGACAGCTTCTTCCTCGGCGAGCGCGACCTCGCCGGCAACTTCGCCCTGGAACGCGCTGCCGCCCGCGCGTATGCCATGGCCGGCATCGACGATCCGAGAGAAGCCTTCGATGTGGTTGAGATCGCCGATGCGTACGCTCACCAACTGCCGCAGTATGCCGAAGGCCTCGGCCTGTGCGCGCCGGGACAGGGCGGCAAATGGCTGGCCGAAGGTGGCCCTGACCGGCAGTGCGTGAACCGTTCGGGGGGCATGCTGGCCGGGAATCCACTCATGCTCGGCGGCATGGCCCGCGTGGCCGAAGCCGTCGTTCAGCTCCGAGGCGAGGCCGGCCATCGGCAAGTGTCCGACGCGAAACGGGCCCTGGCCCATGGCGCCACGGGCCCCGCCGGACAACTCCAAACGGTGGTCGTACTGGAGACACGGGAATGAAGCGCCCACGAGAGCACAGGGCATCACGGTGTTGAGAAAGGTCCATCCCCATGAGATGTAAGCACCGAAATGTGGCTATCATCGGCAGCGGCATGTCCAAGTTCTCGAGTCATCGAGAAGAAGTGAACCAGCCGGAGATGATTCACGAGGCCGTCGTCGAGGCCCTCGACGATGCCCACTTGACCATCGACGACATCGACTGCGTGCTCCACGGGAACATGGAGCTTTTCGAGATGGTGCATCAGCCCGACATGTGGCACGTTCTGGGCTCCGGCGCTTGGGGCAAGTCCGGCGTCCGCCTAACCACCGGCGGCACTACGGGCGCCACACTCGCCTGCGCCGCGGACAACCTCATCGCGGCTGGACTGCACGACGTTGTCCTCGCCATTGGCTTCGAGAAGCTCCAGGAGGGCCACACCACCGGCGGCATCACCAATATGGCCGATCCGCTCTGGGGACGAAGCCTCCAAACCGGCGCACTCACGGGAACTACGGCGCAACAACTCATCGACCGGTTCGGCGGGGACCGCGCCCGCTACGCCGCCATGAAGCTCCGGACCATCATGGACGAGAACGCCATGCGCAACAGGAAGGCCCACCGCCGCCTGCGGC
The DNA here is from genome assembly GCA_036769985.1 of Candidatus Hydrogenedentota bacterium. GTDB lineage: Bacteria > Hydrogenedentota > Hydrogenedentia > Hydrogenedentales > SLHB01 > DAIPKA01. The sequence goes on along the minus strand of DAIPKA010000006.1, from coordinate 165,878 downwards.
TCGACCGCAAGTACATCAAGGAGGCCGCCGAGAACTCGCCCCCCCTCGTCGGCGAACTACGGATGATTCACATGTGCTCGCAGAGCGATGGCGCCTGCGCCGTCATCTTCGCCTCGGAAGACAAGGTCGCCGAGCTTGGCGCCAACGCCGCCTGGATCGTCGACCACGAGACGGTCCACCGTGAGGAGACCCTGATCCTCGATTCCGGGAAGAGCACCCATCGCGTGGCTGCCGAGCGCCTCTTCGCGCGCAACGGCATCACCGACCCGGTGCACGACATCGACGTGTTCGAGATGTACGACCCCTCGGCGTGGTGGGGCCTGGATTGGCTCGGCGAGTTCATGTTGTGCGAGGGTGATGAGCATCTGAAGATGGTCGAGAACGACGTGATCGGCATGGACGGCGAGATCCCCCTCAATCCCTCCGGCGGCGTCCAAGGCAGCAATCCCATTGGCGCCACCGCGCTCGTCCGCGTCGCCGAGGCGGCCATGCAGGTGCGAGGCACCGCTGGCGAGCATCAGGTCCCGAAGCCTGTCCGACGCGCCCTCGCCTCCGGATTCGGCGGCACGCTCTGGACGGTGTTGATGCTGCTATCGAAAGAGAAACCGGCGCTCGAGGCCAAGGTGTAGGAAATGAAGCGTATGCGGAAAACGGGGACTGACATCTTCGAGGAGGGCTGTCTGTCTCCGCGTTCCGTGCGCCACAGGGCATAGGAGACCTCCGTCATGGGTGACGCAAAATCCGACCAGGAACTGATCGTGTCGCGGCAGGTTCTGTCGATTCCTCAGCGATTCTCCACGGGACCGGTGATGGGCCGCTTCCTTCGCGAGTTGCGCGACAATCGGCGGATCATGGCCAACCGCTGCCCCAAGTGCGGCCGTCATCAACTACCGCCGCGCGAGGTGTGTGCCGTATGCCACGTAGAGGCTACCGAATGGGATGCGCTCGGTCCGGAAGGCACCCTTCGCGACTTCGACGTCGTCTACTACGCGAGTCCGGACCCCCTCACCGGTGAAACCCGCGAGACGCCCTACGTGTTGTGCTGGGCCGACCTCGACGGCACGCAGGGCGACGCGCCCCTCTGGCACTTGCTCGATCCGGCAGACCTTGGCAGAGTCCGGCGCGGTGCGCGCGTCCGCGTCGTATTCGCCGACGAGCGCGAAGGGACCACGGGCGACATCAAACACTTCGAGATCATCGAATAGCATCCGAGCGGACGCGCGGGACAGGAGCATCAACATGAGCCAAGAAGCGGAAAACGCCTTCGTTATTGAAGGCAAAATGGCCCTCCCCTATCAGTACTTCGCCGGAGCCACCGGCAGCAAGTTCATCGTGGCCCTCCGCGATGAGAAGAAGATCCTCGGCGTGCGCTGCGAGAAGTGCGGCAAGACCTTCGTGCCGCCGCGACAAACCTGCGAGCGCTGCTTCTCGGACCTCACCGACGCCTGGATCGAACTCGAACCTACCGGCGAAGTCACCGGCTTCACCGTCATTCGATACGCCGAGCCGTACCAGCCCGTCACCCCGCCCTACGTGCTCGCGCTCATCAAACTCGACGGCGCTGACACGCCCATCGCCCACCTGCTCGACTGTGGCGATCTCGCCAACGCGCGCGTCGGCATGCGCGTGCGCGCCGTATTCTCCGAAGAACGCAAGGACAATATCCTCGAGATCGCCCGGTTCGAGCCTATCGAGAGCTAACGTCGATCAGGGAACGCCATACAGCCACCGGCCGGATACCTCAGGCGTGACCTCGAACACCAGCGCGCCATTCTCGACGCGGCTGGCGACGTCGGCGCCCCGGCTGCCCGGCAACGCGCCTTCCGCCACGAGGCGAATCGAGGCGGGCAGTGTCGCCGCAGGAATCCGCACCGTGCCTTGCCCGTACACCATGGCCTGCAACACCGCGCCGTTGGTCACACGGCGCTCTTCAGGCACCGGCGCCCACGCCAACTGGCCCATCGGCACGTCCGCAAACACGAACTCGCTGCCGTTGACGACAATGCGTGTCGCGCCACTGCCGGCGAAGGCGACCAGGTTTCCGGCGTCGTCTACGCGGAAGGCCACGGCCTGAGAGCCGTCGTACGTAACGGTGTGGCCGTTCACCTTGAGGCCATCAAGGACAAGCGCCTCGGACGGCGGCGGATTCTGCTCGATGTAGGCCTTGTCCTGTTCGGCGTCGCGCGCGAATCCGCCCGGCCAGTCTTCCTCGAGTTCGCGGAAGTGCGGCGCGACCGCCACGGCACCGTTTGGAAAGCGACACGCCAGGAAAGGCGTCGTCCGCGAGAGATGTTCCGTGTTGTCGTTCACGCCATCAAAACGGCCCGTCGCCGGATAGGCACCAAGCGCGTCGAGGACCTCAAACCACGTCCGCGTCTCGTAGCCCAAGCTCTTGGATTGATCATCCCGCGGCCGAAAACCGAGGAATGTGGCCGAGCCGCCACCATCGAAGGCGCGGTGTGTTCCGACAATCCGGTCCTGTGCACGCGCGACGACGGCGGCACTCGGCCCTGCCGTAACCGGATAGATGCGATCCACGAGGAGATCCGTCAGGATAACCTGCGGCTCGACGGCAGCCAACGCGCCCTCGAACACGACCTGCCGGCCCGGCGCACGGATGCCTTCGTTCGGCCCTGGTGCGTACTCGACACCGAAGAGATTCTGCCACGGCGCGAGGGCATCCTCGCCTTCCGCTGTTAACACCGGCGGCGGGCCTGACCAGACGACGCGGCCTCCGCTGGCGGCCCATTCGCCCAGCATCGCAAGCAATCGCGTCGAAGGAAACGGCTCGAACAACATCGCTACGGTGGTGAATCGCCTACCGGCCATCTCGATGGCGCCGTCCACGACGCGGCCGCGCTCGAGGAGTTTCCCCTGCGTCACGTAGTTCGCGTAGCCGTATTGCGTCATCCAACTGCCGAACCGCTCTTCGACGGCCACCAGGTCGAGCGGATATAGTATGAGCACATCGGTGTCGCGGTGCTGCATGTCCTCAACGATGCCGAACAGCGGCGACCCGGCCGCGCCGTAGGCGTTGACCAGCGACATCCGCCGTTGCGAGATCTCGCCCGGCATGCCCCAGTGCGCGGCATACGAATACGGAACCTCGTTCAGGATACCCGTCGAGCAGGCCAAGGCCAGGGCGAAATAGTCGCGGTCGATCCAGCCGCCCTCGGCGTGGTCGTTGCCGTTGCCCGTGAGGAAATCGCCCCACTTGAAGTAATCGTGACACGCCGACGCCGCCTGGTGAACCGTGCACGACCAGACGAAGTTGGACGTGTACTCGTACTGGTTGCGCGCGTGGCCCTCGCGATCCGTGTTCCACCGGTCAATGGTCGGACTCTCGGCCCATGTCGCGTGGGCGCGCGCCTCGAGCCGATGCCCCATGCGCCGTTCGGCGTGATGCTTCGCGGCGGTGAACAGGTCGACGACGCCGTCTTGCAGCAAGCGATAGTACCTAGAGCGGAACAAGGCCGTGGCGCGGATGGCCTGCGGCGTGTCGCCGAACACGGCCATGCCGTTCTCCTTCGCGGTGAGATCGTGGGCAAAATCCTCCTGACCGTGGGTGAAATAGACTATGTACTTCGCGAAATCGGCGTACTCGGCGCCGTACGCTTCCGCATAGCGCTTGGCCAGGCCCGGACTGACGTAGCGCAACGCGAACTCGCCGTGATCGTGATGATTGAAGTAGCCCCAGTCCTGCTGAATGTGCATCTCGTCGGCGTACAGCCCGTTCAACTGGACGCCGGCATCGGCGTACTGGTCGACCAGGCCCTTCAGGAACGGCAAGGCGTTATCGCTGAAGTAGTCCATCTCCGGCGTCCGGTACTGCTGCACGACCAGCACGCGGTTGAGCGGGCCAATGTCCGTGTGGCCTGCGCCATGCACGCGGATACGGCTCGATACCGACGCCTTCAGACCATCCCACCGCTCGACCTCCGCCGCGTCGGTGATCTCGACGATCGACACCGGATCGACCACGCGGTACGGCGTGCCGCCCACATTGCGCTCGGCGAAGGCGAACACGCGCACGCCGGCATCTTCGATCTCGATGACGCCCTTGTTGTTGGCCCACCGATTCTGCCGCCACAACTGCACGCTGAACGCCCCGGTTTCCGGATCGCGCAATCCCTTGCGGTAATGGAGCCACACGCCGCACTCGCCCGTCCGCGCGCGATACGCCGGGCCGATCTCGAGGGGGCTCAGGAGGCTCAGCTCGAGGCCGAGGCCATACTCCGCCGCGAAGGCGCCGATCCGCGCGATCCGTGCGACGTACTCGTCCATATCCGGCGTGAGCGTGCGCGGCTTGTCCTGGCCGGGCCGGTACTGACTGAAGAAATGGTCGAAGGCCACCTTCAGCGTCCGTGCGCCACGCGCCTGCGCCTCCTCGCACACCTGCCGCAGACTCTTCTCGTCCGGCTGGAAGCCGAGCGAGAGGTTGAGCTTCTTGTCCGGATCCGACAGCGCATCGAGCTCCTCATCACTAACAAGGATGATGTGCGCGCTGCCCAGTTGGAAACTCCACGGTCCCGGATACCGCACCAGATCCGTTTCATACACCTGCTCGGGGGCTCGCTCGCTCATAGCCGGCTCCGCGCCGGCCATGCCGGCAATCCAGACGCCCAACACCACACCCACGCCAACCCACGCCACACGATGCACCATGATAGGCTGACCCTCCTGACGCCCTGCGCCAACCGCTGAGCGGCCATGGTACTGCACGGCGGTCAGAGACTTCCACGGCCAGCGCGGCCGAAGATCGGACGGATCGGACGGATCGGTCCGATCGGTCCGATCATCGGTTTGGCCAGCGCCGCCTGCCTGTTGAAGTCGCCGGAGGCTAGGTCTACAATGCGCCCAAACCATGAAAGGGCAGGCTATGCATACTCCGGAAATCTCGAGACGCTATTTCCTGATGGGTACCGCAGCTACCGTCGGTGGACTCGCTGTGGCGCAGGCTCCGGCCAGACGTACGGTGTCGCCGAACGAAAAACTCAATATCGCCGGTGTCGGCGTTGGCGGCAAGGGCGGAAACGATATCGACAACGTGAGCAGCGAGAACATTGTGGCGCTGTGCGACGTGGATGACGCGTACGCCGCGGCCACATACAACCGCTATCCGAACGCCAAGAAATACCGCGATTTCCGCGTGATGCTCGAGAAGGAGAAGGATATCGACGCGGTGGTCGTTGGTACGCCGGATCATCTGCACGCCGTCGTGTCGATGGCGGCGATCCAGCTCGGCAAGCACGTCTACTGCGAGAAGCCGCTGACGCACTCAGTGTATGAGGCGCGCGCCTTGGCCGAGGCCGCGCGCAACGCCAAGGTCGCCACGCAGATGGGCAATCAGGGCCAAGCTTCGGAGGAAGCGCGCCTTGTTTGCGAGCTCATCTGGGATGGCGCCATCGGCACGGTGCGCGAGATCCATGGCTGGTCGAATCGCTATCCGCGCATCTCGCCGCGCGGTATGGGCCGGCCCGAAGGCGAATCGCCGGTGCCGGAGACGCTCGATTGGGACCTCTGGCTGGGCCCGGCGCCGTTCCGGCCGTACGTGGAAGGCGCATACTTGCCCTTCGTTTGGCGCGGCTGGTGGGACTTCGGGTCGGGCGTGCTCGGCGACATCGGCTGCCACAATTTCGCCGCCATCTTCAAGGCGCTCAAGCTCGGCCACCCGACAAGCGCCGAGGCCACGTCGACGGGTGCTCAGTGCACGCCCGAGGTCAATGCCGAGAGCGCGCCGATAGCCTCGGTAGTGCGTTATGAGTTCCCGGCCGTAGGCGATCGCCCCGCGGTCTCACTGACGTGGTACGACGGCGGCCTGCTGCCCTGGCGGCCCGACGAGCTCGAGGCGGATCGCGAGATGGGCGGCGGCGATGGCATGCTCTACATCGGCGATAAGGGGAAGATGTTGAATCATCGGCTCATACCGGAGACGCGGATGCAGGAACACGGCAAACCGCCCGAGGTCATCCCGCGATCGCCCGGCCATTACCAGGAGTGGATCAACGCCTGCAAAGGCGGCGAACCGGCCGGATCGAACTTCGACTTCGCCGGGCCGCTCACCGAGGTCGTCCAACTCGGCAACATCGCCCTGCGCACGCGCAAGAAGTTGCTGTGGGATGGACCGAATATGACGGTAACGAACGTGCCCGAGGCGAACGCCTACATCAATCCCCCGTATCGGGAAGGCTGGTCATTAGGCGTGTAACCCGAGCAAGGCGGGCGTTTCGCTATCGGCGACGCCACCCTTTCCTGTCCCCTTCGGGATCGTGGGCGAATTCGTAGCCGCTGTAGCGGACGCGTTCCTCGCCGTCCACCTCGATGGCATTGACCCGATCGCCCTGCCGCCGTCCCATGCCCCCCGTCACCGCGTCCGTGTCCGACAGCGGCACCAGCAAGGTCTCCGCGGCCATCTCGGACACGAAGGACAGCATGATGTCCATCACAAGGAACTGGTCCATCTTCGCAAGATGGAGCGATTGGATGCAGTGGTAATCATCGCCGCGATTGACGACCTTGTACGTGCCGAGGCGCTTGAGCCAGGCATCCGGAATCGGGACCGGCTCGACCCGGGCGCCGATGGTCACCTTGGGCCCCTCGTGGGCCATCAGGAACTGCCGACCGTTCCCCTCGTAGAACGTGAGGCCGTAGTCCTTGAGGAACGGCAGCGGGATGGGAATGAGCCCGCCAAGACGATATCGGAACGAGAACCGGCCCGCCGGTCCCGGCAGCAGATCGCCCAAGTATCCATATGCCGTGCCCTGCAGGTTGTTGCCGGCTCGGCGCACCTCGATCAAGCCGACGTAGGTCCCGTAGTACCCCGGCAACGTTTCGAGCAACCGTGGATCGAGTTCGTATTTCAGCTCGGGCTCCGCCGTAGACGCGGCACCGATCGCGGCCACATCCTGAGGGCTCTGCGGCAAGACCGGTTCCTCAATCTCAATCCCGCCGTTCGGCGGCGCAATCCCGGCCTTGATCTCGACCGCCATCTCCATCGCCTTGTGCGCCACGCGCCGAACCGTATTCTCCGTGCCTCCTGAGGTCAGCACAACCACCCCGAGCTTGTAATCGAGCGAGAGCAGGATAAAGCCGTTCGAGGAGTCGAACATGGGGCCGTCATGCCAAGCGATCCGACCCATGTACTCGAGGTCAGGCCACGTCAATACCCAATCGAGCCCAATCAGATAGCCGTTATCGCCCGGGCAGTCCGCGTTCTGCGGCGTCAACATCTGCTCAACGCCGGCGGCCGAGACAATCGGACGTCCCCCCACCTTGCCATCGCACAGGATCAGTCGAACGAACCGGGCCAAGTCGAGCACCGACGCATAAAGCCCTTCCGACGCAATCGACCGCGACGGAAGCCGCATGACCTCGCCCTTCGATCCGTAAATCTTTGCCAGCTTCTTGACCACCTTGGCATCCAGCGCATACGACGCGGTTTCGATGCCGGCCGGATCGAACACCGCCTGGCGCATGTAGTCGTCATACGGTTTGCCCGTAACCCGTTCGATCAGGTATCCGAGCAGACCGTAGGCCGCGTTGGAATAGCTGTACACCGTACCGGGCGGCGCGGCAAGGTACTCGTCCTTCATCGCAGCAGCGAGGTCGGCCAGCGGCATGGGCTGAAGCCGAAAATAGCCCCGGAGATAATCCGACGGCAGGCCCGAATGGTGGCACATCATATCGCGGATCGTGAACGGCCGCGCGCCCTCGAACCGGTTGATGATGGAGAAATCAGGGAGGTACTTCGTCAACGGCGCATCGAGATCAATCTTGTGTCGCTCCGCCAACTGCACCAGCGCAAGGGCGGTCAGCGGCTTGGAGAGCCCCGCCGCCCGATAGAACGTCTCCGTGGTCGCCGGCGTATTGGACTCCGCATCGGCAAAGCCAAAGCTCTGTGCCCACACAATCTCCCCGGCATCCACCAGCGCAATGCTCATGCTCGACTTCGGACGCTTGGCGAGGTAGGCCTCGGCGCTCTTGGCCAGTTCCTCCTGAATCGGCGCGTATTTGCCGGCGCCGACGCCGGCAAAGCGACGCTCGGCGCCCTTGCCACAGCCCGCCAGCGCGAGCGCGATCACACCCACCGAAATGGCCATCCGCTGGAGGCCGCCCCCTCGCACTCCCCAAAGACTCACAGACCGGTGCGAAATCCGTTGTCGTATCGTCTGTCTTTCCACCGCCGGGCTCGCCCTCCCAAAACGAGGATTCGTCGCTTCCAGGGACAAAAAACGGCGCGAGTATAGACGATGCGAGCCCCGTCATGCACGATCTTCCTCGTGGCGAGGCCAAACGCACCATCTGCCTGTCAGTCGCCGCCACTCGACGTCCGAGTGAATCTACGTTTCACCGTGAGCGGGACGTTGAAAAACGTGTCAAACACCCAGTGCTCGAGCAGCGCCCCGCGCTCGCCGAACACCGGAATGAACCCGACCATCTTCGTGGCCCAGCGCCCCCCCATAAATCGGGCCAGCGACGGAAACTCCTTCACCATCTGCAGCGGGAACCCAAGATAGCCGATATAGTGCCAGTACGAAACGAGCACCGCCAGCCAGTAGTTGCGCACGTTCCGCTCTCTAATCATGAGATACACCACGTAGGTGCCGCGCGTGATCGAGCCGGGCGAAATCGGCGTGCCCTGGAAGGCCGCCAGAATCGCCCCCGCCCACAGCAGCCCTTCCTGCCACGACTTGCCCAGGTAGAAGAAGCCCCAGATCGCAATGATCACCGAGACCACCTGCGTCACCGGAAGCGTACAGACATGCACCGCCACGCATTTCAAGTATTTCTGAATGAAGGGATCCGGTACCCGCGCGAGAATCGCCTCCTTCTCGGCCGACGTGAGCATGCCTTCGGCCGCCCCTGCTTCGATCTCGCCCGTGAGCCAGGCCACCCGGAAATCCGCGTCGCGGTAGAACCGAATCGGATACAGGAAGGCCTCGGCCACAACGCGGCGCGCGAAGCCCCAGTCCGTCAAGAAGCGTTGCCACCTCCCAAGAAAGGGGAGAACCCGCATGATGGTACTGATACGGAAGAACAAGAACGGACTCGACACGTAACGCTCGATGCCGGCCATATCCACGCGGTCATCGCGATACCAATCCGCAAGCGTCTCGCACATGAGGGCGCGAAACGTGCGGCGCAGGTAGTCCCGGCTCGAAAACAACGCCCGGATATGGCGCCGATACCCCGCGTGGCCCCAATACCGTCTGATCCGCTTACCGAAAAGCGGGAGACACCCTACGCAGTAGAAGAGCCAGAACGGCACCACCGACTCGGTGAGACGCCACGCGTGCTCCTCATCCACCAGCCCCTTGACATGCCATCCATGAACAAGCCCTGTCTTCACCGTGTGCCGGAGTTCGCGATCCGAGAATAGGCGAATCCCGTGGTGCGTGAGGTCCGGCTGTTGGGCTCGATACGTCGGATCAGCGGTCTTCAGTTCGTCGAGGGCCGGCCGCAGATCGGCAAACTCCGCCTCGTACGCATCACAGAAGACCTCGAGCTTCGCCAGGTCGCCCCGATCAAACTGAACCAGATCGCCGCGCTTCATCCCTTTGACAATCAGCACGAAATCCGCAGGACTCATCGGCAAGTATGGCAACAACGCCAGCCCCGCTCGAAAATCCAGAGCCGTCAACCCCTCGGCAGGCCCATCGCCCGCGTCCAGACGCTTGACCACGTTGGGTTGGCTCTTCGCCGTCCACCACTCGTATTGGCGGGCGAACTCCGGCGCCCCCATCTCGTGGAGCAGTCGCACCAACTCTGCCATGAACGCCTTCTTGGCAAGGTACTCACGAGACGCCTCGGCGTTTTCGGCCTTCAAACGCCCGCGATCAAAGACCCGGTCATCAATCTCGAACCGCCAGTTCCGCCCGTCCACCCACTCGTTGATCTCGCCGTGGCTGCCCAGGGAACCGTCGAAAAACGTCGCGTACGTATCCGCCACGCACCGGTCGTCGCCGAGGCGAATGGCCGCAGCGCGACGTACCAGCTTCTGCCACAGCACGCCCGCCCGCGCCGCCGCCGGATTCACCTGATACGGAAACGCGCTCTGGTAGCCCAGCCAGTAGATGAGGTCGCGGAACCGCCGCGAGAATCCCGAACGCGGCACGCAGATCTTCACGGCATAGAGACCATCCGGATCGAGATCCGCCACGGGTTCGCCTTCCCACGCGACGTCGATCAGGCGCGCCTGATACACCTGCCCCGCGAAACCACTGCCGACATACCGCTCGAGTCTCAGCCGCGCGTGCCCTCTTGAGGCCGGACACACCCCCATGATCTCCACGTCGAGCACGTGACCCGGATCGTAACGACGAGGGGCATGAGCAAAATGCAGATCCGCTTGGGCAGCCAAAGCCGCCAAGCGTTCGCAAGGATTGTGGGGAGACAGCTCAGGCATGGCGGCGCAAACGATAGCCCGGAGCGCAATCCGTTGTCAAGACGGGCGATACAAGCCCTCACCGCCAAACCTGCCCGGAGGAGCCGCCAGAGCCCATCCGGTTGAAGCCACGGCCCCGCGGATGCTACGATCCCTCCGTTCGGTGGGGCGGTTAGCTCAGCTGGTTAGAGCACCTGCTTTACACGCAGGGGGTCGCAGGTTCGAATCCTGCACCGCCCACCATACCGCCTGCCTTTGCGGCGAGCCATTCTGAGGTGTGTCCCGCAACGCCCTTGATGTGGTCGTATGTCCTGGCGTAACCTAAAGACCATTTCGCAGGGAGAGATCCGAGGAGCGGCGACGTCGAGGGGTCTTGGACGCAACGTCACATCCACGCTCGCCACGTGAAATGATAAGGTATTGAGATATGTTTAGGCGGTTGCGGCCGCAACCAACAGTCGAAGAGGCCGATGTCCGTCACGGCATGCGAGTCCTCTTTCTCGAAGGCGTGTTCGTCCAGACGATGTACGCGTTGACCACGGGGGCGTTCCTCGTGGGATTCGCCTTGCTGTGGGGGGCTTCGAACAAGGTCATCGGCATCCTGTCCGCCATTGGCCCGCTCTCGCAGACGTTGCAGGTTCCCGCTGTCTACTTGGTCGAGAAGACTCGACATCGCAAGGCGCTGCTGGTGAGTACCTCCGCCGTCAGTCGAATCGTGTGGATGGTGGTGGCCGTAATCCCCTTCTTTGCGCCGCGCAGTCTCATCATCCCCTGCTTGCTGGCGGCCCTGGCCGTCCATTGGGGCCTCGGCGCCATCGGCGGATGCGCATTCAACTCGTGGCTACGCGACCTGATTCCGGAAACCTCGACGGCCACTTTCTTCGCGCGGCGGTTTGCACTCGCGATCGGCGCCGGCGCCCTTTTCAGCCTCGCCGGCGGATACGGCGTGGACGTGTGGCGGGAGTGGTTCGGCAGCGGCGGCGGCGCCTACAGCGTCTTGTTCGCCCTCGCGGCCCTCTTCGGCGTGGCCAGTTCCGTCTTGCTGGCTCATACTCCCGAACCGCAGATGCCCCCCGGCGAGGGAATGACGTTCGCGGGGATCATCCGCGAGCCGCTGCGCAATCGCAACTACCGCCATCTCTTGGTCTTTCTGGGGTGGTGGAGCTTTGCCATCAACCTCGCCGCTCCCTTCTTCGCCGTCTATCTGCTGGAGCGCCTCGGACTCAGTATGGCGTGGGTCCTCGCCCTCACCGTTCTCAGCCAACTCGTCAACGTTTCCTGCTTCAACTTCTGGGCACGCCTCGCCGACCGCTTCAGCAACAAGTCCGTCCTCACGGTGTGCGGCCCCATGTTCATCATGACGCTGCTCCTCTGGCCCCTCACCACGCTCCCGGATCCCTACGTGATGACGATTCCGATTCTCCTGCTGATCCATGTCCTCGCAGGCATCTCGACGGCGGGAATCACCCTGTGCTCATGGAACCTCGCCCTCAAGTCCGCCCCCTACGGCAAAGGCGCGTCCTACCTCGCCGTCAACGCGCTCATCTCGGGCCTCGCCGCAAGCATCTCCCCCATCATCGGTGGATTCGCCGCCGACTGGTTCGCCTCCGAAGAACTCACCCTCACCCTCCGCCTTGTGTCCTCCGTCGGCCGCCATCGCGAGTACCTTGTGCCCACCATCGATTTCCAGGGCCTCGACTTCGTTTTCCTCATCGCCTTTGTCCTTGGACTCTACTCGCTCCACCGCCTCCTGTCCGTTCGCGAGAAGGGCGACGTGGACGAAACCATCGTCCGTCAAGCTGTCCTTGTCGAAATGGGCCGCGCCATCCGGCAGGTGTCCACCGTCGCCGGCGTCCGCGAGGTCCTCGTATTCCCCTCTTCCCTAATCCGACAGCTTCGACGCAAGGGCGCGCCGAGGCCCAGCGGCCCCACAACCGCCGACGATCCAGGCCGTATCGGCGGCGCCGCCCCCCTCTAGGCAATCACCCCGACCGTGCAGGAGCGCCTCCGTGGTGCCGGGTGGCAACCACGAGATGTCCTAAGCCCCTGTAAGACACGATGGCACCGGCCGATGACCATCAAGACACAAGTGTCATTCTATGACTGCATTATATAGTCAATAAGTTATTATATGGTGAAATTATACATACTTTTAGAAGTCATCGGGAGCATCCATGCCATGGTTCCAAACTACCCAGTCCGGGCCAGCGCCGCCCTCGCACTTTCCTCCAAAACCAGAGGGGGTACATGGCGCTTCGCGTGTCCGATAGTGGCCTCTTGCTCGCCTCCAATCGCGCGGTAGGCAGGAATGCAGCGCTGCGGAAGAGTTCCCAACGTTCATTGCCCCGTCTTCCCTGGGACATGCCCAGACAGGGAACCGAGCCACCGCGAGCATAATAATGAAAAATTGAGGAAAAGGGCCTTGACAAGTCCTATCCCTTGAGGTATAGTTTTTCGTGGAAAGAAATGAGCTGGCTTGGTGCCCTCGACAGGGGCAAGGAAGCTGCTTGTATACCCAGCGCCCTCCCCAGGGGGGGTGGTCTATGCGTGAGAGCGCGCGTGTTAATTGAATAGCGTGGATGACGGGAAGCCGGACATGTGGACCGGGAAGAACTCCCGGGGGAGTTGGCTCGCCCGGGAGAGCACGTGTTATAATCGAGTTGGGAGCGGATACGAAGGGCCGCCGGTAATCCGGTGGGAAAACGGAGAGGTGAGTAAAGTGAAGAACAAGAAACTCTTATCAGTGGTATTGGCGCTGGGTCTTCTCCTCGCGTTACCGATGAGCGCCGGCGCGCAGGGCCTCGACCTCGACTTCGATTTCCTGTTCGAGAGCATCGACGAGTTCGGCGCCGAAATCGGTCTCTCGTTCGGCGAAGGCGACAACGACGCTAACGGCATCACCGAGGTGGACCATCTGGCGTTGCTTCGGCCTATCCTGATGTATGGCGCGGCCGGCTACACCGGACTGAACAGCCTCGAGGCACTCAAACCGGGCATGGCCAACCTGATCAAGGCCGACTTCTCGTACAACCGGAACGCGGCGTACGAGGATGTCAAGATCGAAGGCAGCGGCCTCCTGTGGACATTGTTTAAGGATACGGTCAAGGACCTGTTGGGTGGCAGCTACTATCTGATCGATTACGTCCGTGCCAACTATGGTGACGCGCTGGCCGACATGGCCCTGGACGTGCTGGGTGCCATCGGAACCGTTTCCGAAACCACCACGTATCCCTGGCTCAACACGCTGATCGACACCATGATCGACACCTACGGCGCCCAGATTCCCGGGGTTCCTCCGGACATCGTGGACGTGCTGAAGGACTGGATTGACCTTAACGCCGCCGCGTACAAGTCGTGGGGCAACAACAACACCTTGCAGCCGAGACAGGATCTCAGCGCCTACGGCAACGTGGACGACTCGGGTGGCCTGAACGGCGTCGAGTATGCCGCGAGCGCCACGCGGGAGACTTGGTTGACGGGCTGCCACATCGTTCCGCCGCTGCGGATCACGGATCAGCCCGGCCCCGACGATGGCCGCACCGAGCTGGATATCTATACGGGCGATTCCTACACGATGTGTGTCGCGGCAACCGCCGGCCAAGGCGCAACGCGCAGATTCAACTGGGGCACTTTTGACGATCTCGGACCCGATCAATCAGCCCCGATCATCTTCTACACATCCGCTACGACGGCCGCCTACGACCACTGTTACACCATCGAGTCCTTTGTACCGGGCGACGATCAGCAACCGCCGGCACAACACGAGCATCGGTACGTAGCTGTAGTGACCGATGCCGTGTGGAAGAACACGACGCGCGGCCTGACGCTGGACGCAGCCGGCGCGAAGCCGATCTTGGTGACGGCCCCCGCCTCGGACGCTCAGTTGCTCATGGGATCGTTCGTGAATATCCAGTGGCAGAAGAACGGTGATAGTTCCGGGTCGGATGTCAAGATTGCGCTGCATCGTGGCGAGGACACCTTTGTTCAGTGGGTAATGCGCAAGACCGCAAACGACGGGCTGTTCGCCTGGAAGGTCCCGTTTGACGTGGCCCCGGGCGCCGGCTATAGCCTGCGCGTTCAGTCCTACACGGATCCCATGAACCGCGACTTTGGCCCCACGTTCACCATCGTCCAGCCCAACATCCTCTTGACCGCTCCGAACGGCGGCGAGTGGATCCGCGGCCAAGCCTACGACATCACATGGACTGCGCCGGCGGCAGGCGCCTATGTGCGGTTGGCGCTCCACAAGGGCGGCAGCTTCCATAGCTGGATTAACCGGATGACCGACAACGACGGCGCCTACACGTGGATCGTCCCCGAGTCACTGCCTTTCGGTTCGGACTACAACATCCGCGTGCAGTCCTACACCGATCCGATGATCAGCGATTTCGGCGACCGCAATCTCAGGATCATTCCGCAGCCGCTGGTCGTAGTCTCGCCGAACGGCGGCGAGACCCTGACCGCCAACGCGTTCGCGACCATCCTGTGGGATTCCACTCACAGCGGAGTCGGCCCCTACGTCCGCATCGGCTTCTATGCCAATTTCGGTGGAGGCTGGATGTGGCTGGACTGGCTCGTCAGGCAGACTGAGAACGATGGCGCGCACACGGTGAAGATCCCCTTTGACCTGCCGCCGATGAACGACGCCTACAAGATCCGGATCCAGTCCTGCGACAATCCGGATTATCGCGACGTGAGTGACGCCGCGTTCTCGATCGCCGCGCAGCCGCCCATCGAGGTGTACTCGCCGAACGGTGGCGAAGTGTATGCTGCCGGACAGTCCATAACGGTCGAGTGGGACGATACCTACGATCTCGAGGTGGGCCCCTATGTGCGTATCGGCTTCCACATTGGCAAGGACTTCCTGGGATGGGTCGCCGAGATGACGGAAAACGATGGCGCGTTCACATTGACTATTCCGGAGTACGCGCCGAACGACAGCCGCTATCGCGTGCGCGTGCAGTCCTACCTGTATCCGACGATGCGCGACTTTAGCGATGGGTTCTTCACCATCACGAATGCGGGCAAGTAGTCGACTGGCGTGACCTAGCATGTCCGAACGGCGTCGATCGAGGGATCGGCGCCGTTCTCTATTTCTGGAAGCCGCGGCTACGGTTCGTGCCTCCTGGAGGAACCAACGCCGCCATTGGGCAAAACTACGGAGGGGAATCAGGTGCGTGAAACCTACTTGCTGACCATGCTGCTGGCCTTGTCGCCGATGTCATTCTCCGACCCACTCGCGTTGGCGATCAACGAGGACAACAGCCACTTTTTCGGAAGCCGAACCGCCGACGATATGACCCTCCCGGGCCTGTATGCCTTCGTCGACCAATATGCCGGCACCAAGGTCTCCCACTTGTTCCTCTGCCCGAACGCCATGCGCGCCAGCTACGACAGCGCCGTGTGGGACGCCATTTGGGAACTGGGAAACCAGAAGGCCCCGGCGGAGGGCACCCACGGCGCCATTTGGCGTCGGAACGCCGAGTTGTTGGCCGAGCGCGGTCTCGATCCCTATGCGGTGTGGATCGCCCGTTGCCGGGAGCAGCGCGTGTCGCCTTGGCTCTCCATGCGGATGAACGACATCCACGACGTTGACGACGAGACCAACTTCATGCACAACACCTTCTGGCTCCAGCACCCCGAGTACCGCCGCGTGCCGGAAAGGCCGACGAGCTGGCAGGACAAGGCCTACAACTTCGCGATTCCCGAAGTCCGCGACCACCATATGAAGCTCATCCGCGAGTTGCTCGAGCGCTATGACGCCGATGGACTCGAACTCGACTGGATGCGTTTCGGCTACCACTTCAAGCCGGGCGAGGAGGCCGCCGGGTGCGAGATCCTGACGCAGTTCATGCGCGAAGTCCGCGCCCTCACCCGCCAATGGTCGGAAACGCGCGGTCATGCGGTAAAACTCGGCGCCCGCGTGCCAACCCATCCTGACGCGGCTACCGGCCTCGGAATGGATGGCGTGCGGTGGGTTCGCGAGGGGCTCATCGACATGCTTGTGCCTACGCCCTTCTGGGCAACCGGCGATTTCGACATTCCCATCGAGCTGTGGCGAGAGCGGCTCGGCGACGCCGCGAGCACCATCGTCCTCGCCGCCGGGCATGAAGTGCTGCTCCGCGCATACCCCGGCGCCGAGGCCGTCCCCAACGACCTCGAATCCGTGCGGGGGTTCGCCGCCGCCTCGCTGCATCGAGGCGCGGACCAGATCTACTTGTTCAACTACATGGATCCGGCGCCGATGCAGGGCGGTCCGGAGACCTACCGCCAACTCATCGAGGAAGGCCTCGCCCTTAACGTCGTGACCGCGCGGCCCAGGCGCCATGTCGTCACCTACCGCGACACGGTACCGGCGGGCGTCTCCAACAACACGCAATTGCCAGCGGCAATGCACCAGAATCCGACCTTCCACATCTACACCGGGCCGACGCCCGAGAAGGCGTCCGTGGTGTTCCTCGTCGGCCTGGCCGATGGCGAAGGCGTGGCGGACGCCACGTTCTCCGCGATGCTCAACGGCAAGGCCTGCACGGCGATCGAAGACGCCGCGGATGTCAGCGCGTTTCCAGGCGTCACGCGCGCTGTTCAGTTCCGTTGCCCGTTGGAGGCCATGGCGGAAGGGTATAACGATTTCGCCGTAGCCCAAGCAGCCGACCAGCGCGAACAGCGGACCGTCTGGGCCCACGTGCGAATCGATCCGACCCGATGAAGGACGCCCACCCTACAGCGCCGCCCGACGCGCCGTCTCGCGAAGCGTGTCGAGCCAGTTCGACGCCGCCGGACAACACGGGAAGCGCCGCCCGCGCAGCCAATCACAGTGGATATGGTAGGTAACCGGATGATTCGGCTCCACGGCCACAACGACCTGGTGCTCCTCGGGCTGATCGATGCAGCGCACAAACGCCTGTCTCGAGAAGACCACACCGAGGCCCACGGTGCCGATAGCGGGCTCCTGCACGCCCCAAGACCCCATGACGCCGGCCTCGGCATCGAATAGGAAGACCTCCTGCGGCAGTATGGTGAGCCCAATACCGAGTTCAAGCGACTTGCCGCCGGCATCGCCCTCAATCGTCACGGTAACCGGCGAGTCCGGCCGATCTGCCAACGCCCTGCATTCATACCGCAGCGTCCATGGGATGTCCTTGGGACCGACGTTCCGAGCCAGCAACTCGACGACCACCTCGTCCGAAGACTCGGAGACAAGCCGCTTCTCCCAGGTGATTGGCCCTTTACCCTCAGGACTTCTCACGGGATATGGCACGCCGTCCACGTAGAGCGTGACGCCGCCACACCCCCCCGTCGAGCCCACATGCAGCGCGTCCATACCCCAGTCAAGCTCCTGATGATAGCTCGGCCCACTCCCGAAGGTCGATGTCACAAGGCACGGCTGTTTCTTGCCGAAGAAATCGAACTGGCCCCAATACGCACGGTACGCCATGCGCTCCGACTCCCAGCCGATGTTCGGCTCAACCCAATCCTGCGCCCACGCCACGCGCGGCCGCGCGTACTTCGCCAGCTTCTCGACGCGCCACGCGTCGAACGCCGCCAACGGACCGCTCAGCCCAAACGCGCCTTCCACCGCGCCCCGTAGCGCGTCCAGATCGCCCGCCCCGCGCAACCCATCGAAGGTCGTCCAGAAGCCCGCGTCCTCGTGAGAATGCCGCAGCGCGACAACGAGCCGATCCTTGAGCACGTCGAGATAGAACCGCAGGCACTCATTGCTCCCGAGGAACTTCGTCCGCAAGGCCGTGGGAATACCTTCGAGGTCAAATCCCGAATCGAGGAGCTGCCAGACCATGTCCGGTTGTGCCACGCCCTTCTTGACCAGGGCTTCCATGAGGCGCAGGTCCAACGCGAACAGTCTCGCCGGCGCTTCGCTCAGCAGCGGCCCCATGATCCCGTTCACCTCGGGCCACGTCCACCCCAGTTCTTTCGCCGCCGTGTCCACCGCCCGCCACTCGTCATCCACAACGCCATCCGCGCCGATATCCACGCGCCACGTGTCCACGTGACCGTTGCCATCGGTGTCGAGGTACTCGTACCGCATCTCGGCCCTGCGATCGCGATCGGCATCCACATCCATCCAGCGCCGATCCGCTCCGATGAGATGGATCCGCTGATCCGTGGCCGCGTAGTAGACCTTGAACGGCGCCTCGGGATCCAGGGCCAACTCGAACCGCTTGTTGAACCTTCCGCAATGCGGTCCCCCAATCTGAGCGAAACCCTCGGTGCCTGGACAGATCACACCCTCCCAGCGTTCTTCCGGCTCGGCGTAGCTATCCTCGTTGACATTGTGATCATTCTCGACCCAAGTCAACATCGTCGGACCCCACACCGTCCGTCGCGCGAAGTCCGGCGTGACCGCGTAACTCAAGAAGGCGTGCGCCGGGATACCACGCAAGGAAATCGCCTCGCCCTCCGCCGGCGCGAACACCAGTCCGTCGCGCGCGTGCGCGCTGATCGAGGCATCAAAGTCTCGCGGATCATCCGCCCTCGCGTCATTGTCGACATCGAAGCTGTGCCGCAGATTGTGAACGGCCTGATCCTGTCCGGAGATACGCACAACCTCCTCCGTGATGCCGTCGCCGTCATGGTCATAGAACACAAAGGGATTCTCGAATCGGGCGGACCACTCGGCATCATTCTCGCCGATGGTGAACGCGCAGAAGCTCTCGTTACCGCCGAAGTGAGAGCGCACCTGGCACAGACTCTGGCTGTACGTGTACCCCACATCGTACCAGAGCAAGTTGTCATCGCCATCATCACGGCCCCACCACGCTGTCAGGCCGCGCCGGCCCGGGAAGTACAACGCCATCTCGTCCACGTCATCGTCACCGTCCGCGTCCGTGTAGTCGCATACCACATCCACGGTTCCGTCCGCCTTCCAGTCCGCGACGTATAGATCACTGTCCATATCCGGTTCATGACCGGTCTCGAGATCCTCATCCTCATCGATAACCCGCACCAGCAAAGGCCGCATCGAGTCGAGATGCCGCGGCGCCGTGTCGATGAACCACACCTCATCAGGCCGGCCGTCCCCATTCCTGTCGACGTAGTGCCGTTCACCGGGCGCCCCGGCCTTCACCGCCTCGCCCACCGTCGGGTCCAGTTGGACCGCCTCGCCGAACACACGCATGAACACGGGCTGCGCGGCTTGCGTCTCCGCGCGCAGCCCGCCGGAACAACTCACAACGCACGCGACCAGCACAACGACCGGACCGCAACACAAACGGTGCCTCATGGTAAACTCCTCCTCACACGAGTGGGATTCCGCACGTTACCGCTCTCGCGCATTGTAGGCATGCCAAGGCATCATCGCAAACGGTGCACTTCGCATGTTTGACATGCGCGCCGCGCCGCTGGTATGATCTCGTCCCCACCGAGATGCTGTGGGGGCAAGGACAGATGCATGCCCAGTGCGCGTCGGTCCCCAGCAAGACAACCTATTTCAGCGACCCTATCGTCTAGTCTGGCCTAGGACACCAGCCTTTCACGCTGGCGACACGGGTTCAAATCCCGTTGGGGTCGCCACCTTTCTCCCTCCGCAATCAGGCAATCGAGTTCCGTTTTCACCTCCCGGCTCATTACGTCTCGCGCAGACTCCCATCGCCACAGACCCGCAGCATCGTCGGCATTGACCTCTCAGACGCGGTTGGGGCTAGAATCAAGGCCAACGTAGAGAAGTATCCTGTCGAGCAGCGTTCACGCGCAGAGCGGGAATGGCGACGCGTGCGGCCACACGGTGAAGGCACCGCAGCCTCTCACCGGCGGACGAGGACGCGCTCCCGACAGAGGAAATACTGGAGAAGGAACGCACTGTGGAAGTGATCATCCGTGATACGCGCGAGGCGGCAACCCACCTGACCGCGTCGCTCATCGCAAAGGAATTGCGCGCCAACCCCCACCTCGTGCTGGGTCTGGCCACCGGCCGCACGATGGAAGCGGTGTATCAGCTCCTGGTGCGCATGCATCAAGACGATGGCCTGGACTTCTCCCAGGCAACGACTTTCAACCTCGACGAATACGTGGGTATCCCCTCCGACCACCCGGGATCCTATCGGCGCTACATGGAGGACCATCTGTTTCGCCACGTGAACCTCAATCCGCGTCGAACCTTCCTGCCCAAGGGCTACGCCCAGGATATCGAGACGGAGTGCCGGCAATATGAGGACAAGATCCGGAACTGCGGCGGTATCGACGTTCAACTCGTCGGTATCGGCCGGTCGGGCCACATCGGGTTCAATGAACCGCTATCGGCCTTGCGCTCCCGCACCCGCGAGAAGGCCCTGAGCCCCGAGACTATTGAACAGAACGCGCCGTTGTTCGGCGGTCCGGAACGCATGCCCCGATGGGCCATTACGATGGGCGTCGGGACTATCCTCGAGTGCCGACGCTGCATCCTCTTGGCCCTTGGAGCCGAGAAAGCGGCCATCATCGCCAAGGCGGTCGAAGGTCCCATCACCGCCATGATTTCCGCCACCGCCCTCCAACTGCACCCCCATTGCACGGTCATCGTCGATGAGGGCGCCGCCTCGATGCTCCAGCACACCGACTACTACCGCTGGATCTTCGAGAACGAACGCCAATGGGATGAGTTTCGGTAATGACGGCCGCTCATAAACAGCCACACGCGGAACGCCCCATCCCGCCGCGCGGCACCTCCACTCCATGACTTGTGGTTCCCGTGGCGCGTTGGTATAGTAGCCGCCGGGAAATTCATGCCAGGAGTTCCAGAGACCGCATCGAGGCCATCGGATTGTCGCGGCCTTGGCGTCGGGGCAAGCGGCCCCAACGCTCGAAGCCGTTGGACAAGATGAGCTTGGAGGGCGCCACCCCCGAGCGAAAAGGCCGCCAACCGGCACATCCCGTTTGGCCAGGGCTAGACGCGTGCGCGGACGAACTCATGGTTGTTCCCAGCGGACCCATTGGGGCTTGCATCCAACATGGTCCGTCGCGATCCAGGCTCAAACAGATTGCTGCCGTGTCGGCGGTCTGCGGGTTAGGTGCACGCTCAGTTTCGTACGCCCCGCGCGTCTCCGAGAGACGCGCGTCAACGGGGAGATCAGTGCGTGGAATACACAGCCTCCTTGCGCGGCGCCTGCCAACGCCCGGCTGTGGCGTGGGTGTCGACGCTGTTGATACTGCTGCTCTCGGCGTCCTGTAGGCCAGCGGAAGGACCAGGTGCGCCAGCTCCGGGGAAGGGTCCGCGGAGCGCGGCACCTGTGCGAATCGCGACCGTGATGCAGCAGGACATACCTGTCCGGATTACCGCCGTGGGGAGCGTCGAGCCCATTCACAGTGTCGCAGTCAAGGCTCAAGTCTCGGGACCAATCACCGATGTTCTGTTCGAGGAAGGCGATACCGTCGAAGAGGGCCAGGTGTTATTCGTCATCGACAAGCGCCCCTTCGAGGTAGCGTTGCGACAAGCCGAGGCCAATCTGGCCAAGACACGGGCTCAGTTCGAGCAGACCCAGGCCACTCGCAACCGAGACAGGGTCCAGGCCACAAACGCGGAGTCTGTCCTCACTCGAGACCGCGATCTCCTAGCGAAAGGCATGGTATCGCCGGAGGAGTTCGACAAGTCGCGCACAGATGCCGAAGCGCTCCAGTCTTCCGTGGCCGCCGACGAAGCCGCCGTCAAGAGCGCTACCGAGAGCATCGCGGGGGCCGAGGCTGCCATCGACGACGCGAAGCTCCAACTGGAATACTGTGAGATCCGGGCCCCGCTCACCGGCAAGACCGGTGCGGTTCTCCTCAAGAAAGGCAATCTCGTTAAGGCCAACGATTCGACAGCCATGGTGGTCATCAACCAGACCAGCCCCATCTACGTGAGTTTCTCCGTGCCGGAGAAGCACTTGCCCGATATCCAGCGCTACTGGGCGCAGGGCCCCATTCCCGTCAAGGCCAAGCTATCCGGCGCGGGCGAACCCGTGGCAGGCCTTCTGACCTTCATAGACAACACCGTGAATGCCGACACCGGCTCGATCGCACTGAAAGCAACCTTCGACAACCAGGACAGCCGTCTCTGGCCCGGCCAGTTTGTCGAGGCTGTCGTGGAATTGACCGTTCAGTCCAACGCCATCGTTGTTCCGCACGCAGCCATCCAAACGGGGCAAGAAGGCACGTACACCTATGTGGTAGCCCAGGACATGAAGGCCGCGCTGCGCAAGGTAACGACGGGGATTTCCGCAGAGGATCTCACCGTTATCAGCGCGGGTCTTGAACCGGGTGAACAGGTCGTGACAGACGGCCACCTGCGACTGATCGACGGGACACGGGTCGAAGTCATTGCCGATACGTCCGAGGAAGGGGCTTCCGGCGGATGAACATCTCCTCGCTGTTCATCCGCCGGCCCGTGATGACCACCCTGGTCGTCTTGGGCATCCTGCTCGTGGGGATTCAGGGCTACCGAGGCTTGCCCGTGAGCGACCTGCCGAACGTCGACTTCCCCACACTCAATGTTACGGCCAGTTTGCCCGGCGCGAGCCCAGAGACGATGGCGTCTTCCGTGGCCACGCCGCTCGAACGGCAGTTCTCGACCATCGCTGGAATCCAGTCCATGAACTCGACCAGCGTCTTCGGGCGGACCCAGGTGACTCTCCAGTTCGACCTCGATCGCGACATCGACGCCGCCGCCCAGGACGTTCAGGCCGCCATCACCCTCGCCGGACGCGATCTGCCGGACGACATGCCGTCGCCCCCCTACTACCGCAAGGTCAATCCCGCCGACCAGCCCATCCTCTATCTGGCCCTGAGTTCTCCCGTGTTGCCCTTACACGAGGTCAATGAGTACGCCGAGACCATGATCGCGCAGCGCGTCTCTATGGTCAGCGGCGTCGCCCAAGTACAGGTCTACGGCTCTCAGAAGTACGCCGTCCGCGCCCAGGTCGATCCTCGGGCACTGGTCAGCCGAGGGATCGGCATCGACGAAGTCTCAAACGCCATCCAGGCCGGAAATGTCAACATGCCCTCGGGCGACCTCCAGGGTAGAGTAAAGGCCTACACGCTGCAAGCGGCCGGCGAGCTCTATCGTGCGGAGGACTACGGCCCTCTCGTCGTCGCGTGGAGGAACGGCTCGCCCGTCCGCCTGCAAGACATCGGCCGCGTACTGGACAGCGTCGAGAACGACCAGGCGGCGAGCTGGTTCAACCACACCCGAGCCATCGTGCTGGCCGTTCAGCGCCAACCCGGCGTTAATACTATCGAGGTCGTCAACGCCGTCAAACGTCTTCTGCCCTCCTTCCGCGAACAGATGCCCCGATCGGTCAACATGGACATCCTCTTCGACCGCACCGAGTCGATTCAGGCCTCCGTACACGAGGTCAAGTTCACCCTGGTTCTCACCATCGGCCTCGTCGTATTCGTGATCTTCCTCTTCTTGCGCAATGTCACCGCCACGGTCATCCCAACACTGGCCCTTATCCTCTCCGTCGTCGGTACATTTGCCATCATGTACCTCTTCGGCTTCAGCCTCGACAACCTCTCCCTCATGGCGCTCACCCTATCCGTGGGCTTCGTCGTCGACGACGCCATCGTCATGATCGAGAACATCGTGCGCCACATGGAGAACGGCGAACCGCCCATGGCGGCATCGTTCAAGGGATCGAGCGAGATCGGATTCACCATCGTGTCGATGACGCTCTCCCTGACCGCCGTGTTCATCCCGGTTCTCTTCATGGGCGGTATCATGGGCCGCCTGCTCCGCGAGTTTGCCGTCACCATCAGCATGGCCATCCTGATCTCCGGTTTCGTATCGCTCACGCAGACCCCCATGTTGTGCAGCCGTTTCCTGAGACACTCCGGCAACCAGCGCCACGGCACCCTCTACAACCTCCTCGAGAAAGGCTTCGACGGCATGTTGGCCGTGTACCGCTGGTCGCTCGGCCACGTGATGCGGCACCGCCTGGCCACGATGGTCCTGCTCGTCGGTTCCGTGATTCTGACCGGTTATCTCTTCATTCACACGCCAAAAGGGTTCCTCCCAAGCGAGGACATCGGTCAGGTGACAGGTTCTACGGAAGGCCCTCAGGGCATCTCGTTTGAGGACATGGTGCGCCACCAACAGGAAGTGGCCCGCGTCATCGGCGAGAGTCCCTACGTCGACGGATTCATGTCCTCCGTCGGCTCCGGCGGTTCAGGAACCGTCAACACTGGCCGTCTCCTGATTCACATGAAGCCCCGCAAGGAACGCGTCAGCGTTGACGAGTTCATCCAGCAAATGCGCCCCGTCGCGGCCAGAATACCCGGCATCCGCGTCTTCCTTCAGAACCGCCCCAGCATCAACGTGGGCGGACAGATGACGAAAAGCCTCTACCAATTCACATTGCAGGGAACCGACACCAAAGAGCTTTACCACTACGCGCCGATCCTCGAGCAGCAACTGGCGGGATTGGATGGATTCGAGGACGTCACCAGCGACCTGCTGGTCACCAACCCGGAAGTCGATGTCGAGATTGACCGCGACAAAGCCTCCTCGCTCGGCCTCTCCGTTCGCCAGATCGAGGACGCGCTCTACACGGCCTACGGCTCTCGCCAGATCTCGACCATATTCGCCCCCAACGATCAATACCGCGTAATCCTCGAACTCCTCCCGGAACACCAGATGGATCCCAACGCGCTTTCACTGCTCTACGTTCGTTCGGCACACGGACAGCTGGTGCCCCTCGATACCGTGGCCGTCCTCAAGAGAAGTGTTGGTCCAATGACGGTTACGCACCTCGGCCAGCTTCCTTCCGTAACCATTTCGTTCAATCTGCGCCCTGGCGTCGCCCTCGGCGATGCCGTAGCCCAAGTGAATAAGGTCGCGGCCGAGACACTGCCCGCCACCATCACGCCCAGCTTCCAGGGCACCGCCCAGGCCTTCGAAGCCTCCATGAAAGGCATGGGCGTCTTGCTGTTGGCGGCCATCATTGTGATCTACATCGTCTTGGGCATCCTCTACGAGAGCTTCCTTCATCCCATCACAATCCTCACCGGCCTGCCCGCCGCCGGCATAGGCGCGCTCCTCACCCTGCAAATCTTCGGCATGGACCTCAACATCTACTCCCTGGTCGGCATCATCATGCTCATGGGGATCGTCAAGAAGAACTCGATCATGATGGTCGACTTCGCCATCGAGCGCCAGCGCGACGAGCGGGTTACGCCCGCTCAGGCCATCCACGAAGCCTGCCTCATCCGGTTTCGCCCCATTATGATGACCACGATGGCCGCCCTGATGGGTACCCTGCCCATCGCGCTGAGCCTAGGAGCCGGTTCCGAAGCGCGCCGTCCCTTGGGCATGGCTGTCGTGGGTGGACTACTGGTCTCGCAGCTATTGACCCTCTTCATCACGCCCGTCTTCTACACATATATGGAGTCCTTGCGGCGTCTCCTCCAGCACTCACGCTCGCGACGTGCGCCTGACACCGGGCATGCGCTAGAGTGACGCCGAAAACGCGGCCGGGACGAACGAGGTGATTGGCCCTCGTGCCGAGGCTCAGCACGGTCTCGGCCTCACCGTTGGTCTTGCACGCCGCAGGCGTTCCCGATCCGTGAACAGCTCACCGGAGGTCGCACACGCATGCAGGGATTCACCTGGATCGACACCACCGTACTCGCGGCCTATCTCGTCGGAATCGCCGTTTTGGGCAGCGTGCTGGGACGAGGTCAAAAGGATGTAGGCGACTACTTCCTCGGGGGGCGCACCTTCCATTGGCTGCCTATCGCGCTGTCGGTCATCGCGACCGATCTCAGTGCCATCACGTACATGGGCTCTCCTGCGCTGGCGTTTCAGAAGGACCTCCGCTACATGCTTGTCATCCTGACCGTACCCGTCGCGGTCCTGATCACAGTGCCCATCGTCGTGTCGGTCTTCTACCGCCTCAAGATCTTCACCATCTACGAGTATCTCGAGCGTCGTTACAGCATTGTCTTGCGCGTCTTGGCTAGCATCCTGTTCTTGGCGATGCGCGGAGGGTGGCTGGCCACGGCCATCTTCGTTCCTTCTCTGGCGCTATCCGTCGTGACTCATGCCAATATGACCATCTGCATCTTCGGCACAGGACTATTCGCAACATTCTACGCGGCCGTGGGCGGTTTCAAGGGCGTCATCTGGTGCGATGTGGTTCAGTTCTTCATCCTAGTCGGCGGCGTGATCGTGGCGGCCATCGCCATCATCGTAGACTTCCAAGGCGATGTGGCCGGGATCTGGACCTTGGCGGCGGAACAGGGCCGGACCCGGATCCTCGACCTCGACTATCACCTCGTCGCCGAGTACACCGTGTGGAGTGTCCTGGCCGGCGGCATCGTCTCGAACATGTCGGCCGCCGGTGCCGACCAGGTCACCGTCCAACGGTACCTCAGCGCCCGCTCACTGCGCATCGCGCTGAAGAGCGCCTTGGCCCAGTCTCTGATCGTGATTCCGGTGGTGATTCCCATGTTTCTCCTGGGAACGTTTCTCGCCGCATACTACACGCGACATCCCGAAATGATGCAATCGCTGCTCGCCCTCGCCCCGGCGGATCCGATCAAGGCCATGGACCGCGTGTTGCCGCACTTCGTCGTGCACGCGTTGCCGACCGGTGTCGGCGGACTCGTAATTGCCGGCATCATCGCGGCGACCATGTCGAGTCTTGATGCCGGGATGAACTCCCTGGCCACGGTGGCCGTGATGGACTACTACAAGCGTTTCTTCCATCGCGAATCGAAGAACGAACGCCACTACCTCTGGGTCAGTCGAGGCGCAACGGTATTCTTCGGCTTGTCCGCAACGATTGCGGCCCTCTATGTCGGCCAGTTGGGCACCATCATCGAGATCATCGGGAAGATCGGCAGTCTACTCGTGGGCCCGTTGGTCGCGATGTTCTTTCTCGGGGTGCTCACCAGGCGCGCCAACACGGTGGGCGTATTTCTCGGAACCTTGATCGGTCTCGGCGTCACGGCGTGGGTAGCTCATTCCACGCAGGTGTTCTGGTCTTGGTACGGCCCTGTCGGCCTGGCCGCGAGCGGCATTTCCGGTTACGCCATCAGCTTCGTTTGGCAGGTCGTTTCACACAGAACCGCATTCGACTCGGGAAGCTTGTTTGAGAAGTGATCCTCGCCGCCGCCGGGCTGGCAATTGCGGGAGCGCATCCATGAGCAAAGACCCTCCGTTCATCCGCGCAGCACTCACCGGGCCCATCGCCTCCATCTCTACGCCCTTCACCCGGGACGGATCCGTCGATTCTGCCGCCTTGCGAACCATCGTCGATTTCTCCGTGGACGCAGGAAGCCGGACGGTGCTCCTCACCTACGGCGACAGCCTGTACAGCCTACTGACGGACAACGAAGTGGCCGAGGTCACGCGCATCGTCGCCCAACACACCGCCGGACGGGCGATCGTCGTCGCCGCCGACCGGATGTGGGCGACACCAAAAGAAGTTGCGTTCGCACAATACGCCCGCGACGTCGGCGCCGATGTCCTCATGGTGTTGCCGCCGGACTGGGCGCAGTCCTGCACCTTGGAGAGTCTTGTCGAGCACTACACGGCGGTGGCGCGTGAGATTCCCGTGATGGCCGTCACGAACTACCTCGGGCAACGGCCGGCGGGTTTCGGCATCGAGCTCATGCAGCGACTCACCGAAGTGCCCGGCGTCGTGGCCGTCAAAGACGATGTGGGCGGCGCCTTTGCCCAACGCCTGGGTCAGATGCTCTACGGCAGACTGGCACTGATCTCCGGTGGCCAGAAGCGGAACCATATGGACATGCATCCGCACGGATGCGATGGGTACTTGTCGACGTTCATGCGGTTCTATCCCCAGATCGCGCGCACGTACTGGAGCTTCATTGAAGCGAACGATATCGACGCGGCCAACACGATCATCCGGAAATACGACGTCCCGCTGTTCGACTTCATCTTGTCGTCCCGCGGCAGCTTCGATGCCGCAATCCATGGGCTGCTCGAGCTGTTTGGCATCGCCGGACGCTGGCGGCGCAAGCCCTATCACAGTTGCACCGACGCCGAAATGGAGCGGCTCGGTGCCTTCCTGACACAGCTCGGAATCACGCGATCGGCAACGCGGCTCGGATGTCAATCCAGAGGGGCGGAGCTCTGAGTCCACACGGTGAGGTTGGTAAGGTCGCGAGGACGCCTCGGCAGCAGGCACGCCAGCGCATATCCCGCGCAAAACGTCAGGATATTGCCGACAATCCCGGTGTAGTACGTATCGAATCGGCTCTCGACGGCCGTCGATATCCCTTTCGGAAGCCAGCCCAGTCCCACCAGCGAGATGAACGCAGAGAAGCCCACCGCGCACAGAATCCCTACGCCGGCCGCCCGCCCGTCGCCACGCGTGCTGAAGAAGCCGAACATGTACAAACCGAGCAGCCCGCCGGCGATGATCGCCGCGAACTCGGTGGCCAGATGCTGTAGCGTCTTCGCGTCCGTCCGGGTCAAGCCGTACGCGCCGCCAATCATGATGACCGAACTCACGAGCGTGAGTCGCTTCGCGGCCTTCACATAGTGCCCGTCATCGCGGTTCTTGACCAAGTGGCGGCGGTAGATATCCGTGATGCCCACCGCGCTGATCGAATTCATCGCCGAGGACATCGACGACATGGCCGCCGCGAGCACAGCGGCTATCACGATGCCCGACAAGCCGGGCGGCAGTTGCGTCGTCACAAAGTGCGGAAGAATGCCTTCCGCCTTCTGGCCTCCCGAAAGCATGGCGGCGGCGTCCGGCTCCGGGAAGCACTTGTAGAACACATACAGGCCGGTGCCCACGAACATGAAGAAGGCCCAGGTAGGCACCGAACAGCAACAGCACACCCACATGGCCCGGCGCGCATCGCGGGCACTGCGGGCGGCACAGTATTTCTGCACGACCTCCTGATTGCTGCTGTATTCGGCAAGCCACTGAAACAAACCCAGCAGAAGCAGCATCGAGATCGTCTTTTCGGATAGAGAAGGCGCCCATCGCGCGGCATGCAGTTGCCCATCGGTCACATCGAGATCGCCGAGCATGAACTTCCCATCCGCGAGGCCGGTGGAGACCACCTGACCGAGCCCCCCCGGCACCTTCGTCAGGATCACGACCAGGATCAACAGTCCGCCACCCGCCAAGATAATGGACTGAACGAAGTCCGTCCAGATCACCGCCTCGATGCCGCCGTGAACGGTGTAGTACGCCGTGACCAGGCCACCGAGCAGGATGCAGATCGTCACGTTCCAGCCCGTCATCTCATGCATCAACACCGCGACCAGGAACTGGATCAGGCTGATACGAACGCATTGGGCAAGAATGAACACCGAAGCGGCGTAGAGGCGCGTCTTGGGGCCGAAACGCCCCTCGAGATACTCGAACGCCGAGGTGATCTGCCCCCGCCGGAAGAACGGCACGAAGAAACGCGACGCGATCAGCACGCCCACCGGAAGCATGAAGCAAATCAGGAGCCGCAGGTACGCGGTCTTGTACGCATCCGCCGGATACGCCACAAACGTGATCGAACTGATCGTGGCCCCAAAAAGCGAGATGCCGATAAGCCAACCCGGGTAAGCCCGGTTGCCCACGAAATACCGTTCCGTGCTTTTCGCCCGTCGCCCAAAATACAGCCCCATGAGCGACATCGAGGCAAAATACACCACCAACACTATGATATCTACTGGGCGCATCCGTCCTCAAAGACAACCACCGCCCTGCGCGGATTCCGGGTGATTATAGTCGCGGGTACCCATTCCGTCAATGCGGGCCGGCCAAATCCACTCCTCTGACGCAGACTCGGAGACATCGAGGGACCGGACGCACGCATTGATCGGACTCGATCCGATGTGTTCCGATGGTGGATGCGGCACATGTGCCAATGACCGGCGCACGCACACGGGCGCCTGTGTCGAAGACGTCAACCACGAGATCTACGGCGGGCTGTACCGTCAGATGATCTTCGGCGAGAGTCTTCAGGAGCCACCGCTGGTCGCGGCACCCAAGGGGTTCGAAGCATTCGAGGGAACCTGGATGATCGAAGGGGGCCAACTCCATGCGTCCGCCGTCGAGACTCTGGCCGCGCCGCTCGACGCCGTGATCACCGCCGACGCGCCGTCGACTGTCGTTCCGAACACAAGCGAATGGCGCTATCCGATCGAGAGCGGCGAAACCACGTGCACCCTCGCACCCCGTTCATTCACCGTGTTCACATTCGCCGACTCTTGAAGTGCGCCTCGTACACGCTATCGATCTGGAATCCGTCCATTCCCGCCGCGAGAAGCCGGTCGATATCCTCGCACGCGATGATGTAGGGCGCGTGAGGCGGGTAGTGGAATGTGTTGATCGAAACGATGGCAAACGCGCCGCTTTCATGCAACGCGATGATGCCTTCTTCCGAAATATCCGCCGCCCAGCCGAACCAGAACCTGTCCTTGGGGATCGTCCCCTTCGCGAGAACCTGTTCATAGTCGCTCGGCCTCATGCGAAACACCATCACGTCTTCCAGATGGGCCCGAAGTCTGGGCGTATCGACAATGGCCACCGTGGAAGACTCAAGCCCCGCGCCGACGATCAGCGACTTCACCCGCTCCATGCACCGAGGCGACATGTCCGGATCGGAATCCGAATCCCGACGCAGCTTGTCCAGCATCATCCCAAGCCCCAGATCGGCACACGCCGCCACGGCATCCGCGAAGGTCACAAGATGCTCGTCGCTCGCCCGGTATCGCAGGCCAGTCAGTTCTTCACTCGTGAGATCGCAAACTCGTTTCCTCACGCCGCAACTGATGAACAGCGCATCGTGCATGAGCACGGGCTCGCCGTCTGCCGCTTCCATCACATCCAATTCCACCATGGCATAGCCGTGTTCGGCGGCACGCTGGATGGCCAGCATCGAGTTCTCCGGCGCATCAGGCCCTATAACGCCTCCCCGGTGTGCCACCAGAAAGGGCCGCATCGACTCCACAAACACGAAGTCTCGCACGTTAATCATTGGTGACCTCCATTTGGTGCTCCCGGCACACTCCCCCGCAGCCATCGGTCCGTCGGGGCGGCTTCAGCGTATCCTTCCTACTCCATGGTGTCAATTCGCGAGCGAACCTGACGAAAGACGGCTCAGGGAATCCTGTAGCCCTCCTCGGGTTGAAGCGTCACGCGGATCCGAACAGGCGAGACCAGTCCGTCCGCACAGCCGAAGCGGACTGCGTATTCCCCTACCGGAAGGGCCGCGGACGAGATAGGCGCTGCTCCCATGACCGGTTCGGTAAAGGCCGGCCCGTAGCACCTGGACACTTCGCCCGGCCAAAGGAAGACGTATTGGCCCGCGCTCAGTTCACCTCGCCAGTCGAAGCGGTGTCCGCCAACGTCCGCCCACGGGTCCACAAGCCTCTGACTATCCACGGCCGGCATAGCCTTCACATCGTCGATGGCACACGCCACAATGCTCCGGGCGGGCAGGCCGTTGTAGTAGAAATTCAGCGTGCGGACCTGCGAGTAGTCAATCGGATCCGATTCGGGTCGAGGTAGTTGCTGATACCGCCAGCCGGTGTAGTTGTTGGTCACGTAGAAGTCTGCCGCCTGCGCACCGTCCAGGAGTTGCAGCTTGAACAGCCCGCCATGGCCGTCCCCGCGCAACCAAAATCCCAAGGCTCTGTGGCTGGACAGGTCGAGCGGCGGATCGAAGGACTTGCCGAACACGGACCAGCCGTCGTCGGTGCCACGCGTGCTCTCGGCGGAGTAGACGGCGCACCGGCCGCCCGCCTTGGCGTCCTCCTCGCTAACGCCGATATGATGCGCAACCCCTTCAAGCGTAGCGCCCGCTTCCCCATTAGGAATCTCCCGGACGCCGCTGCGGTCTCCTCGGGGCTGGAGGTAAGGGGCGAGATCGTCAAACGACTCGAGGATCACGGCTTCCGATGCCTGGTAGGATGGGCCAGCCTCGAACCACGGGCCTGGCATCGCGTGAATCTGGACACCGACGCGCGCCGGACCGCCTATTACCCGCACCGGCCACGTGCACACCTCCGCATCGGAGGCTCCGATCTCGTGCCACGGTTCATAGACAACCCGTTGGAGCGCGTCCGCGCCATCTTGAGTCACGAGCCGGTACTCCCGCCGCAGCTCGAGCAACGCCGCGCGTTCCTCGGCCGTTTTCTCGCCGGCAAGGGCCGGATCGATGCGCAGGTGCGCTCGCACGTCCTCCGGAATACGGCCGGAGAGGCGGAGTCGCTCGTAGCGTGCGATCAGGTCAAGGATCTCGCCCGTGAATGGATGCCTGGACGCCGCGTCGAACGATACCTGGAACGAGATGGACGAGTCGTAACCGATACTTGCGCCCAGGACGTATTCGTACATGTCGGGCGTGCACATCGTGTCGTAGCCGTAGTACCAGCCGATGTCGAGCGGCATCGCGTTGCGTTTGAACGCATCGAGCCACGCCGAACGCTCGTCGAGATAGCCCTTGAGGTCGCCATGCCCGTCAGCGGAGGCACTCCGCGCAAGGATATGCCACGAATAGTGGCTGAAGCTGCTGGCCTGAATCAGGATGTCCTTCCGGGCGAGCTTATCGAAAAAGGCCTTGTGCAATCGCGCGTTGTAATACCAGTGATCGCCCTGAAGCCGCTCGGAACCATCGAAGTAGATCATGTCAATGTCGCACGCATTGGCCACCCTCGCGAAGTTCGTCGAGACCTCGTCAAGCAAGGACGTGTCCATATCGAACAGGTAATAGCCGTAGGATTTCTTGAGGTGCATGACGGAGTCACCGGCGGCATGGGGTGCGGCCAGGGTGCCTAGGATCCCCCGCGTACACCCAGAGAACCCGAAAGGCACTTCCATCGACCGCGCGGCGTATTGGATCAACTCATCCCCGATCTGCACAACCGCCCCATCGCCGTGGTAACCGCCATCTTCGGCGGGAAACGTCTCGGGCGGCTCGCCCGTGGGCAGGAAATCGCCTTGCGCACCCACGCCGTCGGCCAACGGCATCGCCGCATCCTTGAACAGCCGAGGATCGGGCACCGGTGTCAGATACGGATCCGGCGGATAGATGGATGGTCCAAGGAAATGCAGGCCTACATGAAACCCTGCCTCCCTGAAACGCTGGAACGTGCGCGCGAGGGCGTCCAACCCGCCGGGGAAATGGTCCGTGTTGATCTCGTAGTGTCCCGTTGCCTTGGCCCACGACTCCTGACCCATCAGGATCATGTCGAACCCGCCGCGCCGCGCCAACGCCAACACCGAGTCGAATTGCGACTCCCGGAAACCCGTGATGAAAAGGTACGAGCGTTTGATCCAAGGCGATTCCTTGTTCCACGTGCCTCCCGGTTTCGGACTGGGCAGGCCCGAGGCCCCCTCGAACCGCTGCATGGCCGACATGAACCCCTCGCGCGGACTTGCGATAAGGCCGAACCGGGCGGGCTGCAGTCCGTGGCTCGACCCTGTCTCGACGTTCAGAACGGTGGTCGGCCCTGCCCAATAGGCCGAGGCGGCCTCGAAATCCTCGAGCAGCACGGCCGATGCCTCACCCTCGTGATCGAGGATGGCCTCGATCTGGTCAACGATGCATGTCACCGTCTCGTTTGCCGGCAATCCATTGTAGTAGAGATTGAGCGCGGCAACATGATCGAGGCGGAGGGTGTTGACGGCGCTCTCGGCAATCGTCACCTGTCGCCAACCCTCGAAATCGATGGGCACGTATGTGTCTCGATAGCCGCCGAGGCCATCGTACAACTGGATCTTGAGCAACTCCCCTTTGCCGTCGCCGTGAATCCAGGCACGGATAGCGGTGATGCCGGTAAGATCGATGGGCTCCCACAGAGGCCGGGGCGACACGGACCAACCGCCGGCCTGTGCGTCGCACGTCGCGAGAAATCGCGCCGCGCCCGCGCCCACCTGGGCTTGCTCCGTGAAAACCAACTCGTGCGTGCAGCCCACGCGATCGGACTCGTGGCGTCCGGACGACTGCGTGAAGGCATGGACATTGGGCTCGGCCGCCGACAAGGCTACGATGTGGGTCGCCGTGCTGCCGGCATTCAGCGTGCCCATGACCTCGGCCCCCTCCGGCAAGGCTATCGAGAACAGCCGCAGTCGATCGATCGGTGGCGCAAACGCAAGTCGAACTAAGTCGAACACCGCGAATCCGTCACCGGCGTGGACGGCAAACTCGCACATCCCTCCACCCGGGAATCGCGCTATCAGAAGATCATCCTCCACGGAAATCGATTCGAGAGGCAGTCTCTCCCCTCCTCGCTCCGCCTCGAGGATGGGCCGTGCGGCACTGGACCACAGTTCGGTCTCCCCGCGCATGTAGAGGCGGGCACAGCCATGTGCATCAATCGAGAGCCGGGCCGTTCCCAGATCGAACTCCCCATTCGCCGCCATCGACAAGGCCAATGTCACGATGATTGTCCCGATCATCAGGAATCCCCTCCACGCTGTAGGTCCCAATCCCCACGAGCATCCCACTTGCCCGTCTGCGTGTCAATACCACCCGCCTGCAAGTCGCCGCGAGCACGGCGTTGGAATCCCCGTCCGGCATCCGTACAATGGACGCACCGTGTGGATTCGACCGAGTCAGGACTCGGGCAACGGAGGCATTGCTGATGAGCGTGTATCGCTGGAGACCCACCCCATTGCTGGTGCTGCTGGTAGCCATTGCGGCCCATGCCTCCGCGGATACGGCCTGGCGCGGTGTTCACGTTATGGCGTGGGGACCGGCGGGCGGCCATGAAGGACTCCCCGTGCTCAAGCGCGCCATCGACGAAGTCCTGCGCCCACTCGGAGTAAACGTGCTGATCTACGAAGTCGGATACAACTTTGCGTTCGACTCCCATCCGGACATGCGTTTCGACAAAACCATCTCGAAGGAAGAGGCCCACGCCCTCGCCCGCTTCTGCAAGGAGCGCGGCATACGGCTCATCCCTCAGTTCAATTGCCTCGGCCACCAATCCTGGGCGAAGCAGAACATGATCTTTCCGCTGATGGCCCTGCACCCGGAGTTCGAGGAGGTCCCTGATATCCCCGAGTCCCAACGACCCAAGATGCTCAAGAACTGGTGCCCACTCCATCCCGACGTGTACCCCATCGTCTTCGACCTGATCGATGAGATCGCCGCCGCCTTCGAAGCGGACGCTTTCCACGTCGGCATGGACGAGGTCCTCGTGTTTGCCAGTCCCCTCTGCCCGCGCTGCGCAGGAAAAGCCCCGGCGGATCTGCTTGCGCACGCCGTGCGCGAGCTGCATCGCCACATCGTTGACGATCGCGGGTGGACCATGCTGATGTGGGGCGACCGGCTGTTGGACGCCTCGATTCCCGGCATGGGAGAAGGCTGGTCCGCCAGCGACAAGCAAACCGCCGCCGCCATCGACGCCATTCCCAAGGACATCATCATCTGCGATTGGCACTACAACGCGCAGGAGTCCTATCCGTCCATCGACCTGTTTCTCGAGAAGGGGTTTCGCGTCTGGCCGGCAAGCTGGAAGAGCGCAGAGGCGGGGTTGCGCCAGGTAGCGTATGCCAAGAACGACACCACGGGCCGGATTCTGGGATACCTGGGCACCTCGTGGGTGATCGCGCCCGGCCACTTTGCCCAAGCGCTGTTGGGCGAAGGCGATGAAGAGGTTCTCAAGGATCGCGCCCTACCCTCGGCCGAGGCATTGAAAACCTGTCTGAAGGCCATGACCGAAACGCCGGCCAGATGAGCCGCCGTAGCGCCACATTCCCTCACGCGTTGCGCAACCGGCCTCGTGTTCCTCACCGAAGAAAGAACGCGGCATAGCGGCCATGGCGTGAATACCACGGCGTGCCGTCTCGTCTACATAGACAGAAGCGATTCGAGCAGTTGAACTCGCGAACACAGCCTGCCGCAGGCCCCCGTCAGCATTCCGTATCCGGGACGACGCTTCTGACGGCAACACTCCAGGGAAGGACGCAAACCATGAAACACAAGGAACGGTTGTTCGGATGGACCATACTCATGATCGGCGCTACCATGTTCATCGCCGTGCCGGCGATGGCCGGACCGCGCCCGCCGTCACTCAACATCGGCAAAGCCATGAGCCAAGTTGCGGCCTCGCGGGCCATTCGCAGCCCTCTGAGCGGCGCGGCAATCTCACGCGGCGCACGCAGCCTGGGGGGCTTGCCTTCGTCCAGCGGAATACGCGGCCTCTCATCGAGCGGAACGGGCCTCGGCAACTCCCCCTTCGGCTCGTTCGGCAACGGCGCCAACGCGGCCAACGTCCTGGGGTCTTTGGGCAAAGTACTGAACCAGCAGATGGGCAATCGCGACTACCAGGGCGGCTATCCCGGTCTCCCGTGGGAAATCTATGACCATCACCGCGAAGACCAGATGGCCAAAGCCTACCGCGACGTCGGCATTGCCAACGCCATGGTCGGTTTGGTCGGCGTGATGGTTCAGGCCAGCCAAATGAGCCAGACCAGCCAGACCGTCTACTGCCGTCCGGAACCACAGGGACAATGGGTGCGCGAACGCGTCCTCATCGCCCCGGCCCACTACGAGACCAAGCAGGTGTGGATTCCCGAACTCCACGATCCGCGCACCGGTCAGAAACTAGGCGGCGGCTTCCACGAAACCCGCACCGAGTACGTGCCGGACGTTTACGAAGAGCGTACCGTCTTTGTCACCATGACCTCAGCACCGTACTGAGCGTAGGAGCCAAATGAAGCAACATGATCACGCTCGAGGACGCGCCTCGGATACCGCCCCCGCCACGAGGAGATACTGGGCGAGGTAGTAGGTCGCGTAGCCGGAGAGCGTGATCCCGAGCTGCGGCGCGCTCAGTAGCATGTGGTTCACCGCGATGTGACCGTCGGATACGACGAAGACGATACCGCCGGCCGCGATGAGCTGCGTCGGGCTCTCGTGAAGCAAGCCCAGCGCCATCATCACGGCCATCACGACTACGTAGACTATCACCGGCGCGATCAGACCTGACTCGCCGGCACGGGCCATGTGAACGGCGACTACCGCCACGAGCGCCGCCATCGCCAGCATCGTGACACCGATGACGGTGCCCCGCGCACGCGTCCACCGCAGATCCTTCGCGAACGCCACCGAATAGGCCACATGGCCGCCGAGGAACGCGCAGAGCCCCGTCATGAACCAGGCGCGCTCCGCGTTGGCCAGGCTGTAGTCGCCCACGGCCCCCAGCGCCACCGCGACGGCGATCCACAGGCCGAATCGCGGCCGCGAATAGGCCCAGGCGCATCCCACAAGAAAAAGCGCCGGAAGCGATTTGACTACCCCCGCCCCCACGTCGAGATGAATGAGGTTCGTTCCCGTTCCGACAAGGGCCAGCACGATGTAAACCACCGAGGCGAGTAATGGCATCATGAGTTCCCTGTTCCATGCAGCACGGAGTGGCACCGCGCTATTCCTCGTTAGGCGACCCCTTCCGAGTCTCCCGGACGCGCATCGAACTGCATCAGCTCGACAGGCGCTCCTTTCACTGCGATGAACGCCACGGTCACACCTTCGCTTGGACGGTTGGGCGGGATGATCACCATCTGGCCGGTGATAGCCGCTTCCAGGTCATCGACCTCAAAAGCCACATGCGGCACCCGCTTGACCAGGTCGGGATAGGGCGCATCTTCCCAGTAGCGCTGCCACTGGATCCCGAATCCATTGTTCGCATGATCGCTTACGGTCATTCGCAGATGCGGCAGCTCGATCTCGCCCTCAAACCGGCCATTGGTGGGAATTCCTATGTGATGGTACTTCATGTGGCTCCTACCTAGAGACAATCACGGTTCCGCCCCGGCGCTCTCGATGAATTGCCCGAGCCGCGCCCGATACTCGAGCAACACCTCGGGACGCCGGTTGAAGTAGTGCGTGTCCACGAACACCTCAGGCCGAATGCCCTCGAGAAGCTCCTTGGCTCGGGCGCCTTGGCCGGCATCCTCCGCGAGTTGCGATACCCGAGTCAAATACCAGTAGTCCTCCGCGCCATCGCGGATATTCTTCAATCGGATGCTCGCTCGAGGTCCTGGATACACGATGAACCCATCGCCATCGTGCGCCCCGGCGTACGGATAATGCATCGTCTGATTGAGTCTGAACGGTTCTTCCGGCCAGTTCTCGTTGCCTTCCGGCCAGCAATCCCCCGCGTAGACGAACAGGCCCCGCACGGCGTAATAGTGAGCGAGCCAGTAGATGATGCGGTGCTCGAGGGCGTCCCGGTCGATGAGCATCCGTGGTGCGTCGGCAAGACGGCGCCGCAACTCCGCCCTCACGGGAATCCCGCAGAAATACCACCAGAGTTCCTGTTGGCCCGGTCGGCCGGCCGCGAGCCAGTCATAGAAGTTCGTGGACAGGTCCATGAGGAGGATGTCCGCACCTCGCTCCATACCCTCGTGATACTCGCTCGCGAGGAACGTCCGCAGTCCCGGAAACGCTTCGCGCACCCGCGCCGTCTGCGGCACCACGATCTCCTCGAACTGCTCGCGAAGCGGCTCGTCATGGGCGCCGTAGAGCAAGGCCTTGTCGAGCCAGCCCTTGTCGCGCACGTGCTCGTAGTACGGGCGGAACGCGTCGAGGTCTCCCGCGTCCGGCGTCTGGAACTCCATCATGCCCCGCTCGAAACAAAACGGAAGTGTCCGATCCAGTTCATCGAGATCGGCATTCCGGCCCGCCGAAATCGGATCGACATGGTGGGCCAGGAAGAGTTCCGCCGTCTTCAGGAACTCCGGCCCTGCTGTTTGCCGCGTCCACACCATCATCGGCATCGGCACGCGATCGGGAACCGCGAAGTCCCACACGTGAAGCGTCACCTGCAACGTCGCCGGTGCCGCATTCGCCGGCGCCACCGATACCGTGCCCACGTAATCGCCCGGCGCCGCATCCGCCGGCGTCTTCACTTCGATCCAGAGCAGGCCCAGATCGCGCCCCGTCACCGAGAACGGCTCATATTCCAACAACGGATCCGGCCACCGCGTCCCGTCGGCCGTCTCCACAAACCCAACCCGCCACACCTGTACTGCATCCGCCGGGATGGTCGACAAGCCCCCTGCCCCCTCACGCTTCAGGTCGGACACCGTCACCACCACACCATCGAGCTGAACACCCATCCGGGGGATCACGGCGAGTTGAAACGCCTCCGATTCATTCCGGGCCGCTGCAATCCGGACCTTGTCCGTCACCGTCCCTTTGAACCGGTACTTGTCCGGGAACGTCTTCGTGAGTGACGACTCGACGCCGAGCACATAGTTCAGCGGCGTGCCCCCCTTCGCCTTCTCGAAAGCCAGGAACCGATCCTCCAGCAACCGGTGCTGATCCGAAAACGCCTGTCCCCAATGATCAACCGTGTCCTGGACTGCTTGCTCCTCCTCCGGCAATTCAGGACTCGCCGCGAAGGCGACGCCAGAGGCCACCCATGTCGCCAGTACCCAACACAAGCAGAACGTCACAGCCACACCATCGGCCTCGATACTGTATCGCATGTCCTTCGCCTCCCCGCGCATTCTACGGTATCCCCGTGCCCATTCGAAAAGACCTAGCCTGAGTACTTGGGGAAGACGGACGCGGCCCTATCCGAAGTTGATCGAAACGCGCAGGCCATCGCGCGGCGTGCGCCCCCCGTATGGGGAGCGCGCTCGCTCGTACCGGCCATTCCCCATCACGATCTGAGGCCCGTGCGGCGTACTGCGTTCTCACCGGCGGAAACCTTGGGCCACGGCATTCTTGCCGGGCAGCTATGGAGTCTCTTCGCCTCTTCCGAACAACCCGTCACTCGACCACCAACACGCTATGAATGCCAAGCCCGCCGATCCGCGCCGTCAAGACCCCGTCCGCCCATGTCCAATCCAAGCCAACGGCGTCCGGAGCCATAAAACAACGCGTCGGGCGTTGTGCCATAGGAATCGTCACAGTGAACGCACCGGTATCCGGCACGTGCTCGACAAGGTGCCGGTTAGGCGCCAGGTAGCCGCTCGCCGAGCGGTTCACCAACTGGATGAGCATACGGCCGTCCTTCTGACGGGCGGCCATCTCGATCCACCACGGCCCGTCCACGCGCATCAGGCCCGGCGTATCGAAACGATCAATCACGTCGCGGACGAACCAGCGGAGACGCGTGTAATGAGATTCGTGGTAGACGCGGAAGATCGGGCCGTACACGGCAGCCACCTGGCCCGCGCCGACGGCGTTCAGCGTCGCCGCAGGCGTGCCGGTACGATTCAACTCGGGCTCCTGTTCGGCAAGTAGCGGCGCGATCTCTTTGGCCGTCGTCATTGCCACCGCCTGCCACGGCGGCGATACCCGGACACAACCGTCGCCCGCCGGAACGAAACCGCCCACCTGTCCTTCGCTCTTCTCAACACCGCACAGGTCGGCGTACTCATCCGCCACGTTCGCACCCGATACGAGGAGACGGCCGCCTTTTTCGACGTAGGCCCTCAACGCCGCCACCA
Organism: Candidatus Hydrogenedentota bacterium; assembly: GCA_036769985.1. Classification (GTDB taxonomy): domain Bacteria; phylum Hydrogenedentota; class Hydrogenedentia; order Hydrogenedentales; family SLHB01; genus DAIPKA01. The sequence continues at coordinate 125,132 of DAIPKA010000006.1, read as the reverse complement.
GCGATTCCGGCAATCCCTCCTGCTCGGGCACTACCACCAGCGGATACGCGTCCATGCGATCGAGGAGCATGTCCTCGTTGAGAATGTCAACGCTGTAACCATTCTCGAGTAGTGCATGAAGCGCGCCTTCCATGGGCTGATTGGCCTGCGCGAAGTTGAACAGCGGGTCGTTGTGTCGGTAATAGAACGTCGGACTGTGCAGCACGGCGACCTGCGGCACAGTGGCCGTCTGGAAACAGTACTCCTTGCGCATGCGGCAGAACTCGGCCACGCGGGCGAAGAGGTCCTGCTGCCATCCTGTGAGTCGCCCCGAACGCTGCGGCTGGTTGTAGAGAAACACGGCCCCGCCTTGCGCCAACACCTCGGAAACCTCCTGGCAAAGGTGAGGCACCGTCTTCATCGTCCAGCCCTGGCCGCCCGTGTTGAGAAACGTCCACGCCATGAGGTCCCACGGCATGCCGCGCGAGGCAAGAAAACGCGCCTCCGCACACGCTCGTTGGGCGCCGAAGGACGGATCGAAATCGCCGCTCAGATAGTCCACCGGCGCCGCCACGGCCTCCGGCATACGCACACTGTACATCCAGTTGCTGCACACCATAACACTCGGATTGACCGTGTGCACAGCCTCGGTGTATCTGCGCACATGCTCGACAAACAGGTCACGGTGAAACGCCAGCCACGCCTCCCAAGTCGGCTCGCCTGCAGCCGTCGGGACGACCTCGAGTCCCGTGCGCTGGACAAACTCGGCCCTGCACCGGTCGCAATAACACGGCTGGCTGGCCCAGTTCTCGCCGTCGATCCACATCCCATCGATCGCGTACTCGCGCACGACCTCGACCAGTTGCGGAATCATGAACTCATCGGTATACGCGCTCAGCGGACACGTGTTGTTCGGACTGGGATTGCCCTTCGCGTCCACGCGCGCCCACTCCGGATGCAGCTCGATGGCCCGCGTGTCCCACACGCCCGAGTAGTGAACCGACAGCGGAATGCCCATGTCGCGCGTCACATCACGCCAGACCTTGAGGGCGTCGTTGACGATACCGGGCGACGGCGATCCGACCTTGGTGGGATAACCGGTGTAGCCCGCATGACCTTTGCAGTCGTACTGAACGAAATCCGGCGCAACCTTCTCGAGCTGCTCGCGGATGTGCTCGTATGTGGTCTCACGGCCGAGTTCCGTATCGGTCGCGTTCGGATGGAGGTCGTAGTGCAGGCCAAAGAACGCGTCCCGGTGCCAATTCTGAGATTCCGCCATTGCCTGTCCTCCTAGGGCCAGCAACATCACCATGAAACGGGTAATCACGGGCCAGACTCCTTCGGTTATGGTGCTTCTCGTGCCCTAGAGGCGATCCAGCGCCCGCTCGAACGCCTCGTACACCGCGGGGCCAAACAAGACGAAGCGAACCAAGTCTATGCCTTCTTTCGCCTCGAGGAACTCCTTCACCGTCTTCAGGGCAATCCGCGCCGCATCGGGAATGGGATAACCGTAAACACCGCAACTGATGGCCGGAAAGGCCACCGTCCTCACGCCACGCTCGAGCGCCACCTCAAGACTCCGGCGATGGCAACTCGACAGGAGGTCCGGCTCGCCATGGTGGCCATCTCGATACACCGGCCCGACGGTGTGGATGACGTACTTGGCCGGCAGACGACCGCCGGTTGTGATCTTCGCGTCGCCCGTCGCACAGCCTCCCAGTTTCCGGCAGGCCTCGAGGATGGCCGGGCCGCCGGCGCGATGGATAGCCCCATCGACGCCCCCGCCGCCCAACAGCGAGTTGTTCGCCGCATTCACGATGGCGTCGACCTGCTCCTTGGTGATGTCGCCCTGCACCGTCTCGATGCGGGCCTTACTCACGGTCTTCTCCATGGCTGCCCCTCCCTCTGCGCAATCAACCATCGTTGATTCTAGCGTACCCGAACAGACGGAACAACCATCGAAGGAAACGCCTCTCCGGCCGGGTTTCTCAGCCCCTAGGAGGTCCGGGCGGCTTTTCTTCGTATACCCAATAAAGGTACAATAGAATTGGTTGGCTTAATCGGTTGGATTGATTTGAACCGCCCGTACGCATTCGAGGGAGGGAAGTCTGATGAAACGCAAAGGATTTACGCTAATCGAGTTGTTGGTCGTCATCGCTATCATTGGCATTCTGGCGGCAATTCTGCTGCCCGCCTTGGCGCGAGCCCGCGAAGCGGCACGTCGATCGAGTTGCCAGAACAATTTGAAGCAGATGGGTATCGTTTTCAATATGTACGCCAACGAAAACAACGACTTCTTCCCAACACTGAAGCTGTTCAACTGCGACGATCCGCCCCGATCGGCAGGCGACTGCACCTTCGACGGCCCGCAGGTGTATCCGGAGTACCTCACCGACATCAACGTCTGCGTGTGTCCCTCGGACGCGGATGCGGACGGAATGGCCGCGGGTTGGCACCAGGACGGCGATCCTGCGAAGCCCGTCGAGCCGTGCAAGCTGGCGCGCGGAAGCTACTACTACATCGGCTGGGCGTTCAAGCCTGAGGCCATTCTCCGCGATGGCGCCGTCTTGCCGCCCACGGAAGAACTCATTAGCCTAAACATGGACAATCCCACCGAGATTGCCGCATACGCGCTGCCCTATGTTCGCGAGGACGTAGTCAATGCCGCGCTCGAAATCGCCTTGGCCGCCATGGGATCGAGTGACATGGACAGCGCACTTATCCAGCTCAAAATGAACGACATCGGCCCCGTACCGCGCCTCCGTGTGGGTGTCGAACGATTCTTCACCCGCAACGTGGCCGACCCATCGGCCAGCAGCGTGTCGGCAAGTGAACTGCCGGTCATGTGGGACGAGATCGCGTACCACGGCGGGTCGGAGTGTTTCAACCATGTACCGGGCGGCGGCAACTGCCTGTACGCGGATGGCCATGTCGAGTTCCTGAAGTGGCCCAGCCGATTCCCGGCGGATGCCCTCGGGGTCATACTCACTCGACTCTTCTAGAACAACTCGATTTCGGCCTACCACGGCCGGACGTTGTCAACACCAATGAGACAACGAGCCTATACCGGATGACGTTTCAGCCCGGCCTGGAGCGGTTGTGTTGCCACTGAGAACCGTGGCGGACGACCTCGACGGATCTTCCTTTACGCAAGGCGATTTCGATCCGCGCGGCAACGGGCAGAGTGCCTACCGCGCATGCTCGCTCTCACGTAAGTGCCCGTCAGTAAGACTCTTACGCCTTGGCCGAGAGGTGGTGGAGAATGACCTATTCCGGCTGAAAGCCCACTACGAAACGCCGCTGTCGGAGAACTACCAGCACCGCGTGGACGCGGAGCTTCCATCATGCTCGGCAAGGTCAATCCGACCCAGTGCGAGGCGCTCGTCATGGTCTGCATGCAGGTCGTCGGCAACGACATGACCCGTGGACTCGCCGCCGTCATCGCCAAGGCCGCCTCCGTCAACGGCACCATGCTCGACGAGAAGACCGTCCGCCTCGGACTCGTCACCCCCGAGGGATTCCAGGCCTGGGAGGATCCCGCCAAGATGATCGGACCCAACGAGTAACTCGTTGGCGCACGATGGTCGTGCGTCGATCCCGAAGAAGCGGGAAACGGGGAACTGACTCGAATGGCGCTAACCCCGCTTCCCCTCGCCGTTGTCCAACTCGAACGGTTCCACCGGTTGCCCCAGGATATCCTTAATCCAGAACCGCTCCGACGACACGTACGATCGCGCAATCGGAACGGCCATGTGCCGCAACACGGTACGCGCCCGTTCCGGCGTCCGTTCGCCGCGCCACTCGCCGGTGGCCATCTGGAGCACCTCGAGTACGTGCAGGATGGGTTTCGAGGGCTTCCGAAGCGAAAGCGTTTGCGCCATAGTCATCAGCCAGTTGCAGCCGCCGCAGTAGTCCACCGCGAAATCGGCATCCGCCTCGGCGAACTCGCGCACCCGCCGTTTGGCAGCCTTCAGGACGTCCACAAAACTGAACCGCGTCGCGGCAGCGCACATACCGCAGCAGATGGTGTCGGCCCGCGCATGCGTCGGCTCGACCACCTCAACACCGAGGATATCGAGCAGTTTCCGCACCGCCTCGTGGTGGTGGTCGCCCTCGGACTGCGGCCAGCAGTTATCGTGAAGCACGGCGCGCTTGCCGAGCGGTTTGAGTTCGATGTCGCCTCGCTCGAGGCGCCCGAGCACCCAATCCAGCACGCTGACGACCTCGATGTCGAGCGGCACGCCGAGCACCTCGCCGTAAACGTGGCGGAACATCGAGTAGCCGCCGAAGCACGGCGCTATGACTCGCTTGAGACCCATCCGCTCGAATTCGGCCTTGACGTGAAGCGCCGCCGCCCGCGCGGCTTCCCAGCAGCCCATGCGATATAACGGTTCGGCGCAGCAGATATCCGGCGAGCCGAAGATCGGCAGACCGTCGAACACACGCGAATCGAGCAGGTACGGCTGGAATAGGCAGTTGCAGCCGGCATACATCATCGTGTCGTAGCCGCCGGGCTCCCTCCAGTTCCTCTCCCACCGATCGATAAGAGCGCGCTCCTCGGGCGGCAAGTGCTCGATGCCGACGGTGTAATGATTGGGCTCCTGGTACGGCAACACGTAGCGACCGCGCACCGGAATCCCTTCCCGGAGGTAGCGTTCATGCCAGCGGTGCATCACCAGCGTGTACGGATTCGCGCCGTTCGGACAGAAGCTGTTGCAATCCATGCATCCCGTGCACCGGTCGATAACGAACGACGGTTCGCCTGCGGCCATCCGCTGCATCTCTTCGCGCGCCTGTTCGATAGGCAGTCCGAGCACAGGGCAATGGTGAAGGCACTCGCCGCACTGCTGACAACGATCCCGCCGGAACTCGGCGCTGAACTCGAAGTATCGTCCGCCCATTTCAGTCTCCGAGGGGAGGAACCCGGAACGGCCCTTTGCCCCACTCCTGATGCCTCAGTGTTCCAACAAGGAAACTCAAGGCCGGCCCGGTGCGCCGCCGCACCGGCTCCTCGCCAATGGCCTCCTGCACAAGCTGAAGTACATGATGCACCGGATTGCGGTTCCAGAACGCCAGCGAGAACATCTGGAGACAGCCGGCGCAATACACACCAAAACAGTCCACATCCGCAGCGCGCAGGTTGCTCAGCGCTCTAGCCTGACCGCGCAGAATGTCGACGGGATGATACGATGATGCCGGCGAGAAGCCATCGCCGATACCGCAACACACCATCGTCCGTGCGTGACACTCCGGCTCGACCACCGTAAAGCCGAGGTACTCCGCGATCTTCCTCGGCCATTGGTAGAACTCCGGCTCGACCAACTTCGCGTAACATGAGTCTTGGAACGCGATGCGCTGACCGTCAAAACGTTTCACAATCCTCAATCTTCCGGCAATCAGTTGGCCGTAAACATGCTTGAGGAACGAAACGAACTCGATACCGTCGAAATCGGCGCCAAACTGCGGCAACACGTTCCGAAACACGTTGATGCCCGCCGTGCACGCCATGTACACGCGGCGCACGCCGAGGTCCTTGAAGTACTTCGTCATACGCTTGGCCGCCTGCTCGACATGATCGTACACCCCCATCCGCAGATACGTCTCGCCGCAACAGTAGTCGAGGCCCCCGCGAATGGCGAATCCGTCGAACAACGACGAATAGGTGAGATACGGCGCCGTGACGATGTTGCAGCCCGGATAGAAGATCTCCTCGGCCGGCGTCATGGACTTCCACAACTCGATGGTATCGCGGTCACGCTTCGGCAGCCGCTCGATGACATATGTTCGGAAGTTCGGCCGCTCATGCGGCATGAAATGGCGCGCGCGCGAAGGCAGGCCATGCTCGAGATACCTCCGGTTCCACGAGTCCAGGATAAGGTTCGTAGGCCGGCAGTCGTTGGGACAGACGAGGTCGCACGTGAAACACGAGGTGCACCGTTTGAGGACATCTGCAGCGGCTTCCTCTGGCTCCGACCTGTCGAGCCAGGCTGTCGCCAGCGCCTGGATGCTCTGCTTGCTCCGCTCCTCCGGCAACCGCATGACAGGACAAGCGCTCAGGCACTTCCCGCATTGTTCGCACGCACCGTCATCAAACGGCCGGCGCTCATACTTGCGAAACGCATAGGCGGCCTCGGCCATGGCTCCTCCTCTCGCGCGCCGGCATGCCACAGACACCGCGCGGCCTCACGGCACGCCACATGATGATGTCCAGAACAACCGGAAATATCAAGGCGCGCCCCTCGGCAGAACGGAGTCGGTTTGAACGTTCTACCTTCCAGAGACTCTCTCGGAACGGTCTGCCGAAGCAATTCGCCGAGAAAAATGGTTGACAATTTGTTGACAATTGATTGAATTGAACCGAATCATCCACTACAATATACTGGATTCATCTGGAAGGCGGGGAGGAACGGGACCCCCTGCCGGACCATTGCTTCGCTTCTTCGTGCCGAAAACGATAGCGGGGCGCCACACAGGTGAGGGAATCCGAGCGATGCCGGATTCTGTTGTGAGGAGGGAAGAGACTCAGCAGGGAAGCGGACCGTCGCAAGGGGCACGGGATCGGAACAGGGAAGTGCCAACAAAGGAGGGGTCCAATGGTAGCGACACCCGCCGCTCCGGAGAGCGCGAGAAACGCGTGTCCAGCCAAGGAGGGGTTGTATCTAGCTTTCAAACTGAGCGAGGAGTTCCATGCGCTCCCCATCCTCAAGGTCCAGGAGATCATCGGCTTTCAGAGCGTCACGCCGATACCGGGCATGCCCCGTTTCGTATGCGGCGTGATCAACCTGAGAGACAAAGTAATACCCGTCGTCGATCTGCGTCTTCGTTTCGCCATGACCTGCGGTGAAACCACATCCCGAACCTGCATCATCATCGTCCATCTCTCGCAGAACCACCGCGTCCTGACGCTGGGTGCCATTGTAGATGAGGTGTGCGAGGTGATCGAGTTGCCTCAAAGCCAGATTGAACCGGCGCCGGAATTTGGGGCTTCGGTCGACACGCGCTTCATTCTGGGCATTGGCAAGAACGAGCAGCGGGTAATCCTGCTACTCGATGTCGATAGGTTGTTTTCCGATGAAGAGATGGCCAAGGTGAGTCACATGGGAGCCCAAGACTGAAGTCGGTCTGCGGCGAGGTTACGGAGAGGGAGGAACACCACATGTTCAAGGGGATGACGTTAAAGGCGAAGCTGATGGCGATCGGTATTGTGCTGAGCATCTCGCCCATCCTGGTCGTAGCGGCCGTCGTGCTTACCCAGAATGAACGAATGCGCGCGGTCGCGGTGGAGGAAAGCAACAAACTCGCCTTAGCCGATCTGGACCACATCACGGCCGGCATCTACGCCATGTGCGAGAGCCAGGAAGAAGTCTTGCAGGGCCAGGTGGACAAAGGCCTCAACGTGGCGGGTAGCCTCCTCGCAAACAAGGGAGCAGTCCATGTCTTGCCGACCGAGACCGTGACATGGCAAGCCATCAACCAATTCACCAAACAGACGACCGCTGTAGATCTCCCGAAGATGTGCGTCGGGGCAGACTGGCTCGGCCAGAACTACGACCCGGGTATCGAGTCGCCCGTCGTAGACGAGTTGATGCGTCTCTTGGGGTCGACCTGCACGGTGTTCCAGCGGATGAACGCGGCCGGCGACATGCTGAGGGTATGCACAAATGTGAAGACCCTCGATGGCAAGCGGGCCGTCGGAACGTACATTCCGGCCATCGAGGTTGACGGTAAGGCCAACAACGTGGTCGAGGCGCTGCTGAAGGGCGAGCCTTATCGCGGAATGGCATTCGTGGTGAACGCGAACTACATCACCGCCTATGAGCCCATCAAGGACGACACCGGCCAAGTTATCGGCGCCCTGTATGTGGGCGTGCCGCAAGAGAGTGCCACCAGCCTCCGCCACGCCATTATGGAGACCAAAGTCGGCGATACCGGATATGTGTACGTCTTGAACGCCAAGGGGGACAACAAGGGCAAGTACGTGATCTCCTATCAGGGCAAGCGCGATGGGGAGATCATTTGGGACGCCAAAGACGCAAACGGATCGCCGTTCATCCAGGAGATCTGCCAGAAGGCGCTCGCCTTGGGGCCGCGTGAAATCGCGGAACAGATCTATCCGTGGAAGAACGAGGGCGATGTCGTTGCTCGCGACAAGATCGCGCGGATCATGTATTTCGAGCCGTGGGATTGGGCGATTGGCGCGGGATCGTATCTGGACGAATTCGAGGCCGCCCAGCGGCAAGTCGGTACCGTATCGCAGCAAACGAACCTGGTGATCGCGCTAGTGGGAGCCGTGGTCTTGCTGGCAACCGCACTGATTTGGTTTGTGGTCGCGCGAGGCCTGGCAAACCGCATCACGGGCGTCGTGACCGAGCTGTCGGAGGCCTCGAACCAGGTCTACGGCGCGTCGAATCAGGTCTCGCAGTCGAGCCAGGCGATGGCCGAAGGCGCAAGCGAGCAGGCGTCCTCTCTCGAAGAATCATCGGCCTCTCTCGAGGAACTCGCATCGATGACGCGTCAGAATGCGGACAACGCGAGTCAGGCCAATGGCATGGTGTCCAGAACCACCGAGGACTGCCACCGGAGCGGTGACGCCATGAACAAGATGCGCGATGCCATCTCGAAGATCAAGGAATCGTCCGATCAGACCGCCAAAATCATCAAGACCATTGACGAGATCGCGTTCCAGACCAACTTGCTGGCCCTGAACGCGGCCGTGGAGGCCGCACGAGCCGGTGAGGCCGGAAAGGGATTCGCCGTAGTCGCCGAAGAAGTGCGGAACCTCGCCCAGCGAAGTGCCGAGGCGGCACGAAACACCTCCGAGCTGATCGAGGACGCTCAGGAAAACGCGGGGCATGGCGTGAGCGCATCCGAGGAAGTCGGCCGGATTCTGGAGGCCATTTCCCAAAGCGTGGAGAAGGTGGCCCAACTCATCGCCGAGGTGACCGCGGCCAGCAAGGAACAGGCACAAGGCATCGAGCAGATCAACACCGCCGTGGCCCAAATGGACCAGGTCACACAGAGCAATGCTGCCTCTTCCGAGCAAACCGCCTCGGCCGGCGAGCAGCTGACGGCTCAGGCCGCGCAACTCACCCAGATGGTGGGCGTGCTGGCCCAGATTGTCGGTGGAAATCGTGCGATCAAGGGGAGCACCGAGCACAAGCTCTCCGCGGCCTCAGAACGCCGGGGACTGCCGAAGCCTGCAGGTAGAGCGATCGGCCAGAGACGCCAATTGGCCGGTGGCCACGGCGGTGGACGGGCCCTCCAACGTGTGCAAGCCGGCTCGGGAGCGTCGGGCCAGCAGACCGTGGTGAAACCCGACGAGGTGATTCCACTCGACCAAGAGGATATGGAAGACTTCTAGGCCTGTGCCTGATCGCCCAACAGAAGGCAACGGAAAAAGAGCGCGACCTCGGCGTTACACGTGAACGGCACCTGCCGTGCTACCGGCACAGCAGGTCGAGTGCCTCCTGTCCACTCATGCCGGGCTGCACGCCATACGCAGCCGCCTTGGCCGTGATGTCGGCGATCCGTGCACCGAGCAAGTCCTCGACGGTCTTCAAGGGCTTCTCCCGAGTACCGCGCGCAATGGCAATGGCTGCGCCAGCCCGTTCCATCACCTCCTTGTCGACCACGCCGCAGGCCACCAAGCCCTTGTCGGCGATGATCATCACAAACTGACTGTCGCTCCATGAAACCGCCAATCCGGAAGCGGGCGCGCCGTGGCACGCCATCGACGTAATCGTAATCGCCATCTTCGGCACTCTCCTATGCTGCGGACCTTGTCTACCTTCTGCTTGGATCCTGAACCGCCGAGCATTCCATGTCAACCGCGTTGCACAGGCCCCAACGCGGTGCTACGATGCCGTCGCGTTGTGGTTGCTGCGCGTTCTCGGAATCGATGGAGGACTCAGTCCACGTGGTTGACGGCAAACTCACTCTCTTCTCGGAACACGACCTGGATCGGCTCCTCGACGCGACGCTCGATATCCTCAGGGACACCGGTATCCAAGTTCACAGCGATGAATTTCTCGATGCACTAGCGCGCACGGACGCGCGCGTGGACAAGGCGGCGCGGCACGTCACGTTCTCACCGGCAACGGTGAAGCGATTCGTCGATGAACGCCGAGCCAGCCAGCCGGCGATGACCGCGCGGGATCACGACGGTTCCTACGTTGCGTCGGTGGGCTGCGTCATCGCACCCTTCCTCCACGATTTCGCCCGTCGGACGCGTCGGCCGGCCACCGGAAACGACTTGATCGAACTCATCCATTGGGCCGAAGTCGACACGCCATCCTCAACGCACATCGGCCAGGCCGTCACCATGAGCGAAGTGGATCCGCGCGTCGAGCCCATCGAGGCCTACGCGCTCCTGCTCGAGCACTCGAGTCGGCCTAACGACGCCGCCTATGCCAGCGATACCCGACAGATCGAGTTCTTGCTCGAACTCTCCGAGGCCTATCACGGCCGGAGGATCTTCCCGCACGGCGCCAGCTTCATGACGTCGCCGTTGACCTTCGGCGAACGCGCCGCGCAACAAACACTCGCCACGATCGCCCTCGGCCAGACGCACTTCGGTTTCGGCGTCATGCCCATATCCGGCGGCAATGCGCCGATGACCATCGCCGGCAACATTGTACTGAGCGCCGCCGAACTGCTTGGCGCCTGGCTCACCATCCGCGCCCGCGTGCCGGAGGCAACCTTCAGCGGCGGAGCCTGCAACGGATTCATGGACCTGCGCCGCGGCGTCGCCACGTTCAACTCACCCGAGGCCCTCTTGGCGGATCTCGGCGTGGCCGAGCTGTTCGAGCGACGCCTCGGCGGCGCCGTAGGCGTCGCGGCCGGTGCGGACTACATCGAGGCCCGACTGCCGGGTATCCAGGCCGCCTACGAACGTACATATCGCGCCATGGCTATCGCCGCGTTCGCCGGCAACCGATTCCACCTCGGCGGGTCGGGTACGCTCGACGGAGGCAAGGTGTTCTCGCCGGTTCAGTTCATTCTCGAACGCGATCTGGGCGAAGGACTGTGGCGCCTCGGCCAAGGCATCACCATAGACGAGGACACGCTGGCTGTCGATACGATCCGGGCCGTCGGCGTCGGCGAAGGCAAATCCTATCTCGGAACCGACCACACCATGCACTACTTCCGCAGCATGTGGTTCCCGCAGTTCATGTCTCGGACTCCCTGCGAGACGGACGAGTTCGAGTTCTCCCGAGATCAAGCCATGCTCGCGGCAGCCCATGATCATTACAGAGACGCACTCACGCGATATGCACCTCCGGAACTGGATTCGGGCGTGCTGCAGGAGATTCGAAACACGGTGTCCAGGGCGCGCAAACACCTAACAGACTAAACAATGCCCGCGATTCGTGCTATGCTGTCTTATCGACCTAACCCGAAGGAGATGTGAGCCATGAGCGAATTGTCGCTGGAAGCCTATCGCTTCGCCTTGGACAACACCGTGGACTCGGTCGTCATCACCGACATCAGGAGCGTTATCCAATACGTCAACCCGGCGTTCACCACCATCACCGGTTTCACGGCCAAGGAGGCTGTCGGCGGGAAACCGAGCATCCTGCGATCGAGGCACACTACGCTCGATACGTATAAGGACATGTGGAGCATCATCCTTTCCGGCGGCTGGTGGCGCGGCGAGATCATCAACGTACGAAAGACCGGCGAGGAGTGGTACTCCTATCTCTCCATCTCGCAGATCAAGGACTCCCACGGTAAGGCCTTTGCCTACGTCGGCATCGCCAAGGACATCACCGAACTCAAGATGCTCCAGTTCGAACTCAAGGAGGCCGGCCTCGAGGGCATCTTCATGCTCTCCGCGGCCGCCGAGGCCAAAGACGAGCTCACCGGAAGCCATCTCCGGCGCGTTCAGCATTACTCGGAAGCTATCGCGCTTCGACTGGGCCTGTCAAAGGAAGCGGCCGAGGAAATCGGCTACTCGAGTATGATGCACGATGTCGGGAAGATCCACATCCCAGACAACGTCCTCAAGAAGAACGGCCCGCTGAGCGACCCCGAGTGGGCCTCGATGGCACAACACCCGGAGTCCGGCGCATCCATCCTACGCGACAAGCCTTTCTATGCCGTCGCACGAGATATCGCCTCCAACCACCACGAGAAATGGGACGGCAGCGGCTATCCGTCGGGCAAACGCGGGGAGAAAATCCCCCTGGCTGCCCGGATTGTCGCCGTCGCCGACGTCTTCGACGCGCTGACCACCCATCGGCCGTACAAGCGGGCCTGGAGCGACCAGGAGGCACTCGAGGAAATCGCCGCCCAGCGAGGTCACCACTTCGATCCGCAAGTCGTCGATGCCTTTTTCGACCTCTACCGCGAAGGCACGATTGCCGAGATCCGGAAACGTTTTCCGACCGAGTGAAGCCGAAGGTGTCGCTGTCCGATTCTCGATGCGCAACGCAGCCGGGCGTTTGCCGCCCCCGGAATCCCTCGGCTATAGTATCACTCTCTCTCGGAGATAGAAGCGCTTGAGCATCCACAGCAACAGTACGCCGGAACGACGTTCGGACACCACGCGGGTCATCAAGGCCATCCCCCTGATCGCGATCATGGCGCTTGGGCTCGCGGCCCGGCTTTACCGCCTGAATGAGCAATCCTTCTGGTACGACGACTACAACGTTGCCAACTGGATTGAAGAACCGGATCTGCGCTCCTACCTCGCCGCCACCTACGCGCCCGGCTCCGTGAACCGCGAGCACGTGCCCCTCTACTTCATCGGCGAATACGTCGTGTCGGCGTTGTTCGGAAAAACGCCTGTCGCTATGCGCTGGTTCGCCGTTCTCACCAGCCTGCTCACCATGCCCGTGCTCTATGCCCTGGGCCGCGAGCTTTTCGGCCGCCGGGCCGGGCTGATGGCCACGTTTTGCTTCGCACTCTCCCCCATCCACATCTTCCATGCCCAAGGCCTCCGCCCCTACTCGATGATGGCGTTCGTGTCGGCATTGTCCATCTACACGTTCGCAAGAGCGCTCAGAACACAAGGCCTCCGATGGTCGATAGCCAATGTGCTGGTCAACATCGCCTTGCTGTGGACACACATCTTCGGTGTGTTTCTCCTCTTCACGGAAGGCCTGACCCTCCTGTTCCTCGGCCGCCGGCACATCCGGCGCACCCTCGCTTGGGGCGGCGTGCACGCCATTGCCATAGTCCCCTCCGCCATCTGGGTCGTCACCATGGTGTCTATGCCGGACGCCTCCTATGAGCATTACCACCCCCCGACACCGCAAAACGTCCTGTTGGATGTTCTGGCCGACGACGCCCCGGACCTCAACCTCGACCTGCTTCCCTCCGAGGAAACCTGGGAGTTCCTTCCGGAAAGCGTCGCCAAGGCTTTCATGGGTGCCGAGGCCTGGTTCGGCTACGCCCTATTGCTGTTGTCTACGCTCGGCACCTTCTGGGTAGCCCGGCGCACCGTCGCTGCATCGCCGAAGCCCCACAGCCCGGACGCAACCCGCGCTCAGGGTCTATTCCTGTTGGCGGTGATCTTCGTGCCGGTGATCATTCTGGCCGTGCTCTCCTACATCTGGAGGCCCTGTATCTTCCCGAGATACACCCTCTACTCCTCACTGGCCTTGTACGCGGCCATTGGCGGGGCCGTGAGCGCCATTCCACAACGATCCCTGAGATACCTCGCCGTCGCCGCCGTCCTCGTCTTGTACAGCTACCAGGCCGCCCGCATCCTACCTACGCATACACGAACGCGCTGGATCGAGGCGGCCGATCACGTGCGGTCCGGCGCAGGCCCCGACGATATCGTCTATGCCGGCTTGGCTCACGGCTCGCCCTACCGCGCTCTCGACATCTTCCGGTACCACATGGGAGAGACCGGCATTCCCATCCTGCCGTGCCAAGACCTGGCGGACTTCTGCGACAAGGCCACCTGCCTAACCAATCCCGAAGCGCCTGCCGAGTTCAATGCCGGCAAGGCCCGCCACGTCTGGGGCGTCCTCCAGCAGGACTATCGCTCGGCGCCCCTCCCCGAACTCGAGACCTGCCTCGAATCCCGCGGCCTGTCTTTCGCTCACCACGAACTCCAAGGCATGGAATGCCTGATCATCTACGACATCGCTCGCACTCGCGAAGTCCCCATTCCCGAACCGCCACCCTCGTGCGCCGACGTCTTCGGGGAAGTCGGCATGCAACTCACCGACCTAGGCGACTACGAGCGAGCGGTTCCGGCACTCCAGGCGGCTAGTGTCCTGAGCGAAGACTACGCGCGGATGTTCAGCGGCCTCATCACCGCCGTCGACCAGAACAAGAAAGTCATCGAGGCCGCCGCCGGAATCCAGCGCCTCTATCAGGGACGCCAACTCCTCGGACGGAAGGATTACGGTAAGGCCGTCGAGGCCTTTCGGGAAGCCATGGAGGCAGACCCCGACTTCGCGACGGCACGATGGGAACTCGGTGGCGCCTTGGCCGACCGAGGTCTCGCGCTCATCCGCGAAGGAAAATACGACGAAGCCAAACGCGCGCTGGTCCAAGCCGGCGAAACCAATCCGGACTACGTCGAGGTCTTCGGCGAGCTTGTCGCCGCCCTCGACACGAACACGCGCGTACCGGACTCCCTCGCCGCCGTCGAACGACTCCGCGAGGGATACGCCCGCCTCGGAGGAAACGACTACGAGGTCGCCATCGCCGCGTTCCGAGACGTGTTGGCCCGAAACCCGTCCTTCCGGCCCGCCCGGCACGCCCTCACCAAGGCCCTCGGCGACTGGGGCCTCGCCCTTGCCGAACAAGGGCGAGACGATGAGGCCATCAAGACCTTGCGGGATGCCGCCGACCTGAGCCCGGACAGTGGCCGTCTCTTCGAGGATCTGATCAAAGCCATCGAACAGAAATCCGACGTTTCGGAGGTCGCAAAGGCCGTCCGGAGCATGCACACCGCTCGGGAGTACCTCGGGCGTCAGGACTTCGACAAGGCCGTGGAAGCGTTTCAGGCCGCCGTGGCCGCCAACCCCACCTACCGCGAGGCTCAATGGGAATTGGGAGGTGCCCTGGCCGACCGCGGCCTGGCCCTCGCCGGTAAGGGCCAGCTCGAGGAGGCCATCGAAGCATTAACACAGGCAGGGCAGATGAACCCCGACTATGTCGAGTTGTTCAGCGACCTCATCGCCGCCATCCGCGAAAGACGCGATATCACCATCGCCCTCGACACGCTCCGGAAGCTCCGAGAAGCGCATGCTCTTCTCGCAACGGGAGACCGCGAGAAGGCCATGGTCGCCCTGAGGAATGCATTAACATTAACACCCGAATTCGCCCCTGCCAAACGCGAGTTGGTGTTAATGCTAACAGAGTCTGGGCTCGACCTTGCCAACCGCGGCAACTATGCCGAAGCAACGGCTCTGCTGAACGAGGTGTCTGAAGAAGATGCCGATCTCGGTGCCATGCTCCAGCATCTCGTCGATGCCATTAACACCGGAAACGACGTCCCGGCCGCGGCAAAGGCCGCGGCATGCGTATATGAGGGCCGCAAAAGCCTCGCCAAGAGGGACTTCGACGGAGCCCTAGAGTCCCTTCGAGCGGCTGTTGCCGCCGATGAGCATGATGCACTGGCCCGGCTCGAGCTGGCTGGCGTACTTGCGGACCGTGGCCTTGCCGCAGTAGTCAGCAAAGATAATGGACAGGGATTATCCCTCCTTGGCGAAGCCGTCAGTGTGAACGCGAACTACGAGGAGATCCTCGGCAGCCTAGTCGCCGCCCTGGAGCAAGGGTCAGATATCGAGTACTGGTTGACCGCCGTCCTCAGACTCCGCGATTCGTACGTTCTCTCGGCCGGCGGCAAGTACGACGAAGCCGTTGCCGCACTCGACGAAGCGCTCGCGGCCGCCCCCGACTACATCCTGGCCAAGAAGGAGCTGGCCCGTCTGCTCGTCCGATGGGGCATCGATCTTGCGGAACAAGGACGACAGGAGGATTCACTCAAGGCCTTGCGTCGGGCAGGCGAACTCGACGCGGAGCACACCGCGGTGCTGAGTAGCCTGGTCGATGCCCTCGTTACTGACGCTGGCGTGCCTGCCGCCGCGCAATCCGTGCGGAGCCTCATGGAGGCCCGAGAGTGCTTCGGCCGAAAGGACTACGAAGCGGCTATCGCCGCCTATCGTGAGGTCGTAGAGACGGATCCGTCGCATACCCTTGCCCGGCAGGAACTTGGAGGTGCTCTGGAAGAGTACGGCCTCCGGCTCGCTGAAGACGGCACGAGTGCCAAAGCAGGGGCGATCCTACGCGAGGCGGTCCGCATACAACCGGCCGACGCGGAGGTGTTTGAACCCATACTCGCCGGCCTCGATTCCGGCGGCGGGGTAACGCAGGCCGTGGCGGCCACCAGATGCCTTCTGGAAGGACGGGCCGCGCGCGATGCGCATCGCAAGGAGGAGGCTATCGCGTTGTTCCGGCGCGCCTTGGCTGCCGAATCGGATTTCGGCCTGGCACAGCGTGAACTGGCCCGAACACTGGCCGAACGTGGCCTGGACCTCGCCGAACAGGGGGCGCGAGACGAAGCGCTGGAAGCGCTTCGCGAGGCCACACAACTCGACGAGCAGTACGCGCCCCTCCTCGACCACGTGGTCGCATCGCTAGAGGGGCAACGCGACGCCAAGCGGGCAGCGCAAGCCGTCCGGTTGCTCCAAGAGGGCCGCACACGCATCGGCCAAGAGGACCTCGAGGGCGCGGCGGCCTCGTTCCGCTCGGCCTTGGTTGCGGATCCCGAGTACGCGGAAGCTCGTTGGGATCTTGGGTGCGTGCTGGCGCGGCTGGCATCGAATCGGGCTCTCGCGGGCGATCGAGACAGCGCCCTTAGCGCCATATCCGAATCCGTGGCACTCGGGGGCGAACATGCCGAAGTCGGCGATGAACTCCTGCGAGCCCTCACCGAAGGCGGCCCCACCGAGGACTCAGCCCGAGCGACACTCGCGGTGGTCAGAGCCTTCAGTGCCATCGGCAACGGCCTCGTGGAGGACGCACTTGGCGCGTTGAACGAGGCCACCTCCCTGGCTCCCAGATACGCGTACGCCCTCTTCATGAAGGGCCAACTGTGTGCTCACACGAACAACCTGACCGCAGCGAAAGAAGCCTTCGAGCGGTACGGCAAGCTGCGCCCAGAGTCGGCGCCCGCGCTCCTCGCTCTCGGCATTGTGCTGCTGATGCAAGGGGATCGCGACCGCGGCGCTCGGTGTCTCCTGGAAGCCTTAGCGCTCGATTCGAGTGCCACCGAACCCTTCACCACACTCGTGAAACTGACGTTCCAGGACAAGGATCCGGCGAAGGCACGACAGGAACTCGAACGTCTTCGGGATGCCGCCGAGGAGGTGCCGCCGGCGTTAGCCCAAGCCGTCGAGAACCTGGCTGGAGACACGCCATGAGCGAGGGCAAACCGGCGTCTCCGATCACCCGACATCGATGGAGGACCGTGGTCTACTCAGTCCTCCCCTTGCTCGTGTTCCTTGCGACATCGGAGGGCGTGTTCCGCATTGTCGAGGTGTGGATTCCGCCGCGCAGGATTGACCTCGGCCTGGGATTCGATCCGGAGACACGCTTGTTTGTCCCCTCACAAAGCGATCCGGAAACGCTGGTCACCAATCCACTCCGGTGTGCCTCGTTCAATGTCGAGGCCTTTCGCAAGACGAAAGATGCGAACACCTTGCGGATCTTCTTCCTGGGCGGCTCATCCGTCAACTACCTGGGGCCCGACATTCTCGGCCTCGAACCGCGTCTGGCCCAGGAACTCCGGGGGCGCTACGATCATGTCGAGATCATCAACGCAGGAGGACTCTCATACGGCAGTCAGCGAATCGTGCTGATCGCGGCCGAGATTCTCGAGTACGATCCGGATCTCGTGTTGATTTACATGGGGCACAATGAGTTCGAGGAAGTCGAGCAGTTGGATCTGGGCAAGGTTGAGCTGCTCCCCTTCCAGCGCTTGCTCTACAAGTCCGCCCTGTGCCGGTTCGCCATCAGCCGCCTGGCGGACTACCAGATCCGCAGCATTCGGCACGAGCGGAATCGCCGGATCCTGGCCAGCCCGGACGTCGACGTGACCAAGGTGTGGCAGCACGCGTTCTCGAACCAGGAAATCGCCGAGCGCATGGACACGTTCCGAGACAATTACTCGCTCATCGTGAAGATGTGCGCCGAGCGAGGCATCGCGGTGGTCGTCGGCACTCTTCCCTCGAATCTCATGGCGCCGCTTCTCGATGCCAAAGGGAGCGAGCGGTACCGACCCGTCAAAGAGCTATTCGCCCGAGGGGAGTTTGAGAAGGGTGCCGCCCTCGGCCGGGAGATCCTTCCACAGGTCGTGCGGCATCAGGCCTCCGATGCCGAGAATGCCATCGTTCGTTCAGTCGCGTCGCAGTACGGCGTCCCCCTGGTCGACATCGAAGCGTCCGTAGCCGCCGCCGAACCGCACGGCGTGCCCGGCGAAACGCTGTTCGCGGACGAATGCCATCTCAATGAGCAAGGCAGCCAGATCCTCGTCGAGGAGTTCGAACGCGAGATCCTCCGTCTCGTCGGATAAAGCCCCCTACCGACGCTGGAAAAGACCCGGCCCCCATCGAAACGGCTGATTGGCGAAGTCCGTGTGGACGCGCGACGCCGACAACGCGTCAATGCGGCCGATGACTTCCGGGGGCAAGCTCTGCTCGGCAATGCTGTAAATATCGGCGAAATGCTCGGGCCGCGTGCCACCAAGGATGAGTGTCGTCGCATACGGTTTGGCCATGAGCCACAGGATCGCCACCTGGTTCATACCGAGGCCGCACTCCAAGGCAATGGCGACGAGCGCCGCGACGATACTGCGCACGCCGGGATCCTCGACGTACTCGACGACTTTGCGGTTGGTGGCACCGCGCGATCCCCCCGGAATACCCTCGGGGCCATGGTACTTCCCCGTGAGAATGCCACCGCACAGCGGCCCGTAACACATCAGGGCGATGTTGAGCTTCGAGAGCAAGGGAACCGCCTCGCTCTCGATCTGGCGATCCAGGATACTGTAGTTGGCTTGGAGCGACACCAGAGGCGCCCAACCGTGGAGCTTGCTCTCACCCAGCATGAGGGCCATCTGCCAGGCATAGTGGTTCGACACACCGATGTAGCGGATCTTCCCTTGGTCCACCAGCGAATCCAGTATGTCTAAGGTTTCTTCGATCGGCGTCTCGTCGTCGGGATGATGCAACTGATAGAGATCGACGTAGTCCGTGTTCAGCAAGCGCAGACTCCGTTCCAGAGAGTTCACGATGTTCGTCCGGCTATTCCGGCCCACACGCCCCTCGCGGCAGAAGCGCCGAAACACCTTCGTGGCCACAAACACCTTCTCGCGCTTGTCGGGCGAGAGGATCTGGCCCAGCAGTTGCTCGCTGTCGCCGTAGCTGTCCGCCGTATCAATCAGATTGACGCCGTGATCGATGGCCTCATCCACAACACGCGCCGCCTCGGGCAAGTCAAGGCGACTCCCAAACGTCATGGCGCCCAGGGCAAACCTCGACACCTTCATGCCGGTGTTTCCGAACATCACGTACTGCATCGTCCTGTCCTCCAGCGGATAACGAACCCGAAGCGCGCGGGAACCCCTAGCGCACCTCGACCGGTTGCTTGGTGCGAATTGACTCCTCGATCGCCGCGATCACCCTCGTCACTTCCAGTCCGTCGCGTCCGGTCACCAGCGGTTCGCGATCATCGATCACGCAGTCAATGAAGTGACGAATGCTCTCGGCCGCGAAGCCCTTCTGCTCGCCGTAGATCGTAGGCATCACGAAGACGTCGGGATAGGTGGCGTCCTTGACCGTGTACTTCTCCAGCGCCCGGTGATGGCTACCGTCAAAGTACAAGGCTCCCTTACTGCCGACGAGTTCGCACTTGAGGTCGATGATGTTGGGCATCGTGTTAGGCATGATCCACGAGTTCTCGAGCACCGCGGTCACGCCGGAACGGAATGTCAGCGTCGCCTGATAGTAGTCCGGCGTGTCAATACCCATCGCCTTCAACACGCGCGAGGACGATACGGCGTACACGCGAACGACCTCATCGTCTAGGAGCCAGCGCAACGTATCGATAGAATGGCTACCAATGAACCACATGACCGTCGACCGACCCGCCCACGAAAGCATCTCGGTTGGCACGCCGATGCGATCGCTCAACCGGTAATACACGTGCTGCGGATCACCGATGGCCCCTTCTTTCACGGCTTGACGCGCGTTGTACAAAGGAGGACTCCACCGCGCGTGGAAATCCACCATCAGCTTGATACCACGCTCCGCCGCCGCATCCACAATCCGCTGCGCCTCCTCCACCGTGGTCGCCAACGGTTTCTCACAGAGAATGTGTTTACCGGCCTCGACCGCCGCCAGCGCAATCTCCGTGTGAGCGAAATCCGGCGTCACGATGGACACCGCCCTGATACGATCGTCCTCGAGCAGTTGCCGGTAGTCCGTATACGCGCGGGCGTCGTATTCCGAAGCGACCTCCTGAGCGCGCGCCTCAACGAGATCGGCCACACCCAGCAACTGCGCCCGCCCGGCAGAGCCATACACCCGGCTGTGAAGCCGCCCCCACAAACCGGTGCCAATCAGTCCAAACCCGATCTTGTCCACACCCTACCCCTCTCTGCCTTGGCTGTGGTACACTTGGTTTCTGAACATACAGGGTCAGTGTAGCCAAGGTCCGCTAGCGAAGCAAGCGCCGAGGAATCCCACACGCGCATGATGGACCCCGAACACGGTATCCAGCCGGCGAATAGCCGCTGCCTCTGGATGGTTCGGTTGACACGGATAAGGGAAAGGGCTCCATGCGTACGCTTGTTGCCGAAGACGACGCAACATCCCGCATGATTCTCGAAGGGGTGCTCAAGAGACACAACTTCGATGTCGTCACGGTAGCGGATGGTCGAAGTGCCCTCGATCTGCTTCTCAGCGAAGAGGCACCCCGTCTCGCCATTCTGGATTGGATGATGCCCGAAATGGACGGCGTGGACGTGTGCCGGGAATTGCGCAGAACCGATCCCACCCGAAGCATCTACATCATCCTACTCACTACGCGCGACCTCAAAGAGGACGTGGTCAAGGGCCTGGAAGCGGGCGCGAACGACTACGTCACCAAGCCTTTCGACAAGGAAGAACTGGTCGCTCGACTACGCGTCGGCCAACGCGTTGTGGAACTCGAGATGACGCTGGCCCGGAGAGTGACCGAACTCGAACATGCCATTGCCGAGGTAAGAACCCTTCAGGGCATTCTTCCCATCTGTGTGCACTGCCACAAGATCCGGACGGACGACAAGGCCTGGTTGAGGCTCGAGGCGTATATCCAGGAGCATTCCGAGGCCACCTTCAGCCACGCCATATGTCCTGAGTGCGCTCGGGATCTCTATCCGGAACTGGCCGAGGAATAGGGCCGTACCTTTGGTTTTAGCACTAAGTGCAGAGCCGCAACTTGTGTTCTCACGCATAAGTACGCTACAGTCTCCTGGTCATCCACCGCCTGGCTGAGTATGCGAGTACGAGTTCGGGCACCGCCGTCTTCCTGCGGCAGCAGCATGACCGACGCCGGCAGGAATCCCGGTAGGCCGCATATCGAGATCGGATGAACAGCGAGACCATTAGGATAATCGACGTCTATACAGGCCGCGTGCTGTGCTTTCTCTGCACGTGCCTTCGACGGCTTGTGCGTGTGGCCGTTCCGGAACCGAGCGGAAGAGATTCGGTGAAGCGAATCCTGTTCATCAAGCTGATTGAGCAGGGAGCCACCGTGGCTGCGTACAGCGCAATTCGGCGAGCCGTGGACTTGGTCGGGCGCGAAAACGTCTTCTTCTGCGCGTTTGAGAACAACCGCGCGATCTTGGATCTGTTGACCTTGAACAGCCACTGGATCGAGCCGCCGGCCGGCCGCGCGACCGGACACGACGAGGCTCCGGAGACCCAGAACCCATCCCCCTCGCTGATTCCATCCGAGAACATCTTGTGCATCCGGGAGACGTCCTTTCCGGCCTTTGTATGCGATGTCTTGAGGACGGTGCGGGTCGTTCGACGGGCACGCATCGACGCGACCGTTGACATGGAATTCTTTGCGCGCGCGTCGGTGCTGTTGGCCTTCCTCACCGGCGCCCGACATCGCGCAGGCCTGCACCTCTTCCGAAGCGAAGGCCCCTACCGGGGAGACCTCCTAACGCACCGCGTGCAGTACAATCCGTACCTGAACGTAGCCAAGGCCTACCTACTCCTTGTCGAGACCCTCGTCGAGGACCCCACCGTGCGGCCCATGCTGAAGGCGCCCGCCAACCGGTTTGGGCTGCTTCGGCCCATATTCACCTGCGACGCGCAGGAAAAGGCCGAGATGAGGGAGATGCTGTACCGCGCGCTGGGTGGATATCGGCCCGCTCACCTCGTGGTGTTCAATCCGAACGAGTGCGACGTCGTGGGACTGAGGAAATGGCCTCGGGAACGCTACATCGAACTGGCTCAACGGTTGCTGGCCAGCCACCCCGATACTGCTATTGTATTGACGGGCACGGCGAAGGAGGTCGAGGCTATTGAGCGCATGCGGCGGGCCATCGATTCGCCGCGCGTGACCAGCGTGGCCGGCAAAACCAACCTGCGCGACCTGCTCGTGCTGTACACGGTCTCCGACGTGCTGGTCACGAGCGACAGCGGGCCCGGTCACTTCTCCTCCATGACCTCCATCGACAGCGTCATCCTGTTTGGGCCCGAGACGCCCCGGATCTTTGCCCCACTCGGCCCGAATGTCCATATCCTCTATGCCGAACTGGCCTGCAGTCCGTGCGTCAACGTATACAACAACCGGTTCTCGCCGTGTTCCGACAGCGTGTGCATGCAGGCCATCGCCGTCGATGAGGTAGTCCACGAGGTGGAGGCCTGCCTCGGGCACCGCACCACCCCAGACCGGCCATCGTCGACAGGGCTCGAAGCGTGAACGGCGAAGACAAGACATCCGGACAGGTTACCGCAGTACGGCGGATGGCGCCCGTGCTGGTCAGTCTGTCGCGCATCGCCCGCATCTGGGTAAACCGGCAACTGGGCCGGCGCCCCAAGCACCTCCCGGTCTTGCTCATGGCGGTCACGCACCGGTGCAACCTGCGCTGCGCCATGTGCGGCGTCTGGAACGACCCGCGCATCAAATCAGCCGATCCCGAACTCACCCGAGATGAGTGGTACGCCGTCGTCAACTCGGCAAAGAGACTCGGCGTCTTCCTGATATCCATCACCGGCGGCGAACCGTTGCTGCGCGACGACGTGTACGACATCATCCGGTACGGCCGTGACCGGGGAATCGGCGTGCACATCTGCACCAACGGCGCGCTGCTCACCGACGAGCGTGTCGAGCGGCTGGTATCCTCAGGCGTGAATACGGTCTCGATCTCCGTCGAAAGCCCGGAGCCGTCACTCCACGACGCACTCCGAGGAGAAGGGAGTTTCGATCAAACGGTTGCCGGTATCCGACGACTTCGAGAACGAGCGCCGGAACTCAATATCGGCATCAACTACGTGATCACCGCACGTAATTTCCGCAACATGCTCGACATGATCCCCTTTGCCGAGGGTCTTGGCGTGAACCAGCTCAAGTTCGCGCCGATCCACACCAACCTCCAACACAGGGAAAAGGTGTTCAACCCCGGCGATGGGCTGCTCTTCTCCGAAGACCTCTTGCCGGAACTCGATCAGTACGTTCGGAACGCGATTCAGGCACTCAGGAAAACCTCGCTCGGAACAACCTCCATCACGTTCCTGAGAGGTATCACCAGTCTGTATCGAACGCCGCAGAGGTTCCGTTGCTATGCCGGCTACGCCGTGACTACGATCAATCCTTGGGGCGTGGTCTCGCCCTGCTGCGACATCGCTGGAAACCAGTCCGTCCGCGACACCCCCCTCGAAGCTATCTGGCATGGTCGGGCCTTTCGGGAACTGTGCCAATGCGTGCACCGTTGTTCCTCGCCCTGCTGGGACACCACGAACACCGAGCTCAGTCTCCGGTTCGCGTGGCGGTGCCTGGCAACCGAACTCCTGCACACGTGGCGGGATATCGGATTCTACTTCGGCCGGAACAAGCCCTGATGCGGCGGCCCGCCTATGGGCCTCGGCAACCACAAGATGTTGAGTATCTAGCCTATGCCGACCCTATGGCAGGGTGTCTCTCTCCTTCCTCTCTTGTTGATCCCCTCGCCGTCGGTGTGGTAGGCTTTCGCTTGGTGGCAGAAGTATCGCCGGTCTTGTGGGGTAGTCTTGGGCGCATCCCCGCAGAACCGGTCGAGGGGTGGCTTACCCGCGCATGCATGTTTCGCTCTTGAGAGTGGCGTTCTGTCGGTCAAGCGCAGTCTCGCTATGCTTGGCTGCGGCCTGGTTGACCGGGTGTTCCGCCCGACAACCCGCCCTCCCCGACCGTATTGTGCCCGATCCGTACGCTTCAGGCAACCACCAATGTGGCCTCCAGGGCGAAGCCTTGGCCAAGCCGTTTCGTGTTATTGTCGAGGGGGCTGTCCAGCCCGGCCTGCTGGGCGGTAAGGGAGGTCGGCCGCGCATCCCTGGCACGACCGTCACCTTCGCCGTCGAGAAGCCGGAGACCGGGGCCGTCTTCGTTGAGAGCGAGGCGGCCACGCTGAACGTCGCTACGGACGCCGGCGGCATGGCGTCGGCCACGCTGCGCCTCGGGCGCAGCTGCGGCGACGTGGATGTTCAGGCCTCGGTCGAGACCAGAACGGAACGGAAGGTGGTGCGTTTCCGCGCCCTCTCCGGCGTGACCCTCATCGGAGCGAATCTTGAGGCCAATACGGACGCGGTAATCCAGGAATTCGGCGTCCAACTACGCAGCGCCTCAGGCGCGTTTGTCGAGGGCGTCCCGGTCTTCTTCGCGACCGTGGGCCACGAGGCCTCTATTGGGCAGGAAATGGTGTTGACGGACGAGATGGGCAAGGCCGTCACTTCCTGGAAGATGGGCGGCACTGTCCAGCAGTATGTGGCCGAGGTAGACATCCGCGACTCGCGGCAAGGCATCGCCGAGAACGACCGGTTCGAGTGTCGTTATATCGAGTTCGAGGCCATGGCCATCAACCGAAGCAAGCTGCTTGTCGAACTCATCGGCGGCATCGCGGTCTTCATTCTCGGCATGCGCGGCATGTCCATCGGACTACAGCGCATGGCGGACCGACGGCTCAAGAGCATCCTGCGGGCCATGACCAAGAACCGTTTCGTCGCCGTTGGGGTCGGGGCCGGAATCACGGCCATGATACAGGCCTCGGGTGCAACAACCGTGCTCACTGTCGGATTTGTGAACGCGGGACTCGTGACGCTGACACAGGCTATCGGCGTGATCTACGGCGCCAACATCGGCACCACCGTCACCGCCCAAATCATCGCGTTCCGGTTGGACGCACTCGCCTACCCGGCCATCGCGATAGGCCTTATCCTTTCCGCCGTCGGACGACGCCCTTGGCAGAAGGCCCTCGGCGAGGCGGTCCTCGGCTTCGGTCTCCTTTTCCTGGGCATGACGATCATGTCCAGTATTCTCAAGCCTCTGCGCTACAGCCCTTCTTTTCAGTCGTGGTTTCAGATGTTCGACTGCACCCCCGATGCGGGTGGGTTCGTGAAGGCCGGCCCGGCATTGATGTGTGTCCTCATAGGCACCGCCACCACCTGCATCGTGCAGTCGAGTTCCGCCACGGTAGGCCTGGTGATGGCCTTGGCCAGCCAAGGACTACTGACTTTCTACACGGCGGTTCCATTTGTGTTAGGTGACAACATCGGAACCACCATCACCGCCCTCCTCGCGTCCCTGGGCGCCAACCGCAATGCCAAGCGCGCCGCACTGGCCCACACGCTGTTCAACGTCTTCGGCGCGGTCTACATGTATGCTCTGTTCTTCGTGCCGATCTGGCACGGACAGCCGGTGTTCTTGGGCTTCATCGATGCCATCACTCCCGGTCAGGCCTTCGCCTCGATACCGGAGAACCTGGCAAGACATGTAGCCAATGCGCACACCGTCTTCAACGTGTTCAATTGCCTTCTATTCCTCCCCATGGTAGGCGT
The DNA here is from genome assembly GCA_036769985.1 of Candidatus Hydrogenedentota bacterium. Taxonomy (GTDB): domain Bacteria; phylum Hydrogenedentota; class Hydrogenedentia; order Hydrogenedentales; family SLHB01; genus DAIPKA01. The sequence continues at coordinate 99,102 of DAIPKA010000006.1, read as the reverse complement.
CATGGCCCGAGTCTGCCAGGCCATCATCCCCGTCTCCGAAGTAGACCGCGAGAGCGTGCTCGAGTACTTGGAGCCACGCCTTCTGAGATCGCCGGCATTGGCCCTCGAACTGGCCGTCAAGGAAGTCGGATACATGCTCCGGCGGGCTCAGAAATCACTCAACGAAAGCTGCGACTTCTTCTTCAAGGGCACGCGAGAACTCGAGGAGAAGATCCTCGAACGCGAGAGTGTCATCGATCGACTCCAGGAGGAAATCACCGCGTACCTCGTCGAGCTGTCGCGACGCGATCTGCGGCCCAGCGAGGCCAGCCTCATCCCCGCACTGATACACGTCGTCAATGACACCGAACGCATCGGCGACCACTCCGAGAATCTCGTCGAATTGGGCCACCTGGTGCGCGATCAGAAGCGTAGCCTGTCGCCGGTGGCGCACCGCCAGATTCGGGACGTCCAGGCCGTGCTGAATCGCCAATTCGAGCAGATCTACGACATCCTCGCTTCCGACGGCTCCGAGGGCGTGGACGAGGTAACAGAACGCGAGAAGGAACTCACCCGGATCCTCGCCGAGGCCGGTGAATCCCACGTGGCCCGCCTCGAGCAAGGCAAGTGCGAGATACAGGCCGGCGTCATCTACCTCGACGTGCTGGCCCACCTGGAACGCGTGGGCGACCATCTTCTCAACATTGCCGAACGTGCCGGTACCATCACCATTGTGACGAAAGGTTAGGGCCTTTTCGGGTCGGATGCGCTGCGCGTCCCGCTGGTCTTCTGCCGCCGAAGCCCGTGGCGAGCAAACGGTCTCTTGCGATGGCGCGCTGCCCATAGGCCGGAAACCCCGAGGATCCTTGAGAAAAATCTCGAAAATATGGTATTCTATGAACGGGCTGGACGTGTTGTATCAGGACGTTCGCGCCTGATCCCGGGCGGGACCCGGGGGTGAATCGCAGTTACGCGAAGCCAAGGTTATTCCGGCACCCAGATGTCGGCGGATTGCCCGATTAGGCATTTGTCTCATAAGCATGGAGCAACTAAGGACTTATGAAAAGCATCTTCTTTTACGAGCAATTGGAGGTCTATCAAGGCAGCCTGCGGTTCGCGGCGTGGGTTTCCAACGTGGTGATGACGCTGACCGAGCGCAACGCCCTGTTGGGTTCGAAGCTCCTCGAGGCTTCCCAGGAGATCCCGAAAGCGATCGCCCTGGGATGCATCCGAGACACGGAGGTCGAGCGGGAGAAGTCGTTTGACCTGGCACAGGAACGGGCCACGGAATGCGCGGTATACTTGGACATGTTGATTAGCTCCGGGACCCGGAGCGAGTTCGACGTTCGCCGGGCCAAGGAGATGCTGGCCAAGACGTTCAGCCTGCTCACCCATGTTGTACCCGCGATCGAAACCCTGAGCGTGTAGAACACTCGCCGGCGGGCCTGGGCGGCGCCTCCCATCGGTGTCGTAGACGGGTCTCCATGCACGCGAAGGCGGTATTGCTGTCCACGATACAAGGAAAGCCATCGTCCATGAAAGCCGTTCTGTGGTTTGGGCCGCGCGACCTGCGTCTCGTCGAAGTCGACAAGCCAACGCCGCGAGCCCACGAGGCTTTGATACGCATCGAGTCGGTGGGCCTGTGCGGCTCGGATTTGCATTACTATGAGGAGGGCCGCATCGGCAACGCGATCATTCGCGATCCGCTCATTCTGGGCCACGAATACGCAGGCACCGTGGAAGCCGTCGGCGAAACCGCCGACGCTTCGCTCGTAGGCAAGCGCGTGGCCGTCGAGCCGGGCATTCCCTGCGGTGTGTGCGAGTCGTGCCGAACCGGGCACTACAATGTGTGTCCGGACATGGTCTTCCCCGGCGGTCCTCCGCACCAAGGTGCCTTGTGCGAATACATGGCCGTTCATTCCGGCTACTGCTTTCCGGTACCCGAGGGGATGAATCCGGCGGCCGCCGCCTTGATCGAGCCGGTGGCTGTGGCCGTTCACACCGTCGAGTTGGCCCGATTGCGGCCCGGCGAGACCGTGGCAGTCCTGGGGTTGGGCCCTATTGGCCTGCTCATCGCCCAGGTGGCCAGGTTCTCGGGGGCCGGACGCATCTTCGGCACGGATCTCCTCGACTACCGCATCGAAGCGGGACGACGCTGCGGCATCGACGTGGCCGTCAACGCGCGCCGTGTCGACACCGTCGCCGCCCTACTCGAGGCCACGAACGGGCGCGGGGTCGATGTGGCGATTGACGCGGCGCGCTCGTCGGACACCCCGGCTCTCGCATGCCGCGTGGTTCGCCCGGCGGGCCGCTGTGTGCTGACGGGCATCTCCGGCCAGGAATGCGATCCGTTTCCTGTGAACGTAGCCCGGCGCAAGGAGCTACAGATCCAATGGTGTCGCCGGTTCCGCCACGACTTCCCCCGCGCGATCGACCTAGTGGCTTCCGGAAAGGTCGACCTGAGCCTTATCATCACGCATTCCTTTGGTCTCGAGCAGACGCCCGAGGCCTTTGAGCTCGTGTCTCGGGCGCAGGACAATGTGCTGAAGGTGTCCATAGACCTATGATGGCCCGGTGGCAGTCCTGGATCGAGCGTGGTATCATCGCGCTCGGGATTGGATGCTTCTGGCCCTGGATCCTCGGAGTTCGGGGCGTGTGGTACAGCGCGGCGTTGGTGGCAGTATTCGCCGCATTGGCCGTGCTGGCGGCCATCCGATTACGCCGAATCAAGAACGCGTTGGAGCACCGTGGCGAGACCGCGGACGTCCCGGGGCCCTGCCGGAACGCCACAACGGAGGAAGAATGCATATGTTCACGAAGGTCATCGTCCTAGCCAGTCTCCCGGCGATCATGGTTGGGCTGTTCGCCGTAAGTCTCATCGGCCCATGGCCAACCTACTCGTCACATTTCGAGGGAACGCGCTACTACGAACAAGGATTGGCCGACATCGCGGCCCAGGCTCGGGAGTCAGACATCACGTCGAGCCCAGGGCGACTCGAGGCCGGCTGGGCCGCCGTGTGTATCAATCCGCCCAAGCCCGGGGTGCCGCTCGCCGGATACGGCGACCGGCGGGGTGCCCCGTCGGAGGGCGTCCACGACGACCTGCACGTCAAGGCCTTGGCACTGAGCGACGGGAAAGACACCGTGGTGTTTGTGGGCGCGGACATGCTGCTCATCCCGGAGAACGTTGCGGAGATGGTTCGCGAAGAAGTCGCGGAGAAGACCGCCTTGACAGCGAACGACCTCTACTTCGCCGCGAGCCACACCCACTGCAGCGTGGGCGGTTTCGGGCCCGGTATTGCGGCATTTGTCACAGGGGGTAAGTACGACCCCGATATCCCGGTCTTCTTGGCCCACGCCTTTGCCCAGGCCATCGTCGACGCCTACGGAAAACTCGGGCCGGCGAAGCTCGCCCACGGCGGCGTCATGGCGCCGGAATTCATCGACAACCGCACGCGCACAGCCCCCGTCGATGCGGAGTTGAGTTACGCGCTGGTCGAGCGTGAGAGCGGCGAGCGCTGCTACCTGGTCAGTTTCTCGGCGCATCCCACGGAGATGAGCGGCGATACCATGCAGTTCACCGGGAGCTACCCGGGATTCCTTCAGGAGGCCATCAAGCAGTCGGGCGCCGAAGCGGTCTACCTGGGCGGAGCCGTCGGTAGCATGCGTTCGAGGACGCCGGACGGGCCGGACGTGTTTGCCCGATCGAAGGCCCTCGGTGAAGCGCTCGCGGAACGAGTGTTGGGGGACGCCAAGAGCGCGACATTCGAGACGAACCTGGACATTGCGTCCGTGGGTGCGAACCTGACCATGCCGCCGCTCCAGATACGGCCGCTGAGCGACCGCTGGCGGCTTTCAAAGTTCGCGGGGCCCCTGGTCGGCCTGGATACCGATGGCTGGGTACAGGCGGTGCGTATCGGCGACATCCTCTTCGTCGGCATGCCGGGCGATTTCAGCGGCGAGATCAGCGTCAAGTGGAAGGAATCCGCGAATCAGGATGGCCGGGATCTCTGGGCCACCAGCTTCAGCGCGGACTACGTCGGTTACATCTCACCGGACGAGTACTATGGCGAAGTGAAGGACGAACACGGCAATCCGGCTTACGAGACGGGCCTCATGTCGTGGACGGGCCCCCATCAGGAGGCCTTCTTCACCGCGATCAAGGATCACATGCTGGCCGCCATCACGAGCCCAGGCCAATAACACGACAGGCTCTATCACTCATGTCCGGGGAACACGGCCATCTGGCTCCCCATAGGTTTCCGCTGCACAAGGACCCGGTGCTGCCGTTTATCATGGTGGCGGCGGGACTGGTGTTGGTCGGTCTTCTGGGCCAAGTCGAAGACCGCATCGTCGCGTCGACGCCGTGGGCACAAGCGGCACTCTTCATCCAATCGGAGAAGGAAGAGCCCGTCGCGGACAGCGGCCAAACGGGAAGAATCCCTGTGCGTATCCGAGAGCTGCCCGGAACCAACTTCCCACAAGTCGAGGAACTCGTCGAACGGCTTCGAAAGGAGTTCGACGCCAGCCACGTAGTGGATCGCCTCACACTGGAATCCCACGAGCGGGTAGTCCTCGCCGACCTTCCCCGGAGTCAACTCGAGGCCGTGTTAACCTCGGGACGACCGCCCAAACCCGGAGCGCCGGAAGTGTTGGCCGGCGACCTGGCTCGACTCGACCATTTCGAGCTGGACGGTGTGGCCTTTCATAGCGTGGGCCGTTTGAAGCGCAATGTAGGGGGCGTGAGCTTCGCGTATCTCCTTCCTTGGGACGGCACGTGGGAACGTCTCTTCTTGCCTGAGGCCGGCGGTGTAACCGGTTGGCTCGATCCCGAAGGCATGACGTGGCTTTCCGAGCACCCGTCTCTTGCGGAGTCGATCAACGTTGGAGGCCACGTGGCCGGCACGATGACGCGGACGAGGTCGGCGATCGCCTGGGGCACGATGTTCGGTCTGCTCCTGGTAGCCTCGGGCGGTGCCATGGCGCAGGTCCGCCTGCTCCGTTGGCTTGGCCGCCGCCGTTTCGGCCAGTTCACCGCTGCGTTGACGGAAATGGAACGCCGCCCGAGACTGCTCTACGGCGTCCATTTCACCTTGTATGGGCTCTTCTTCGCCGGAATGGTGCTCGCCACGCGCGCTCCCGTGCTGAACGCGCAACTGGTCAACCTGATCACCCACGAGTTCGAGCGGGGCGATTTGAGTTACATCGGCGCCGCGTATGCCACCGAGAGCATTCCAAGAGCCGCCCTCGCCACGTTCTTCCACAACTACGCCGTGGCAACGCTCGCGTTCTCTTTGGCGCCGTCCCTGGTGATTCCCTTTGCCGGCCTATTCAAGAACGCTGTCAGTTTCTCCGTGGTCGGCTTCGCCATGGCGCCGATATGGAGCGGCTCAAACCCGCTGTTGCTTTACCACGCCGTCACGTTAACGCTGGAACTCGAGGCCTACGTCGTGGCCTCGTTCGCCGCCTGCGTACTGCCGGTTCGGATCCTCGGCGGTATCTTCGCGGGCCGTCTTCTTCGCGAGTGGGGCACGGGATTTCGGGTGCTGATACAGGCCGCGTTGCTGGTGGCGGTGATGCTTGCGATTGCGGCCTCATACGAGGCGGCCACACTGGTCCTGCTTCGGTAGTTCCTGCCACATCGCTGGAGGAAATCGCCCGCAAACCGTATACTGACGGCCCGGGCAGAAACCAGGAGGAATCACATGATGGACAAGACGTGTGCGATGGACAGACGCGAATTCCTGCGTCGCACCGGCGGAAATGCAGCCCTGGTCGGAATCGGCGTGGGTTTCGCGGCCAGAGCCATGGGACAGGAACGCCCCGCGGTCACACCGGCCGATCCACACCAACCGAAGACCGGACGTTTGCTCAAGGACCACGAACCGATCGGCCTCGCCGTGATCGGCGTCGGCGGCCAGGGCAATTCGCACTTCCAAGACCACTGCAAGAGTGAGCACGAAGGCGCCAACACGCGCATGCGGGCCGTGTGCGATGTGTTCCAGAAGCGACTGGACCACAGGCAGCGGTGGGCGGAGCGGATGCTCGAGCGCAAGGTCGATACGTACATGGACTATCGGAAGGTCCTCGAGCGAGACGATGTGGACGGCGTCGTCATCGCGACACCGGATCACTGGCACGCGTCGATCTCGATCGACGCCATGAGAGCCGGCAAGGATGTCTACTGCGAAAAGCCGATGACGCTGACGATCGAAGAGGCCATTGCCGTGCGCGACGTGGTTCTCGAGACGGGGCGCATTTATCAATGCGGCGCGCAAGGCTGTTCCGACGACATGTGGTGGAAGATACGCGACTTCATCCGGCAAGGCGGAATCGGAAAGGTGCTGTGGGCACAGGCGGATTGTAGCCGCAACTCGGCGGGCGGGCCGGATGATCGTGGCGGCGAGTGGAACTGGCCCATCGACGAAGACGCCACGGATGATCCCAACGCCGGCGAGAACTACATCAACTGGGACCTCTGGCTCGGCTCGGCACCCAAACGGCCATTCTCGAAACCGCGCTTCTTTCAGTTCCGGAAGTACTGGGATTACTCCGGCGGCATCGCCACCGACTTGCACTACCACGTGCTGGCGCCGTTGACCATCGCCTTAAGCGCCGAAGCCCCCGAGCGCGCCGTCGGCAGCGGCGGTATCTTCGTGCAACACGATGATCGCGAGGTGCCGGACACGTTTGTGGTCACGCTGGACTATCCGGGGGATTTCACCATCGTGCTGACGTCCTCCATGGCCAACCGCCAGGGAAACCCTACGGTGATTCGTGGGCATCGGGCTACCATTCGTTCCTGCGACGGCGGATTCAAGGTCACGGCGGAGAAGGAATTCGAGGAGTGGTTCAAGAACCAGCACGGCGCCACCGAGATCGTGGTGAACTCGGAGCCCCGGGCTGATCATCGAGCCTGCTGGCTCAATGCCATCCGGTCGCGGGAAAACGTTGCCCTGGATGCCGAAACGGCGTATCGGGCCATGGCGGGCGTCAAGATGGGCGTCGACTCGTATCGGCAGGACAAAGTGATCTTCTGGGACCACAAGAAGGAGGGCTACACCGAGGTCCACCCGCGGCCGAATCGCAGTTCGAAGTTCCCCGCGGCCGACGCGTGACAAAGGCCGCCGGCCTGTAGGATTGCATATGGCCTTGTTCCACGCTACACTGGATCTCAGTAACCTAACCACGCCTGCGGAGGAGTGACCATGAGAACCGTCGTGTTGGTAACCCTGCTCGGCTTCGTGTTGATCGGCTGCGGCGCGCCGGATGTACCCCAGAACCAGGGCGGCACTCGCGAGACGGCTGTCAAGGTGGCGTTTGTCACCAACAATGCATCGGATTTCTGGAAGATCGCGGAGGCCGGCACTCGAAAGGCGTCGGCTGAGAACGGGTGTGAGGTGTTGTTCCGTATTCCACCCACCGGCACGGCCCAAGAGCAGCAGCAGATTGTGCAAGACTTGGTCACGCTGGGCGTATCGGGCATCGCCATCAGCCCGAAGGATCCCGACAACCAAACGGCGATGCTGAATCAGGCGGCGGCCTCGGTGAACCTGGTAACGCAAGACTCGGACGCGCCCACGAGCCAGCGGTTATGCTACGTCGGCACGGACAATTTCGAGGCGGGCGTGGCTGCCGGCGAGTTGATCAAGAACGTGCTTCCGGAGGGTGGCAAGATCATGTTGTTCGTGGGAACGCTGGATGCCCAGAACGCCCAGGATCGCAAGAAGGGCATCGAGAAGGCGCTCGAGGGGTCCGCGATCACCATCGTGGACACGCGCACGGATGAAACGGATCGGCTCAAGGCCAAGGAGAACGCGCAAACCGCCCTGGTAGCCCATCCGGACTTGGCGTGTCTGGTCGGCCTGTGGAGTTACAACGGTCCGGCGATCCTGAGCGGGGTCAAGGCATCGGGCAATGCCGGCCAGGTGAAGATCGTTTGCTTCGACGAGGAAGACGAGACGCTCCAGGGCGTGAAGGATGGACTCATCGAGGGAACGATTGTGCAGCAGCCGTTCGAGTTCGGCTACCGGTCCGTCAAGCTTCTGTTCGCACTGGCCAAGGACGACCACTCGATGGTACCCGAAAACAAGCGCATCATCATCCCGGTGAAGACAATCACGTCGGAGAACGTAGACGTGTTCTGGGCAGAGCTCAAGGAGCAGACAGGCAAGTCGTGAGAAAAGTTCTCGGGCTACTCGCGCTCTTCATCGGTCTGATCGTGCTCGCCTGCACGTGGGAACAGATCCGGCACGGCCACATCAAGTTCCTCACGGCACAGAACGCGCGCAACCTGCTCACGCTGATAGGGCTCTTCGGCATCCTCAGCCTGGGACAGGCCTTCGTCATCATCACCGGCGGGATCGACCTCTCGGTGGGCAGTGTGGTCGCACTCATCGGGATCCTCGCCGCCGATCTGCTCGACAAAGGGAACGGCGTCAGTCCCTGGATAGTGATACCGGCCATGCTGACCCTCGCCGCCGCCCTCGGCCTGTGGCACGGCGTACTCATAGCCAGAGCACGCATGCAGCCATTTGTGGTCACGCTGTGCGGCTTGTTCTTCTACCGGGGCATCGCCCGCGTCATATCGGGCGATGAAACGCGCGGTTTCGGCGGGGCATTTCCCAAGCTCGGGTGGTTGGCCAACGGTTTCCTGCCCACGAACGAGAGCTTTCTGCCGGTGCCCTTCCTCATCTTCCTCCTTCTCGGGGCCATCGTGGCGGCGTTCTTGCACCTAACACCGACCGGGCGACACTTCTTCGCGTTGGGCGCCAATGAGGAGGCCGCGCGCTTCAGCGGACTCCGGACGCACCGGCTCAAGATTCTGGCATACACGCTGTGCAGCCTCCTGACAGGCATCGGCGCGCTCCTGTTGGCGTTCAACATCAACTCATTGGGCCCGGCCAACTTCGGCAGCTTCTACGAACTCTACGCCATCGCCGGCGTTGTGCTGGGGGGGTGTAGCCTTCGGGGAGGGTCGGGTAACGTACTGGGCGTGGTGATCGGCGCGGCGCTCATTCGCGTTCTAACCAACTTGGTGAGTATCCTGGAAATCCCCAGCCAGTTGGAGTACGTCGTCATCGGCGGCGCCATACTGCTGGGCGTACTGATAGACGAACTGTTTGCCGGGCGACAGGATCGCGCCCCGCAATAGAACGGGGCTCGCGGCACGGTGAGGCACAGCACGAATGAGATACGAGTACTCAGGGTTCTTGGCTAGTCTGATCGGCCCATCCGATGCACGGGAAGGCCACGGGATCGAGGGTATCACGTTCACCGCAAGGGACCTGGATTCGTGGACCATCGTGCAGCGCGACGACCACCGAGAGTGGGAGCACATTCCGGTTCAAGTGGGCCGGAATAGGGGCTCCATCACGCTCGAAGGGGACTTCCGCTCGATACGCCGCCTGGACATCCCGTCGCCCGATCGGCGATTCTGGGTATCGCTGACGACGGCCAACATGCTTAAGCCAGACAGGCGACTTCCCATCGATCTCGAAAAGCATCCCGTGCTCGAAGTGACCTATCGGTGCGCAAGCCCCACGGCCGGCCCTTCGCTGTTGTGGACCTATCCCGGGGGCGCCCACCTATTCACACTGCCTCCTACGGAGGAGTGGACCACGGTGACCCGCCTCCTGCAACTGGCTGGGTTTCCGGATCGCCTGGATTCTCTGTCGTTCCGCCTCTACTCGAGCGCGCGCGTGCTGGAGACAATGGAGATACGATCCATACGGCTGCGGGCGATGTCGGCCCGGGAGATGAAAGCCACCGCGACCGCCACCGCCCACCTAATGCGCAAGGAAGACAAGCCCCGTTATCCGGTTCTCGATGACTTTGTCCCGCTGGGTACGTTCATGGACGCCGAGGCCGTCCAGGACTTGGTGGCGATGCTGGACGTATCGTTTGAGGACTACTGGAACCTGGTTGTGGAGGACATCGCCAAGCACCATCACAACTGCATCGCCCTGCAAGGCGCCGAGGTCTTCAGCCCGGCCCAGATGGCATGCGTCGTCGAACGCGCCGCCGCCCACGGCATCAAGCTGGTGCCCATGTTCCGGTTTCCGTTGGAAGGGACCGAAGATGAACTGGACGCCTTCATCCGTAGACACGTGTCGCCCTTCACGGAATCCCCGGCTATCCTCGCGTGGAGCATGCACGCCCTGCCGAGCGAACGAGCCTTCGAGAAGGTGATCCACGTCAAGGATCTCGTCGAGCGGGCGGATCCGAATCATCCGATGGTGAGTTTCGGTCAGTTCCCCAATGCCTTCGTGCTGTATGGCCGGCACTTCAGCGCGTCGGCGGTGGCGCACTTCGCCGCACACACGCCGTGGACCGTGACGACGATGGTGCGGCGGCATCTGCCCTTGAGCCAAAGCCGGTGTTTCTGGCTCATTGCACCGGCGTTCGTGTCGCCGTCGGACACACCCGACTGGAACGGTTGCCCGGAGATGCGGCTGACCATGAACCTCGCGTTCGCCGCCGGGGCCAAGGGCTGGTTCTCGTATGCCTACCACAGTCAGCCACCGTGGTTGAGCGGAAGCTGTCGGCGTTCGCTGACAGGGCCCTTCCTCACGTTCAGCGATCTCTGGGCGGAATTGGCCCAGCGCGTGTACCGATTCAACGCGTTGGCGCCGCTGGTCCTTGCCGCGCAACCCCGCCCGGAACTGCAGAAGTGGTTTGGCTCGACGAGCATCAGCCACACGGGCTCCCATCTGCCGGAAGATGTGCCGGCCACCGCCGTCTACCGCCTCGAGGGCGAGGAATTCAACGTCTACCACGTTGTCTGCAATGATCTCGTGAAAATGGCTTCCGAACAGATCGACGTCGCGGCGCGAAGCGCCCGTGGCCTTGAGTTCTACGATGTGGCCGAGTTCGTCGGCGATCGCGTGTGGGCACCCATGCCGCGCCGGCGCCATCTCGAGATGTTTCCGGGGCAAGCCCACGTCATCCTCGCCGCGAAACCATCCGCATGCGCGATCTGGCGCGACCAGATCGCCCGCCGACTGGTCGAGGACGACGTGCGCCAGTTCACCATCGATCGCCGGCTGATCGAGCGCTACAACGTCGACTTGCGGGCCGCGGACGGACTGCTTCGACAACTGGGCGGCAAAGACACCATGGCAGATCTACACATCATGAAGCAGGCCCGCGACCTCCTTCTGGACGCCTCCTACGCCACGCCCGATCTGTGCGAAGCCCGAAGCAAGATCATCGAGGCCAGCTCGGCCCTATGCGCCTGCGATGTCACGATGTCCGCCGTGATGGCACGCGGCAAGGTCGACCAGGTGCGGGAGCTAGGCCGTGAGGTGCTTCCATTGGCCCAGCGGCTAACCCAGTTGCGCCTGGACCTCCGCAAGGGGCTGGGCGCCAAGATACTCCCTCGCTGTGCCGACTTGGTGAAGGATGCGGTCGCCATTCACGAACGGATGCGCCCCCAGGCCTGAGGTGAATGGCGTCTGGGGTTGGCCATCGTGTACAATCGGCTTTGCGCGAAGACGGCTTGTTTCCGGTGCCTTGAAACGCGTCTCTCTCGCGGCCCGCATCTCCTGATTCTCCGGAAGTCAAACCAGGGAAAGGTTTTATGACACAGGACTCAAGAAGCGGCGTCACAGCCGACCGATGGACATATGCCGGCCTGTTTGCCGTCACTTTGGCCACGCTGATGTTCGAGATCCTCCTCACCCGTATCTTCAGCGTCACGATGTGGTACCACTTCGCGTTTGTGGCCATCTCTATTGCCATGTTCGGCATGACCGTGGGCGCCCTAATCGTTTACCTCTTCGCGGGCACATTCTCGCCGGAGAAAGCCAAGGCCCAAATGGCGATGAGCGCCCTGCTCTTCGCCATGACCAGCGTGGCTGCGTTCCTGGTCCACGTCGAAGTGCCCTTTCTCGTCGAGTTGAACCGCGTGGCCGGCTTGGCCAACGTGGTCCTAACCTATGTGGTCGTTGCGGTTCCCTTCCTCTTCAGCGGCATCTGCGTGTGCCTCGCACTGACTCGATTCCCCGACCAAGTGGGGCGTCTGTATGCCGCGGACTTGGCGGGCGCCGCGTTGGGCTGCATTCTGCTTATCGTCACACTCAACCTCACAGACGGCCCCGCCTCCGTGTTCATCGTAGCGGCATTCGCGGCAGTGTCGGCGTTCCTGTTCGCCGTGCCGACCGGCAAGCGGTGTATCTCGGCCGCGGCTATCCTGGTGGCGGCCGTGTTCGCCGCGGTGGCCGCCTTCCAGGCGTTCCAGGCCGACCGGCAGGCGGCCCCGCGGCTTCGCCTCAAGTACACGAAGGGACGAACGGATCCATTTCCGCTCTACGAGAAATGGAATTCGTTCTCGCGGGTGGACATTCGGGGCGAACCGGATACGTGGCGAAAGCCGTTCTGTTGGGGTCTGAGTGAGGTGGCTCCGGACACGCGGGTGCAGGAGCTGGGCGTTCACATCGACGCGGGCTCGGGCACCATCATGACACGGTTCGATGGCCACTTGCAGCCGCTCGAGTATCTCAAGTACGACATTGTCAACACGGTTCATCATCTTCGTTCGGACGCCGACATCGCCGTGATCGGCGCCGGCGGCGGACGCGACGTGCTGTCGGCCATGCTGTTCGACCAGCATTCGGTCGAGGCCATCGAAATCAACGGGGCCATCGTCGAGGCAGTCACAAAGCGGTTTGCCGACTTCACCGGCCACCTGGATCGCGATCCGCGCGTGCGGTTCGTCACGGACGAAGCCCGAAGCTACTTGGCCCGCCACAAGGGAGGTTTCGACATCATCCAGGTGTCGTTGATCGACACCTGGGCGGCCACCGTGGCCGGGGCGTATGTGCTCTCCGAGAGCTCGCTCTACACGGCGGACGGTTGGGAAATCTTCATGGGCAAGCTGACGCCAAGAGGCATCTTGACGTTCTCGCGGTGGTATTTCCGTGAGCGGCCCGGGGAAATCTACCGCCTGGTCTCGCTGGCCACGGAAGCGCTCAAACGGATCGGGGTCAACGACACGAGAGGGCACATCATCGTGGTGCGCAACATGTCGTGCCGGACCTGGCTGGACGATGCGGAAAATGTGAAGGACGGCCCCGAGGGCATCGGCACGATCCTGGTCGCGCGCGAGCCCTTCACCGCAGAGGATGTGGACAAGGTCGAATCCCTATGCCGGGATATGCATTTCGAGGTCGTTGTCAGTCCGAGAACGGCCATCGACGATACCTTCGAGACCATCGCCAACGGGAAGCATCTCGACCGGTTCTACGCATCCTATCCGCTCAATGTGGCGCCTCCCACCGATGACAGCCCCTTCTTCTTCCATATGCTCCGCCTTCGGAGCATCTTCAACGGCGATTTGCATGACCAGGGCCAGGTCACCTGCAACGTGCGCGCAGTCGTCGTACTGGGAACGCTCTTGGTGACGGTGCTCGGCTTGACGTTTCTGTGCATTGTCATACCGCTCATCCTCACCACCAAGGCCGGCTCCATGAAGGGAAGCCTGCCGCTGTTCATGCTGTTCATCGGCATTGGACTGGGTTTCATGTTGGTCGAGATCTCGCAGATGCAGCGCCTCATCGTGTTTCTGGGGCATCCTACCTACGGACTGGCGGTCGTCCTGTTCAGCCTCCTCCTGTCGAGCAGCCTGGGAAGTCTGTTCTCGCAACGGTTCATCCGAGCAGGCAACGACCGGGCGGCGATGGCATGTCTGCTGTTGTTGCTGGGCGCCCTGGTCGTTTTTGGGGCATGGACACCGCACGTGACGCAAGCGTACCGTTCAAGCGTCACGCCCGTGCGGATTGGCCTGGCCATCACGATCCTCCTACCCCTCGGATTCTTCATGGGCATGCCGTTTCCGCTGGGCATGCGCGTCGCCGCCGGGAAGACTGCTGCGGTAACGCCGTGGCTTTTCGGCATCAACGGCGCCATGTCGGTGTGTGCCTCGGTCCTCGCGGTGGTCATCGCCATGAGTTCGAGTATCTCCACGGCGTTCTGGGTGGGTTTCTCATGCTACGTCGTCGCCGTACTGTCGTACGCCTGGAGCGTCGCATCTGCGGCAAAGACGGCGAAGACCGCCAGCGTTACCAGGCCGAAACCAGCGTAGTTGTGTGCGTCAAGTTCTGCAAAAGGGACATGGTGTGCTCGATTCTAGGCCGCGTCAAGTTGGTCAAACCGTGTGAGCTTCTTGTGTTCTTCCAGGAGGTCCATGTTGAGGTAGCGGGTGGCCTCAATCCAGTCCTCATGGATTTCGATGGCTAATGCTCGGATGAGTCTCAGGCAGCTCGCTTCGTTCGGGAAAATGCGAACGACGTGGGTCCGTCGTTTGATCTCCTCGTTGACCCGCTCGAGCATGTTGGTGGACTTCATGTGCTTGTGGTGTTGCACCGGGAGCCGGTAGAAAGCAAAGGTCTCCTCGATGTTCGCCTCCACCCACTCGCATAGCTTGCTATAGCGCGTCTGCCATTTCTCAAGCCAGGCCGCCAAGCTCTTCTCTGCATCGGACGAGCGAGCGGGCCTCGCAAGGTGAGGCGCGATCCTTTCTGCCAACCCTCGCCGGTTTTGCCAAGGCGCGTGTCCGAAGGGCTATTGGGCGTCGCGCATCCATTGCTGGCTTGCCCCACCATCAGGGCTTGCAGGGGGCTTGCACCCCCCAAGCAAACGCGCCCTGCCGCGCGCACCACACAAAAGCCCGCGGGCCGGTCGAACCGACCCGCGGGCTGTAGGTCGCAGAGAACCCGCCGGCCTAGTCGCGCCGCGTCGAGCGACGCACCCGGGCCGCGCCACCCACGGCCAAGGCACCCGCCAAGAGGCCGAGCGCGGCCAGCCCAGCCACGGGCATGCCCGTCTCTTCTACCGTGAGCCTGACCGAGAATGTCTCATACTGGTCGGTATTCGCGTCCTTGACCAGAACGGAGTAGAACCCCTCGTCTTCGTCCTTGTTCACATCGTCGAGGAACAGAGATGGGAGATTCGGCGCTCCGAGCGGTGCGCTGTTCTTCTTCCAGACGAACTCGATCGGCTCGAAACCGAAGGAATAGGTCACCCAGAAGGTGTAGTCGCTTCCGGCCGGTACCGTGACGTTCTCGAGGTCCATCACGACGAGATGCCTGGCCACCTCGAGCTCGGCCTGGGGCGATGGCGTCTCGATGTCATCGGACGGAACACTCGGAGTACCCATGTCATCGGTCACGACGCAGTAGTACAAGCCAGCGTCACCCTCCTGGATGCCGGGCTTCTCGTAGGTCCAGTCATCGCCATCAGGCAACTCGATGTCGGCCTTCGACTCGTCGACCTTGTACCACTGGCACGTGAGCGCGCCGACGCCGCCGGACGCGGTAGCGCTCACCGAGTAGTCCTCGTTCACATAGACCTTGGCATTCTGCGGTTCCTGATCGAAGGTGACGCCAGCCACCACCGCCAGACTCGCGCCGGCGGAAGGTACGTACGGAAGCGAATCGGGCCGGATGCCCTGCTCGCCGACCAGGCAGTAGTACGTGCCGGCCTGGGCGGCGCTCAGACCGGTCAGCGGGAGCGTCGAACCGGTCTTGCCCTCCAGGTAATTCGCGGGCTCGGTCCCACCGAAAGCCCACTGATAGGTGTAGGCCGGGCCGTATCCGCCGATAGGAACGCACAGGAACGTGTAGGAACCGTTCTCGTACACAACGCCGCCGGTTGGATTCTGAGCGAAGGTGATCGGGTCGGAATTCACCACCAACGTCGCCGACGCCGAGAACATCTCGGCGATGCCGCTGCTGTCGCGAACCAGACACTTGTACTGTCCGGCCGTGCCGGTCGGATTGACCGGAAGCACCGAGCCGTCCGGCGACCCGCCCTGAGCGCTCGGCACCGCGTAAGAGGAGCCGGAACTGCTCGTTGTATACGACCCATCGATGTACTCGTTGCCGTAGTACCAGAAGAAGTCGTACGGCGGAACGCCACTACCCGGCGTCATCGTGATCGTGAAGGGCGCGGCGTCGCGCACATTCACGGACAGGGACGACGGCGGCACACCGACTTCGAGGACGGTCAGATCGACCGCCACGCTGGTCTCATCGTCCAGGTAGTCGTCGGTCACGTGACACGCGTACGACCCCTGATGGACGCCGGCCAGACCGATGATGTCGTAGATACTGTCGCCGAACACGGTGGACTCTTCATGGATCAACGTGCCGTTGTTGATCGGGTCGGGCTCACCGACATCCGCGCGGTACCACGCGAAGTGATACGGCGAGTAACCGCCGGTGATCTGCATCCGGAACCGATGGTTCTGATCCAGCCCGGCCGCGCGGTGGTCACCCCAGGGCGCCAGCGAAATCGCGATGCGATCCCGCACATCCAAATCGACCTCGACCGAGTCGATCAGGGGCAGCGGAGGCCGTATGCCTTGCTCGCCGACCTGACACTTGTACAGCCCGTCCCTGGCGGTGGTGATACCGGTCATGATGAGCGTCTGACTCTGGGCCGTAGGCACGTCGAGAACGCTGATCGGCGTGCCGTTCCTGCACCACTGGTAGGTATACGGTGCGCCGTAACCGCCGGTCACCGCAACCGACATCGAGACGTTCTCGCCGGCGTACTTCTGACCGCCTTCCGGAGACGCGGTAAACGTGATCGGCACGGAGTCCACGGTCAACTGAATGGGCTCCGTATCGATCGAGGCTCCCATCGTGTCCGTCACCCGGCACATGTATTCGCCGGCCGATCCGGTGGGATTGACCGGGGCCGGGCTGCCGCTGGGCGAACCGCCCTGGGCCGACGCAATCGAGTAGGTGGCCTGATTGTTCACGCCCGCCGCCGGGCTGCCTTGGTGATACCACAGGTATGTGTACTCACTGCCAACCGGGCCGGGAACACCGCTGCCGGCCAGCATCGTGACCGAGAACGAAGCCGGATCCCGCGCATCGACGGCGTCGCCCACAGGCTGGACATCGATGGCAAGCACCGTGAGATCCACGTCCTGACTCCGGACCCGGTTGACGGGCGAGCCCGGCGGGATCGGCGAACCGCCCTCGTACACGCTGTCGGTCACAATGCAGCAGTACGTGCCTTGGTCATCGGCTTCGAGCGGCGAGGGATTGTAGCTCTTGTAGCTATCGCCTTCGCCCTGCAGCACGACGATGCCTTCGGTCTCCGGATCGTCACCGATGTCCGCGCGATACCAGGCGTAGGTGAGCGGGGCGTGGCCGCCGGCGACGCTCACGCTCAAACCGGCATGCGTGTCGCCCACCGCCTTATGGGCCCCGTCCGGCTCGTCCGTGACACTCAACGGATCGCCTATCGTCAGCGTCCCTGCACTCGAAGGCGCGCCCATGGCAATGGGACGCACCGTCTCCTGGCCCACCAGGCATCGATAGAGGCCTTCATCGTCCATGTCGAGCGAGGTGAGCACCAACGTGCTCGTGGCCGCCGTGGGATTTGCTACGGTGTCGATGTAGTTCTCCGGCGCGGTTCCGTCCTTGCACCACTGATAGATGAAGTCGTAGCCGGGCTGGCCGCTGGCGGGATCCACCACGACCGCAAAGGTCTGCTGCTGGCCCACATAGTTGCTCACGTCCTCCGGACCGTCCAGGAACACGATCGGATTCGCCGTGACCATCAGCACCACATGGTTCGAATCGAGCTGGGCGCCGGCCACGTCGGTCACGTGGCAGTAGTACTCGCCCGCGTTCCCGGTTGGATTCACCGGCGCGGGATCGCCGTCGGGCGAACCGATCTGCGCGGCCGCGATGCTATACGTGGCCTGGTTATTCACGCCCGGCGCAGGACTTCCTTCATAGTACCATAGATACGTGTACTCATTGGGAGGCACGCCCGGCACGCCGCTGCCCGCTCGCACGACCAAGCTGATGTTGGCCGGGTCGTTTACCGCCACTTCCTGGGTAATCGGCTGGGTTTGGATGCCGAGCACCGTGAGGTCCACATGGGCACTCTCGACTTGGCCGTTCGGGGCCACGCCGAGTTGATCGGTCACCTTGCACCAGTAGGTGGCTTGGTGAGTCGGAGATTGCAGCGGGGAAATCTGGTACTGCGCATACGCGATCCCCGTACCGCTCCGAACCGGAGTACCGTTGCGGTACCACTCGTAGGTGAGCTCTTCAAAGCCGCCTGTCACCGTGATCGTGAAGGTATGGGAACCTCCGGCGGCCTTGTTGCCGCCGGCCGGCGGCCCCGTAATGTTCAGCGGAGCCCGAATCTCGAGCTCGGCACTGGTCGACGCCACGCTCGTGGAGGGCACGCCCACCTCGCCAATCACGCAGTCGTAGTCGCCTTGCTGTCCCGCCACCAAGGACGTCAGGACGAGATCCTGCTCATCGGCCGTGGGATTCTCGGTGGTGAGAATCGCGGTCCCGTTCCGCCGCCACGCATAGGTGTAGGCCGGCCCGTTGCCGCCCGTGGGCCGTACGCTGAACGTGATGGAGCCTCCCGTGTACCGTTGGTGGGTGCCGGACGGCTGCTGTGTGAAGGTGATCGGATTGGCGGTCACCGTCAGCGTGCCGGCGCCCGAGGTGATCGCCACCCCGGCGCTGTCCGTAACGCGGCATGTATAGCTTCCGGCTCTGCCGGTGGCATTCTGCGGGGCGGGACTGCCGGTAGGCGAACCGGCCTGGGCCGCCGCGATCTGGTAGGTGGGCTGGTTATTGGTTCCGGAAGCAGGGATGCCTTGGTAATACCACAGGTATGTGTACCCGGGCAGGCCGCTACCGGACACGATGGGCACGGAAACCGTGACAGGGGCTCCCACGGAAACGGTGGACGGCGTGGGCACCGCCGGACCGCTGAGCTGAAGCACGGTCAGGTCAACCGGCGAACTCTCGACCGTCCGACCAGTGCCGTTCCGGTCGGTCACACGGCAGGTCCAAGCGCCCTGATGGGCCGCGTACGAAAGGTTCAACACCGGGTAGTACTGCGCGGTCGCCTGCCACACGGAATCCTTATACCAATCGTACTGGTACGGTGTATATCCGCCCGTTGCCACCGCATTGAAGGCATGGTTGTCTCCGGCCTTCTTGTTGGCGCCATCGGGAGGCGTCGAGAACGTGATGGCATCCGCCACATCGAGCGTGACCTTCTCGGAGGGTATGTAGGTCACACCCGGCGGCGTACCGACACCCGCCTCACCGACGAAACACTGGTAGTCGCCCGCGTCATCCGTATCCAGAATGCCCAGATCAAGGTCGGGATCATCCTCGCCCGTCAACGGATCATCATCCTTGAACCACTGGTACGTGTAGCTTCCTCCGCCGACACCGCCCGCCGCGAGGCAATGGAAAACCTTGGTGTCGCCGACATACAAGCTCTCGCCTATAGGATCGACGTCGACGTAGAGCGGGGTGTAGTTCACGCTGAGCGTAGCCGTGAGGCTCTGCAACGTGACTTGGCCATCGCCCACAACACAGTAGTAGTCACCGGCGTCGCCATTGGGGTTCAGGGGGGAGGGATTACCACTGGGCGACCCAGCCTGGCATGAAGAGACCGTATAGCTCGACAGGTTGTTCGTGCCGGGCGCTGGGCTTCCCTGATAGTACCAGAGATAGGTGTAGTTGTACGGCGGCGTTCCGCTGTCCGCACGCACGGTAACGCTGAAGGAGGCCGACTGTCCCGTGTTGCGCGAAAGCGACGACGGGTGCGTCTGGATATCCAACACCGTCAGGTCGGCGCCGTTGCTTGTGGCCGTGTAGACACCGCCACCGAACGTGATCCTGCAGCTATACGTCCCCTGGTCGAGGTAGGACAAAGCAGGCCCCACGGTGAGGGTCTGGTTTGTACCAACGACGGTGCCGGTTCCGGGCGCTGCGCCCAGGGCTCCTTTGTACCATTGATACGTGAAAGGCCCGGGCAACGCGGGGTTCGGAGTGACGCTGAAGGTGTGGGATTCCGATGGTCCCGCCTTCTTGTGGGCGCCTGCGGGCTGCGCCGTGAAGTACGATGTGACAACGATCAGCGAAGCGGGATTCGAGGTCACCTGCGCCTTCGCGCTGTTCGTGGCCCGGAACGTATACGAGCCCGTATCCGTCACCTGGGCGTTCGTGAAGGGCAACGAGGTCGTGGCCTGACCCGGAATCGGGGTTGGACTGCCATCCTTGTGCCACGTGTAGGTCGGCACCTCATTACCGCCGCGGGCGCCGGCCGTCATGGTGTGCGATCCGCCGACCAACAACACGGCGCCGACGGGATGTTGGCGGATTTCAAACGCTTGCTCGGTAACCTGGATCGTGGCCATCGCCGAGGTACGGCCGCCGAAGCCCTGCGGCTCGAGGAAGGATCCGGGCGCGCCGAAGTAGTGGTACGGGGTGTAGCTGTCCCACACCCGGCACCATGGCTTCCAGTTGTCGGATGCCGTCAAGGGATAATGAAACGTAAGGTTGAAAATGCGCGCCGTCGTCCCCGACAGGTTCTGCGTCGTGCTGACGCCGGGGAAACCCGTGTCGTTGAGTGGCACAATGCCGTACTCGGGCGCCGGCCCCTCGGTGAAATCACTGGCATCTTCCCACCAGTAGTAGAACGGTGACGTTCCGCCCGCTACCGCAATCTGCACCGTCATCGTGTAGGGATCGCCGGTCAGCTTCGGAATCGTCACCTCGACATCATCGATGTATCCGTCGAAATCGCTCGTGGGCGTGATGACCAACGCCGGACTGGTACCGGCCGCCGTCAAGTGCACCGTGGACCCGCCCGTCAGCGCGCCGGAAACCGCCGTGCCGAGGGCCACCGTGACACTGCCCGCGTTCCGGTCCTGAACGCTCAGTTTCACACGGTAGTACGTGCCGCTGACAATGGCGATCCGTTGGTTGGCCTGAGGCTGCGAAAGCGGGGCGGTGGAACCGGTCGAATGCCTGGCCCGGAGCTTGGGGTCGTCGATAGTCCACCCTGACCCCATCGACCAGTATGGATCGGAGGAAGCACCCTTTGTGCTCGTCGTGAACGTGCCGTTGTTAATATGGTTGTTGTAGCTGCCGATGGGCTGGGTGATGATGTGGATCGGCGGCGTGCTCACACCGCATCCCGTCATCCACGTCTCGCGGTTGCCGGCAGGATGGCTCGCGTTGTAGTAAGTGATGTTCGTCGCACCGCTGTTGTCCAGCACACCGTTGGGGCCGAAGGCATTGCGACGCCCGGTGCCGCGGGGAGTCTCACCCCAGCGATAGTAGTTGTTCGCAGAAAGGTAGATGTGGGATTCCGACTTGAGCTGGTCCAGAATGCCCACCATGTCGGCGAAGTCCTCATTCTCCCCCAGCATGATCTTGAGCGCCTCAATCACCTGGTTTAGGAAGCCGTCGTTGATGAAGGTAAAGGTGTTCGACGAGGCCGAGGCATTTCCAGAGGTGGCCAAGCCGGCGAAGAAGTCAAGCAGTATACTGGAGAGAACGTCCGCCGCCTCTCCCATATCGAGTTCGTCGGTATGAAGGATCGTCGTGAGCTTGCAGTCCGGGATACCCTCCCCGTCGATATGCAACAGGTCAAAGGTCTGGATCGTAGAACACAGCATCCCGGTGACGGCCATATCGTCGTCCACCGCGGTCCGGTTGGTCGCGAAATCGGCTTGAATCTGCGTTACGTTTGCCGAAGGCACGGCCGCCACGCGCGTGCCGCCCCGGAGGACCGTCGAGAACATGCCGAGGGTGTCTTCTTCGTACACGCCGTCGGTGTCTCGATCCCTGCCGGCCAGCGGATAGCTGAACGACGGGGCCAGATCGCCGATAAGTCCGTCGATGGTCGCCATCATCCAGTCATAGTCCACGTCCCGCTGCTGGGCACGAGCAGCGCCGGGTATCAACAACGCTGCGCACGCCACGATGAGTCCGAACGAGAATGAATACTTGCTCACGACGTTCTTCCTTTCCTAAGCACTGCGTGAACCACCACGCGACGAATACCGTGTATCATTAGATACAATACTGTCTCCGGACGCGCCAGCCCTATTCCGCGCCCCATAAGACCTCTACCTCAACACCGCTGTTTAGCCTATGGTTTGAGTATAAAGGACAATGAGAATCCTGTCAACACAAATCGAAGATGCGTGTTCGAAAACGCACCGCTCGAACGTGCCACGCACAGCCGGTTTCGAGGGGCTTGCCCAACGCCCGCCGTCTTGGACGGCATGGCGCGGCATGGTATAGTCCTCGGGGAGATTGACTTCGGAAGCAGCCGCCCATGGCCAAGGACTCGCCACACACGACCCGCACCCAACGCCCCGCCGCTCCACCCCGGCAAGCCGACAGGGAAGGAGCACCATGGGGACAGCGGCGCGGCGCCTCGTGGCGCGAATGGGCCATCCTGAGCGCTATCCTCTTATTGGGAGGCGCACTTCGGGGCGTTTACCTGACTGAACGGGTGAAAGCGCCCGATTTCGACACCCCGATTATGGACGCTGAGTGGTACGACTACTGGGCTCGGGGCATCGCCTTCGGCGAATGGACACCCCCCGTGGGCCAACCCGACCCTCAGGTCACGTCCACCCCTTTCGCCTGGCCGCCGGGCTATCCCTATTTCCTGGGCGCGGTCTATGCCCTGACCGACGGTGACCACCTGGAGGTACTACTGATCCAGATGGGATTGGGCCTTGGGAATGCCGTACTTCTGTATTTCCTCGCCCGCGCCATCTTTGGACCCGCCGTCGGGCTCATCTCGGCAGGTCTGGCCGCCGTCTATTGGGCATTCGTGTACTTCGAAGGCGAGCTCAACTCCCCAACACTGGTCATCTTCCTCGTGCTGTGCCTCGTCCACAGCCTTCGGTTCTGGATGCGTAAACCATTCTGGGTCAATGCTCTAGCACCTGGAGTCATCCTGGGCGTCCTGACAACGATTCGTCCGGAGCTTGGCCTGATCCTGCCCCTAGCCATGGCCTGGGGCGGATGGGTAGCGCGAGGACGCGTGCCTTGGCGGCGCCTGGGGGCGTTGGGGGTGGTCTTGCTGGTCGGAATGACGGCGGCCATCGCACCGGTAACCATCCGTAACCTCCTTGTGTCCGGCGAGTTTGTTCCGATTTGCGTGGGCGGTGGCCCAAACCTGCGAGGGGGCAACAACCCCGCGGCCGACGGCATGCGTCCCTCTATGGACATGCGGGAATTCACCGGCGTTTCGAAGCCAGCAACCAATTACATCATCCCGCTGGTTCGCCGGTCCGTAATGAAACGTCTGAATCGCACCGACCTGACGTATCGCGAGACCTCCAACTACTTCACGCGCAAGGCACTGGAGTATATGGCCGAGAACCCCGGCCGGACGTGCTACTTGATGGCGAAAAAGGCCCTGCTCTTCTGGGGGCCGGCAGAAATCACGAATAACAAGGTCCTGTATTACGAGAAGGAGCATTCCGCGGTTCTACGCTTTCTGCCGGGATTTCCGGTGCTTCTGGGGTTGGCCCTGTTTGGCATCGGACTCATGGGGATTCATGCGCGTGGGGTGCGGCGCGAGCGCACGTGGAAACTGGAACGGAACGGGTTTCGTCTCGTTGTTCTCGTGGTGCTTGTGATGATGGCCGTGTTCTCGAGTGTGCTTCCGTTCCACATGGCGGCGCGGTACCGGTTGCCGGTGCTGCCATTCCTCATGATCTTCGCCTCGTATGGAATACGCCATATCGCGCTATCGCTCCGGGGCGAATCCCTTGGCCGGGCCACTGCTCAAGGCGCCGCCGTGATCGCGCTGATCGCCGCATGCCATATCCCCTTGGTGCATTACGAGTACGACCTTGGGAAATGGCATCATGATCGCGCCCAGGCATACCGCGGAAAGGGAGACGACGCGGCCTCAATCGAGGAGTTCCGACGTGCTGCGGAAGCGCGACCGGGCAATGTGTATTACTTGACCCTCTACGGACAGGAATTGTGCCGTCAGGGCTTCCTGGAGGAGGCCATCGTGTGGCTGGAATCGGCCGTCGATAACGATTCGAGCTACGCGCCCGCACACGACAGCCTCGGCGAGGCCTTGTATCTGGGAGGCCACACCGACGAGGCATTGGAGCACTTCGAGGAAGCGCGGAAGTTGGAGCCCCTGCTGGTGTCCGCCCGCATCAACGTGGGAAAGGTGCTCATCGACCGGAACCAGTATGACGCGGCTATCGCCGAGTTTCGGGAAGCGGCCGACATCGATCCCACGGATCTTCGCGTGCAGTACAATTGGAGCCGGGCGCTTGCGCTCGCCGGACAATCGCGGGAGGCCTTCGACCTTCTCCTGGTGGTTGCCCAGAGTCGTCCTGACGATGCGGACGTCCTGAACAAGCTGGGGCTCCTGCTTGAAGACATGGGAAAACCGGAGGAAGCCCGGAGGTATTTCGAGCGGGCCGCTGCGATTTCGCCGCCCCTGCCGCGGGCATTCTTCAACCTGGCCGCGTCCCTCGCGGTGGCGGGCCGGTTCGACGATGCGCTGGAACGGTTTCGGCAGGGCGTCGAGGCGGCATCCGAGAACGATGACGTTCCGGCAAGCCTGGGCGCGATGCTCGAGAACACAAAGCGGACGGAAACGGCCATCGACCTCTACGCCTATCTCCTGGAACGGAACCCGAGCGACACCGAAACGCAAACGAGCCTTGGCAATGCGCTGGTTCGAGGGGGCCGATTCGCGGAAGCCGCCGACCAGTACGAAGGCATTCTGGAGTTGGATCCTGAAAACCGGAACGCCTATTTCAATCTCGGCGTCATATACGGTGGCAATCTAGACTTCGAGACGGCTGCCTACTGCTTCCGGGAGGTGCTCGCGCGCGCACCTGAGGATGAAGAGGCCACCAACATGCTTGGTATTGTGCTGCTCAAACTGGGCCGTGTGGATGAGGCAACCGTTTCCTATCGCGAGGCGCTGAAATACCACCCCGAGTCCAACGGGCTGCGCGCCGCAGTCCGGAAACTGCTCGAGGTCCAGGGCATCCTGGGCGAGGAGGCCGATGCCTACATCGCGGACATGCACACCGGCCACGGTCAAGCCTTCGAAGCCGAGGGGCATCGCGATGAAGCGATACGTCAGTATGAGGCGGCCTTGGGCGTCATGCCGGCGAACGGGGCGGCCCGGGAGGCCCTCGATCGCCTGGTGGCCGAAGGCAAGGCCGACGCGGTAGAATAGTGCTCTTCACGGAGCATCTGGGAAGACGAAAGGCCATTCGGAGTAGGAGAAAGACCATGACGCAATCGGTTAGTATTATGCCTTGCCTGGACATGCAGAACGGGCGCGTCGTCAAGGGCGTGCATTTCGTGGATATTCAAGACGCCGGCGATCCGGTCGCGTGTGCACGCGCGTATTGCGCGGCCGGGGCCGATGAACTGGCGCTGCTCGATATCACGGCCACCGTCGAGGGGCGCGGCACGATGCTCGACGTCGTCCGGCGCGTGGCGGAGGCGGCCACGGTGCCGTTCACGGTGGGCGGCGGTATCGCGGACGTGGCCTCGGCGGCGGCGGTGCTCGGGGCGGGGGCCGACAAGGTCTCGACCAGTAGTGCCGCGTTTCGCAAACCCGAGGTGATCGCCGAGATGGTCAAGGAGTTCGGCGCCGACACGGTGACGGTGGCCATTGACGTCGATCAGAACCCGGCACTGCCCTCCGGCTACGAGGTGTACATCGACGGGGGTCGCACGGCGACGGGTACGGACGCGGTGGAATGGGCTAAGCGCGTCGACGGCTACGGCGTGCCGGTGATCCTGCCCACCAGCAAGGCCGGCGATGGCGCCAAGACGGGCTACGACCTGCCCGTGATTCGCGCCATGAGGAAAGCGACGTCGGCCGTGATCGTAGCCTCGGGTGGCGCGGGAACGCTCGAGCACTTCTACGAGGCCGTCGAGGCCGGGGCCGAGGTGCTGCTGGCCGCATCGGTGTTTCACTTCGGCCTCATCGCCATCCCGGAGTTGAAGCAATACCTTCACGAGCGGGGCGTGGCGATTCGCTGAATAGGACTCATACGACCTATAGGGCATATTGGTCGCTCTGGGAATACCATATGGACTATCTCAATGACGCCCAGCGCCAAGCGGTGGCCACGGAGCAGTGCGCGGCGCTTGTGCTCGCGGGCGCCGGCTCAGGCAAGACGCGGGTCATCGTCGAGCGCATCGTGTGGCTGGTCGAAGAGCGCGGCGTGGATCCGCGCCACGTATTGGCGCTGACGTTCACAAACCGGGCCGCGGCCGAGATGAAAGCGCGCGTGGCCGCACGGCTCGGCTACGAGCGCCTCGCGGCGTGGGTGGGCACGTTCCACGCCTTCGGCCTGTACGTACTCCGCCGCGAGATGGAACGCTTCGGACGCTCCAAGACGTTCACCGTATTCGACGATCGCGACCAGACGGCCCTCATGAAGGAGATCATCAAGGCCTTGCCGGATCGCGTCGTGAAGGTCTCACCGCGCGAGGCCCTCACGTGGATCAGCCGGCTCAAGCAAGGTCTCGAAGCTCCCGACACCAAAACACCCGCCAAGACCGATGAAGAGGTCGCTTTGCGCGAGGCCTGGACGCGCTACCACGCCGCCCTGGCGCGCGTTTCGGGCGTCGATTTCGACGATCTCCTCGTGTTGCCGGCGCAGTTGTTTGGGACGCACGAGGATGTGCGCGAGAAGTACCATCGGCGGTACCGGCACATCCTGATTGACGAATACCAGGACACGAATCACGCCCAGTACGTCCTGGCCAAACACCTTACCGGTGAGGAAAACACCCTCTTCGCCGTGGGCGATGAGGATCAGAGCATTTACTCGTGGCGCGGCGCGGACATCCGCAACATCCTCGAATTCGAGCGCGATTTCCCGGCAGCCACGGTGTATCGCCTTGAGCAGAACTACCGAAGCACGGGGCCGATCCTCGACGTGGCGAACGCCCTCGTGGCGCACAACGTGGCGCGCCTCGGGAAGAACCTCTGGACGGAACGCGAAAGCGGCGAGCCTGTCCGCTACCACTGCGCCGAGGACGGCCAGGAAGAGGCGCGTTGGGTCGTCGAGGACATGGTCGAGCGGGACTTGGCTCCGTCGGCCGCGGCCGTGCTGTTCCGCACCAACGGCCAGTCGCGACTCTTCGAGGAAGCCCTGCGCAAGCGCGGCATCGCCTATGTGGTTGTGGGCGGTATTCGCTTCTACGCGCGAAAGGAAGTTAAGGATCTCCTGAGCTACCTCCGGCTTGCGGTCAATGCCGAGGACGACGTGTCGCTGCGCCGGATCATCAACGTGCCGGCCCGCGGCATCGGCGCCACGACACTCGCCTACATCGAGGAAGTAGCCGCCGCGCGCCACCTGCCTCTTTTCCAAGCGCTACGCGAGATCGAACACGACCAGAGCCTCTCGACGCGGGCACGAGACGCGATCGGGCGGTTTGTGCAGATCGTGGATAACCTGGCCATCGACGCGAAGACGAAACCGTTGGCTTCGCTGGTGGAGGCCGTGCTCGAGACGACAGCTTATCGTGACTATGTGCGTGCCACCGAGGAACGCGACTTCCAGAGCCGCATGGAGATCGTGGATGAGTTTCTGACGGCCTGCGCCGAGTTCGATCGCGCCAATCCCGCGGGCCACGTGATGACATTCCTGCAGGACCTCGCCTTGGTCTCCGATGTCGACGAATGGGATCGATCAACGCCGGCCGTGACGCTGCTGACGTGTCACAGCGCCAAGGGCCTTGAGTTTGATCATGTCTACTTGGTAGGTTTGGAGGAGGGACTCCTCCCCCACGCTACGGCACTGGAGGACGACGACGAGATCGAGGAAGAGCGGCGTCTCTGCTACGTAGCCATGACGCGCGCGCGCGAATCGCTCACGCTGACAGCCGCCGCAAGCCGTGTCCTGTATGGGCGCGAGGAGCGGCGAGAACGGTCGCGGTTCATGGGTGAGATCCCAGGGACGCTATGGCGCGAAGTGCGGCGAAAGAACGCTGAGCGTCCGGCCATGCCTCGCGGGCCGGCGCGGGCCGAGGCCGGCGCGCTGAAGACCGGGGCGCGGGTTCGGCACGCACGGTTTGGCAACGGCGTAGTGATGTTCACTTCGGGCGCTGGGGCCAAAATGAAAGTTCGGATCCGGTTCCAGACGGGCCATGCCAAGACCTTTGTGGTTGGCCAGGCGCCGCTGGAGATTCTGGAGGGCAAGGAACGGTGAACCTGGAAGACCTGAGGCAACGGATCGACGAGCTGGACTCGGAGATTCTCCGACTCCTGAACGCACGCGCCAAGACCGCGGTCGAGATCGGACAGATTAAACGCTCGACCGATGCCGTCTACTACGTGCCGGAGCGTGAGCACGCCATCTTCGAGAAGCTGGTCCAGCGGAACGAAGGGCCGCTCTCGGATCGCGCCGTGCAGGCGATCTACCGCGAAGTCATGAGCGCCGTGCGCTCACTCGAGAAGCCGACGACCGTGGGCTTCCTCGGCCCTCAGGCGACCTTCAGCCACATGGCGGCACGACGCATCTTCGGCGTCAACGCGGACTATCATCCGCTGCCGACGTTGTCGGACATTTTCACCGAGGTGGAGCGCAAACGCCTGGACTACGGCATCGTGCCTGTCGAGAGTTCGATGGGCGGCGGCGTCAGCGATACGTTGGATCGTTTCGTGACATCGGATCTCAAGATTATCAACGAGGTCATGATGCACATCGCCGAGAACCTGATGGCGAAGTGTCCCTTGGATCGCATCGTCAAGGTGTACTCGAAGGACAACGCGTTCATGCAGTGCCGGAACTGGCTCAAGGCCAACCTTCCGAACGCCCGGCTCATCGATACGTCGAGCACGGCCGAGGCGGCCCGAATCGCCGCCGAGGAGGAGGGTGCAGCGGCCATCGGCTCGGCCCTGGCCGCCGAAACCTACGGCCTCGACATCGTTGTGGCCCGTATCGAGGATTCGCCGAACAACTTCACTCGGTTCTTCGTGATTAGCCACCAGATCGCCAAGCCTAGCGGCAAGGACAAGACATCCGTTCTCATCGCCGTCAAAGATCGGCCGGGCGCCTTGTTCAATCTGCTGCTACCCTTCGCCGAAGCCAAGGTCAACCTGACGCGCATCGAGTCCAGGCCGTCGCGCAAGAAGGCGTGGGAATACGTCTTCTTCATCGACATGATCGGCCATGTCGACGATCCCGACGTGAAGAAGGCCCTCGATCAGGTGGCGGAAAAGGCTAACGAACTGAAGGTCCTCGGCTCGTTTCCGCAGGGCCGCGTCGAGGAATAGGCGCCGTCGGTTCGCGGCGCGTCACGCTCGCCTCAAATGCCATCGACAACGCCGGGAATCGCTCCGGCATCGTTGCGCACGGCGACATTGAACGCATGCGCATCCAGCTTCCTGGCGCCGGGCACCGACTGTGGCCCGCATCCGCACACGTAGTTGGTGGCCGACATGCCGAGCTTGTCCTGGAATGCTTTCCACATGGCGAACGTCTCCGTGGATAGCGACACCGGAATGTCGGCGTCATACTTGCGGATCTCGTTGAGGTAGTGATCGTAGATCGCGGCGCGAACGCGTGGCGGGAACGGTTTCGTGCGCGTTTCTTTGACTTCCTCGACACTCGATTCCGCCTCGGCGAGGAACTCGGGATCCAGGAGTTTGACCGGCAGCATACTCTTCATGTCGTCGACGGTCATCCACATGAACACGCACAGGCTGATGACATCCGGCGTTGTCCGCTCGAACACGAGACGCACGGCCTCGGCGGCCTCCTCGCGCCAGTTTCGCACGGGGATGATGGGCTTGAACTTGAACCGCACCGGGCAGCCTGCCTCTTGAGCGATGCGGGCCGCCTCGACGCGCTCCTCGGTCGAGCCGGCCTTCGGCTCGAGGAAGCGGCTCTGCGTCGCACCGCTGATGCTCCACAACATGATAGTGTTGCCGTTGTGCTTGAGCGAGCGAAGCCAGCGCGTGTTCCACGTCTTCGTGTGGACAACAAGGTAGCGGTCTTCGAGCGTTCCGAAGTACTCGATGAGGCGGCTCGCGACGCCCAGCTCCGGTTCGAGTCCGGGCGGATCGCCGTCGTCGTCGAGCAGGTAGGTCTTCTGCCACGGATGCCGCTCGATGATGTGTCCGAGGTATTCGCAGTACTCCTCAATGTTGACCATGCTCACGAGTAACCCGCCGAAATCGCAGTACTTGCACCGGTGCACGCAGCCGTCCTCGAGATGGATGCGCCAACACGGGCGGCATACCTTGTCGTGGCGGCACGGATCACCGTCGAGGTTGTACCGCGCCCAATGAAACGCGCCGGTACCGACCAGGGAGTCACGGCATTGCTCGCACGGAACACCTTGAGCAACCAACCGCTCGCGCCGTGCGGCCACGGCTTCCGGACTATCGAAGCGAAAGGTGTTGAACAGCAGGATGGGATCGCGTACCGCATCCAGACGGCCCATGCGCTTGCGACCGTCCATGAGG
This sequence comes from Candidatus Hydrogenedentota bacterium, assembly GCA_036769985.1. Taxonomy (GTDB): domain Bacteria; phylum Hydrogenedentota; class Hydrogenedentia; order Hydrogenedentales; family SLHB01; genus DAIPKA01. Next base: position 68,832 of record DAIPKA010000006.1, on the reverse strand, counting down.
CCCTGGTGCAGAATGAGATCCGGCAGGTCGTCGTCGCGGTACGTGACGATGTCGCGGGTTTTTTCCAGGGCGGCCACGACGCGCTCGACGCGGGCACGGTACGTGGGATTGGCCATCACACTCTCATGGGCGTAGACGGCCGGCGGATCGAGTGGATACATCTTCTGACTCCTGTTACGTCGACATCGGGCGGAGTATAGCACCGGTTTTCGGCGGCGTCACACGTCGAGCACGGCGCCGCGTTCCTCGACGGTCCTGCGGACCGCGGCGAAGTCGAGCTGACGCGGATCGCATTGCCGCGCCGAAGCCAACGCCGCCGCGATACCGGCGGCCTGCCCCATCATGGCGCAGGTCGTCATCACGCGCGCCGATGACAAGGCCAGCTGGTCCGCCGAGAAGCAGCGGCCGGCGGTGAGCAGATTCCCCGCATCTCGGACGATCAGCGTGCGAAAGGGAATCTGATACGGCGGCACGGCCCGCGCCTCGGGCGGCAGAATGTACGTTCGCTTGTCGTCGTCCGGCTTGTGGCCGTCGAGCGCATAGACGCCGCGCGCGATGGCATCGTCAAAGGCACGAGCCGCGCGCACATCGTCGACGGACAAGACATAATCGCCGACGATGCGGCGTCCTTCCCGAATACCGATGCGCGGCGAGCCGTGATCGAGGATCCACGGTTTCTTCTCGACGCGCTGGTAGTAATCGAGGACCTCCATCATACGCCGGCGCGCGCGAATCTCCGCCGCCGTGAGGGATTCCGTGTCGGCCGCGTCGAACATGGGAACTTTGATCTTGAGCGCATTGCTGCGCGGTCCATTGGGCCACACGCTCGTCATGGGGAGGTCGGCAGCCGATCGGATGGCCTCGAACCACTCCGGCGGCACCTGGGCCCGCGCATCGTGTTCTTCCACGTGGCGCACGAAAAACAGGAGCGACATGGGCAGGGTGAGTCCATCTTCCGGCCGGCCCTTCATCGTCTCAAAGCCGGCCATACGCGCGACCATCGCCTCGCCGGTGGCATCGATGAACTGCCGGGCACGCAGGCCCTCCGGCCCGGAAGGACCGCAAACGACGCATTCGGTGATCCGTCCGTCGCGCTCGAGCACGTCGACGAAGTGGGTGTGCAGCAAAAGCTTGACCCCCCGCGCCAGCAGCAGTTCCTGCAAGACCACGGCCAGCACCGCGTGATCGAACACGCGATTGTCCGCCTCGGGATACGGGCGGTACGGCGCGATGGCGTTCCAGGTTTCCATTGCGTCGACGATGGCGTCGAAGGCCTCGCCTTGGCCTGCCGTCTCGCCGCAGAACGACGCCACGCCACCGACGGTCGCGTTGCCACCCGTCACGGCGAATTGCTCCACGAGGAGCGTGCGCGCGCCCGACTTCGCCGCAGCCAGCGCCGCACACACGCCCGCGATCCCACCGCCAATGACGGCCACGTCGCACTCGTACCGAACCGGCGCTGTACGCCGCCACGTGATCGCCTCCGGGGCGGCTGGCCCCGTGTGCGATTCGGTGTCTGCGGCGTTTGCCGCGCCTGCCGCCGCCGCGGCGGCGCACACGCCGGCGTCTCGGATGAATTCCCGTCGTGTCGTCGTCATCGCGTTCCGTCCTCCCGAAGATCCGCCTGGAGCATCTCGTTTCGCCTCGGTTCTACAGGATAGGTCAATCTCGTTCAAGATGGCGATCCGGAATGCGCATCGGGCCAATGGATTCCTGGGTTTCCCATCGCCATGCTATACTCGCCGGACGCGAACCAACGGAGGTAACGGCATGAGAATCAGCATCGGCGGATTCAGTTTCCATCGCGCCCTCGAGTCGGGCCGACAGGACATGTTCAAGTACATCGAGGACTCGAAGGCGCTCGGCGCCACGCAGCTCGATCCGTGGAACGCCCAGCTTGCGCCGATTCAAAGCGCCGACAGCATCGTGAAGGCCGGGTCGGATCCGGGCCACGCGGAGTTGACGGCCCAGGACGACGAGTACCTCGCGCGCGTGAAGCGGGCCGCCGACGCCGCGGGCCTGCCCTTCGGCTGCATCGCGGTGGACGGCGCCCATATCTATGAGCCCACGCCGGAAGCGCGCGAGGCGAACCGACGGCTGGCCTACCGGTGGCTCGAGGTGGCCGATATCCTCGGCGCGGAGCAGATGCGCGTCGACGCAGGCGGCCCGCAAGAACTGCCGGATGACGTGTTCGCGATCATCGTGGCCGGATACGATGACCTGATCGCGCGAGCGCGCGAACGCAACATTGAAGTCCTCATGGAGAACCACTGGGGCCCGTCGGTGATTCCGACGAACGTGGCGCGGATCATCGAGGCCGTCGACGGCCTCGGCCTTCTCTTCGATTCGCACAACTGGGCGCCGGGCATGCAAGAACAAGGTTGGATGTCATGTGCCAAGTACGCGCGCTCGACCCATTTCAAAACCTTCGAGTTCGACGAGAACGGCAACGAGAAGAATGTCGACGTGCCGCGTTGCGTGCAGATCCTGGTTGACGCCGGTTACTCCGGTTGCTGGGGCGTCGAGAGTTGTCCAACCGATGGCGACGAATACGGCGCCGTCGGGAAGACCATTGCGTTACTGAAGCGTTGCGTCAAGCCATAGGGCCAGGACGATTGAGGGGATAGAGCATGAGCACCGTAGCCAGTACTAAGAAGACGCGCATCGGCGTGATCGGCGTCGGCCAGATCGGCAAACATCATATCGAGAACTACCGGCAGATCGAGGACGCCGAAGTCGTGGCGATTGCGGACATCGACGAGGCCGAGGCACGGCGTGTGAGCGAACGGTTCGGCATTCCGGATATCTACTGCTGCGCCGATGAACTGCTCGCGCGCGACGACATCGAGGCCGTGGACGTGTGCCTGCACAACAACCTCCACATGCACTACACGTGCGCCGGTTTGAAGGCCGGCAAGCACGTCTACTGCGAGAAACCGATGGCGGGCGCCTACTGCGACGCCGAGACGATGCTGCGCACGGCGCGCGAGCTGGATCGCAAGCTCCAGATTCAGTTGTCGACGCTTTTCTCGCGCGAAACGAAGGCCGCCAAGCAGATCATTGACGGCGGACACCTTGGCCGCATCTACCATGCGCGATCGACGGGATTTCGCCGTCGCGGCCGGCCTTTCGTGGACGGCTACGGCACGCACAAGTTCGTGAACAAGAAGATCTCGGCCGGCGGCGCCATGTTCGATATGGGCGTTTACCACATCTCGAACATTCTGTATCTGCTCGGCAATCCGCTCGTGCAGACGATCACCGGCAAGACGTATCAGGAAACCGATATGCACGCCAAACGACGCGAGTTTAGCAAGTACAGCGTCGAGGAACTCGGCCTCGGCTTTGTTCGCCTCGCGGACGACCTCACGCTCGACATCATCGAGTCGTGGGCCATTCACCTGAACGCCTTCGAAGGATCGTCCATCGTCGGCAGTCAAGGCGGCGTGCGCCTCGAACCGTTCGGCTACTTCACGAACATGGCTGACCTCGAGATGAACTGCACGGCCAACCTCGACGCACTCGACTACCGCCTGCATAACGTGCACGAGGTCGGCGACGTCTACGACAGTCCTCAGCATCACTGGGTCGCTGCCTTGCGCGGACGCGTCGCGTTGCTGCCGACCGCCGAGATCGCGCTCAACACGATGCTGATCTCGGAGGGGATCTACCTCTCGTCCAAGCTGGGCCGCGAAGTCACCGCCGACGAGGTGCGCGCCGCGTCCACGTCAACGGCCACGGATCGCGAGATGCCGTGAGGCCGCGTCCGCCGTCAAGGAGAAGCGCTATGCGTCTCGTTTGCCTGATGATCGTCCTCGTGCCGGTCTGTGCGGCCGGCGTATTCGGCCAGGAAGCATTGCAGCAGGAGGAGGCGGCCATGCACATCCAAGGCGTTCCGAAAGATCAGGCGCTCGCCGAGATCCTGTCGGTTCAGGTGCTGTGCAAGGAGCCCGGCCGATACATCGGCTGGCCGTCTATTGCCCAGACGCCCGGCGGCGACCTCCTCGCCGTGTTCTCCGGCGATCGCACGGCCCACATCTCGCCGGACGGCAAGGTGCAGATGGTGCGCAGTGAGGATGGCGGCCAGACGTGGAGCGCGCCGGAGACGGTGTTCGACAGCCCGATCGACGATCGCGATTCCGGCATCATCCGAACCGCGAAGGGCACGATGCTGGTGAGTTGGTTCACGAATCCCGGCGGCGGGCCGTGGCAGGGCCATTGGGTCATCCGCTCGACGGATGCCGGCCGTACGTGGGGCGAGCCGATCCGCACTGAAGTCACCACGCCACATGGCCCAACGCAACTCAGCGACGGCCGCATCCTTTTCGTCGGGCAGCGGCCGCACGAGTCGCACGGCAAGCCGTACGACGTCGGCATTCAGGAGTCCGCGGACGACGGACAGACATGGCAAACCATCGGCGCCTTTCCGGTGCCGGAGGGCGCGCATATGCTGAGCTACGACGAGTGCCACGTGGTCGAGTGCGCCGACGGCTCGCTCGTCATCCTCTTCCGCGACTGCAACGAGCCGCACCTCGCCCACCAATCCGAGAGCCGCGATGGCGGCCGCACATGGTCGGCGCCGCACACGACGCGCATGCACGGCTATCCGCCGCACGTGATTCGATTGCGGAACGATTGGCTGCTCGCCGTGTACGGCAAGCGCTGGGAGCCCTTCGGCGAATTTGCCTGCGTGAGCACCGACAGCGGCGTCACGTGGAACGTCGAGCAAGAGGCCATGTTGGCCACCGCGCCGAACGGCGACCTCGGCTATCCGGCGTCGGTTCAGCTCGACGATGGCACAATCTGGACCGTGTATTACCAGGCGGAACAGGACGGCGAAACGCCGTGCCTCATGGGCACGCACTGGCGGATCAAAGGCCTGTAGCCAGTCGGGGCATTCCGGTGGGAGATCTGGTACACTGCGTTGAGGATGGAACCGTCGAGCCTTTGGGGTATGCGTTCGATGAAGAATAGGTTCTACGTAGTCGTCGTTTGCGCGCTAGTCGCGGCGCACGCCGCGGTAGCGCAAGAGGCCATTGCCAAACCCAAGTTCACCGCCCACACGCCGGATATGGCCAAAGACGCCGTCAAGTGCGTAACCGACGCGTATCCGCTCTCGGATCAGGAGAATCACGGCCAGTGGACAGCCTACGCGCCGCTGACGGACGAGTTCGAGGGCGATGGCCTGGACGCTGCTAAGTGGTGGAACCACAATCCGGACTGGATGGGCCGTCAGCCGGGCCTCTTCTCTCCGAACAACGTGACGGTCAGCGACGGCAAGCTCCATTTGACGATGAAGAAAGAGGAGCCGGTGGGCGTGCCGAAAGACAAAGGCTATCACTCGTACACGTGCGCGGCGGTCAAGAGCAAGGACACGGTGCTCTACGGTTACTTCGAGGTGATGGCCAAGCCCATGGCCTCCGCCGGCTCGAGTTCGTTCTGGTTCTACAACAGCACCGAGGAAATCTGGACGGAGATCGACGTGTTCGAGCTGGGCGGCAAAGCGCCTGGCTATGAGCGTAAAGTGAACATGAACCTGCACGTGTTCCACACGCCCGAGAGCCGCGAGCACTGGTCGGTCTCGGGCGTATTCATCGCGCCGGAAGACCTCATCGACGATTATCACGTGTATGGGCTCGAATGGAGCGCAGACGAGATCCGATACTACTTCGATGGCGCCCTCGTTCGTAGCGGCCCGAACACGCACTGGCATCAGCCGCTACGCCTGAACTTCGACAGCGAGACGATGCCGGAGTGGTTCGGCTTGCCCCAGGACGAGGATTTGCCGTCGACCTTCAGCATCGAGTACGTTCGCGCGTGGAAGAAGCCATAGGAGATATTCCTCGGAGGAAACGCTATGGAAACCATCGATTTGGCGGCGATTCACAAGGACCTGTACAAAGCGACGCGGAAACCGCAGGAAATCACGGCCGACTCGGGAACGTTCCTGGCCGCGGACGGCCGTGGCGCGCCGGGCGGCGAGGTGTTTCACACAGCCATCATCGCGATGTACTCGACGGCGTACACACTGAAATTCACGCTGAAGATGGCGGGCACGCTCGACTTCAAAGTCGGCCGCCTCGAGTGCCTGTATCTGTCAGATCCGGCTACGACGAAGATGGACGACTGGGAGTGGCGGATGCTGATCCGCATTCCGGCCGAGGTCGAGACGAAAGACATCAACGCCGTCAAGAAGCGCCTACGCGACGAGAAGGGCATCAACGCATCGGCCGTGAAGCGGCTGCGCTGGAAAGAGGGCCGCGCCGTCCAGGTGCTCCACGTCGGGCCGTACGATCAGGTTTGCGGCGCGTATGAGTGCCTCGGGGCGTACGCCGCCGAGCACGGCCTGGACGTGACAGGCCCGGCGCACGAGATCTACCTCAGCGATCCGCAGCGGTGCGCGCCAGAGAAGCTGAAGACGATCATCCGGCTCGGCGTCAAGAAGGCGTGACAACGCGATAGTAGCCGCTATCCGTGGAGATCTCGGACCATGACCAACCGTGAACGCGTCATCGCAAGCCTCGAACACCGGCAACCGGACAAAACGCCGTACTGCATCGGATTTACCGAGCCCGCGTTCAGGAAGACGGCCGAGTACTATGGCGATCCCAACTTCGCGCAGTCGCTCGGCAACGCCATGTCGTTCCTGAGCACGGAAGCGCCGGACGCGTGGCGCGAGGTCGCGCCGGACATCTGGGAAGACCAGTTCGGCGTACGGTGGAACCGATCGGTGGACAAGGACATCGGCGTCGTGTGCAACCAGGTGGTGACGCCGGAAACGCTGGGCGACTATGCGTTTCCGGATCCGGAGGATCCGCGCCGTTGGGCATCCTACGCGCAGGCGGCCGCCGAGAAAGGCGGCCAATTCCTCGTGGCGAACCTCGGTTTCAGCCTGTTCGAGCGCGCGTGGACGATGTACGGCATGGAGAACCTATTCATCGCCATGGCCGTCGATCCTGCGTTTGTGGACGCGCTGCTCGACCGAATCCTCGCGTTCAACCTGGCGTGTGTCGAGCACGCGTGCGCCCACGACATCGACGCGATGATGTTCGGCGACGACTGGGGCCGGCAGGTGGGTCTACTGATGGGCGCCGAGTATTGGCGTCGATTCATCAAGTCGCGCGTGCAGGCGATGTACCAGGCGGTCAAGGCCAGAGGCAAGTACGTGTTCATTCACAGTTGCGGCAAAGTGGATGAGCTGTTCGACGAACTGATCGCGTGCGGCCTGGACTGCTTCAATCCGTTTCAGCCGGAGGTCATCGACGTGTTCGAGGCCAAGCGCCGCTACGGCGATCGCCTGAGCTTCTACGGCGGGATCAGCACGCAACGCACGCTGCCGTACGGTACCGTCGACGATGTGCGCGACGAGGTCAAGCGGCTCATCGAGGGCGTCGGCCAGGACGGCGGCTATATCGCGTCGCCGGCCCACGCGATTCCGGCCGACGCCAAACCCGAGAACATCGCCGCGATGATCGAGGTGCTCAAGGCCCAGTAGCCAGACCGAGCGTGTCGCGACAGTCGAGCAAGGCCGAGTCCGCGCCGATGTCGCGGCACGTCGAGTCCTCGGCGAGGCGGAAGTCACGCTGGGCGATATCGAGGAACGTCGGCGCGGTCACGGTGGAATTGGGCTCCTTGCCGTACTCAGCCTGATACTTGGCGAACTCCGCCATGCTGTAAGGGCCGCTCTGGAAGCTGATCATGGCGCCTTCGGCCTGATGCCAGGCGTTGCCATCCATATCGAGGGCGTCGATGGCCTCGCGCGGCCACGCCGGCGCGTAGAAGGCGTTCTTCGTGGCCTCGTAGAAGATGTTGTCGCGGATCGTCATGTCGCGCAACACGGCCGGGCTCGTGTAGAAGCAAAGCTGCCGGCCGCTGGGATCCGGCCGCTGCGTATGGCCCCAGCCGTGTCCGGCGTTGATGCAGGTGTTGCCTTCGAATCGCACGTTGTACGTCTCGGACGCCTCGGGCCGGTTCCAGTACTCGAAGGAGTACTCGGAATTCCAGATCACGTTGTTGCGGTAGGTGATGTTGTAGTGGTCGGTCTTGGGCCCGCTGCTCTGGTTGGTCAGGGCGGCGTCGTAGATCTCCCAGAGGCGGCACCGCTCGACGAGGCTGTCGTGAGCGGCGCCCCAAAACTCGATGCCGTTGCCGTAGCGCACCGTATGATCGCCGCCGCTCTGATCGCCGCCGCCGATGTAGCCGAGGTCGCAATCGCGCACGATGATGTGATGCGTGCTGCCTCCGCCGATGCCGTGGGCCGCGCCATACATGAGGCATAGGTTCTCGTAGGTCACGTAGGCACGTCCGCTCTGATCGATGATGTGCCGCCGCAGCGCGCATTCGATATCCGGGTGGACGACGGCCGGATTGTCCGTGCAGCAGAGCGTGACCACGTTCCGTGCCTCGTCGTACCAGTACTCGCCCGGCACATCGAGGTCGGGCTCCTCCCAGACCTTGACGCCGCAGCTCTTCTCGCCGTCGAAGATGATGTTGCCGACATCACACGGAAGGAGCGTATTGCCATCGCACTCGACGAAACTGCAACTGTCGATGTGTAGCGTCGCGCCGGCCGGCAGCATGTCGCCGAAGAAGAAGGTGAACCGCGCATCGTCGGCCGTGACGGTGGCTTCGTAGTAGCGATGATAGGTAGCCCACTCGGCGCCGATCTCGATCTTCGGTTGGATGGGTGCGCGGCAATAGCTCGTCCAGGGCGGCCCGGCGGACATAAGGTGAGGCGTCCTCACGGCAAGGGTCTCGGAGGCCTTCGCGCGGAACGTGAGGCGGTATAACTTGCCTTGCTGAATGCTGAACGGCACGACGTAGAGCTGGATGTGACTGCCGTTCTCGCCGGCCTGCTCGCACGTGACGGCGTACGAGGCCGGCGCCGTGTCGAAGTCGTCGGTATCCACGGCGCCACGGGCGACGGCGCCGCCTTCGTGATGCATGTTCCAGGACGCGTGGCCATCCGAGAAACTCGGATTAGGCAGGATCTCGTCGCCGACGGGCTCGGGCTCCTTCGTACTCCAGACGTTGTCCTTACCACGCACCCAGTCGCCGGGATCGTTCCGCTCGACGGAGCCAAGCAGCAAGGGTTTCCTGCCGGTTCCGTACGCGCCGTACGTGATGGGCGCGCCCTCGGCGCCGCTGCGCGGCACCAGTTGTTCGCGCCACATGTCGCCGCGTTTGAGCAAGACGCTGTCGCCCGGCTCGATGGCGCCTCGGTTCAGTCGCGCGATAGTCTTCCAGGCCGTTTCGGGCGAAAGGCCGTCGTCGGCGTCATCGCCATCACTACTCGAGACGTGGTAAACGGCTGCCACCGCATTGGGCACGGCAAACAGCGACACAAGCGCCACTGCAGCGATTCCGATCCATCGGTTCATCGGCATACTCCTCACTCGTCCATTGGCCTTTCGGTGCCGCATCACTCGACCGCTACTCACCGCTGCCACCGCCTATCGAACGCGCATCCTCGGCGTTGATCGACGGGAACCATTGGGCCAGATCCTTCTTCACGGCGGCGAGGTCTTCGCGCCCGGCGAGATTCGTCCATTCCATGGGATCCTTCGCGTGATCGTACAACTCCTCGGTTCCGTCATGGTACCGAATGTAGCGCCATTGCTCGGAGCGCACCGAATGATTGTTGCGGCCGTAGGTGGTCAACGCCGGGCGATCCCACTCGGCCTGGGGATTCTCGAGCAGCGGCCGCAACGTCACGCCGGCCTGAGGGCCGCATGCATCGAGACCGCACAAGTCGACCAGTGTCGGATAGACGTCCATCAGGCTCACGGTTCGGTCGCAACGGCCGCCCGGCTTCGTAACGCCGGGCACAACCATCATAAAGGGATTGCGCGTGGCCTCCTCCCAGAGCGTGAACTTGCGCCAATGCAACTTCTCGCCGAGATGCCAGCCGTGGTCGCCCCAAAGCACCACGATGGTGTTGTCCGCGTGCGGACTGCGCTCGAACGCATCCATGAGGCGTCCGACGCAGGCATCGACGAAGTTGATCGTGGCCAGGTAACCGGCCACGGCCTTGCGCCAGTTGCTCGTTTCGATGACGCTCTTGTGGTCGCCTTCCGGCCGGGCCATGGCGCGTCCGCACGGAGGGATATCGTCGAGATCGTCCTCTTTGACGTCCGGCAACGTGATCGCGTCCTCCGGAAACCTGTCGAAGTACTTGCGCGGAACATACCAAGGCAAATGCGGCTTGATGAGGCCGACTGCCAGGAAAAAGGGCTCGTCGTAAGTCCGGTTGAGCCGTTCGATGGCCCAGTCCACGAGCCGCCAGTCGGCCATGTCCTCATCGTCGCAGTCCACCGGCCCCCAGTCGAAGTGTCCCGCGTTCTCGATGCCGTTCACCGGGCGCTTGTCGGGCCTGGGATCGGCAGGCCGCTCGTAGTACTCCTGCCAGGAGGCCGGATCGTTGAACCGGCCGTGAAAGATCTTGCCGCCGCCCATAACGCGGTAGCCCTGCCGCATGAAACATTGGGAGAGCGTGACGGCATCCGGCATCGCCGGACGCCACGGCTGATCGTTCTGGTAGACGCCCGACTGCGAAGGCAGTATGCCAGACATCAAGGCGGCGCGTGACGGATTACACAACGGCGCGGCGCAGTAGGCGCGCGTGAATAGGACGCCGCGCTCGGCGAGGCGATCGAGGTTCGGCGTGATCGTGTCCGGATGGCCGCCGAGGCAGCCGATCCAATCGTTGAGGTCGTCGACCGGAATGAAGAGCACGTTCGGCTTGCGATCCGCAGAATACGCGTGCATCGGCAGCAGCGTCGCGGCCGCGCCGGCGCCTAACGCCTGGATAAATCGACGGCGACTCAGCGTTCGTGCCATACGGGCCTCCTCCTGCCGCAAACGCGAGCGGCGCAACACCGGCGACCTCACTCGGCCAGCATCGTGAATGCCGGACTCATGTTGCGGATGGACGAGTCCGTGTAGGACTGGAGGCGCAAGCGGTAGCCGTATCCGGGAACGAGTGTGCCCGGAATCTGCCAGGTGTATTCGCCGTCGTTCGGCATCTTCCGAACGATCCAATCGAGGAACGCGCCGCCTTTGTGGAGTCCAAGGCGGACATCGTCGCCCACGGCCGGACTGTTACTCTCCCACGTGACGCTCCAGGTGGCGCCCATCGTGCAGGAATCACCATTGGTTGGCGACGTCAGGAGCAAGGGCGCGCGCTCGATGGCGAACTCGAAGTCGCCGTAGTCCTTGATGGCCGCATCCGTGTAGGACTGAACGCGGATGCGATAGGTCACGTCCGGCTCGAGGGTCGTCGGCAGCAGCCACGAGTAGCGGCCGTCATTGGCCGTACGCCGAACGATCCAATCGAGGAAATCGAGACCTTGGTGGAGACCCAACCGGACGTCCGCGCCGACGGCGTCGGCATTCGAGAGCCACGTGAGCGCCTGAACGCTGCCCATCTGCCAGGTTTCGCCGCCGTTGGGCGCTGTGAGCGTTAGCGGCAAGATCGCGAAGGGCCCGTCGCTGAGATCGTTGAGTTCGGAGTCGGTGTAGGACTGGAGCCGGATCGTGTAGGAATCGGTGCATTCGAGATCGGTAGGCACAACCCACTTGTAGAGGCCGTCGTTCTCCGTGCGTCGCACAATCCAGTCAACGAATTCGTCGGCCTTATGCAGGCCCAGGCGTACTTCAGGCGTGGCCACCGTGTCGCCTGGCTCCCACGTGATGTCCTGCACGGTGCCGGCGCCCCACGCCTCGCCGCCGTTTGGCTTCAATATGTCGAATGGCGGTGCGAACACACAGACGGGCACAGAGAAATCGAACACGGCAGGATGAGCCACCGAGAATATGCCGATCATATAGCTGCATCCTGGCTCGAGTGTGCGCAGGTCATAGTCGTACGATCCGGTGTTCGGCGCCTGCGAATCGAGCCAGGACTGGAGCGCGCCGCTCTTGTAGAGGCCGATGCGGACCTCGGCGCCGACAGGACCGGATGCGACCCACGTGATGGGCATATAGGCATCGCTCCAATTGATATTGCCCTGGGGCCACGTGACTTCGAGATCCGGCTCGCCTTCGCCTTCGCCCTCGCCTTCGCCTTCGCCCTCGCCTTCGCCTTCGCCCTCGCCTTCGCCTTCGCCCTCGCCTTCGCCCTCGCCTTCGCCCTCGCCGCCTACGTAAGTGCCTCGGAACTCGATGTCGTCGATGTTCCATCCGACGTACTGGTCACTGCTATCGGTGGGGCCCATCACCCAACGCACATAGACTACCGCCCTGCCGTCCGCGACAGACGAAATGTCGTACTCGCAGTACTGCCAAGAACCGTCGACAATGTTGGCGCTCGCCGGGTTCTCCCAGACCGTGGTCCATGTTGTGCCAGTCTTGCTCACCTGGACCTTGGCATGATCGTAGGTGGATCGCTCAACACCCAGCCATCGATAGAAGGAGAGCGACACGTCCACGTAGTCGCTGAAAGACAATGCCGCAGTGGTGAGATACTCGGCACTCATGTTGGCGGGATAGTCGCCGGAGGGGTTGTAGGCATACACGTACGAACCCGTGTGACCGCTAGTTGGCCCGTCCGGCGCTGTGGGCACACCGAAAGCCCAGGCTCCGGTGGTGGTCCAACCGGGCGAGGCATCCAGCGAGAACGAGTGGGCCACCTGCGCCGCCACGGTGAGGCTCACGTGCCGGACACAGTGCGCTTGCGTGTCCGTGTTCGTGAAGACGATATCGCCGCGATGCTCGCCGGGGGACAACGTCGCCGCGTTAATCGTCGCGACTACCGGAGCGGACGCTCCGACCGCCAACGCGCCGCCTTCGAGCGACAGGACCACCCAATCGCCATCGGTCGAGGACCACGACGCCGCCCAGTTGAGCGTTCCGGCCCCCCCGTTTGCAACGGTGTACGTTGCGGAAGCCGGTGAGAACGGACCGCCGTCCGGGCCTTCGGCAACCATGTCGGTTTCGGGCGAGACGCCCAGGTCGTCGATGGGATCCGCGTATTCGATGTAGGCGGTGAAGAGGCCCAGGTAACCGGTCCCGTACTCGACATAGCCATAGCCGTTGTCGCCCCAGTCATCGCCCCAAGAGTTACGGAAGATCCAGGCGCCTTCCGCGCCCTGGCTGTCATCCCAACCGACAAGGACCACGGCGTGCCACGAGGCAGGATCCGAACCGCCTTGCTCGGCGGCATCGTCGTTGTACACGCCGCCCGTATAGGCGATGAACGATTTGGTGTATTCGAAGGATCCGGTGACGGGACCGTAGGTAAGAATATACTGTTTGATGACTTCCGGCGGCTGGATATCGGTCATGTCACCGATGTAACCCCAATCGCGTATCCAGTAGTGGTGCTCGTACGGACATCCGCAGTACGCGTCGTCAGCGAGATACGGACAGTCCGCTTCGAGCACGGCGCCGCTGTCACCGCACATATCACCCTTGGACTCGAAGTACTGATGCGCAAAGAGGCCGCCGTCGCAACTGTGATAGAAAAGCTCCGTGTTGCATCCCAACAGCCACTGCTCGGAGAGGTCAACATTGACGCCGTCGAATACCTTGATAGCGCACTCGAGCGTACCCGCCGTGGCAAAGGCCCAGCAACTGCCGCAGGAGCCCTGATCGCCCACCGGCGGAAAGCCACCCGCCACCTGTTCGCGCCAGTCGAAGCGTGAAGGAAACGCCGTCTTCGCAGGCGCCCCCATGGCCTTCGGCATGTCGCGCTTCCATTCATCGCCCTCGGGGATCCTGAGGCCGGATAGGTGCTCGATGGGACGCTTCGTGGCGGAAGTCTCGCCCACGGTGAACGTCCACCCCTTGGCTTCGCCTTCAGCCCGTAGCGCTTCGATATCCTCCGGCGTCATTTGCGCCAGAGCGGCAATGCCGAGTGCCATAGCCACGGCCCAGAGAGCGAGAAACACCCGTATTTTCATCAGAGTCCCTGCCTTTCATACGAGACATACTCCACCGTTTAGATCTTACCACAAGCGCTCGGCCGAACGCCTCCTCTCCACCCCTCAGTGCCCGGTGATTCCCCATCTCTGAGTGGCCCTCGACAGGACGGCATCATCCTCTGGCGTGGGCCCAAGGAGACAGATACGGACCCACAGGGAGGACAAGACCTTGCACGACGCGAGCGTCACTCTGGCAGATCGTGTAAGAAACCTTCTGTAAAAGTGGGAGTAGACACAAGGGTCATCGTTTGCTCCGATCTTGGTGTTTTGCGAAGCCAAGAAGAAAGGAGCGAAGAACGATGACCAAGCATCAGTGTGACGGGTATTTGGACGAGATTCAAGAGCGTTCAGAGGGAGATGTGGTGCGGGAGATGCTTCGGGTGATGATGCAAGAGGTTATGGAAGAAGAGCTTGCGCGTCATCTTGGGGCCGAGCGGCACGAGCGAACGGAGCAGCGCACGGGCCATCGGAACGGCTACAAACCGCGGACGTTCAAGACACGGGTGGGGGAAATCGCGTTGGCGGTACCGCAGGCGCGGGGCACGGAGCCGTATTCGCCGCTGTTTTTCGCCAAATGGGAACGCAGTGAACGGGCGCTGTTGGTGGCGTGTGCAGAGATGTACTTTATGGGGGTGTCGACGCGTAAGGTGAAGAAGGTACTGGAGAAGATGGGCGGCTTTGAACTGTCAGCGTCGACGGTGTCGTGCGTGGCCCAGGAGTTGGACGAGAAGCTTACGGAATTCCGGCAACGGCGGCTGGACGACCACGCCTGGGTGTATCTGATGGCGGATGCGACGTACGTGAAGGTACGCAAGAAGGGACGGGTCGTGGAGCAGGCCGTGCTGGTAGTGGCCGGCATAAACGACGCTGGTCGGCGGGAGATCCTCACGTGGCGTTTGGCCGATGTGGAGTCCGAAGACACCTGGACCGAGGTGTTTCGCGAGCTCAAGCATCGCGGCGTCCATGGGGTGCAATGGGTAATCTCGGACGGTCATGCCGGGATTCGGGCCGCGGTGCGCACGCAGTTCACCGGTGTGAGTTGGCAACGCTGTTGGACGCATTTCATGCGTAATGCGCTGGCCAAGGTAGGTCACAAACACAAGGACGCGCTGGCCAAAGAACTCGTTGCGGCGCGCAAGTTCGACGACGTACAGACGTGCTTGATGGAAGCCGAGCGGGTCGCGGAGCGTTGGGAGAGGGACTATCCCCGCCTGGCCGAACAGATCCGTGAGCAATTCGAAGAGACGCTCAGCGTGCACGACTTGCCCCAGGAACACCGCCGCCGGGTCTATACAACCAATATTCTGGAGCGGCTCATGAGGGAGATCAAACGCCGAACCCATGTGGTCGGCATCTTTCCCAACGAATCGTCGTGTGATCGACTCGTGGGGGCCCATTTGCTCGAGCGGCACGAGAGTTGGCAATGCGAACGGATGCGGTATCTTGTGATGGATCACCTTGAGCAGGCCAGCTCGCAAACGCTTGAGCAAAACAAGGTGGCGTAGCTGTACTATATCAGTGTAGCCCCTCCTCCGGAGGAGGGGCTACACCAACACAAGGGACGTCAACAGGCAACAAAGGACTTCACACTCACCAAGACACTTTTACAGAAACTTCTTGACACAAGCCTCTGGCACGGCCAAGCAACGCGTCAAGGGAATCCGGTGGCTCCAAGGCAAGACGCCGGCCGCCATTGTGAGCGCCGTTTGCGCGGCGATTGCCCCCTCTTCACAAGGTCTGCGCGGAACGGGATATGGGTGCGATTGAGAAACCGGGGATGCAATGGGGATAGCGTGCGCGGTCATCCCCGCCTTCCCAACGCGAGCGCGGGGAGCCCCTGAGGAAGATTCCGGCTGCTTGACACGCTGGGCGAAGACAGACATAATGTAAATGGTACAAGTGGGTGCCCGAGGAGGGCTGCCATGATGCCCGGGACCGCGCCGGAGCTCCGGTCGCGCAAGTGAGTAGTTTTGTCTGATGTGATGGTGTGCATCGGGCAAGGCGGTGTGTCAAGAGGGCAAACGTGTTCATGCAACGCAGGCGTTGAAATAACGAGGAGTAGGCTATGAAGAAGACGATGCTATTGGCAATCCTGGCGGCGATGGCGGTGGCGATGCCTCAGGTAAGCCGCGCGCTTACGCTGGATGAGAGCACGTGCCTCATCCTGACCAATTCGGATGAGAACAATCCCGGATTTGACGAGCAGGGCGGCGTTCTGTCCCTGATCCTTGCCATGATCCCGGATCTCGACATCCCCATTCCCTCGGACTGGCTTCTGTGGGACTTCGAAAGCGTTCCCACAAATCCCGAGGGCGTCATGGGCGACGGTATACCGGACAACTTCCAGATGGCCTTGCTGGCGGCGGTCTTGTGCAGCCAGGAATCGGATCCGCTGCTTGACCTGATCCGCGCGCAGTACGATATAAACTTCGCCACCTACGAACAACTTCTGACCGACGTGATGTACGTCGTCAACAACGCGAACCGCATCATCGACCTGATGGGCGGAAATCCCACCGCCAACCCGCCCGTCATCGGCATTGGTCCCGGCCTTGCTGCGATTCCTGCCATTCAGGATATTGTGATCAACTGGCCGGACGAAGGCGACACCATCGGCGACCTGGCGGAGGAAATCATCGACTTGAGCAACACCATCAAGGATTACAAGTCCTTGTTGCCGGTGATTGTCAACGTCCTGACGATGGCCCAACCGTGGTTCGCCGGGATGGGCGGCCTGAGCAGCGAAATGAATGGGCAGATCAACGGCCTGCTCGAACAGGCTGCGGGCTATCTGGGTATGCTGGATGACCTCGTGGATCTTCTGCGCTCGATGGCCACGGACTACGGCCCCTCTGGAACAGGCGACATTTCGGCCGCCTTGGCAGCCGAAATCAATGAACTGGCCGACATCGCCGAGGGCTTCTCCATCACGATTCCTCAGTTCTTGACCTATGGCGTCGAGGGCAAGACCGCCGCCGAGCCGATTTCCGCCTTCGGCGACTGGAACCACGACGGCGTTACCAACCTCCAGGTCTACAATCAGGTTGTGACGGTCGGCGGCGGCAACCGCGAAGACTTCGTCTACGAAGTAACCAAGGATGTGCTCGTTGCCCTGGGTCCGGCGGACGGCCAAGAAGTCACCGCCGGCAGCACCCAATCCGTCACATGGATCCCGGCGACAGCCATCGCGGGTGATTTCGTCCGCATCGGCCTCCATCGCGTCGGCGGCGTGTTCCTCTACTGGATCGCGCTCAAGACCGACAACGACGGCGAGTTCAACTGGCTTGTGTCTCCCGACTTGGAAGCCGGTACCGATTACCTCATCCGCGTGCAGTCCTTCGACGACAGCAACGTCCGCGACTTCACGAACACGCCGTTCACGGTTGTGAACAACATACCGCCCATCACGGTTACGGCACCCAACGGCGGCGAGACCTGGTACACCGGCGATATCGTCGCCATCACCTGGACAAGCAATGCCGGTGTTGTCGGCCCCTTTGTCCGCATTGGCCTGCATGACGGCGCAACGCTCGTTCAGTGGATCGCGCTCAAGACCGACAACGATGGCGCGTTCAACTGGATCGTGCCCTACACCATGGCATCGAGCACCAACTACAAGATCCGCGTGCAGTCCTACGCGGACAATACGGTGCGCGATTTCAGCGACAAGCCGTACACCATCACCGGCGCGCCGATCCTGATCACCAAACCGGCGCGCGGCAACACCGTCAAGCAGGGCGAAGTACTCACCGTCGAATGGGAAAGCAACAGCCCTGACGTCGGCGACTTCGTCCGCATCGGCCTTCACAACAGCGGTGCGTTCCTCGGATGGACCGCTTTCAAGACGGAGAATGACGGGGTGTTCACCACGGTCATTCCGCTCAGCACGCCGGTGGGCGGCGGCTACAAAGTCCGCGTCCAGTCGTACTCCAACAGTGACCTGCGCGACTTCAGCCAGCGTTTCAGCATCACCGCGCACTAACGCGTAGCCAGAACAATCTCAGGCGGCGCCGGCCCCATCAGCGGCTGGCGCCGCCGTTCATTTGCCCCCCGCGCTACGGCAGGGCGTTGGCCTACCTGCCCCCAAAGAGCCGGCGGGCGTTCTCGCCCATGATGGAACGCTTCGCCGAATCATCGGTATCGAGCACGTGCACCTTCAGGAAGGCAGGCGACGGCGTCTTGAAGGGAAACCCCGTACCGAACAGAACGCGTTCCGCTCCAAGCGCCTCGAGCATCGTCTGGATGCTCCGGCCCAACACACTCGTCATCCGCGACATCTCGACGTACAGCGCGACGTCACGCATCCGACGCCAGAAATCGCTCTCCGGCGCGGCGCCCGGAATGCTCTCCGTAAGAACGTACGTTCCTTTCGGATGGGCCTCGGCCAGTCCGAGAAACGCCTCCGGCGCCAGATTCTGCGTCGTATCCATCCAGTGGCGCTGGCGCACATCAACGACGCGCCCCGGCGCCGAAATAGGCAGCCCCGCTTCAATGGCCGCATCCACCAGCTTCGCCAAGTCCGGATCGGTCAGTTCGTAGCCATGGTAGTACGGGTATAGGCGCAGTGCCTTGAACTCGCGCTCCACGCACCATGCCAGGTCGCGCTCCCAGCCGGCGTATTTCGGATTCAGCGTCGCGTAGCGCCAGAACCGGTCGCGGTGCCCGGCCGTCTCTTCGAGCAACTTCTCGTTGCCGGCATGGGAATCCTTGTACAAGATGGCATCGGCCGAGGCCACACAGGCGCGCGCGATGCCGAACGCATCCATCATGGCCAACACACCGGCGGCATCGTTTCGGCGGAGTCGGCGGAATGCCCAGTTGCCAATGAAGGCGTTGCTGTCGACGACGGGCCACCCCTCGAAGTACTTCATGATACGGCCCTCCGATCGAGAATCGCCTGGAAGCTCTCGCCGAGAATCTTCCGCCGCTGCGCCTCGGTCAAGTCCGCATCGAGCACCTTGCCGACGCCGCCTTCCATGGTCATGTCTGTCGCGAAAAGCAATCGCTCGACACCGATGGACTCCACGCAGCGATCGACAAGCCACTCGTCCACAACGCTCCCGCTCGTGTCGAGATACACCGACGGCGCCTCGCGAAGATGTTTGAGCGCCCACTCCCAATCGCCGCCGCCGCCGATATGCCCCTCGATCAGGATGGCCTCCGGAAAGCGCCGTGCCGCACGGACGAAATGGGCCGCATCGCTGATGCGTGGCTGACGCGCCATCGTGTCCGGATCCGTGGGGTGGCCGGCATGCATCAAGACCGGAATCTGCCATGCCGTGGCGAGTTCGAGCAGCGGCTCCTGCACCGGCTCATCGATCCGGTACTGGTGATAGAGCTTGACGCCGATGAACCCCTCGTCGCGCACCCGTTGCCGCACCTCGTCAAGCGCCCTCGGATCACCCGGATTCACGAAACAGTAGCCCAGATAACGCCCTGGATAGCGCTCGACCGCCTGCTTCACCCGATCGTTGGCCTGGTGAAATCGCTCGTAGCGTGCACCGCCGGTCAGGTCGATATCCGAGATGCAGAACACGTCGATACCCAGCAAGTCGCCGGCCTCGATCGTGCGGTCGCAGTACTCCTCATCCAGCGAGCCGTCCGGCCTGCCGCGAACGTGCATGTGACAATCGATGAGCATCTTTTCCCTCTCCGGCGTTTTCCCAGCCGAGATGGTAGCAGAGCGCCCCTCGCGAAGTCAGCCGGCACGCCCACAATGGCATCACGGCATGAGGAAGGGCTGTATCTCGACGAAGTTGAACGC
The DNA here is from genome assembly GCA_036769985.1 of Candidatus Hydrogenedentota bacterium. Lineage (GTDB taxonomy): Bacteria > Hydrogenedentota > Hydrogenedentia > Hydrogenedentales > SLHB01 > DAIPKA01. The sequence continues at coordinate 49,146 of DAIPKA010000006.1, read as the reverse complement.
CGTCTCGCCTCCCGGCTGGTCTCCCGGAGCCCCGGGCGTCGTCCAGTCGGACAGCACGATCTCCGCTGATCGCCCTTTCGCGCGGAACACCACACGATGGAAGTTGAACCAAGCCGGATGATCGCGATTGTACGGCCCTTCCTCGTGCGAATAGCAGCTCGGATACGGATACTGGAAGCAGAGCGGATCGAGGACGTCTCCGCCCTCGATCTCGATGGACAGGCCCGTCTTCTTCTCGACGGCCAGGTCGGCCGGATCGGCCGAGAGAACCTTCACGGAGTAGGTTGCGCCCGGCTTGAGGGCACGGATCTTCTGCGAAACGCGGTTCGGGCGATCCGCGCTGCGCCGCATCACGCAATACTGGTCGCCGGCGCGCGTGGTCGGATAGCGGCCCTGCAGCCAACTGAAGCCTTTCATTTGGCCGATGCCGACGCTGTCCGGCGCCGCCGCGTCAACGCGCCAATGCTGGAGGCCGTCCGCAAAATCCGGATTTTTGATGTGCTCGATTGCGTAGGGCGATTCGACCAGTGGCTCCGTGTGGCCTTCGATGCCGTAGTGCCGGAACAGCCGGTGCGCCCACCGGATCGATTCCTCGTCCGCATAGGCGGCCATGTACTCCATCACGCCATACAATCCCCAGAACGTCGGATCATTGGCCAAGAGATTGAACTGCATGTCGAGAAACACGTGGTAATCCACGCCCGGATTCAGATTCAGCGTTTCCGGCGGCGCACAGAGGTAGCCGAGACACACGACCATGTTCCGCTCGACACCCGGCAGGTGCTCGCGCCATTTCTCGAACGGAAACTGCATCTCTCTCAACAGGCGCTGCCGCGCCTTCTCGACCGTCGGTTCCTCCGGAACGTAACGCTCCCAAGAAAACCGCTCGCCGAGTGTCATCAACAGCCGGCTGAACTCGAGGCTCGGTGCTTGGAGGTACAGGTCGGTGCACCACGCGTAAAAGTGCCGGCCGGCAAACGCCGGTAGGTCATGTAGCCGTTGTACCGCCTCGCTCCAGGCGCGGTAGTGCGCCTCGCCGGCGGCGTAGAACTCGTCGACCATCAGTCCTGAGAAGCCGGGATCCGTCACGCCTTGATTCGCTGCCCAGGCGGCAAACACGTCGTCTGCCGAAGGCGCCTCTTTGCTGCTAAGGCCCGGCAATGCCGCATTGGCGATCCACTGGCGACCCTCTCCGAGCCACTGGGCAAACTCATCATCCGTCGCCCGGTTGCCTGAGACCAGCGTGTTCACGTGCGATAGCACGTAGCGCTCCATATACGCCCAGTCGTAGGCCGGGAATGCCTGGATATGCCGGCCGCTCGGATAGTAACAGAAGGCGATTTCCGGCACGGTTCGGATCTCGATGCACGCAGCCTTCTCCGCCACCATACGGACATGGTGTTGCCCCTCCGTAATCAGCCGCATCGCCTCGACCGACCCGCTGTCCGGATTGATGCGCCACACCAACGGATCCGATTCGGTATCCAGCCACAAGCGCGGCGGCGCACCCGCCTCGCAACCGGCGGTCACGAACACCCAGCCATCGCGCGGATTGCCGAACACGCACGTCTTCTCGCCGGCAGACTCGACCTCCTCGCGAAGTAGTTCGGTCACGAAGTTGTTCCGCACGCGCAGGCCATCGTACGGCGCGGGCCATCGAGGCCGGCCCGGCCATGCGACCTCGCGCGTTGTCCGGACAGGCGGCGCCCCTGGCGCTTCAATCGCCACCTCGACCCGATACACGTCGCCGTCGGCCGCCTTCGGCATCCGAATCGCCGTCGACCCTCGCCGCTCCGACTTGGACACCACCACCGACGCCGTGGCCACGGGTTGCTCGCGATCCGGACGATACGCGGCTATGGTCACGCGCGTGTCCGGCCGATCATTGCCGAGTCCCGCCAGATCGACATCGAGGGAGATCGTCTTGTCGCGGTGATCGACCTGTGTCGCGACGACCTGGTCGAGGAGTAGCCGGGTGCTGTCCGTGGTGAGCGCACAGGGCAGACGCCACAGGCCGCCGCTTGCCCCCCAGTCATAGCAGCGAATGGCAAGTACGTTCGCGGAATCCTGCCTGAGCCAAGGCGTGAGGTCGGCGATCAGAGGCGTATCGCAGACGGTCGTTTCCGTGTGGTCGCCGTACGACGCCACTCGGTTTCCGTTGCAGAACAGCGTGCAGGCATCGTTGACGCCGCCCAGCACCAGCCAGGCGTTCTTGCCTTCCCATGCGGCTGGAATCTCGAACGTCCGGCGATACCACGCGTAGCCGTCTACCTCGGCGTAATCTTGGTCCTCCCAGCGCTTGCCGGCTTCGATCGAGGCCCACGCCTCATCATCGAAATCCGGGCGCTGCCAACCGGCTTCCATTCCGGCGTCCGCCGGATCGGCCTGGAAACGCCATTCTCCGCCGAGATCAAGCCACGCGGCGTCCGCCTGGGCATTCCCCGCCAACGAAGCGATCACGCATAGCAACGCCCACATACTCACCCCTCCTCTTGCCGCAGAGGCGAATCCCGGAAAACGGGGACTGACTCCGGCCGGTCGCAATGCGGCTGTCTGACTCGCCTCGAACGACAGAACCCGAAAGCGGGAAACCGGCCTTGTCCCGAGTCTACGAGGCCGGCTGTCTGTCCTCGCTTTCCGGGCTCGTCCGGCACTCACGACGCGTCGCAACCGACGTAGCCCCGTGTGCTAGTGCTTGGTTTCCTCGTAGAGCGCCCTGACCTCGTCGGGTGTCAACGGCACAATGTAGATACGAATATCGTCCAGGAAGCCGCGGACGAAATAGACGTCGTCGCCGACGCCGTAGCGTCCGACAAGCAACGGCGTCGCGCTTGGTCTCGGGTGCCCCGTCACACGCTTTCGGCCCACTTCTTCGCCGTTCACGTAGACGCGCATTTGATTGAATCCGAAGGTGGCGACGATATGTTGCCATTCACCGGCCTGCACCTTGCCGGCATCCAACGTGTCCACGCCGGCCAAGAAGAACCGGATCTGCTTGTTGAGGATCTGGAGGAAGTAGCCGCTCTGCTGCCAAGCGCCTTTGCAGATGAGCACCGGCATACCCTCGAGGTCCTCCAGTTTGACCCAAATGGCCAGTGTCAACGCATGGTCGGGATCCCATTCCGGCTGCGGAGGCAACTCGGCCCAACCGCGGCCGCCCAGCGCCAGCGCGTTGTTCGCCAACTGGGCCAGGCCCGCGAGGTGCGAGTCGTCCTCGAACGACAACCGGACCGCCGGCTCGAGCAGCGCTGTCGACGAAATGATACCCACCGGTTTCGACGGGGTTCCGATGCGTCCATCCGGCGTCACAGCGGCCACGGTGTAAGAGTAAGGGACACCCGCGTTCACCTGATCCGACATTTGGAGATAGTTGCCGAAGTCGGCGTCGATATACGTCTCTTCAATGACGCGATTCTCCTGGTCATACTTAAGAACATAGTACTGCGAGGCGGCAGGATCATCGCTATCCCAGCCCAGCACAATCCGATTCGCGCGCGTATCGATGCGGACCTGCTCCGGCGGACCGGGCAATGGCAACTCCGGAACGGACACCGTGAGGTTGGCCTCGACGGACTTGCCACTCCCCACGTTCCGAGCGGTCACCGCGTAATGAACCTCCGCGCCGGATCGCGGATAGACATCCTCGAACCAGCCGTCGAATACCGCCCCAAGATACTCGCCATCGCGCGAAACGCTGTAAGACACGCCCGGCACAGCCGTCCATGCCAACACCACGCTGTAGCGCTCAGGCCGAATCGAGGCGGTCAGCGTCGGCGCCTCGATCCCTTTCTCCGTCGCCGGCGCCCCGTCTGACACGGTCTCGGCTTTGGGCAATCCCGCCGTGCTCATCCGCGCCGGAAAATGCTCGGGCCACGTCAGCGTCATCCGGTTGCCCGTCCCGATCTCGATTCCGTACTCGACGTTCCCAGTACCTATGAGCGCCTCGGGAAACGCCATGGCGAAGGTGGTTCGGCCGATGCATTCGAGCTCACGATCAACAAACGCTTTGCCACCCAACGGACGCGCCTTGACCACACACCGGAGGCCTTCACTCGGAACACCCACGGCGATGACACGATCCGGCAAGGCCAACACATAATGGTCGTTCTCGAAGGACTTCGGAAGCGCGGCGAGGCGTTCGAGCGCGGCCGTGTCGAAACCGCCCCGCGACTTCAGGTCCGCCCAGGCCTTGGCGTTGATCGTGGCCAGTACGCCCAACTCGCCCTTGTTCTTGATCCGGCGTGCGTATGTGTGCAGGGCGCCAGCCAAGGCCGAGTTCTCAACGACCTTCGCCGCCCCCTTCACATCGTCCTTCCAGAGTCGTGCGTCGAACGCGCCATCGGACACAAACGCCTCGGCCGCCTCGTCATACATGAGGACATAATCCATCTCGCGCACGAGATCCTCGAGCGCCGTCCTGGGATTCGGCCGAAGAACCGCTCGAACCAGGGCGCTCCGACTAGCCACTTCGTCCACAAGCCGTGCTGTCAGCGGGATGCTCGGAAGGGGAAGCTCGGCCACGAGGTCGGCTGGCCAGAAATCCTTCTTGTCCATCTCGAACTGCAATTCCCGATGGATCGTCGTCAACTCCGCGCGTTTCTCCTTGTCGCCAACGCTCCACGTGAACCGGCCGCACTCCGGCTGGCCGCTTCCGCCGACCCAGCGGTAGCCCAGGTCTTGGAGGCGGACGATGTACGTGCTCATGGCCTCGCCCGCGGCTTGGCCGAACACGTGCCGGGCATACGATCCGCAGAACCGCTCGGCCGTCAAGTCCGGATTCCAGGCGAACTGCGCACAGTACGCGGCCGACTCCGCTACGGCGCGCGTGCGCCAGTGGATTCCCAGCAACCCTTGGCAGCCCTTGGCCAAGGCGTCGCGACAGGCGCCCGCCGTAGCCCGCAGGTTCGGTTGCGGCATCCACTGGTCACCGTCGTACTCGAACCAGACGATAGGCCAGCGCACCCGCTCGGCGCCGAAGGACCCGTAGGCCTCGCTAACCGACGGCGTGACGGCGATATTGTCCAGCGCCGAGAACACCACATCGCCCGGGAGCACCACATCCAAGCCTCGGTACAGATCGGTGCACTTCAGCCACTGGTCGCCGCCCCAGCCGCTCATCACCAACGTCACATCAGGACGCACCGCATGGAGGATCTGATAAGCTTGCTTGCCAAACAGTGCCAGCCGAACCGCCTCCGTCCGGCGCTCGGGCTCCGCGAGATATGCGAACTCCTTGGCCCAACGCTGAGCCTGACTTTCCCACTGGCTCCGAGGGGCCGGCGATTCCGCGGGATGCGCGCCCATGCCCTCCGGCTGCCACAACCACACGTAGTCCAGCATCGGATAGTCCGCGAGTAACGCCTTGAGACGCGCCTCGAACCGGTTCTGGACGTCGATATTCATGGGATCGCCACTCAGCTCGAAGCCGAGGCACGTCCGGAGGCCCCGCGCCTTGGCATAGGTCAGCGCCTGGCGCAATACCTCTTTCGCGGCGAGGATGGCTTCGGTGCGGTCTTCGACGAAAGAACTCGCCGCACCGAAGTAGTCCCGGGCAAAATACCGGCCCGTGCCCGCGAAGAACTCCTCCGTGGCCAGCGGATGCGTGCCCCACGTCGACTGCGACGTGTTGGCCAGCGGCTCGCCCCCGGCCAGGCTCCCCTCCCACTCGTACGCCGCGAACGGCTCGAAATCGTACGTGTGGAAGCCAATGAAGTTGCACCGCATCCGAACCAGACTGTCGACAAACGCCTTGTGATCCTCGAGTTCCCACGCCGTCGGGCTATCGAAGAAGTTGTACCACGGCAGCGACCCCCGAACCGAGAACACCGGCGATTCCGACACGTGAAACTCGGGCACATCCTCCCCCGCAAAGGTTGGAACCGATTCCGGAAACGTGTCGCTCCCTAGGTAGAATCCGAAACCAAGATTCGCCAGCAGGCCGTATACGCCGTTCTGCGCGCCGCACGGTGTCGCGGCCGCAACAACCACGAGTCGGCCGTCTACCGTATGCAAGACGTAGCCGTCGTCTCGCGGCTCGTCGAGCCCGAAAGGATACGCGTCGCCGACGTCCGGAAGACTGCCCTCGGTGCCGACGACAAGTCCTGTGGCGTCATCACCGACGGCAGCCGCCGTTTCGACGGCGATCACCTGCCCCTGCACGGCATAGAGACACCGCTGGAGTTCCATCGCCGCCGACCGCTCGATGGCCGAGGCGTTCGGCCCGACGTATATCGCCGGCGCCGCCGTAGCCAACGCGGCGCACAACAAAACGGCCGCGAGAACAGAACACACCCTCTCAATGCTCATGAAATCATCCCTCATTGGCACCAGCCCCGATGCCCGATTCCTTACGAAGACCATAGTGTAGCCCAAACCGGGCGCGTGTATCACGTCCGGACTGGGAAACGGACGCTATACCTGTCCGAGGGTCACGACGCTTGCAGGCGCTCCATGTTATGGACAAGTTGGACAACACGAACCCCATGACAGAAATCGACCATTTCCTCCGTGCCATCCCTGCCGTCCATCTCGTCCGGGATGGCCATGGTGGCCGCAGAGCCCGAGGCATCAAGCGGCGCGCTGGAGCGCGGCGATCCCAGGAAAACCACGGGCAGGATGCCCACGCAACCTCAGACGCTCCGAGGTGCTACGGCGTCCGGCACCGCAAAGATCATGGGCAGGATGCTCGTGCTACCTCAGGCCTCGTGCTGGGCACACTCCGCCCCAGGACCGACAGGAACCAGACCGACCGTCGCCGGCCTGAAAGGCCGGAAGATTCTAGCCCAGGGCAACGCCCTGGGAATAAAGGAGTTACACAATTCAGACCCGCCCTGAAAGGGCACAACAGGATCAGCGGACACAGGCTCAGGCATACAGTCATGCCCTTACAGGGCGGCCCATCGGCATGCGCCATCTTCCCCGGGCGTTGCCCGGGGCTGTAATCTTGAGGCCCTTCGGGCCGGTGCCTGGTGTGCTGGCAACTGCCGAGGACTGTCCGGACCAGCCGTAGGGTGCGTGCAACAACGTGGAACGCACCATTTCATTGTCTCACACACGTGAAGGCCAACAACCTGTGCGTTGGCGGGCGCGAGCATCGCGGTGCGTTCCGCTCCGCTGCACGCACCCTACGATTGGAAACCTACATCCGGTTCGCTGCGAATGTGGCGGCGGTTTGCGGCCCTTGTTTGCTACAATGGCCCGGGCGGCGGTTCCCGACGGGTTGGTCGTGGAGGTATCCTCATCGTCGCCAATGGCACGCAAAGGAGAATCCTATGACCACGCTGAGAACTTCCCTCGAGTTCGCACTACTACTTGTCTCCTCCGTCGCCGGTTGGTGCGATGGTCCCATCATCCCCGCCGTCAATGAGGATCCCCCGGACTCACCGGTAGGCGCACGCCCCTACGAGATGGATTGGGCTGAGCGCACGGAACCCAACCATCCGCAACTCGCGGATTTCGAGGACCTCACCGGCTGGCAGGTGCGGTGCTCGGACGGTGCCGACGCAAAACTGCTTCGCTCGAAACAGGAGCAGTGTTTCGGCGAATACACGGCCCGGGTCGAGTACACCGGGACCTCGCCCTCGTGCTGGCTACGCATCGAGCCGCCGGAACCCATCGCCATACCCGACACGTTCACGGGCGTGAACCTATGGGTACGCGGCAATAACTGGAGCTTCGTCGAGACCCCCGCGCCGGAACGGGCGCATGTCGCCGTGTACATCGAGGACGCGAAAGGCGAGACCTATCGTATCGCACTCCATACGGTGACGTTCGACTACTGGTGCGTGATGCACCAGACCCTTGTGCATCCGGCCACGGGCACACTCAACTCGTGCGTCAAACCCCAGGGGAACGCGGACGGCGTGATCGACCATCCGGCGCGGTTCTTGAGCATCGAATGCCTGGGATTCCAGAACCAGAAAACGGCCCATCTGCATTTCGACGCGCTCAGCTTCTACGAGATACCATATGCCCCGCTCGAATTCGAGCCCATTCCCGAGAATCTGCCATGGCCAACAACGCCGGACACCATCCTGCCCAGCCTGAAGGGCGACGGGCCGGTACCTGTGCCGGAGCCTGGAGCCACGGCCGAGGGCGGCTACGCGTGGATCTCTGCCTATGCCGGCAAGACCATCCGCTTCACCTACACGCCCAAGGACGGCTCCCTGAGCGACATCACCGTCGAGGCCGAGGGCCAGACCTTTCATCCGTGTTGGCGCGGCGGCATCCGGTTCGAGACACCCCATGGCGAACTGCAGATTGGCGATCCGGGCCTGACGCCGCGATGCGAGGGCGTCCGCCGTGACGGCGATGCGATTGTCGCCGACTGGACGGTCCAACCGGCCGAGGGCGACGCCCTGAGCTACCGCTACACCTTCCGCGTCAAGGGGAAGTCCCTGATCGTCGACGTCACGGCGCCCGGCGGCCGCGCGACACGATTCGACATCGGACTCGCGAAGGGCCTCGACGCCGCCAAGGCGGTGTATATCCCGTACCTGACCTACGGCGGCGATTGGCCGCGCGTGGCCTGCTCACCGACAGGCGACACGCCGCTGTTCGTCTCGGCGCTCATCGACTACTACAACTCGGACGCCTCGGAGCTGTTCGGCGCGCCGCAGATTCGTGACGACGACGCCCTCGGCTACGCGGGCGGCTCGATCCACAAGCCGAAGACCGACGGCCAGCGCAACGACCTCCGTGAGCGCGTCTTCATCAACATCAGCCATGATGTACACGAGGTGTTGCCGAGCATCCCGAATCCTACATGCGACACCGGTGAGATGGCCCGCGAATGCGTGTGGCGCAATGTCGGTCAGCCGGAAGAAGAGATGCTCGACCGGTACAAGGCCTACGGCATCGACAAATTCATCGCGTGCCATCACGAGGTCGGCTGGCGCGACGCCGGCGAGAGCTTCACCATGCGGCTTAAGGCCGCCCCGCGCATCGGCGACGAGGGCCTGGCCCGGTACGGCCGCCACCTGCGCGAGGATCTCGGCTATCGGTTCGGCACGTACACAAACTACGTGGACTTCGCGCCGGTGAACTCGAACTGGAACGAGGACGACGTGTGCCTGGACCCCGACGGCTCGTGGCAGACGGCCTGGCCGCGCTGCTACGCTCTCAAACCGCTGCGTGCCGCAGAGAAGGAAGCGTATTACGCCCCGCGCATCCACGAGAAGTTCGGCACGACCGCCCAGTACTGCGATGTCCACACGGCCTACACCCCGTGGGGCCGGACAGACTACGATGCGCGTACGCCGGGCGCCGGCATGTTCCGCACGCAATTCAACGCCTTCGCACGGCTGCTCTGGAACGAAAGCAAAGCCCACCACGGACCGGTATTCAGCGAAGGCAACTACCACTGGTTCTACGCCGGGATCGTCGACGGCGACTACGCCACGATGATGCCCTACGGCGGCGGCTGGCAAGTCCCCCCCATCGTCGATTTCGACCTCCTCAAGATGCACCCCAAGATGACGGATTTCGGCATGGGATTCGCCAACATGTTCTACGGCGAACGAGGCGAATGGAGCGAGGATGGATCACGGCTGAGTCCCTATTTCGACCGGTTCATCACGAGCACCATTGCCTTCGGCCATCTCGGATTCCTGACCTACGAGTGGGATTTCGCCGCGACGCTCAAGTCGTACTACATGGTTCAGGCCCTCCAGCAACGCTACATCATGGTGCCCGTCGACAAGATCGGCTATTCCGACGGCCAGGGTCTCGTCGATACCTCGACGGCGATCGCGACGGATGCTCACCTGCGCCGCCAGGTCCATGTGCGCTACGAGAACGGCCTCGAGACCTGGTGCAACCTGAGCTTCGACCAAGACTGGACGGTGTCCGTTGGTGATCGCGAGTACCTGTTGCCGCCCGGAGGGTTCGTCGCGCAACGCCCAGGCGATATCCTCGCCTACTCGGCGGTGCTGGATAACGCCCGACACGAGTTCGTCCACTGTAACGACTACCTGTACCTCGACTCACGCGACGGATTCGTCCGGACACCGTCGTTGGCTGCCCGCGGTCAGGTGGCCGTCAAGCGGGACGGTAACGACGCCTGGTGGATCATTCCATGCCCTGACACCGAGGAAGTGACGGTCTCGACCGACTGGCTCGGCCGCGACGCCGGATACCGTTTCAGCGCAACGGCTTACGACATGAAGGGGAACCGTCTCGGCGAATGCGAGATTCGACGTGGTGGCAACGAGGTGACCGTCATGCCGTACGCCGCCGACGAGGTCAAGTACCGACTCAGCGCCGAGCCGGCCCAAGGTCTCGCAGGTGCCCAGTGGCGGATTGAAGTGCCGCGCCACGTCGCGACCAATGGCGAGGCGGTAGCGATCTCGGCTACCGTGGCACTGCCTGAAGGCCTCGCGCCGTCGGACTGCACCGGTCTGAGCGGCAGGCCCCTCACGGGCGAGCGGCAGGCGGCGGCCTATCCCTTGAGCGCACCTCTCGAGATCACAGGCGACGAATACCACCGATTCTGGATCGAGTTGCCCATCAAGGGACCGGACGTCGCGGAAGATTCGAGGTGGATCGACATCTGGGTCGTCCCAGCGTTTGAAGTGAATATCCTTTCGGACACCGTGCCCGTCCAGCAGGGCGTGACCACGACCATCGAAGCGGATATCGTCTGCCACCTCGCCGAGAAGACGGAGGTAACTTGCAGGGCGGAGGTCCCCGATGGCTGGCGCGTCGACCCGGCTGAGCAGAGCATCCCCTTCGCGCCAGAGGAGGTGCGCCGGGCGGTGTGGGGTATCGAGGTCTCGCCGGAACCCGCCGTCGAGCCCCTTGTCTTCCGGTTCAAGCGCGGCGAGCGGGTCTTTGATGTTGCGCGCTACTTGAGCGTGCGCCCATCGGAATGGGTCGCGGCCGATCTCATCAAACTGCCACGAGAAATCGGCGTAGCCATACGCGGCAGTGGCGAGGGTCCCTTGGACATGTCGTTAACAGGCGCTTATGTTAATGCAACGGTCGAAGCCGTGGGCGAAGAAAGCAAGCCAAGTCTGTTTATGCATCCCCCCTATCAAACCGGAGTGGGTTACACCTTTGCCTCGATAGCCGTGGACCTTCCTGAGGGTAAACCCTTTCTCGAATTCGACATGGGTTTCAGTAACAGCTCGACCACCCAGGACGGGTGCGTATTCAAGGTCGTTATCATCGACGGTAAGCAGGAACATGAGGTGTTCTCCGAGCAGTACGCGCAGCTTGGCCAATGGAAACACGGCATTGTCGAGTTGACTCGATTCGCCGGCAAATCCCTGATTATCAAGCTCATATCCGATGTTGGCCCTGCGGACAACTCTTACTCGGACTGGTCTTGTTGGGGTGAGCCCAGGATCACGCTTGGCGCGGAGGTGTTAACATTAACAATACACGACGAGAAGCCCTGTTGGAGCGTCCAGGCCCCGCCCCTGCCCATCAAGGGACTCACCAAAGCCGACCTGAGTCGAATCGCATCTGCGGAGTTGACCTTCGAGTCCGCGGGCGTGAATGTGGGCGAACACACTTCATACATCGACATTAACGGTATCGAGATTGGAACAACGCCGTCTTCCGGCTCCGATACCGAATGGCAATCGGCGTCGGTACCTCTCTCTCCCGAGGCGATAGGAGCGCTGAAGGCCTTCAACCGTCTGGAAGTTCGCAACCCCGGACAAGACTTCATGAAACTGCGCAACTTCTGCCTTCACTTCACGCTCGACGACGGGCGCCAAGGCGCATCGTGGGTGGAAGTGGGGCCGTATACAAGCGCCATCGGATGGCTTCACGGAGACGGTATCTGCGTTCCGATAGGCGCCACTATCAAGGTCGCCCCGCTGGTAATCCCGTTGGGACAATAACGTCTTCGTGTATAATCGGGAGGGAACCAACCCGTCGGAGCCCGGTTCCGATCGGCGGGGACCCGTCTTCCGCTAAAGTTTCTGCCGTATCAGCCGATGAACCTTACGAGGAGTCTGAGCGGGACGGATCGGCTCGATCTCAATGGGCATGAGCGGGCCGGCTGGCGGGTGCGTATGCCGCCGGCGAACGTCGAGGAGGTCTGGCCTATGACAACATCATTTACCACGAGCGGGCTCATCACCGGCCTCGATACCAATAGCATCATCACCCAGCTCATGCTCATCGAGCGGAAGCCCATTACACGAGCCGAAGACCGCATCAGCGTCCTCAAAAAACAGAAAGAAGCCCTTGGCGAACTGCGCACCCAGTTGTTCACGTTGCGCAACAAGTTCCAGGATTTTCGACTCAACACCATTTTCGACCAGTACCGAGCCGCATCGAGTAATGAAAAAGCCTTGACCGTCGAGATCTCGGGATCGGACCCCGTCATCGGTTCGTACGCCATCGATGTTCTCCAACTGGCCAGCGCGACCGAGGCATCGAGCAGCAGCGTCCTGGGGAGTCCGGTCAATCCTAATGCAGCCTTCAACTCGAGCGGCATCGGCCAAGACGTCGAGGGCGGCATCTTCTCGATCAACGGCGTTCAGTTCTCCTTCGACCCAGACACCCAGAGCCTGAACAACATCCTTGGCGCCATAAACTCAAGTGCGGCAGGGGTTACGGCCACCTATGACGCGGTCACGGACAAGGTCACGTTCGCCAACACCAACGATGACGACACGAGTGTCATCATCTTCGGCGGCGACGACGACACCAGCGATTTTCTGAGCGCCATCAACATCACCAACGCTACGCAAAGCACCGGCGCCGGCAACAAGACTTATGCCACAAGCACCCGCAACCTCGGCGCCGTAAATCCCGCCGACGATCTCGCGTCGGTACCGTTCGCAAACGGCGCCGTCACCAGCGGCACCTTCAGAATCAACGGTATCACGATAACCATCGACGCGGCCACGGACAGCATTTCGGATGTACTGACACGCATCAACGACTCCGATGCCCAGGTAACGGCCAGCTACGACACGTCAGGCGACACGATCAAGATCGTCTCGAATACCTTGGGCAGCAGAACCATCCGGTTTGAGTCGGGCACGAGCAACTTCCTGGACGTGACCAATCTGACTGCCGCCACCCAGGTGGCCGGCAACGACGCTCGGTTCACGGTGAACGGTGGCGCCGCTCAGACACGCAACACGAATGAAGTCTCAGACGCCATCGGCGGCGTCACTCTGAATCTGCTCAGTGTCGGCGCAAGTACCGTCACCGTATCCGGCAATGACGATGCCGTGGTGGAGAAGCTGAATGAGTTCCTCACGGCATTCAACGACTCCGTCGACAAGATCCGTGAACTGACGGGATCGGACGGCGCGTTGGCCGGGGACAGTTCGCTGCAAGCTATCGAGAACTACCTGCGCAGCGGCGTCTTCGCTCAGGTGACGGGCTACGGCGACTACAAGAGCCTTCCGGAGATCGGGATTACGACGGGAGACAGCTTCGATTCGTCCGCCGTGGCACATCTTCAACTCGATGAGGAAGCCTTCCGAGAGGCGCTGCGGGATGACCGGCTCAATATCCGCAATCTCTTCGCGAACACGGCCAACACCGGCATTGCCGATACCTTGTACTCTTACGTGGACGAGATCTCGCGCACGACGGGGTTCCTGAATGCCCGCGCCAAGTCGAATGGCTCCATTGACGTGCAGATCAGGGACCTCAATGATCAGATTGACCGCATCGAGGAACGCGTTACGAAGAAGGAAACGCGCCTGCGCACCCAGTTCGCGAACCTCGAGAAGATCAGCGCGACCTACCAGCAGCAGAGCTCCGCGCTATCCGCGCTGGCCTCCACCTACTCGATTCTCTAGAGATAGCCGCCGCGTCAGATGAGGAGATGTTTCGATGGCCCCATCCGATCCCAGCTATGGCGCCTACCGCCGCGTGGAAGTCGAGACCGCCTCGCAGGGAAAGCTGGTGGTCATGCTGTTCAACGGTGCTATCCAGCGGGCTGAAGAAGCAAAGCGCCAGATGGCAAAGCACGACCTTGTCGCGGTTCATAACAACCTCGTTCGAGCCCAGGAGATCGTGGCGGAGATCCGGAGCGCGCTCAACATGGAGGCTGGGCCCGTGGCCCATAACCTCAATCGAATCTATGAGTACTTTCAGCATCTCCTCATCCAGGCCAACATCCACAAAGACCCATCCCCCATCGACGAGTGCGTCGGCCTGATGACCTCCATGCGCGACACCTGGGAGGAGGCCTTCCTCAAGCTGGCCCAGGAAGGTGATGGCCGACCGCCGGCCCAGCTCAGCCGGCCGAACTGCGCGCTCATCGACGTCCAAGGCTGACCTTCCCTTTCCACAAGCGCGGTTTGCTTTCGGATACGCCGCACTGCGAAAATGTGTCTATGGCCATGCTCCGCCGCAAGAAGAACGGGCGCTATTACGCCGATTGCGTGGTGGGCGGACGACGCGTCCGTCGGTCCATGCATACGGTCGAACTGACGGTCGCCCTCGATCGGTACAGCGCCTTCCTGAAAACACAGATCCCCGCGGACAACCTCGAAGCCAGCCGGCGGGGCGCCTTGGCCCGTCTTGCGCGGTGGCATGTCGAGACCTATCTCGCGGGCGCCGGGGAGAAGACCGTCCAGGCTGCCCGCAGCGCGTGGCGCGGCTTTCTGGAGTGGTGCCGTACGCAAGACCTCACTGCGCCCGAAGAATTGAGCCCCAACACCGTCTTGGCATGGTACGTCTCGATGCTGGGCCGAGGGTTGAGCCAAGGCGGCGCGGCCTACCGCGTCAACTACATCCGGGCCGGCATCCGAGCCGCGGTAGACACCGGCCTCATCGATCGCGATCCGGTTGGCTCATGGCCGCGATGGACTCACCGTCAGAAGCCGCTCGAGTCCTTCGCCGCGGGACAGCTCCAGCAAGTGCTGGACATCGTCCGGAGATACGCGCCCGAAGTGTATCCCGTTGTGTTGTTCCTCTCGGCCACCGCGTGGCGGTTGTCCGATGCGCTGTGGCTTCACCACGGCGGTGGCGAGTCTCGCGGTCCCAAGGCCCCGGGCGTCACGGCCGCTGCGCGTCGGCGCGATGTCGAGGCGGGCGTGCGCGCCCCGGCAAGCCCCTGCCCGATGGCCGCAACACTCGTCCGGTTCCGCTTCTCGAGGAAGCCCAAAGTCCCACCCCTGGTCTTGGCATGCGGCCGGTCGTTGCGCGCCGCCTGATCGCCGCCGAGCGTGTTCGTTCGCGGCCAGCGCAAACCGCCGATCGCTCGTTCCGGAACCCCATTCCAAGACTTGCGTCCACGGCAGCGCCGGCGCATCAGCCTATGCTGACTCGCCAACCGTCTCCGGCAAGACGCTGCCATTCAAGAAAGGATACACCCTTGCGTAAACATGGTTTCACTTTGATCGAACTCCTGGTCGTCATTGCCATCATTGGAATTCTGGCGGCCATCCTGTTGCCGGCACTGGCGCGAGCCCGCGAGGCCGCCCGACGCGCCAGTTGCGCCAACAATCTCAAGCAATGGGGCATCATTCTTAAGATGTATGCCAACGAGTCCGACGGAGGCCGGTATCCAAGGATCCAGCTCGAACCGGACATCACGGATATCCAACTCGCCGCCATGCCGAGCGTCCGCTCGGTCTATCCGGAATACCTAACCGACCCGGCCATTCTGCTGTGTCCGTCCGATGGAAACAGCTCGCTCGACGACCTCTACCTCGAGGATGGCACATCCGTCCTGACGGATCAGGCGCACTTCGAGAAGGCCGACATCAGCTACGTGTACTTCGGTTACCTCTACGACAAAGTCAGCGACGACGACGCGAAGACCGAGGTTGGGCCGCTCTACGTCCTGCTCTCGCTGATGAATGTCACGTCCGTTGCGGCGGGTTCTGTCGACTCGAACGCGGAAGGCCCGGCTCAGTTCATCGACCATTGGGTCAAGATGGGCAATGCCGTCGCCGCGTCGGGCATGCGCGACTTCAGCGTACTGGACCAGGATACCGTCCTGGATCGTCGGGAGGGCGAGCCGATGGGGAGTGGCCGAAGCGACACGGTGTATCGGCTGGCCGAAGGGATCGAGCGATTCCTCATCGCCGACGTGGCCAACGCGTCGTCCAGCGCCACCGGCCAGAGCGCGATCTGGGTCATGTGCGACACCCTCGGGCAGACGGCCGAGAAGTTCAACCACGTGCCGGGCGGATGCAATGTCTTGTTCATGGACGGTCACGTCGAGTTCATCAAGTTCCCCGGGAGATCGCCGGTGAGCGTCGTGATGGGGACCGGTGTCACGTTGACGCGTGTCGGCGAGTAGTGACCCACTCAGTCGGCGAGGTCGAGGAGCGGATGCGGCTCGTTGCCGGCGGCGAAAACGCGGAGTAGACGCTCGCGAACCAGCGCAAGACGCCGCTCCGCCGTCCCGAGAGTCGGCACCTGGCCGCCCGCCATGCTCCGATGACCACCGCCCGTCCCCAGTCCGCGAACCGCGCGCTTGAGCCGGCGGCCCACATTGCTGCGGGCGTCGTAGCCGCGCACGGAGATGTGGATGACATCGCCGTACAGCCCGTAGCAGACCGACACGCGCGTCCCGGACAGCCGCAGCATGAGGTCGGCCACCTCGGCCATCATGTCGGGCGTGCCGTGTTCAGGAATGTAGCTGATGACGGTCTTGCCGGCCACGACGCAATGGGTGAGGCCACCTTGGAGGGCGGCGAAGTATCTCGGCGGCACAGCGGCACGGCGGATACGGGCCAGCTTCTTCTTGTTGGCCAACAGGAAGAGGTCCTGGAACGCGCAGATGTCCGGCGAAGCGGCCTGGCGGCCTAAGTCCTGCGTGTCGGACTGGACCCCGTAGAAAAGGGCCGTCGCCAGATTCTCGGAGATGTCGACACACGCGGCCCGCAGGTACTCGTACAGGATTGTCGACGTCGCCCCGTACTCAGGGCGCACATCGGCAAACTCGGCCGTCCACACCGCCGGTCTTGGCAGCAAATGATGATCGATGACGATCTCGGCCGCACGCGCCGTGTGAAGCGCGTTGTTGCCGGTGTACGGCTGGCAGTCCACGAGGCACACGGTCTTGGCACAGAGCACATCGCTCGGCGTGACGCGATGGGCCTCGATATGGAGCGTCGTCATCATCGCCCGGTTCTCGGCGCGGCCGCAGATGCCGCCGTATCCGATGAGGGCACGCTTGTGCAGATGGCTTGCCACGAGCTCTCGAACGGCGGCCGCGCTGGCAATGGCGTCCGGATCCGGATTGTCCTGCATGAGAATGAGCACGCGCCCCGGCCGCTCGCAGATCTCGAGAACTCGCTCGACGCCCCGCTTGGCGCGCTTCATGTCAAACTTGGCACTTGTCGCGTCTGTTTTCAAGACCGCCCTCACACGTTGAAGCGGAACAGAATGATGTCGCCGTCTCGGACGATATACTCTTTGCCTTCGAGGCGATGCGTGCCCGCCTCTTTGGCCTTGGCCATCGATCCGGCGCGCATGAAATCGTCGTAGTGCACGACCTCGGCGCGAATGAAGCCGCGCTTGATATCCGAGTGAATCACGCCGGCCGCGTCGACGGCCTTCGTACCTTGGCGAATCGTCCAGGCGCGGACCTCCGGTTCGCCGGCCGTCAAGAAGCTGACCAGGCCCAGCATCGCGTAGGCCTTTTGCAGGAAGGCCGTGCGCGATTCCTCGCCAAGGCCCAGTTCCTGCCGGAACCCCGCGCGCTCCTCTTCCGGTAACTCGGCGATCTCCATCTCCATCTCGCCGCACAAGTCGATGAGCGCAAATCCGTTCTCGGCCGCGTAGGCCACCAGGCCGGAGGGGTCCTCGCGCCCGATGGCCTCTTCACCATAGTTGCCGAGCAACATCAACGGCTTCTGCGAGAGGAAGGTGAATCCGGCAATCTCGGCCTCCTCGGCCCCAGACAACTCGAGCGTCCGCAACGACGCGCCGGACTCGATGTGCTCGCGGCACCGCTTGAGAACCGCGTACTCATTGTCCTTCCGGTTTTCCTTCTCGAGACGCTCGATACGCTTCTCGATGATGATCAGGTCGGCAAGCTGAAGCTCTTCCTCGAGCGTCCGACAGTCGCGCACCGGATCCACCGAAATCAGCGGATGGAGAACGTTATCGTTCTTGAAGGCGCGGACCACGTGCACGAGCGAGTCGACATTCTTGAGCAGCGTCAGCGCCGCGCTATCCAAGGCCTTATCGTCGCCGGCCACCTCGTTCGGCGCAATATCCATGAACTGGAATTCCGCGTGCGTGACCTTCTTCGGCTTGTGGATTTCGGCCAGTCGTTCGAGGCGTTCATCCGGCACCTTGACCACGGCCACATTGGCCTCGCGACTACCAAAAGCGCCGACTTCGGCCTGCGAGCCTGTCAACGCGTTGAATATTGTGGTCTTCCCGGAGCGAGCATAGCCGACGATTCCGAGTTTCATCGTGCTCTCCTTCCATTTTCGGAAAAGGCTATGGTAGCAGCACATCTCGGATCGACGCAATGCGAGGGACGGGCTGTGTCAACGAGCGTGCTGGTCATCGGCATTCTCCGAACGGGCGATTACCCGCAGTCCCCACATCCATCTACGGGTATTCGCCGGCACAGCGACGCTTTCCCTCCGCGCCGGTCTCGTGGTATCCCAAATCCGGAAGGAAACTTAGGCCTATGGACTGGCGAGAGCACATTGAACAACGACCCGATGTTATGTTGGGCAAACCGGTCATCAAGGGTACCCGCCTGACGGTGGAACTCATTCTGGAGCGCCTCGGCGATGGCTGGGCTGTCGCCGATCTTCTTGACGCCAATCCGGAGATCTGTCCGGAGCACATCCGAGCCGCCCAGAGCTATGCCGCCGCGTATCTCTCACTGGATGAATCGGTCCTTGTCGACCAGGGGGCCGGGTGAGAATCCTGGCCGACGAGAGTATCGACCCTTCCTTGGTGGATTGGCTACGTTCGCTAGGCCATGACGTGTCGATCACGGGCGAAGACCGCACGTTGCTGACGGGGATGCAGACTCCGGAGATCGCGTGTGTCGGCATGGCCGTCAGGAAGCCAACGGCATGCGTCATTCGCTGTCCGGACGCTGCCCATAGTCCCCCCGCAGTAATCCGCCAAAGGACAGGTCCTCGTCCAGGTCGGGCCAGTGAAGGCCGTAGGGGGAAACTTCGACGTTGTTCAGTTGAGCATCGGTACCTCGCGCAAGACGCCTGTTCTTACTCACAGGGAACTTGATTTCGACGCCGCTCTTCATGCGGATAACGATATGACCATTCTCATGGACAGCCTCGACTGCCGCGTCAACCAACGTGTGCATGTCATTTCTCCAGGATGAGCGCCCGATTCTCTTGGGCAAGCCTCTGTGCCTTGCTCAACTCGCTCATCTTCATGCCCTGAGATTCGCGAAGTTCGACCGTGTTCTCTACGTCGAAGACTGCTTCTCCGCCGCCGTAGCGAACGTGTACGTGGATGGGCACATGCTCATTGCTGTAGAAGAAGAACCTGTAGCCATCTTCTTCGAAGACTGTCGGCATCTGACCTCCGCTACGACTCCCGTGCACAGAATCACTTGGGAACAGCGGAGAGGCCTGAGGCATATCTCGCGGCCCCTCGCTGCTCACTACACAACCATGATACCACACAGCGCCTTGGCCTCGGAGCGCGTCCCTCTTTGACTGTGGACAGGCAGAAGAGGGATCATTTCCTCGTTTTGGGCCGCAACATATGGGAAAACGCCGAGGAGTACACCATGGCTAAGATCGCTTTCATCGGAGCCGGTAGTTTGGGATTCACGCGGGGATTGGTACGCGACCTGCTCACTTTCCCGCTCTTGGAGGATGCGACATTCGCCCTCGTGGACGTCGATGAGGAGCGACTGGATTTCGCACACCGCGCTGTTCAGAGCATCATCGACAAGACGGGCCTCCCGGCCAAGGTCATCGCGACCATGGATCGCAAGGAAGCGTTGAAAGGCGCAGACGCGGTGCTGTGCACGATCCTGAGCGGCGACGTAAGTGTGTGGAAACACGACATCCTCATTCCGAAAAAATACGGCGTCGACACAAACGTCGGCGACACGCGCGGCGTCAGCGGCATCTTCCGCGCGCTGCGGACGATTCCGGTCATGCTCGATATCTGCCGCGACATCGAGAAGTACTGCCCGAAAGCCATCTTCCTCAACTACACGAATCCGATGGCCATGCTGTGCCGCGCGATGCAACGCGAGACCAGCGTTCAGGTGAGCGGCCTCTGTCACAGCGTGCAAGGTACGGCCCACATGCTCGCCAATTGGATCGGCGCGCCCATGGACGAGATCACCTACGTGTGCGCCGGCATCAATCATATGTCGTGGTTCGTCGAGTTCAAGTGGAACGGCGATGACGCCTATCCGCTGATTCGCAAGGCCGTTCATAAGAAGAAGATCTACAACCACGAGCCGGTGCGGAACGAGATGTTCCTGGCCTTCGACTACTATGTGACGGAATCGAGCGGTCACAACTCGGAGTACAATTGGTGGTTCCGCAAACGCACGGATCTCATCGAGAAGTACTGTACGCACGGTACCGGCTGGAATCCCGGCGAATACGCCTACATCCTGAAGGGTTATCAGAGTCGCAGTCGGTCATGGAGACGCGAGGTCAAGAAATGGTTCGATGAAGGCGCGCCAATGGACCTCCGGCGCGGTGGCGAGTACGCGGCCTGCATCATCAACGCCTATCTCGGCGGCGAGCCGTATCAATTCAACGGCAACGTGCCGAACACCGGCCTCGTCGACAACCTGCCCCAGGACGCCTGCGTCGAGGTTCCGGTGCTCGCCAATCGCCGAGGCCTAAACGCCATTCATGTCGGACCGCTGCCGCCGCAGTGCGCCGCGCTCAACAATCTGACCATCGCCTACGAGGAAATGGCCGTCGAGGCAGCTATCTCGGGCGATCCGAAGCTCGTGTTCCAGGCCGTGGCTTACGATCCGGTGTCGGCAGCCGTGCTCTCCTTGGCCGAAATCAGGAAGATGACAGCCGAAATGTTGAAGAAGAACCGTGCATACCTCCCCCAATTCAAGAGCATCGAATTCTAGGAAGCGGTTCTTCCGAACGGACGCGAGGAATGTCTCACGCCCGTAGGCTGTTCCAGGCATGGGAGAACAAATGCGCAGCCTATGGCGCAAGATTGGGAGGACACGACCATGAATGAACGTCCAGGCGCAGTAACCTTTCAGGGAAATCCACTAACTGTGCTCGGCGATCCGCTCGAGGTAGGCGACGCGGCGCCGGACTTCGAACTGCTATCGAACGCGCTCGAACCTGTCTGCCTTGCCGACAGCGCCGGAAAGGTGCGGCTGATCAGCGTTGTGCCTTCTCTGGACACGCCGGTATGCGACACGCAAACGCGCAAGTTCAACGAGAAGATCGCGGCGTGCGGCGACAACGTGGTCGGCCTAACCGTCAGCGCCGACTTGCCGTTCGCGCAGGCGCGCTGGTGCGGGGCCGCCGGAATCGATCGCGTACAAACGCTCTCCGATCACCGCACCATGGCTTTCGGCGACGCCTACGGCACGCACATCAAAGAGCTGAGACTCGAAGCGCGCGCCGTATTCGTCGTCGACGCGGAAGGTATCATCCGTTACGTGCAGTACGTACCGGAAATCACCACCGAGCCGGATTACGAGGCGGCCCTGGCCGCCCTCAAGGATATCGCAGGCTAACGTCCACGAAGAACGTGACGGGGCGCTCTACGGAAGTCCGTTCCGAGAGCGCCCCGTTTGTGTCTGCCTGCCGATCTCGCAGGTGGCCCTACTTCTTGCCGAGCCTCCTGATCCGCTCGAGAAATCCGAAGTGCTTCGGATAGTTCTCTTGGAGCGTGGCGCCGCCCAACTCGCGGAGGATCTCACGCTGCCTCCGGTTCAGCTTGGTCGGTATCTCGACAAACGTCCGGATGATCTCGTCGCCGCGCCGCGCCTTGCCCATTTCCGGTAGGCCAAGGCCACGCATGCGGAGCTTCGCGCCGGTCTGTGTGCCTTCCGGAATCTTCAGTTCCGCAAGGCCGTCGAGCGTAGGTACCTTCACCGTACCGCCAAGCACAGCATCCGTCAGCGTGATCGGCACTTCGCACACGAGGTCGGCCCCGTCGCGCTCGAACAGCGCGTGAGGCTGAACCGTAACCACGACGTACAGGTCGCCGTTGGGGCCACCGCCGCGGCCGGGCTCGCCCTCACCCTTGAGACGCAGCCGCGTACCGCTTTCCGCTCCGGCAGGAATGGTTACCGACAGTTCGCGCCGCGCGCGCACATGTCCGGATCCGTGGCAGCGTCCGCAGGGATGTGTCACGATCTTGCCGGTGCCACGGCACTGGCTGCATACCGTCAACACGGCAAAACCGGCCTGGCCCTGCCGTAGTTGGCCGGTGCCATGGCACGCGGGGCACGTCTCAGGTACGTGGCCGGGCTCGTGGCCGGCGCCGCTGCAGACGGGACAGGGCTCGTCGCGCGACATCTTCAGACCGCGTGTCGTGCCCGTAGCAGCTTCTTCAAGCGTGATACTCACGCTCGCTTCGACGTCGCGGCCGCGGCGGACGGAGGTCGCGCGCGTCGATGCGCGGCCGCCAAAGAACGACCCGAGGATATCCTCGAAGTCCACGCCACCAGGGCCGCCGAAGCCGAAACCGGCGGAGCTGTCCGCACCGCCATCGAACCCGTACGGGCCGGCATCGGCGCCGAAAGGCCCGCCGGCCGAGCGCATGGCATCGTACTGCTTGCGCTTCTCCGGATTCTTGAGCGTGTCGTACGCTTCATTGATTTCCTTCAGGCGTTCCTCGGCGGCCTTGTTGCCGCCGGTCTTGTCCGGGTGGTACCGGTGGGCCAACTTGAGATAGGCCTTCCGGATCTCGTCCTGCGACGCGTCCTCGGCGACACCGAGCACGCCATAGAACGTCTTCTTGGTTGCTGTGGTCATACGTGGCTACCACCTACAGGTTCAGTCGTTCATCACTTTGTAGTCTGCATCAACCGTGTCATCCGCGGCGCGGCCCGGCTCAGGTCCCATCGGGCCTGGTTCGGCTTGCGCATGGGCCGCACCGGCCGTCGCGGCGTACATGGCCTCGGCCAACTTGTGTGACGCGGCGGTCACGTCATTCGCGGCGGCCTCGATGGCAGCCGTGTCATGGCCCTTGAGGGTATCGCGCAACCGGTCGAGCGCGCGCTCGACCGAGGCCCGGTCCTCGGCACCGATCGTGTTCCCGTTTTCCTTGAGCGTCTTCTCGACACTGTACACGAGTGTTTCGGCGTTGTTGCGCACCTCGATGACGTGCTTCTGCTCCTGATCCTCACGCTGGTGCGCTTCGGCATCTTTGACCATCCGCTGGATCTCGGCCTCGGTCAGGCCACTCGACGATTCGATGCGGATGCGCTGCTCTCTGCCGGTGGCGAGGTCCTTCGCGGTCACGTGGACGATGCCGTTCGCGTCGATGTCGAAGGAAACCTCGATCTGTGGAATGCCGCGCGGCGCCGGGGGCAACCCTTCGAGGTTGAACCGCCCGAGCGTGCGGTTATCGCGCGCGAACTCCCGCTCGCCTTGGAGTACATGCACCGTCACCGCCGTCTGGCTGTCGGCCGCGGTCGTGAAAATCTGGCGCTTCGTGACCGGAATCGTCGTGTTGCGGTCGATCAGGCGCGTGCACACTCCGCCGAGCGTTTCAATACCGAGCGACAACGGCGTCACGTCGAGCAAGAGCACATCTTTCACGTCGCCAGCCAAGACACCGCCCTGGATAGCCGCGCCAACGGCCACGACTTCGTCCGGATTCACCCCCCGATGCGGTTCTTTGCCGAAGATCGATTTCACGAGTGCGCCGACGGCCGGCATGCGCGTCATACCGCCGACCAGGATCACTTCGTCGATATCGGAGGCCTTGAGACCGGCATCCTCGATAGCTTTCTGGCACGGCGCCTTGGTACGCGCCAACAGGTGATCGCAGAGCTGTTCGAGCTTGGCACGCGTCAGGCGGTAATTCAGATGCTTCGGCCCGGCGGCGTCCGCCGTCACGAAAGGCAGGTTGACATCGGTCTGCGTGCTGCTCGACAACTCGCACTTGGCTTTCTCGGCGGCCTCCTTGAGCCGTTGGAGCGCCGTCGGATCCTTACGCAGGTCGATACCTTGGTCGCGCAGAAATTCCTCCGCGAGCCACACGATGATGCACTGGTCGAAGTCATCGCCGCCAAGATGCGTGTCGCCGTTTGTGCTCAACACCTCGAAACTGTCCTCGCCGATCGCCAAGACGGAGATATCGAACGTGCCGCCGCCCAAGTCGTACACGGCGATCTTCTCGTTCTTCTTCTTGTCGAGGCCATAAGCCAACGCGGCCGCCGTGGGCTCGTTGATGATGCGGAGGACTTCGAGTCCGGCGATCCGCCCGGCATCCTTCGTGGCCTGCCGTTGCGCATCGTTGAAGTACGCGGGTACCGTGATCACGGCCTGCGATACGCGCTCGCCCAGGTAACTCTCGGCCGTCTCCTTCATCTTCTGAACGATCACGGCCGAGATCTCGGGCGGCCTGTACGTCTTGCCGCCCGCAGCGATCTGGCAATCACCCGAGGGACCGGCCGAAACCTTGTACGGGATCAGTCTCTCTTCCTCACCGACCTCGCTGTGCCGGCGTCCCATGAACCGTTTGATCGAGAATATCGTGTTGTGGGGATTGGTCACCGCCTGCCGCTTGGCGGTTGTGCCCACAAGACGTTCCCCGTCCTTCGTGAACGCCACCACGGACGGCGTGGTCCGATTGCCCTCGAGATTCGGGATGACGACCGGCTCGCCGGCCTCCATAACGGCCACGCACGAGTTCGTGGTGCCCAAGTCTATGCCGATTACTTTCTGCATGGTCTTTCTCCTTCTGTTCAGGTCAAGTCCAACGTCGTCCCGTTGCCGAGACGCCACGCGCCTCGAACCGAACGAACGTGATGCTCGACGTGTCTGGAAAAGAGCAATGGCCATGCCAATCCGGGAGGTCGCAGGGCCGAACAACGGGATTGAATAGGCGATAAAATGTTTCCGATCCGGAGATCATGCCGTAACGAACTGACAGCAAATCACTTGGGGATGAGGGCTAGTCCGTGGTGGTCCGACGACAGCCTTGAGGAACCCCGGCGGCGGCCCTGCTCTGTCCAGCGGATCACGTTTCATCCACGGCCACAAGAAGCCTAGAGCGTTTCAGAATGAAACGCAACCGTTTCACCATGAGGCATCTCATGCCTCGAATGAGACACGATTCGTGACGGAGAAGCTTGAGGGAATTGCCTGAACGACACCTCGAATCCACGAGTCGTTCGTAGGCCAAGTGCTTGTCCGTGAGTTGCTTACGTCTCAACGATCATCGAAGCAGGTCCGCTCCGCGGCCTCCTAGCGCGGCCGTGGCACGCCGGTTGCTTTATGTGAGGCGTACGACGACCCGGCACGAGGAACGGCCGGGCGGAACAGTGGATAGGACACGCGGGTGTTGGGATCGCGTGATGCAAAGGAGGATGTAGCCATGACGTGGAACCTGTTTGACGAAGTCGATGCGCTGCGGCGGGAAGTCGAGCGGGCCTTCGAGATGCACACGCCCGATCGGTGGCGTTTGCCCTTCTCGAGGGTATCGTTCCTGCCGGGTCTTGCGGCCCGTGCGTATCCGCTACTGAACGTGAGCGAGGACAAGGACAACGTATACATCGAGGCGCTGGCGCCGGGTGTGGATCCGGAGTCCTTGGACATCACGGTCCAGCAGGGCGTGGTACGCATCGCCGGCGAAAAGAAGCCGATCTCTGAAGACGTGAAGATGGAGGCGTTCCATCGGAACGAGCGGAGTGCCGGCAAGTTCGTCAGGACGGTGGCCTTGCAGGCGGACGTGAATCCGGACAAGGTCACGGCGCACTACGAGAACGGCCTGTTGCTCATCACGCTGCCGAGAGTCGAGGCAGCCAAACCGAAACAAATCACCGTGAACGTGGGCTAGACACACGACGGACCGGTCAACGCGGATTTCCAAGAGAGGAGAGTAAACCATGAAAGAAAGCACGCTTCCAGAGAAGAGCGATGTGAAAGCGCCCGCGACGCGAGAGGAATCGCGGACCCTGGTTCCGCCGGTAGATATCTTTGAGACGTCCGATGCGCTCGTCGTCATCGCCGACCTACCAGGCGTAGCGAAGGAGACGGTCGAGGTACACGTCGAGAACGACGTGCTCACCATCAAGGGTGGCACCAAGACCTCGGAGAAGGGCGACATGCTTCGCCGGGAGTTCGAGCTTCGCGACTACTTCCGCCAGTTCGAACTCGGCGAGCAGATCGACCAGGAGAAGATCCGGGCCGACATGAAGACCGGCGTATTGACCATTCACCTGCCGAAGGTCGAGAAGGTCAAGCCGAAGAAGATCGACGTGAAAGTCGAGAAGTAGCTTGTCGAAGGCGGCCGGAGCGGCTGGGCGAGGCGCGGCGACCGCGTCGCGCACCGCCCGGCAAGGAGAAGAAAGAAAGGAAAGGTGATCACAATGTCGAACTTGGTACCACAGTCCTGGAGAGAAGGGGTAGAGAACCTACGCAGTGGTGTCATGGACGCGTTCGACCGGTGGTTGCCTCACCGTTCGGAGTCCAAGACACTCAGCCGCCCCGAATCGTGGCCGATGGCGTTCTTCGCCCACGGCGGGCCGGCGGTGGACATCGCCGAAGATGCCGACTCCGTCCGCGTGACCGCCGAGCTACCGGGCCTATCGGAGAAGGACTTCTCCGTCGAACTCCGTGAGGACCACCTGGTGCTCAAGGGCGAGAAGAAGGCGCGTCACGAGGACAAGAAGCGCGACTACTACTACTCGGAGAGCAGCTACGGGTCGTTTTCACGCGTGATTCCACTGCCGTGCGAGGTCGATGGCGACAAGGTCGTCGCCAAGTACAAGCACGGCGTGCTGAACATCACGCTGCCCAAAACCGAGGCAGCCAAGACCACGCGGGTGCGTGTGAACGTAACCTGATTCCCAGGACAGAGCGGGGGCCGCGAACCAACTCGTCGGTTCGCGGCCCTCGTTCATTCACGAGGCAACCTGACAACGATGGAGGATCATTGCCATGAGTGAATCCAGAGAATCGGCATCGAAGATCAAGTACCTGACCGCGCTGTGTGTCGTGGTACTGCTCGCGGCCGCGGCCGTACAGGGCTACTTCCTGTTCCGCATGCATGGCCAGTTGCAGCAGGCCTTGGCCCAGAAAGCCGAGCCGGGCGACAGCGATGCCATCGACGTCCCTCTCAGCGCGCCGCCGGGAGGCAATCCATTACCCCAAACCGACGAGGAAGATGACTGGAACAAGCTCTTCGGCACGCCATTTGACCCGAACTCGTGGGACCCCTTCAAGGAAATGGCCGATATGCAGAAGAGAATGGATCAGATCTTCGATAACGCCTTCGGCCGTTTTCACGGCAGCACGCGGTTCAAAGGCCTGACCCAGGACATCCTGTTCAATCCGAAGGTTGACATCTCGGAGGAGGGCGATTCGTATGTCGTGCGCGTCGACCTGCCCGGCGTGGACCAGGCCACGGTGAACGTAACGCTCGAGAACGGTACGCTGACGCTGCGCGGCACGCGAGAGGAAAACGTCACGCAAGGCGACAAGAAGAACGTATTCCGCCAAGAGCGGCGTATAGGCCAGTTCCAGCGCGACATCCCGCTGCCGGGGCCGGTGGATGAAGACTCGATGACCACCGAGTACGAGAACGGTGTCCTCGTGATCCGCGTCAAGAAGGCCTAGCGCGGCCCGAGGCGCTTCCGCTGCGGGCTCGGCATCAACCACTGAATGCACCGAACACACAGAAAGGGAACGAGAAGAGCGTCGGGCATATTCCTCGACACGAGGCGCCTTGCCCACGGGATCCGTGTTCGCTACTACGCTTTGCCGTTCTTCCATTTCCGTGCATTCGGTGCATTCCGTGGTTCATTGCTCCAATCTGAACGAAAACGTTGGGATTGGGTAGCGGACCCCCTATTGGTTTACGAACAGCACTTGCTGCATCATGCATATGACGCTCCAACGTTAGTACCCGAGATCCAGCAGCTTCCGCTGTGGGCATCTTATCAACCATCTTGTCAACCACCGAATGCGCCGAACACACAGAAAGGGAACGAGAAGAGCGTCGGGCATATTCCTCGACACGAGG
>DAIPKA010000006.1:0-20960 GCA_036769985.1 Candidatus Hydrogenedentota bacterium | reverse complement strand
TTCATTGCTCCAATCTGAACGAAAACGTTGGGATTGGGTAGCGGACCCCCTATTGATTCACGAACAGCACTTGCTGCATCATGCATATGATGCTCCAACGTTAGTACCCGAGATCCAACAGCTTCCGCTGTGGGCATCTCATCAACCATCTTGTCAACCACCGAATGCACTGAACACACGGAAAGAGGTCAAGAAAGGCATTGAGCACAGTCCTCGACACAAGCCAGTTCGCCTATGGAGTCAGTTCTCGTAGTCGCGGCTTGTCGTCTCTGCATTTCCGTGGATTCCGTGCATTCCGTGGTTGGTTGCCTCAATCTGGAGAGGGGATGGTAAACGAAGGAGGGCACCGACATGACCGACCTGTTGTACAAGGACGAAACCTACCGAATCCGGGGCGCGGCGTTCGAGGTGTACAAGGAAATGAGTAACGGCTATGTGGAGCCGGTGTACCAGGAATGCATGGAGAAGGAATGCCGGCTCTCGGGCATCCCCTTTGTGGCACAACCGGAATTGGTCCTGCGCTACAAGGGCGAGCCGTTGGAACAGACCTATCGGCCGGATCTTGTCTGCTTCGACGCGATCATCGTTGAACTGAAGGCGGTGAAGCAGTTGACGGACGAGCACCGAGCTCAAGTGCTGAATTACCTGAAATCCAGCGGCCTAAAACTCGGGTTGTTGATCAACTTCGGACATCATCCTGGCGTCGAGATCGAGCGGTTTGTGCTGTAGGCACATTATCAACCACCGAATGCACCGAATGCACGGAAAGAAGTCAGGAAGGGCATTGGGCACAGTGCTCGGCACCGCGCTTGAATCCCGTCCAGGTATACGTCACGCCTCCGGTTCGCCATCGTTCTTCGGTCTTCTCCTTCCTGGACTCCAGTCACCACGAACAGAGCAAACGACGGCTACTTCTGCCTACACCCACTCTTGCCGAAGGTTTGACGCACGATCCCCCAGGCATGTTGCCCATGGAATCCATCTTCGTCTTTGCGGTTTGCCTTCCCCGAATTCCCGTGAATTCAGTGCATTCCGTGGTTCGTTGTTCCAATCTGAAAGAGAACGTCGCGTTTGCGTAGTAGACCCGCCGTATTGATTCGCGAATTGTCCTTGTTGTATTGTTCACGTCAAGTTCCTCCGGTTAGTAGCCGAGGCACAGCGCCACCGCGCGCAAACCTTCACAGGTTATTTGCCGGAAGGAACGGAAGACTGTCGGGAGGCATGAATTGGTGGGCCGCAGAAACCTGATATTCCCCGCGCCCATTGCAGGCCATGGCTTGATGCTTTGTGAGAACAAGCTTCGTGTGGGAATCGCCGGACGGGATCCTATGCCGTCGTGCCGCGATGTCGCAGCCCAAGGGCACTGTGAAGAAGCGATACGGTCGCTGCTAGACCGCAGGAGAAGAACCGATGATCAGGAACTTCGATGTCATCAAGGAACAGTTGAAGGACCTTTCGAGTGTTATCAACTCGTTTAAGTCCGAGGCCGTCCAGCTTCGCCTAATCGAGCTCGTGTTCGAAAAGGGCGGTTCTGACGATGAGCATGACGAAGCGCACACGAAGAATAAGTCCCCTGTCCAACGACAGGCGGGGAGGAAGTCGGTGAAGACCCCGCCTACGACGGGGACCCCGAAGGCGAAGGCATCAGGACGCCCTGGCGGGAAGGCAATGCTGGAACGCCTCCACAGCGAGGGCTTTTTCAAGAAACCGAAGACGATCAAGCAGTTGGTTGAGCATTGCGAACACAATCTCGCCTTCAAGTACAGGCAATCCGACTTCTCGGGACCCCTCGGGCGCCTGACCCGAGACGGCAAGTTGAAGCGCGAGAAGAACGTCAACAAACAGTATGAGTACTCCGAAACCTGAGTCGCCGCTTGAAGCGGCGCTCGCCGGAGTTCCGGCACAGTTCCGCGAGCGGCTCATAGCCTCCTACGAGGGCCTCAAGTGCAACCACGCGGAGGGACGGTACGAAGCCGCTGGGTTGTCGGCAGGAAAGTTCTGCGAAGTCGTTCTGCGGCTTCTACAACACGCCGTGACCGGTTCGAGTATCCCATTTGGAGCCAAAATGCCGAACTTCGCCGATGAATGTCGAAAACTCGTAACGAGCCCCGCAGGCTCCGCCATCGAGTCCCTGCGAGCAGTCGTGCCTCGAGCGCTCGTTTTCATGTACACGATGCGAAGCAAGCGCGGTATCGGGCACATTGGTGGTGACGTTGAAGCCAATCAGATTGACTCCGCGACACTTGCGCGCTTGGCAGACTGGACCGTTTGCGAATTGATCCGTGTGTATCACGGGCTTTCGCTCGAAGAGGCCCAGGACCTTGTTGACGTGCTCGCGACGCGAGCGATTCCAGACGTCTGGGAGGTTGGTGGCAGGAAGCGAGTCCTTCGGGATGGCCTTTCGGCGTCCGAACAAGTCCTTCTCCTTTTGTATTCAGAACCTACGTCCTACATTTTGGCGGAGGACCTCTGTACCTGGGTCGAGTACTCGCAGTCGTCGATGTTCAAGAGGAATATTCTGCGCCCGCTTCACAAGAAGCGGCTGATCGAACTCGACGAGGAAAGCGCGGTCGTCTATCTCTCACCGACGGGAGTCCGGAAAGTTGAGCAAGGCATCCTCAAGACTACGGCCGTCTAGCGCCTAGCATGCAGCGGACGGGGCTCTGGACGGCCGCTGATATTGGGTATCCCGTTTAGAGACGATAGAGAGGACATATGCCAACGCAAGCCACAAACAGGATTATCCAGCAACTGGACGACGTCATAGCCCTTCGTGACCAACTCCGTCAGAGGTCGAAGAACAACGATTGCAGAGACTTGCCAGAAAGCGACCTGTGGGCTCTGGCTGCTAGAGCAAGAGCGGCAATCCATCGCGTGGCGGGGGAATCATCAACTTACGCAGAAGACGCCACTGAGTGCATGTCGAGGACGGCGTATCTCTCTACCAAGGTTCTGACGCTCGTCGGAGTGGTCGAAGCTCTCAAAGCCGACATTGAGGCAGGATACTTGGATACACTCCGTGAGCTTCTACACTCGGAATTGTTCGCCGACTTCCTTGAGATGTCCGAGCACCTCCTCGCTGAAGGCTACAAAGACGCTGCGGCAGTGATAGGCGGAAGTTCTTTGGAGTCACATCTCAGACAGCTATGCTCCAAGCACGGACTCTCTGTCAGCGAGGCTTCAGCGAAAGGCACTCGACCTAAGAAGGCCGACACTCTCAATAGCGAACTGGCCGCAGCTTCTGTCTACTCAAAGCTCGATCAGAAGAGCGTGACCTCCTGGCTCGATCTCAGGAACAAGGCGGCACACGGATGCTACGAGGACTACACCAAGGAGCAGGTGGCGTTGTTCCTGCAGGGGATTCAGGATTTCATGGTTAGGAATCCAGCATAGGCGACCGGAGAGTGGTGCCGTTGGCGCCAGATCCGCCTGTGTCCGGCCCTTACAGGGCGACGGGGGTGCGTATCTCACGTTTCCCAAGGCGTTGCCTTGGGCTGGATTCTCGGGGCCCCTTCGGGGCGCGGATCTTCCTGTCAACCACGGAATGCACGGAACACATCGCGCAGCGGAGCCGCAACCAAGCCTTGCGAGGTCCAGGTATCCTACTCTTGCTACAGGACATACGCGAGAAATCTTTGCAGGAAGCAGCGATTCTTGGAGATAGTAGTGCGGAAAGAGGACGAGAAAGGCATTGAGCACAGTCCTCGACACGAGGCATCTTGCCCATGGAATTGGTCTTCCTCGTTTCGGTTTTGCCGTTCTTGCACATTTCGGTGCGTTCGGTGCGTTCCGTGGTTGGAAAGAACTGGATCTGCATTCCCACGGGGACCGTGGGAACGAGGAATTCACGGAGGCCAAAAACAGGAAAACCGAGAGAATTCGCCCGCAGATGAACGCAGATCCTGCATTCCCGCGGAACCGTGGGAACGAGGAAAGGGCCAAGGCGCTATGTGGAGTGCGCAAGCTCGCTTGCGCTCTGGCTGTGCGTGGATTTCGCTCCGCGACGCACACGCTAGCTCTCCGACATGGGCGGGCCAGCAAGCTGGCCCGAAGAAAAGCGGTAGCAGGCTACCGCAGTCCACATGGCCTCTGTGTTTCGCAGGCGGGATGCCTGCGCTACGGGACGCGGAGGTCGAGGGCCGGGGCGGCTGGGTTGGCGATGAGGATCAGGCCTTTGGCGGTGCACGGTGCCTTTGGCGGCGCACCCTCCAGGGGCTGGTGTCGGCACTACTTCTTTCTGCGTTTCCGAGGGAGCGCACGGGCTTTTTCGGGTGGGATTTCCCTCGGCGGCTCGGCAGGGGATTCGGGCGCGCCGGCCACGGGCTGTTCCACGCCTCCGGCGTGGGTGTCAATGGGCGGCGGGGATTCGAGCGCGCTCAGTGCCTTCCACGCCGGATGATGCGTGCGGGCCCATCCGGCGCTCACCTTGCCGCCGAAAAGGCTGCGCAGGCTGTGCGGATACACGAAGAGTCCCATGTAGATGTGTCCCATGAGGGCGAAGATGATGGCCAATGCGGCCACGTCATGGAGTGTGTATGCCCAGGCTGCGATGTGAGTTCCCATCGGGTCGGGCGTCGAGGAAGACATGTACACCATCATGCAGAAGCCCGTTACCAGTTGGAAGGGGATCATGGTTATCACAAACCAGAAGAAGGCCCTCTGGCCGATGTTGAACCTTCCTGTCCGGTGTCGGCGCCGCCGCGCGACGTAACTAGCGAGACTGGGTACGAGCCTTGCGGCCAGATAGCGGAAGGGCGGACGGGCGATGCGCGCGAAGAGCATACCTGCCACTGCCAACGCGACGGGCCAGCCCAGGCGCGTATGGACATCGCGCGCCCATGGGCCGAGGGGATCGCGCTTGCCCCAGAGGAAACAGACGGCCGTTAGGGTAAGGAACCCCACGGCGCCGAGCATCGCGAAGTGGGCCAGACGCTCGTGCGCTCGAAGGCGGAGGACAACGGACTCGTCATGTCCGCGGCTCGGCCGCTTCGCTCCGAAGAGAACGAAATGGAGGGCCAACACCACCAAGGCGACCGGCATCAAGCGCCGCGCGAGCGGCTTGAGTGTGTCTTCGCGGAAGAAGCCGACTTCGATGCCCTCCATTGAGTAGCCCAATGCCGCATAGTTGGGCTCGTTGAGCGATCGTCCGCTGTAGGTCCACGGCTGGCCCAGGGAGCTTGCCAGGAAGAAGGGACTGCGGGAGGCGTGACAGTCACCGCACCCGTTGGCGCCGAGCGCTTGGCTGGCGGGCTTCACGCCGTGTGAGAGTGGCCGCACATAGCGCTTGGCGAAGGGCTTCGCAAGGACATTCCATTCCTCGTGGATCGTGTACTGGAGCGCGTGCGTCAGCCTCGTCTCTGCGTATTCCCACCGCTCGTCTGCGGGGTCCCATGTGTAGCGCTCGATGGCGAGAAAGGGCTCGTCGGCCAGGCGAGGCATGTCAGCCAGTGAGCCGGCGTAGGGATCCGGAGGCGCCTCGATGCGGACGTGATCTTGCCGCAGGCCACAGACGAAGGACAAGGCCGGATCGTCGACCCGAGTCATCGTCCGCGCGAGTGCCCAGGCCATGAGGCCTATCTCTTCCTCGGTGTTGACCTCGGGCTGGCCGTCGCTGTCATCATCGTAGACCGTCAGGAACTCGCGCTCGTCTTCGCCGTAGGCGGCCAGCTTGCGTCCGATCGCCGCGCGCAAGTCTTCCTCGGAGGTTCCGGCGGCGGCCGGCAACTCGACGGCATCACCTTGGGCGGGTGCGGCGGGATACCGGTAGAAGCGGAATTCGCCCGAGGTAAGGAAGTCCCATGCTTTTTTCATGTCCTTCACGAACAGGGGCCGGGAGATCGCATCCTTCTCGTAGAGCCAGAACGCTCCGAGCTGGTAGCTGCACGGAAAGACCCGTCCGTTGTCAGCACGCCTCGCGTAGGCCACATTCGACTCGACAATATCTCCCACCTGGGGCCACCGCCCAACACTGACGTCCAGCGCACGGAGTGTGTCCTGGACGAGATGGTAGGCCTTCCCCCGGTGCACGCGCACGACGGTGGCATCCTCGCCGGTTGGCAGGCCGGCCTCCAGTGTCTTGAGCATGAGCGCGACGGCCGCGTCCGACTGGGTGTCGTCGCCGAACTGGGCCTCGACCGCCGTGGCCGCTCTCTCAAACGTCGAGGTCTCAAACGACACGAGCGGCGCTTCGCCGTGGGTCTTTTGGATCATGCCCCAGTAAGCGCCAAACCGGTACATGTTCGAGGCGATGAAGGCGGAATCCGTCATAGCCGCATGCACCATGGCCTCGCCCGTGGTCGTGTCGATCACCAAGGCGGGGAGATAGGAGCGTTTCGTGATGTGGCAGGCCTCGCACGTCAGCCATTTGAAGTGAAGCGGAGGCAAACCGGGATGGTCGTATGCGGGGGCGCCCATCTCGCCGGTGGTGTGGCAGCCTTCGCAGGACATCATGCCGCCGTCGAGATCATCGCGCGTGGTCAGGCCGGGCGAGTTGCCCTTGGCGAAGTGGTGGCGGATGTCTCCGGGATGGCAGTCCGTGCAGGTCATACCCCGCTGGATGTGGACATCCTGCATGTAAGGCGTGTGCCACGTCGAGCCCTGGCGCTCTATGCCGAGCATATCGTGGCACGGAAGGCACTGCCGATCCGTGGGCCGCTGAATCTGAAGGTGCACCTTCCCATCGGCATCGAACAGATCCTTCCGATAGTGCACATCGGGGCGATCGCCGTCCCGGACGGCGCCCGACACGACGCCGAGTCCGGCGGCAGCGGTGGCGGCCCACCGGAAGTTCTGCTTCTTCATCTGCTGCGCGCGAATGGAGTAGTTATAGGTATCCAGGTGGCAGATGAAGCAGTCGGCCTCCACCACGCCGGTGTCCAGCCAGGGGCTCTCGTAGTAGTCGCTGTCGCCGAAAAGCGCAAGCCCTCGATCCTTGGCCAGTGCCTCGTCATAGCGATTCCAGGCGCGATCATACTCCGCCGGGCCGCCGCCCGGATGCAGAATGCCGCTGTTCTGGATCCATTCGAAGGGTGTGAGGTCGATATCTTCGGGATTGCTGAATTCTTTGGGCGCCAACTCCCGTTGATCCAGCACGTCCCATTTCCCGAAGTAGCCGGGGCCTCGGTCAACACCGCGCGTCGTGTCCGCCGGCGTTGGGGCATAGAGCTCGTCGCACCCCATCCGGAAATGGTAGCCCCGCGTGATGGTATCGTAATCGTGGCACTGACCGCAGGTTCGCTTCGTGCTTACAGGTTGGAGCGTCGTTTCTTCCTGGTGCGGGACAATCGGCTCGCCCTTTTCGTCGAGCAACTGGAATGGAGGGCACGACAGCGGCAACATGTGCCGCACCCCCGCACGCTGGGCATGGCGTCCCTCGACCAGCGAGCGGCCCACGGAGCGTCCCAGATTCTCGAGGTCGGGTTCCGACGTCTGAGCCGCGACAACCGCGGAAACCAGCGCGACCGCTGCGATAGCTATGGTCGCCAAGCGTCTCATACCTATGCTCACATCCTTCCGCATGAACCTACATACCCTCGAAATGGCCCATCGCGTCGTGCGCCAACGCGTTCCGCGCTAGATGATGGACGGATCGGGCGTCTCGAAATCGAAGGTGTACCACGCGGGATCGATGGCCACCTCGACGCCCTCTCGAAGCGCCTTGACACCTGCTAAACCGGCCACGGCCGAGCGCAATCCAACCATCTGGTTCGCCTTGGGGATTCCGTTGCGCGCAATATCGTCTGCAAAGGCCTCGAACTGGATCGCATCCACCGATTTTTCACTCTTCACGTCGACGGGGATGGCGTCCGTACGGGCCTGATTGCTCAGGCCAAGTGTCGCGCCGCTGGTGATGATGACGGCGTTCTTCTCGGCGGCGTCCTTCGCGGCCTTCTCCGCCCACTTCACGCTGGACGTTGGCTCACGGTAGAAGAAGCATGTTCCCTCCGTCAGTTCGAACGTGCCGTCGTCGCCCTGAATGGATTCACACGCGCCCTTCTTGGCGTTGGCACAGATGCTGGAGTAGCAGAACCGGACCTTGTATGGCTCGTTGATGGCCATCCGATCTTGATACGGGTTTCGCGCATTGATGGCGCGGTAACCGCGACTCTCGGGGCCGATCTCGTATTCGTAAACGATATTGATGTTGTCCATCACCTCGCGGCCGTCACGCCAGTAGTCGATGCCGCCATAGCCGAACACCTTGGTAGGCATGGCGTCGAGGAACCACTGGGCGATGTCGAGCTGGTGCGTGCACAGTTCCGTCATCAGGCCCCCGGAGCTCTCCCGATAGAGACGCCAGTTGATGTGCCGTTCGAGATCCTTGATCCAGACCTTCTCCTCCTCGCTCAACACAATCTTGTCGTTGATCGGCCTTCGCCAGTCGTTATTCCGATGCCACTGCGCGTCGATGTGATTAATGCGTCCAACCGTGCCCTCTTCCCAGGCCAAACGCACCGCCTGAATGTAATTCGGATTGTAGCGACGCTGATGCCCTACCTGAACGAACCTCCCGGTTTCGTGGCACTTCTTGACGAGATCCCGGCAGTGCTCGATGTCGTAGCACATGGTCTTCTCCGTGAAACACCACTTCCCGGCGTCCAGGCAGTCCATGGTGATCCCGTAGTGCGTGTGCAACGGCGTGGCGATCACGGCTGCGTCAAAGGACTCTTTGTCGAGGAGTTCGCGGTAATCGAGATACGTCTTGACATCGCCGCCGCCGGCGTTCTGGTAGCCGCCTTCGAGGTGCGGCCGATACACGTCGCACACCGCGACGATCTGGATCTTCTCTGCGCGGCCGAGTCCGTCGCGCAGGTGAAAAGAGCCCTGGCCTCCCGTTCCGATGGCCGCCACGCGCACCTTCTCGTTCTCCGCATACGAGAACGGCGAGAACGCCGTGGCGATGGTCATTCCGGCCGCCGCCACTCCGGCCGTCTTCATGAAGCTCCGTCTAGAG
This sequence comes from Candidatus Hydrogenedentota bacterium, assembly GCA_036769985.1. Lineage (GTDB taxonomy): Bacteria > Hydrogenedentota > Hydrogenedentia > Hydrogenedentales > SLHB01 > DAIPKA01. The sequence goes on along the minus strand of DAIPKA010000006.1, from coordinate 12,007 downwards.
ACATCGTTACTCATGGCTGTTCCCTTGCGTCCCAGCGTTGATACGCTTCGGTTCAAGGCCGTGATCTGCTTGCTCGACCACCAGGATGGCCCGCACGCGGGGATGGCGTTGGCAGTAGGCGCTGGTCCCCGCGTCCCCAAGAACAAAGAAGGCGGTGCTCAAGGCGTCGCTCTCGCGGGCGGTTGGCGCAATCGCGGTGGCGCTCAACATGCCCTCGACAGGCCGGCCGGTTCGCGGATCAAAGATGTGACCGTACGTGCGGCCTTCGATGGTGAAGAACCTCTCGTAACTACCCGAGGTAGACAATGATTCGTCTTTCAGCACCGCCTCGTCCAAGACAGCATCGCGATTATACGGATCCCGGATTCCGACTGTCCAGCCAGCCCCGTTCGGCCCTGTTCCCATCGCCAAGATCGTGCTCGTGCCGCTGTGTAGCAGTCCGTTGTCCACCCCGTACTGCCGGAGCACCTCCGCGGCCCGATCCAGGGCAAGGCCTTTGCCGATCCCGCCGAAGTCAAGGCGCATGCCCGGCATCGCGAATCTGACCGTACGCTCGTCGGCGTTCAGTTCGACCTTGTCCATGCCGACACAGGCCACCGCCTCGGCCAACGCCGTGTCGTCCGGCACGCGATACGTCTTCGTGTCAAAACCCCACGCCTCGAGCAGCGGCCCGACGGTAGCATCAAATGCCCCTCCGGTCTCCCGACAGACCTCCTTGGTGTACGCGATCAAGTCGAAGAGGTCCGGCGAGACGCGCACCGGCCCTTCGGCCGCGTGGCGATTCACGTAGGCGGTCTGACTATCGTCGACCCAATGGCTGATCCGCCGCTCCAGATCGTCCACCGCCGCGAAAGCCTCCCGGACTACAGCATCCAGGCCATCGGGTGTCCCGTCGGCTTCGGACACGAGGAGCTGGAACTCGAATACGGTCGCCATCGCCTGGTGCGCAAAGGTCCGGATCGCGGGTCCCCTTCCGCTGTCTGCCTCGGCCCATCCATGCGCCATGGCGCACGCGACGGTCAGTGCCGCCATGCCCATCGTACGACATGTCGAACGCGCACAGTACACCCTACTCGACTCCCCATGCGGCCACCCGGCGTCCGCCGGCGACGCGCAACCGGCCGTTCCGGAGTGCGCAGCCTGTCACGAGTTCCGCAATCTAGACCCGTCGACCATCGCTACGGTGTCTCGAATAACCTCCGGTTGGTGGCGGAAACGCAAAAGCGCATGATACCATGACTCCCAGGAGAAGTGGATGGAAGGCCATCGATACGTACTGGGAATCGACTGCGGCACTCAGAGCCTGCGTGTGGCGCTCTACCGGTCCGATGGTGTCCAGGTTGCCACCGCCAGCGCGCCGTATCCCACGGATCGGCCCAACATCAACTGGGCTGAGCAGAATCCCCATCATTGGTGGGAGGCGCTGTGTCAGGCTGTTCCGCGTTGCCTCTCCCAGGCCCAGGTTCCGCCCGACACCATCGCCGCGCTGGCCTGCGATGGCACGTCGTGCACCGTCGTGTTCTCCGACGAGGCCGGCATACCGCTTCGGCCAGCGATTCTCTGGATGGACATTCGCGCCGCGGCCGAGGCCCAGTGTGTCGAGGCCACGGGCGACGCTGTTCTCGAGTATTGCGGGCGCCGGATCTCGCCGGAGTGGCTCTTGCCAAAAGTTCTGTGGGTCCACCGGGAACAGCCCGAGGTCTACCGACGCGCGGCCCGCATCGTTGAGGGTGTTGATTGGCTCGTCTATCGGCTCACGGGTCGCTGGGTCACCTCGAACAGCAATGCCGCCGGGAAACGACACTGGACCCCACTCACCTCGTGGCCCGTGGACTTGCACGAAGGCCTCGGGCTCGAGCGCATGGACGCGAAGGCACCGGATGAGGTGATCTACCTGGGCGATCCGGTGGCGCCTCTCGATCCGGAGGCGGCGGCGGCGCTCGGCCTATCTCGCTCCTGCGTCGTGGCTCACGGCGGCATGGATGGATGGACCGCCTTTGTCGGGAAGAACTGCTTCGTGCCAGAGGCCGTCTCGCTCACACTGGGCACCTCGAACGTTGTTATCGCCGAGACCGATCGCCCCAGACCTATTGACGGCGTCATGGGGCCGTTTCCAGACGGGCTGCGACGCGGCACGTGTGTCTATGAAGCCGGCCAAGCCTCGGGCGGGTCCATCATTCAGTGGTTCCTGGAGATCGCCGGGCTGGCGGGCGATCCGAAGGCGCACCGCACGCTCGAGTCCGAAGCCGGCTCGGTGCCGCCAGGCGCCGACGGGCTCGTGGTTTTCGATGCGTGGCGGGGCAACCGCACGCCCTATTTCGACCCCTTGGCGCGCGGCAATATCTGCGGTCTGACGCTCGAACACACCCGGGCGCATGTGTACCGCGCCCTGCTCGAGGGGGCCGCCTACGGACTCAGGAACGTCCTCGCCACACTCGAATCGGGGGGGCAGAGCATTGCCGAGCTAAGAGCCTGCGGGAGCGGCTCGGGCAACCGTCTGTACGCGGGGATCATCGCCGACGTCACGCGAAGACCGGTCCTCATCTCGCGCGAGAAGGAAGCCACGTGTCTCGGGTCGGCCGTGTGTGCCGCGGTTGCCGCGGGGTTCTATGGCCGCCTACCCGAAGCCGCGGCGGCCATGGCCCCCGAGTTCGATCCCGTCGAACCGACGGGGTGCGCCGACCACTACGATGCGTTCTTCGAGCGTTACCTCGAAACGTATCAGCGCATGAAGGACACCATGCACGGCCTCGCAGGTATGAATCGGGAGCCTACATCATGAATCGGAGCGCTTTGGCCGCCATGATCGACCACACCTTGTTGCGTGCGGATGCGTCCCAGAACGAAGTCGCCCGGCTCTGCGACGAAGCCGTCCAGTTCGGATTCGCGGCCGTGGCCATAAGTCCTTGTTGGACGGTTTTTTGTGCGGATCGCCTGATGGGGACGAGCGTCGCCGTCGACCCGACGATCGGGTTCCCGCTGGGGGCCAACACGACGTCGGTCAAAGTGGCCGAGACGCGCGAAGCCGTTGCGAACGGTGCCCGGGAGATCGACATGGTCATCAATATCGGCGCCCTCAAGTCCGGACTGCGCCGCGAGGTCGAAGGCGAGATCGCGGCCGTAGTCACGGCGGCCTCAGGGCGACGGGTCAAGGTAATCATCGAGGCATGCTTCCTCACGGCCGAGGAAAAAGTGGCGGTCTGCGAGATGTGCCTTCGCGCCGGCGCCGCCTTCGTGAAGACCTCCACGGGTTTCGCGCCCGCGGGGGCGACGGTCGAAGACGTCGCGCTTCTGAGCCGGACCGTCGGGGGCCAGGTCGGCGTCAAGGCCGCTGGCGGTATTCGAACGTACGAGGACGCGATGGCCATGATCGCGGCGGGCGCCACGCGAATCGGATCCAGCCGAGGCATTGCGATCCTCGCCGGCGTCCCCGGCCACGAACAGTAGGGATGCGGCGGTCTTCCTCAGCGCGGACTGGTCCCCGCCACATGGATAAAGGCCGTCACAATCTCCTGGGATAGCTGCGTGGCCATCTCATACCTCATGTGCCTGAAGGCGTTGAAGGAGGTTGCGGCCTGTCGGCCCGGGCGGCTGGTCGTCACCGTGTCGAATCGGTCCGTGACGGCCACGATCCGCGTAGAGATGTCCATCTGGGCCGCCCCCAGTTGGTCGGGATATCCCGACCCGTCCAGGCGCTCGTGATGGTGATGAACAATATCGAGTACGACGTCGTCCGACACGCCCCATTCTCGGAGGATGTCCACACCGTGCATCGCATGCGACTGGACTTCCCGCAGCACGGGGCCGTTCAGTCGGCCGCGCCACGCCAGCGCTTCCGAGGAAACCCGACTCAGTCCGATGTCGTGGAGGAGAGCGCCCAGGCCAAGTCGCTTGAGCAAATCCGGCGGTAAGCGCAGATGCTGCGCCAGGCAGAGGCTGAACGCGAACACGTTCACACTGTGGCTGCTCGACTCGTATGCGGTCGGCATCATGGCCGCGAACATCGGAAGGGGACGAGGCGTCCCGATGATGAACTCGACCGCGTGATGTACGAACGCCTCGCATTGTCGGATGGGCTCCGCGACCGGAGCCCCCACGAAGAGGGCGTGCATGAGTCCACAGGCTGCGTGATACAGGACGAATGCGCCCGTGGGTGAGAGCGCGGACGGATGGCCGAGGATGGACAGGAGGTTTCGGTAGAGATGGTCGTTGTAGGCGTACGCGTCGGCATCGTCAACCAGCAGCGTCGTCACGCCGATCGCGCGCAGTTCCTCGCGTGCCTGGTCTGTGAAGGGAAGGTGCTCGCGCTGGTACAGGAAGGGCGCCGGCACTTCCCCCGGCCGCCAGTAGAGCTTTCCGCAGCTCTGAAACGCGGGCATATCCTCGGGCGCCACGACCTTGAACAAGGCAAAGTCCAGGATCGTGTCAAGGGGAAGGCTGTCGACAGGGATCGCGAAAAACGACTTCGTCTCCACGCCATCGTTGATGACCACCCGCCCGTGCGTGTCCATAGGCTTCCACCATATACCGCATGTGAAGTGATTTCCCCTACCACTCCAGATTGTACAACCCGACAGTGTCTAGTTCAAAAGAAGAGTCATGAAATGGTCATCTCAATGATGCGTTTGGGGTCGAGCACTCGGCAACTCAGAGGGGTGACCAACCATCAACACGAACTCGCGGAACAACTCACCATCGAGTTCCTCCGCCATTTCGTTCTTCATCAGAGTCAAGGCGGAAAAGGAACTCATGGCATCCTTGTAGGATCGACGCGTCGTTAGTGCGTCAAAGATGTCGGCAATCGTGGCGATCCGTACGCACTTCGGAATGTCCATGGGCGTCAGTCCGTCCGGATAGCCGCGGCCTGTGAGCTTCTCGTGATGGTGACGCGCCACTTCGAGCGTCAGCGCGTCCGTAACGCCCTGTTCGTGAAGGATTTCATCGCTGTAGACCGGGTGCATTTTCATCATTTCCCATTCCGCGGGCGACAGAGGACCATTCCGGTTGATGATGTCTTGGCCAATCAACCCCTTACCCACGTCGTGCAGGAGGGCTCCGAGGGCAAAAGGCTTGAGCGCGTCCGAGGCTAGGTTGAGCCGCTGGGCCATGGCCAATGAAAACACAAACACATTTACACTATGTGTGTATGTATAGTAGTCAAAAGACGCTATCTTCATAATGTTCTCAAGTGCCGCGTGCTCGCGAAGCATGAACTCGACGGTGTGCTCGACCAGTTGGGAACCGCGCTTAAGCACGTCGCCCGAGCGCGGTGCCTCAAGAACCTGCCTGACGAGGCCCCGGGCCGTATCGTAGAAAATGTGCGACTTGACTGAGATATCGGTGCGGTCATCGCGCAGCAAGTCTCCAAGGTGTCGTTCCATGTAGCGCTGGTACGCGGCTTCCTCGTGGCCTTCGATCAGCACGGTGGCGATCTGGTTGTTGACAAGCCGAGCGCGAACGGAATCGGAGAAGGGTTGATTCTTGTGCCGGTAGAGAACGGGCGCGGCTGTGCCCACCGGCCGGATGTAGATGTCGAAATTCGTGATGCTGTCAACCTGGAAATTGGACAAGGCCACGGGGATGAAATCGGTCGTCGCCGCGCCCCGCGCTTCGGTTGTACTCATCATTCAGCTCCTTCCGGGGTCAACTGCGATGGGCGAGGAAGCCCGGTGTCGACGCGTGTCGCCGCCGTCGCACGAATCCGATTGGCCCGGCGGAAACGTCCAGGTTCTCGGCTCGGAGCTGAAGCCCTTCCCATAATGGCAAAGCGGTGCCGCGATGGCAATCGAGCGCCGGCATCGTTTGCGGAAACCCGCAGAAAGGCGGCGTTTCTGAAGACTCCGCAAGAAAGCGGGGTGGAACCGATGCCCGCGTCCTTCCAAGGATTGTGCCTGCGGGCCTGCAAGAGGCAGCGCGTTCGAAGAAAATACTGCGGACTTGAGCACATCATCCCTTCCCTCACGCAACGCACCCCGATGTCTCTCCCTTCCCTATTCGAAAGTGAGTATGCAAAACCCAGATTCATGAATCAACTTTTTTCCCATCAGAACTACTCGCGCAAATGTAGAGTGGAGAAGATGGTAGTATTTCCCGTAGGAACCGAGCGACTCTTCAACTCCGGGGATCTGGCTCATAGGGAATTGGGGGACACAGTACAGCCTTATAGACGTGAAGCGGCCGTCGGCCCACGACACGTGGAGCGACGCAGTGGCCGCGATAGACCGTGACGCGATTCGCGCGCTCTATGCTCCGTGTTCATGCGGACACGGCGTGGTGCGACGTTGCATTCCATCCAGGCCTGCCGTACACTCCTTCCGCCTGAGCGGCGCATGAGGCGCCTGGAGAATGCACCATGGGATACAAGGTGACCTGGTATCCGTTCTCGGAACATCCGGACTCGGACTCGTGTTGGTCGCTATCGGTGGGGCCGGACGGCCGGATCTACGCGGCCTCGTGCTGCGAGCACATGCCGGGCGAAACGGTCAAGGTGGTCCGATACAACGACGAGACTGACCGCCTTGACTACCTATTCGATCTCGATGCGATGGTCGAGGATCCCAGGGATTCGGGACGCGCCACACAGTGCAAGATTCATTACAGTTTCGCGCCCTCGCTTCACGACGGCATCATGTACATGGCCACGCACCTGTCCGGACCGCCCATCGACCTGCCCGCGTATTCCCCGTGGAACTCGTGGCACGATCCCGAGCGCTGTTTTCGCGGTTCGGCGCTCCTGGCCTATGATACGCGCCGAGAGACTGTGCTCTGGTGGGACACGCTCTTTCCGAAGGAAGGCTGCCGCTGCCTACTCCACGATGAGGACCGCGGCCTGCTCTATGCCCTCAGCTACCCGCGCGATCACCTCTTCGTCTATGACCTCGAAAAGCGTACGCGTCGCGATCTCGGCCGCATCGGCTCCGTGAACGCCCAGGCCCTCTTCGTCGACGGCAGGCACCGCGTTTGGACCACCAGCGACTACGGCCATCTCGTGCGCTACGATCCGGAGATCGATCGCATGGAATGGTCACCCTACGTCCTGCCCCACAACCCCGAGTTCCAGACCGGCTGGCACAGCGTCTTCTACGATGTCGCACCGGCGCCCGACCGGCAGTGCGTGTACGCGGCCAACTGGATTGGCAGCGCCCGGCTCACGCGGATCTGGATGGAAGACGGGCCCTGGGGACGCGTGGAAGACCTCGGTCCCGTTACGCAGAGTCCCGATCCCTCCATACCCGGTAACACGTTCCAAGACCACTGCGGCGGCCTCGTCTTCGCCGGCGATGGCCAGTTGTATTACGTGGCCTCGCGCTGGCGTGATCCGGTGCGGAATCCCATGGCCGAGGATCGGCGGAGTAACGAAGGCGTGGTCTGGCGGGTCAACCCGGAGACACGGGTGCGCGAGGAAGTGGCCTTGCTCGAGCGCCCCGTACATAACGCCCAGTATGTGTCGCGTGCCGCTGCCGACCGGAATGGGAATCTGTTCTTCGGCCACGTCGGCCCGAGTCCGGTCGGCCTGTTCAAGCTGCATCTTCCCGACGACCGCAAGCGTGTTGACGCCCACTTGCCGCTGCGCATGTGGGGCTGAGGAGATACGCATGAGTAAGCGCACCCGATATGACCTCAACGCCCCCGGAACGCAGGCGTTGCGAGACCGCATCGTACACGGCGCCTACACAACCGAAGGGACCATGGTCGCCTTTCCCCTGTGCTTCCCCGGCATGACGATTCCCATTGCCGCCGACGAGAGTCGCATCACGGCGTTGGACCTCGCCCACGACGGCGTCATCTACGGTGGCACGAGCGGCCGGTGCGCCCATGTCTTCTTCGCCATGTTCCACGGTGCCACGGGATTGGCCTTCGACATGGACGCCGTCGAGGACGCAAACCACTGTGCCGCCGTCTGCTGCGGTGCCACGCACATGATCGCATGCGTGAACGGCCCATCCGGCGGACGCATCGTTCGGCGCGGACTGCAAGGACTGCCCTTCGACCTTCTCCAGGAATGGGGATTCAGCCGCCCGCCATTCGACGATCTCGGACCGGCCGTCGCGGGAGAGCGCATCGTCCACGCCGTCGCAGACGGCTCGGGCGATGGTGCCGTGGTCGCTACGGAGCGTCATGTGGTCGCGCTGGCCATCGGGACCGGAACGTTGCGCGTCGTAGGCGAGACTCCAGGCATGGGCCGCATCGCGCGCGCTTCGGATGGCGGCATCGTCGGCGTCGATGCCGAACGCGGCCTTTGGCGCTACCGGCCCCAAGACGGTCCATTCGAGCGCACGGTGGCGCCGTTTCCCGAGGGCGACTGGCGCGGTGACCTCATGCGATGGGCGCGGGATCCCGTGACCGGAACGCTCTACACCGCCGATACGGCCGGGCGATTGTTCGCCTTCCGCGAGGACACCGGATTCTCGTCGTGTCTCGGCCAGACGCCGCTGGCACCCGTCGGCCCCATGGCCGTCGCCTTCGATGGACGCCTCTTCGGCGCCTGCGGCGACGGTATCGCCAAAACATTCTGCTATGATCCCGGTACCGGCGAGGTGACATCGCTCGGCGTGGCCGTCTCTATCCTTGAGCGGCGACGCTACGGCTACGTTTTCGGCGACGCCATCACCGGCCGAGACGGCCAGATTATCTTCGGCGAGGATGACGACCTCGGTCATCTCTGGATGTACTTCCCACGCCTTCTCCGCCGGCGGGCCTAATGGCGTGAGCGAGCCGAGGGGGACAGGTCGGGTGGCTTCATTCTCAATATGTGGTGGGGAGCTTTTTGCCAACACCATTTTGGGGGTTAACAGAATGGAGATTGTACAATACATCGTGTTTGATGACTATCGGTTACTGAAGGATCTGATCGTTGAGGAAGGGTCAACATGAAGAGCCGTGTTGTCAGTGCCAATGAGGCCGCCCACGCGTGGGAGGCCTGCGGCTTCGAGTGCTAGGTGCACGGGAGGCACGGTGAACGACCTCTGCAACAAGGATGAAGTCGTTGTCGTGATCGACGGCGAACTCGAAGTGGATATGGGAGACGAGACGATTCACCCGCAGATCGGCGACGGACTTGTCATCCCTGCGGGAAGAGCGCATCGTGTGCGCAACGTGGGAGACCAGCCGTCTGTTTGGTTGCAGGGCGTCGAATCCGATCGGCCTGAGACGGACTGACGCGACCATGCTCAGGACGTTTCCGGCCGTGCCGGCCGCAGTGAAGGGCTCGATCCTTGCACAGGGCGACGCTGCCCGGAGTTCTGGGGCCCGGTCAAGCATCGTCTATGCATTCGGCTGAGATGCCCTCCGGTATCCCTTGAAACGTTCGTCGGATCCTGTCAGTATCTCCGCCATGCGGCAACGTGGAGTGTGCGGTCGTGAGGATTGAGAACATCACCGAAGTGAGACCCGGGGACGTCGTCGCGCGGGCCATCTATGACGACCTCGGGCAGGTGCTGCTGAATGCCGGCGTGGTGCTCACGGCAAAGTATATCCGCGCCCTCGAGATGAAGGGCTACACGCTGCTCTACATCAAAGATGCCGAGGAAGCGCTGGACGTCGTGACCGACGAGGACATCAGTCCCCTGTGCCGCGCCCGCGCGACCATGGTTTTGACCGAAGCCTTCGACCGGATTGGCGACACGGTGAACGAGATCCGAGAGGTCTCGAAGAAGGACTTCAAAGACGCCTTCGCCTCTGACGCCATCCGCGACCTCATCGGGCTTCACGGGCCGCTCGCGATGATCCACAAGGTGGTCAGTCAGATCCTCGACGAAGTGCTCACGCGTCCGCGATTGGCGGGGCTCACCTCTATCCGCAGCGTTGACGGCGCCTTGTACCATCACTCGATAGACGTCTGTGTCGTGTCCATTATGATAGGCCGAACGGTCGGCCTGTCGAATACGCGCCTTACCCAACTCGCCGCCGGCTGCCTCCTGCACGACATCGGACGGATCTTCATCGACCCTTCGGCGGATGAACCGAGGATGATCCGCGAGCACACCAAACTCGGATACGACCTGCTGCGCAACAGCCCGGATCCCGATATCTTGGCGCCGTACGTCGCGTTGGAGCATCACGAGCGACAGGATGGGACCGGCCTTCCGCGCGGCCTTGTCGGCAGCAACCTCATCGAGCGGAAGGCCCTCCCCGACGCACCCGTACCCACCATCGTCGGTGAGATCGCAGCCATCGCCAATGCCTACGATACCCTCATGACCGGGTCGGATAAGGCCTCGGTGAAAACCCCTGACGAGGCCGTCAAGACCATCTACGAACGGGCCGGCTCGTGGTACAACAAGGCCCTCGTGGACGCGTTCCTCCATGTCGTGCCCGTGTTTCCCGTGGGCATGGAAGTGACCGTGACGGGCGCGCCCTATCAGAACTTCACCGGGATCGTTACGAAGATTGACCAGGCGCATCTGGATCGTCCCGTGGTCACACTCATTTTTGACGCCAACGGCCAGCGGATTCGGCCGGAGACCATCGACTTGGTCGATGAGCCGAAACTCCGGGTCCGGTGTGGCGGCCGGATTCGCCTGAAATAGCGGGGATGGGCGACGGGCACGCCCGCATTGCATTTCCGAAGACGGGGCGGAATAATACCCTCATTCGCAGGACAAGGAGTGTGACGGGAAACAAGAGGAAGACGTCATGAGTATTCACGCCGGTTTCGCCGAAGTAGATATCACGCCCCCCGTGGGTATCAGCAAGATTGGCTGGATCAAAGATATCAAGGCGGACAGGATCCTCGATCCGCTGTACGGACGGGTCGCTATCTTCGAGTCGGATGGCGAGACCATCGCCTTCGTTCAAATGGATACGCTTCAGGTCCGCTGGACCCAGACCAACGAGATACGACAGCACGTTGCCGAGCGTTTCGGGTATCCCGGCGACCGGGTAATGGTCTGTGCAACGCACAACCACGCGGGCCCGGCCGTGGCCGATGCCGGCGAGGTCCAAATGGATCTCCACTACACGGCCCAAACCGTCGAGCGAATCGTCACGGCCTTCGGCGAGGCGCAGCACGGATTGGCCACGGCGCGGATCGGGATGGGCCGGTGTTTCGAGTTCGGCGTTTCCCAAAACCGGCGGGTCATCATGCGCGACGGCACCGTTCGCACGCATGGCACGTTCGATGATCCCGAGGCCCTATGTCTCGGTGGCCCCATCGATCCCGAAGTAGCGGTCATTGGCGCCCGCGGGGCTGACGGCCGACTCATGGGGTGTCTGGTGAATTTCGCGTGCCATCCCACGCATCACGGGGGCGACACCGCCATCTCCGCCGGGTTCCCGGGCGTTCTCGCGGCGAGGCTGAAGCGCTATGGCTGTCCGGTGACCCTGTTCTTGAACGGGGCCTCGGGGAACATCCACACGGCCGACCCCACCCAGGGCGGCCGAGATCGCACGATGGAAGAAGTGGGGAATCGGCTTTCAGAGGATGTGCGGGGCGTGCTCGGTTCGATGACCTTGCGGAGCGATGTTCGGCTCGATTCGCGGCTCAAGTCCGTCGAGCTTCCCTATCGGGAACCCACCGAGGAGGAAGTAGAGGGCCGGGTCCGTGGCGCGCAGCGATTTGTCGATCCCCGAGTCTACGACGACATGATACCCGCTATCGTCGAGCGCATCCGCGAGCGCGGTGTCCAACCGGCGGAGATCCAGGCCCACGTCATCGACGAATGCGTCCTGGTGAGCGTGCCATGCGAGCTGTTCGTGCAATACGGCCTCCAGATCAAGGCGCAGGCCCATCCGCGCCAAGCGCTCATCGTCGGCTACGCCAACGGGCAGATCGGCTACGTCCCCCATAAGGAGGCATTCGAGCGTGGTGGCTACGAGACCACGTTTGGGCCATCGAGTCAGATGGGGTGCTGCGCCGGCGACCTATTGACCAATGCGGCCCTCGAACTGATCCGCGAAACGCCCACGCTCGATGCCCAAGCGGAGTAGGCCGCGAGCTTCCTTGCCTGCATAAAATCGAGTAGGAGGGGGAGAAGCTTCTCCCCCGTCCTCTCACACCACCGTACGT
>DAIPKA010000109.1:0-3885 GCA_036769985.1 Candidatus Hydrogenedentota bacterium | reverse complement strand
GACGTCTCGATGACGATGGCCATTGGTTAACAGGCTAAAAAGGGAGAAACTCCAGAGGCCTGTTCGTACTCGAACAGGGCCGCGCGTTCGGTGGCGTCGAGATGGTTGGCGCCGGGTAGGTCGTCGATGCTGTATCGGTCTTCATCGCCGTCGAGTAAAGCGGAAATGCGGAATCCGAGGAACCGCTCGGCATGGCACACGGGATAGTCGCCATGGGCCAGCCACACCGCGTCATCGTCGGGACTCATGACGATGCTCTGCACGTTGTTCGCGCCGGCCACGATACTCCCGGCGATGCGCTTCCGCTGCTCGAAGGGATCCACACAATCGCTCAGAAGCGACGGCACATCTCCGGCGGTGAGCGTGCCGTACCGCTCGTCCAGGAGTTGCGTCAGGCGATCAAATCGCCCGTACGAGTTGGCTCGCCACGGGTGAGGGGCGACCTCCAACCGCTTCATCTCGACGGTGGTGTAGTGGTTGGTGCGCACTAGTATGCCCCGTTCCGGGCGGAGAACCTCGACATGTCGGGCCGAAAACCCGACGGCGGCGGCCGTGCGGGCCTTTGTGTCCGCCACGAACAGCGTGAGACCGCAGAGGCGAGGTGTCGACGTGATCCGCGCGATCGCCTCCTCGACGGTAGTGCAACCGGCGAGCACATCGTGGACCATCTTGAAAAGGGGCTCGCCCCGGGTGCAGAGATCGCGCGTGAACTTCGTGTGGAGACTCACCACCAGCCCGTGCTCATTGAAGCCTTGCCCGCTGGCGGGAACACCCAGGGCGCCCAGCCAACAGAATCGCTGGCCGTGTTCGGGATGCATCACGATAGCCGCGCTGTTCGCGTTCCAAACGCCGCGGCCGAAGAAGTCGAAGTTGCGGCCGAGGAGCAGCCTGCCGTTCTGGGTAGCCTCTCCGCAGGCGAAGAACCCCGAGCACGCGGGCGGCGTGGCCAACGGCGTGAACGACCGCCCTGCGAGATAGTGGAGCAGGTCCGGAAAAAGGATCCCGCGCTCCACGCGAACCGGGTCAAGGCCGAAGCCCTGCGCCAGGCCTTCGAGATGAGCGCGCATGTTGCCGGCCAGGCCGTTCCGGTTGCGCCAGTGGAACCATCGCTTGAGTGCCCCCGCGATCGGCGCCGCTAGGAGCGGCACCGCATGGGCGATCAGCTTCCTCGTCAGCCCGTCCATGTACTGGAACACCACGTCGCCGCACACCGCAGCCGCCAACTGACGTGGACCTGGGCTTTGCCGGTAGGGTCTCGCCAAACGCCCCTGTTCATCAAATGCTTACCAGGCTACAGCCCGGCGACGCACTCGAACTCGCGGGGAAGAATGACCGTTGGTTCCTTGAAAAAGGAGGCCAATCTATTGGCCGCCTCGCGAGCAGTTATGCCCCGCCTCAGGGAATGCGCTGTCTCGAGGCCCGAGTTCATGCTGTGCTCGTGCGATTCCGCCAAGATGGGGAGCAAGCGTATGCCGATACCGTACGGTGTGACCGCTGGGAGGTCGTTCTCCCAGAACTTGTCTTTTCCCCCGATGAAGGGAGCTGACTTGTTACGCTGGTTACCAACGGCCGAGCCGCTGTCGCTCATGTACTAGCGGGGGGCGGATTCGAACCGCCGACCTTTGGGTTATGAGAAGTTTAAGGCGGATCCCCGTAAGTCAAGTGATGGTAAGTAATTAGCACAGTGCTAACCACTTAGCTCTTTTCAACTCTCGTGCACATGTTGCACATGTTGCACGTGTGCACCGAAAAAAGTGGCACACAAACTGCCACATCTCGGTTGGGTCTTGAACCCAATAGAGGTTTCGAGCGAGACCGCCGCCGGACTTGGGGGTGCGTAAATCAGTCCGTCCGTGATACCCTTTGTTTTCGCGCCTTTGGGCTGGCCTGGCGCTGCGGAAGGTATCAGCATGGAAGACCTCTTTTTCTCGCTCTTGACCCTCGTCCTGCAATGGTTTCGACCACGTTACAATGTTCATCTTCAACTGTTGCAGGCGCAGATCCGGATGCTACGCTCTCGGATCGACGTCAGCCGTATTGTACCAACTCCGCAAGAGAAAGCCGAACTTCTCCGCTTGGCTGCGCAAGTTGACCACGACATCGGCGAGGTCATGCATATCGTTCAACCGGAAACGTATCGCAAGTGGGTCCGGCAATCGAAACGCGGTGTCATCTTCAAACGTGCTGGTCGGCCGCGCATCCCGATGGCGACCGTCAATCTCGTCTTGCGCATGGCGCAGGAAAACGCTCGCTGGGGCTACCGACGAATAGTCGGCGAATTCAAAAAGCTAGGCATTCGCATCAGTTCATCGACCGTCAAGAAAATCCTGAAAGGTTCTGGAGTTCATCCGGCACCGGACAAAGGATTCAAGAAGCCCGCCGTTCCATGGACGACCTTCGTTCACGCGCACATGGACTCGATGGTCGGCTGCGATTTCTTCACCAAACGTATCTACACGCTGCGCGGCGTGTTGACTGCCTACCTGCTTGTTTTTGTTCATTTGGGTAGCCGCAAGGTCTACTGTAGCCCGGCGACATTCAATCCGACCGGTGATTGGGTCATGCAGCAAACCCGCAACGCCAACATGTGGCTCGACGACATGGGCGTCAAACCACGATTCGTGATCCATGACCGGGACGGAAAATACCCCGGCGAATTCAAGACCTTTTGGAAATCCGAAGGCGTACGAAACCTTCTAATTCCCATCAAGGCCCCGCGCGCAAATTCATTCGCTGAGACATGGATCGAAGGGCATAAAAGAGAATGCCTGAATTACTTCATGTGCTTTGGAATCGAGCAACTCGATTACATCACAAGAACCTGGGTCGCTTATTACAATACCCGTCGCCCGCATAGGGGGGTCGGGATGAAGAACGAAGTTCTCGACAAAACGTTCGTGCCGCAATCCGAGGGTGTCGTTCGATGTAGGAGCGAACTCGGCGGCCTCATAAAATCATACTACCGTGAGGCCGCGTGATCTTTTTATCCAGCCGCAGTGTTCGTAACGCAGTTGGCTCCAGACAGGGACGAAGCCATCGGTTGACAAATTGACGCTACGTAGCTACAATGTAGTTATGAAAGGACTGCGTTTCGCTTGGGATTCGAAGAAGGCTCGGACAAACTTCGACAAACATGGCGTCACCTTCGAAGAGGCGCGGTCGGTGTTCTACGACGAACACGCCGTCGAGTTCTATGACGACATGCATTCGGAATGGGAAGACCGTTTCCTGCTTTTGGGTCTGAGCTCTCGGCTGCGCCTGCTTCTGGTTTGTCATTGCCATCGCGAAGCGGAAGGCGTCATCCGTTTTGTTTCCGCACGCAAAGCGACCCCGGCCGAATCCAAGCACTACCGGAGAATAGGACATGAAAGCCGAATATGACCTCTCGAAGATGAAGTCTCGTAGGAATCCGTATGCTAAGCGTCTCAAGAAGCAGATAACGCTTCGTCTGGACCCGGACGTCATTGAGTACTTCAAACGGAAGTCCGAAGAAAAGGGGATTCCGTACCAAACGTTAATCAACCTGTATCTCCAGGATTGCCGTGCCACACACCGGGATCTGAAGATGTCATGGGCACCCTAACGGTCTTTGGCGACATCCACATTTTCGCACCCCTATGCCTGAATTGAATCGCTCTTCCGATGGCCGGAACGACTACCCGTCACCTGTTTTCCTAGACGCCGAAACGCTCCCAACTGCGATGACGCGACAAAAAACAGGGGTGCGCTATCGCAGGGTGTGAGGGAAGCGGCCGGGCGCGTAACGAACGTGTTCCAGGTCTTTGTGCCGAAAAAAGTGGCACAAAATGTGGCACACTTCGTCCTTTTTGAAATCGAGTAGGAGGGGGAGAAGCTTCTCCCCCGTCCTCTCACACCACCGTACGT
>DAIPKA010000036.1:0-74219 GCA_036769985.1 Candidatus Hydrogenedentota bacterium | reverse complement strand
CGCCGCCGTAGTTGCTCCCGCCGCCATAGTTGCTCCCGCCGCTGTAACCCCGGTTACTGCCGTAGCTGCTGCCGCCGCCGTAGTTGCTCCCGCCGCCATAGTTGCTCCCGCCGCTGTAACCCCGGTTGCCGCCGTAGCTGCTACCACCGCCGTAGTTGCCGCCGCCGTAGCTGCCCCCCATACCGCCGCTATAGCCTCCACCATAGTTTCCACCGCCGCCGCCACCCATGTTCTGCAGAACGATCTTGAACAGACTCTCGGCGCCGGCGTTGCGCAGCTCGTAGTACCGCGTCTCCAGTTCCTCGAAGGTCTCAAGACGGATGCGTTCAGGGCTACTGACCCAAATGAAGCCCGGCTGGACGGAGAAGTCCAGATTCAGAGGCCGCAACAAAGCCTTCAACGCCTCGCGCAACGATACGTTCTTCAAGTTGATGTACGAGACAATGCCGTCCGTGCTCGGGCCGGCGGTGTACTCCGTGGAACCCGGCTGGCCCGTCGCCCCCGGATACGCACCCGGCGCACGATAGGCCCCCGGCGTGCCCGGGGCGCCCTGGGCGGCGGGTGTCGTCACGGCCGTAGGCGTCGTGCTGGCCCGCGGCACTTCCCGATCATCCACCATGATATTGACGTCCCAGCTATCCGCCAGGAACCCGACGATCTCGTTGATGTGGATATCCTCGAACTCGACACTGACGGGCGAATCCAGGATGTTCTCGATCTCCGACTTCTCGACGGGGGCCTTGTACTCCTCCTCGATAGTGGGCACCGTGATCCGGAAATCCTTGATACCCGTCGGGCCCGCGCCCTCGGGCAGCGATTTCGACTCCTCGATGAAGCGGCGGATCTCCGTACGATCCTCCTCGACCTTCTTCTCGGCGTCCGACACCGCGTTCCGATGAACACCCAATGTGGCTTCATGAAGCCCCTGAAGCGCCCGCGCGTTATCCGGCGCAATCAACAACACTTCCTCGAACAGACCGGCGGCCCTGTCATAGCGCTTGTACTCGAGAGACTCCTCGGCGTCCTTCAAGAGATCCTGAACGCGCTGAATCTTGATCTCCTCGGAGGAAAGCTGTGGGGTCTCAGACGTCGTTTCAATGCCCTCCGGATCCAGCGTAGCGAAGGCAGGAACCTCCGACGGATCCGCGCCCGCCGCGCTCAACTGCAACTTGCTACTGCACTTGTCGCGATACACTTGCGCCTGCTCGTGGTCGGGATCGAGCGCCAGCGCCCGATTGAACTCGCCCAGCGCCTCGCTATAGAGCCCTCGGTTATAGATCGCGACGCCCTGGCGGAAATGCTCCTCCGCTTCGGAAACGGATATCTCATCTCCCGCAGAAGCCGGTGCGGCCACGGGGGCCTCCGTGGCGGCCGGCTGGGAGGCAGGCTCGGCCTCCTGGGCGAATAGGGGCGAGCCCATCAACACAAGCCCCACCAACCAGCTCAGAGTAGATGGCCGCAATAGTCTAGTGCTCATTACGAGGACTTCCTCCCAGTATTGTCGGTCAGTATACCGGATCTGCCGCACAGGGCGCAACTGATGCTTCGCGGTGCCATTACTGCATCGTGAGTGTGACGCGTCGGCCGAATTCCTTCAAAAATACCACGCACTCCCGCTTCTCTTCATCTATGCTAACCAGTTCGTATTTCTCGAATTGCTCTCCCTCGTCATACCACTTCTGCGAAGAAGGCGTCCGCAACCGCGCCCGAAGCTTGCCATCCGGACGCTTGGCAATACGCGTCAGGTAGATGCCGGGATCTCGCGCGATGGCGTCATCCTCCCCGCCGGCACCGCCCGACTCTGCATTGTACCAGAACGGATTGCGCTGCCATAGGGGCTTCCAGTTCTCAGGCATCGGGGGCGGAGGCGACAAAGGCGGCGGCCCCGGAAAGCCGATATGCGCCACCTCAACAGGATCCTCGGGCCATTGCGTCCTCGGAAACGCGTACGTGGGCGCAAGCGGCACCGCCGCTGGGTTAAGCACTTCCCACACCCGGAGAATGAGCACAACCACCACGATCGCCAGGATCATGCGCTCCTTGTTGCGCCAGAGCCATTCCACCAGCTTGCGTAGCTTCGTTGCCAACACGATTCCGCGTGTGCTCCTCGAAACGCGCGCCACCTAGCGCGCGCACCGCCATCCTAAAACGGCCAGAAGTTGAACTTCAGCCACTTCAAGAACCTGTCAAACTTCGTAGGATCCCCCATGGGACCTTCGTTGCGTGGAGGCCGTGAACGGGGCGAACGCCCCTCAGGCCCAGGACCACCCGGGCCGCCCGGGGCAGCCGCCATCTCCTCCATCTCCGGCAGGGCTGCGTTCCGAGGCACAAAGCCGGCCTGGGTCAACAGTATCTGCACAGACAACAAGGGATCCTGGGGCGAACGCAACTGCGTATTCTGCGCACTTATCGCATTAATGTCAAAAAAACGCCGCGCCGTCCGTACGTCGTTCTCCACAAACTCCGCCAGATTCGGTAGCGTCATCTTGAACGACAGACCGGCTGTGCGAACATGCAGCAGGTTGTCATACTCGAAGCGAATCGGCCAGATCACCACATTGTCGATTTCGGCCGCCTTAGCATCCAAGAGCATCTCGACCAGCGCTCCCCCGAACTTGATGAGCATGAGCCCCATCTGCACATCCGTCTTGGTCATATGGCGATAGTCCGACGCCAACGGCGCCCCGAACCGCAACGGGTTGGGATAGTGGCACGGCGGATTGCTTGAACGAATCTTCCCGGCAAGTTCATCCAGCATCCGCTGCGATTCCTCCTGATAGTAGAATTTCAGCATCATGGCGTCCGGCACTTCCGGAATCGCGTACGCATCCCCCAGGTCGAAGAAGGCACCCCGCTCGAACAGCGCGTCTGTCCACGGCTGCACCTGGAAGCGCCATTGCGTGACAATGACGCTCGGCTCGAACCCCGCAAACGTATTCTCCAGTTGCTTGAGCTTCTCCTCGAGCAGGCGAGCCCGCTCCTGGTCCTGGTTGTAGATTTGAAGCTGTGGCTTGAAGTAGAACTGGTACACTGCCCCCGAAGCCGCCACGACGACCGCGAACATGACGATGACGATGACGTGCTCTTTCTTCATCTACGCCATGAACTCCGTACGCTGCATCCTTACCTCGCGCCGCCTTATTCGGGCTGCTCCGGATTCTCCACCGGAAACACCAAGTTGAGCATGAAATAGACTACCGTCTCGCTCTCGGAACCCGGCTGCGGGGCACCCATGGCCGGCCCGGGACCGCCGCCTCGGGGTGCCATGCCGCCCAGCTCGGCCCGAGGTACAATCCGGGCATTGTCCAATTCCGATATCGGCACCATTTCCGCCAGCCGTTCGTCGAATCCTACACAGGTTGGCCCAAACGAGGCGGGCTGACGAAGGTTGGCAACGAATTCGGCCAACGCCTCCGGCGTACGGGCATACCCCAGGATCTTCAGTCCGTTCGGTTCCGGGGGCGCGGTCGAACGCACCTCGGGATCCATCAACAGGTTCCGCCCGCCGGCAGCAGCGCCACCACCACCCCAGTTCAGTCCCGGGAACCCGCTACTCACAAGGTTCTGTCCCTGACGACCAAAGACCGTGCTCTCCATCGAGCTGATCCAGATCTTGTTGCCCGTGGGTCTGGCCTCGTTGACCCGCTCTAACTCCGGCAGCCAGAAACGGCGTTTCCGGATTGCCGTATCCAACATGGCTACCTGATTCTGTCGCCGGCCCACGGCACTCTTCGCCCCTTGGAGCTGGCGCTGATACTGCGACTGGCCCGTGGGATTCTGCACCAACTCGGGATCATAGGCCTGCACGAACTGCTCGAGCAGCGAGGTCCGCTCGCGTATGATCTTGTTCTCGTTGGCCCGCATGGGAATGATGGACGCCATAATGAGGGCCAGGGTAACCAACACCAACACCCAGTAGAACGCCTGCTCCTTCAACCGGGCCGCCTCGAGTGCCCGCCGCGGAATCAGGTTGATCTCGATCGGAACCGCCTGGCAGCAACGCAGCGCCAGACCGAGCACCGTCGTCGCCTGCTGCGGATTCGCCTGGATTCCTTCCGCGCCGCCCGCGATCGTCAGTCCCGCCAACGGATTCGCCAACACGACTGGAACGCCCAGCTCGCGCTGCAGGAACGGGCCCAGGTTGGCCAGCATGGCGCCGCCGCCGGTAAGGATCACCCGCGACACGGCGCCGCCGCCCGGCAGCGAACGGAAATACGAAAAGGATCGGTTCACCTCGGTAACGAGCTGGGACAGCACCTGGCCGATCACCTCGCCGCCCTTTCCGTCACGATTGGGATCCCCCGTCGGCGCAAATCCCCGCGTACGCTTCAACCGCTCCGCATCCGCGAAGTTCATGCCGAATTCACGGCTCAGCGCCGCCGTAACATCATTGCCCCCCAGATTCAGCGATCGCATCGATCGGAACAGCCCCTCGCGCTCAATCACAATATCCGTGGTAGACGCGCCCACATCGATCAGTGCCACACACTCGCCCCGATCACCGAACGCCCCCGTGTGCTTCAACCAGTTGTAGGCCGCCAACGGGCACACATCAACCACATCGATAATACCCTTGATGTCATCGACGATGTGGACTTCCTTCTCGACCACGTCTTCCTTGATCGCCACCATCATGACTTCGTAGCCACCGGCCTCGGTGCGATCAACAACCTGGTAATCAATGGCTATCTGGTCGAGAGAGAAGGGGATCTGTTGCTGGATTTCATAACGGACGATCTGCGTGACCTTGTGCTCGGGCACCGGGGGTAACGCCCGGGAACGCGTGAATACGGACCGGCCCGCTACGCCTAACACCGTCTTCCGGGAACGCGCCTTGGCCTCGCCAAGGATCTCTTTGATGGCCCGAAAACGCCGCCGCCGCAGATCGTGTTCGTTCAGCGACGGATCCTCCAGGACCTCACGCTGGACGTACTTCGTGACCTGGTAACCCGCCTTGGTCGACTTGAGCTCGCACAGACGGAGCGTGTTCGAGCCCACGTCCAGAATGAGCCGCCTCGCACGACGACGTTTGAGCAAAGCCATATGCTACCTAACCATCCTCGTCGGTGCACGCTGGGGACGGAAACCCGCCCCTTCCGGCGGGTGCCACAACCTCGCACATGTGTAGGCATAGCGCCTGCTTAGGAAGAACCACCGGTCCTCCCGGACACCCGCAGAACAGCAGCTTGTATTCTAGTGGAGCCCCCGAAGAGTTGTCAAGAGTAAATACCCCCCTTTTCCCAGGGGGGCACCGTGCTCTTGAATCAGGGCTTCACATGCTATTCCACATCCTGGGCACACCGGAATCCGTACTCCGGACGACGCACGTCCATCCGGTCGTAATGGCGCGACACGCACCGCACTTGGAAGGGCGTGCTATTATAGGACCCGCCCCGTAGCACCCGGAAGATCTGCCCGTAGTCCTTCTTCACGTCCGGATTTCCGGGATACGGCTGATACCAACTCGACGTCCACTCATACACATTCCCCGCCATGTCCAGACACCCATTCGGAGAAATGCCCAACCGCCTCGAGCCAACCTCCTCCGTGGCGCCCTTCCCGGTTTCCCGGCAATTGCATTTCGTCTTGTCGAACTCATTGCCCCAAGGATACTCGATCGCGTCGGTGCCGCGGGCGGCCTTCTCCCATTCCTCTTCCGTCGGCAGCCGTTTTCCAATCGCCCCAGCATACTCGACGGCCTCATTGAACGATATGCTGGACGCCGGGAAACGGCCGTGTCCTTCCGGAAATGTGTGGTTTGGGAACACCCGCTTGAACTCGGCGTTCGTGACCTCGTTCCGATCGATATAGAAGGCCGGCAGATTGATCTCGCGCCGAGGCCGTTCGTCGGGCGCTGCGGCGTCCACGCCCATTACAAAGGTACCCCCCGGCACCAACACCATGTTCGGCGGCGTATTGCCAGGCACCAGGGCCACATCGAGACTCCGACGTTCGTTCGGGCCCAGTTGCACCACCGTATCCTTCATCATGTATCCCTTCGCATGCACGCTCACCGTGTACGTGCCCGGCATAAGGGAAAACTTCGATGGCGTCGTCTTCGTCTGCACTTCCTCGTTCAGCCAGATCGTCGCCCCCGTCGGCACCGACAGTACCGACAGTTCCGCCGGAAGCGGCTTGAGGTCCGGCGTCAAGGTGTACTTGTAGTCTTCCTCAACCACGAGATCCCGCCGTTCGCTCTCGTGGTTCTCGTACAGGAACGCGAATAGGTGGGGGCCCACCGGCACCGACACATCCGCCAACGGCGTCTGACCAAGGTAGTTATCCTCATCCAGATAGACCTGCGCCCCCTGCGGACGGGACGCCAGCGTTACGTAGCCCACTTTCGAGTTCAGCTCGATGGCCCACTGCATCGCGCCGGCCCCCTCGGGGACTTCGACGGTCTGCACGGTACGCTTGAAGCCTTCCTTCTCCAACGCCACTACCACCGAGCCCGGCCCCACATCCGAGACCGTGACCGGCGCTTGGCCATACGCGATCCCGTCCACGATCACCTCGGCATCGCCGACCGGGGCACTCGTGACAATGAGCTGGGCAGGCGTAGACCCGCCTCCGCCCTCGCCGCATCCCCAAAACACCACGGCCATGCCCGCCACGAACGCACATGCCAATCCTATCCCGCCACCCGGCCTCATTCCGCGCGATCTCCCCAACATCGCCTCCGCGTCAGACCCATCCACGCGGCGCGCGCCAAACACGCGCCCGCCACACTCCATTAGACACCATTCGCCACCGTAGAGCAAGTCCCACCCGGCGCCAGCAACGGGGGCCTCGGCGTCAGGCCCGACATCGGGTTACTCCCTCTCCACCCGTCAAGCACACCGCAGAACCGCCCGGCGCATTCTCGCTGCGCCGGGCCTGTCCCACGGAAGCCTACCCAGACCGCCGCAGCGGTCCCTACTCGTCTTCGTTGCTATGAATCAGGACCGGTTGATGATCGGCGCTGTCCTTCGGCGCGATGTATCCGGACACGGAAGGCGTCAGGACAAATGAGAACGTGGCCGGCGTCGGGTCCGTCAGCGGTCCGGGGTTCTCGCAGTGATCCGCATCGTAGTCGTCGTGGCACGCATACGCCGTGAAGGTGCATTCAACCTGCCGCGACAGCCGGAGGTTCTCGGGGAACGGCAGCCACACCGATCCCGGCTCACCATCGGGCAGGGGAAGACAGACACACCCGGAGTCCGGGAACTCCACCGGCCGGTCGGCACACGCGAGCAGATCCGGTGCATAGAAAGTCCACCGGAAACAGACTTGGCTCGCCGGAAGGTTCGGCAGATTGGCCGGTGGCGTATAGCGCAATCCCACCCTGAACACCAGGGCCTGCCCCGAATTCACCAACGGCAGCGGCACAAGGGCGGCATCGCCCAGGAAACGCCCGTCCACGCCCGCCTTGTAGACGCCGTCCACTCCGTCCTTCACCGCCTCGTGCCAGAGCGCCGGCGTGAGGATCGTATCCAAGACCTCCGACGCCGTGAAGCCCTCCACAAAGAACCGTTGCCAACTCGGTCCACCATCGCCCACGGCACCGGTGATCTTGCCACTGTTATAGGCAAGTTCCGCCGGCCACGGCATCACATTGCCGGCCTCATCCGCGCCGATCGCCGCGAAGATGACATACCGGCCCACCAGTGCGCTTCCCACGGTGCGGAAGTAGTTGACCGGTGTGCTCGTATCCGTCGTCCAGCCGCTCCAGCCCGTGATATCCTCATAGGGTCCATCGTAGCCGTTGGCATCCTTACCGGCGTCCGCGCTCGCCCACAACCGGTAGCTGAACAGCGGATTGGGCTGTCCTACCGCGCCGGGATGCGCCGCCGGTTCCTGAACCCACGTGAACGAAAGCATGTTCAGCGTCACACTGTCCCCGCGGAAATCCGGCGACAACCGAACGCCGGTGTCCGTCAGCCACCAGAAATGCACGGGGTCATACAATGGCCCTTCCAGGCTGTTGCCCGCGCGGTCCATCGCCGCGAACTGCGTGGCCACGTGATACTGGTTGCCGTTGCCGGCCACCAGCCCATACGGCAAACCCGCTACCGCAGACGGATCGGCCGGGTCCCGGTCGAAGAACCGCCACTGCACCGTCAGCCCGTCGTTGTTGGGCGCCGTCCCCGACACGGCATAGGTCGCCTGAGCCCAGAGGCCCACTCCCGCCACGGGATCCGCACTGGCTACCGGCACCCAACGCGCGGGCTTGCCCGGATTCAACAGGACATCCTCGGGCGCCCCGTTATCGACGGCTGGCGCATCGAATCCAGCGGGAACGCGGCGCACCGGCGCCCCCGGCGAAGCCGCCGAGAAGTCGGCGCCCAGTAACTCGCTTCCACCGGCATCCACCACCGGAGGATCCACAAACTGCGCACGGACCACAATGTCCAGCGGCAAGGGCCCATGGTTGTTCGAGATCGATCCCGGATTGAAGAACAGCCGCGATCCGGCCGCCGCACCACCGGTCGCCAAGACAATCTGGCCGTCATCATACGGCACCGCCAAGCCGTTCCGCAGCTCGGTGCCGATGGCGGGGAATCCGGGGTGTCCCACGTCGCCAATGGCCATGCTCGGTGTCCACCCGTCGTTGGACGTCACCAGGAACTGGCTCGCCGTCCACGGCGGCGCCGTCTCGAACTGCATCACCGGAAAGATCGTGTCGATGAGGACATGCCGGCCCGCCACGGCACTGCCCGAGGGCTCGATGAACCCCTCCGTCGTCAACACGCACACGAAGCCATGTCCATCGGCCACCGCGTCGCCCGCGTCAGGCACTTCCTTGCCCGCCGGAGACAACACTGTCTGGATCGGGTCGGCATTCGTCCCTTCCCAGATCTGCCCGTATCCTGCGGTCTTCGTCAGCCGGATGAACCGATCCGGCGTGGCTACGAATCCCAGGTTCGGGTCTTTGGGATTCTCGCCCTGCGGGCAAATGAACACGTTGGTCACCTGGTTCGCAAGGCCTTGCAGGCCGAGCACCACCTGAATCGTGTTGGCCGGCACCGCACCGATGATCGGCGGATCCACCACGCACGAATACCATGAGAGCGTGGCCCCACCGGCGATCTCGTCGGCGCCGATATCCGGCTCCCCACTCCGCGCTTGGGACTCGAAATCCCATCCCGTGTACGGGGTCAATTCATAGGACGCGTTGCCGGCGTTCTGCATCGGGCTCAGTATCTTGAGTTTGCCCCATTCCACGCTCGGCAACACGAGCGGATCCATGTCGCGGGCATTGCCATCCGCGAAGTTGATCCGGTTGTTGGTGTGTCCGAACGAGCAGGTATACGACGCCTGGTGCGGCGCGCCGGCATCGGCGTCTTCCGCCACCAGCCCGCCGCCTTCGGCCATGGCCGCCGCGGCCACGGTGACGTCATCCAAGTTCCAGCCGGAATACGGTATCGTTCCGGGGTGGTAGCCCCACCGGACGCGGAAATCCGATACGCCCTTGGCGAAGCTCGAGACGTCCAACGTCTGCAGCATCCAACTGGCATCCAACACGGCCTGCGCCGCATTCGTCCACAGCCGGTTCCACGTGCCGCCGCCATCGCTCGAGCAGTCGACCGTGGCCAGCGAGTCCGCGCCCGTGTTGAGCCAACGCCAGAAGCTCACGTCCACCGACGTCGCGGATGCCGAATCGGAGAAGTCCATGGCATCCGTCGTCAGGTAATACACCGGCTCGATTTGCAGATCCCAGTCGATCAACTCGCCCACGGTCGACACCAGGAAGCGGACGTTGTGGATGTTCCATCCCGAGTACGGCTCGACGCCGGGATGGTAACCCCAACGCACGTAGAACAACGCTTGGCCCGCCGCGTACGGCGTCAGCGGAATCGTCACATCCGTCCACGCGTTCTCGGGCGGCACCGCGTCCCACACCAGCGGATCCGCGTTGTTCCGGTTCCACCAGAGCCGGTTCCAGACCACGCCGTCGGTTGAGCACTCGATCGTCGCCATCGAATCCGTGTTGAGCCATCGGGCGAACTGGAGCTCGACCTGGTCCGCGTTGGCGAAATTCAAGGCGGGCGTCGTCGCGTAGTACACCGGCTCGACCTGGAGTTTCCAGGCGTTCAGCGTGCCCTTGCCGGGCGCCAGCACCCGGGCAGCGTCGATGTTCCAGCCCGAGTAAGGTACCTCGCCCGCGTGGTAGCCCCAACGCACCAAGAAGGCCTCGGCGCCGGCCGCCACCGAACTCAGGTCGATCTCGACCGGCGTCCACACGCTATCGAGCACCGGATCCCACACCCGCGTATCCAACGGGCTCTGATTCCACCACAGGCGCTGCCACGACGCGCCCCCGTCCCTCGAGTACTGGATCAACGCCATCGCGTCCGTATTCAGCCAGCGGTCAAACTCGAGCGTCAGTGGATCGGCAACGGTCACGTCCGCCAGGTTGACAGGGTTTTCCATCGTGGCGAAATGCACCGGCTCGATCTGAAGGCCCCACGCGTTCAGCGCGCTCTCGCCCGGATCGAGACGATCCACCATCACATAGTCGAAATACCCTGTCACATTCCGCGCATACACGCCGACACTCCCCGTCGGGAACGTCAAATCCGCCGGTAATGTACCAAGCGAGATGACCGGCAACGGGCCCAGGTCGACCGTGACCGTGATCGGAGATACGGTGACCTTTCCATCGGTGATCGTGAAATCGAGCGGCAGAAACACGGGCACGTTGCCGGTGGTCAGGATAGGCACCGGCGTGCCGATGGTCTCGGCCACGCCGCCGACCACCTTGCGTAGCCCCAGCATCACCTGGAACGGGGACTTGTCGAACAGTCCGATCCGATAACAGTTCTGCTCGGACTGGCACCGGAACGCAATACCCACTTCGTTATCGCCAGGGGGCGCGGTGCTCCAGTCGTCAATCCGGATGAACGCACGCACCCGGTAGTCGCGCCACAGTTCCGAACCGGCCTTGTTACAGATGGAAACAAAGGGCGCGGACAACGGCTCGACATTCTGGTAGTAGCCGCTCTCCACCGTCCACGCGCTTGGATAGCCCGTCCAGGGATCCTGCGGCGCCGCACTGACGAACTGCTCATCCAGCAGCGTGGTGGCGCCCAACGTCGTCACGCGCAGGTCCCACGGGCTGTTCGCCGGCATACCATCAAAGACGGCCAGCGGAACGTTCACCTGAATCGGCCGGTAGGCGTCCGAGAAATTCGTCGCGCCCGCGACGGCCGCATCGATGGGTTGGGTCGCCTCGTCGTCGAACACCGTGTTCGAGAAGCCGACACCGCCGTTGCCCGGGACGCCGCTCGTCAACTGAACCGAGCGACCTTCATGCACCAGGGTAAGGGTGAGATCCTCCGTGTGGGGATACGCAATATCCACCACCACGTTGACGTCGCCCACCACGATATCCTCCGGTACCACAAGCGTCGAGCGGCGCGTGTCCGGCGACACCACGGCGCCGGGTATTTCGGTGCTCCAATACACCTTCTTCTGGGCCGTGTGGGCCAGGGGGGGCGGATACGCCGCATGGCCGTCGAGGTTCGGTTGATAGTTCCCCGCAAGGTTCACACCCAGCACCGCCCCGCGTTCGGTCTGGTCCGGCGGATCGGGATTCCCATCCGGACCTCCCAGGCCTTGCGGCGCGCCGTAGGCCCACTCCGAGCCCGGCCACTCGCCGAACGCGACGCCCGGATTGACCTCGTCCGCCAGCAAGATCGTGCGCTCGCACGTCCCCAAGGCGTTGTTCAGCTCGAGCGTCCAGGTGCCGGCAAGCGACTCGCCATCAAACAAGGCCAGCGGCTCTGCCGGCCGGAACACGGCCTGATACGGCGCCGTGCCCGCGGCCAACAGGCTCGCCGTGTCATCGTCGAACAGCGTATTGTGCAGGCCCGAGCCTTCGGCGCCGTTGCCGGCGTCAAACAACCGGACCGTGGCGCCGGTGAGGTCATGGCGCAAGACCGCCGACAGGCTCTGCAGGCAGGGATACGTCACGTTCAGAATCACGTTCAGGTCGCCAATAACCGTGCGGGCTTCCTCATTGGTATTAGGAATTACGATCGAGGATTCCGCCACATCCATGCCGCGGATCACGGCGGCTTCGCCCGTAGCCGTCACGATCTCGCAGGGATTGCTCAGCGAGTACACTCCATCGATATTCGGCGTATAGTCGCCGCCGGGCTGGCCCGGGCCCAGCTTCACGCCCAGCACATTGCCCGCCTCGCCCGTCGAGGTCTCGGCGGGATCCGGAGAGCCGTGATACTGGCCGCCGCCGCCCAGGGGCACACCCACCTGCCATTGCGAACCCGTCCGCGTGTCGAGAACCGCATCGATGTCGGTCGCCGGGTCCGTCACCAGCTCATACTTCGGCGCACTTCCCGCATCCGTGATCTCGAGACGCCACTCCCCCGCCGCCGGCAGCGCATCGAAGACACGTAAGGTATCGACAGGCGTAACCGTGACATTGATGAGACTGGCCACGTCTATCGACGAGAGGCTAGCATCGTCGCGGATAAGGACATCCTGCATGCCGTACGTCGCCGAGTCGCTGCAGCCACCCACATTCGACAAGAGCACGGCCCGCGTGCCGTCCGGCGCCACCAGCGCAACGGTCAACGCCCGAGGACAGGGATGAGTGATGTCGAGCCGGACGCCCAGCGCGCCAACATACAACTGCTCGCGATGCCACTTGTGTCCCGGAGAATAGGGAGGAACGACAATGGTCGATACCGCGCCGCCCGGCGTATTCGTCGGCACCGGCCCCGCCGGCGACATCGTATTGAACACCTCGGCGGGCACCGTCGTGCTGTAGTCGCCGTCATTGGCGAGATCCACACCGTAGATCACCGGCGGGTCCGCGTCGCTCGTTTTCGCCGCGGTGGGATCCGGGTGGGGATTGGTCAGGCCGCCTTTGCCCAGCGGCGGGCCGGATTGCCATTCCGAATCGGTCATCGGATTCAGCCGGGCCGGATCGTCCTGATACGCCCCTACCAGGAACTCCTCCCGACGACCCCACTCGGTGATACCGCCATTCCTGTACACCAGCGTATTTCGCACCAGCGCCGCGCCGTGCTGTTTCACATACACGCCGCTGCCGACATTATCCAGAATCGTGCACTGGAGGATGTTGACGCCCTCGTCGGCCGAGGCCGCGCCCTGCGTCTCGATGCGCACACCGTCCAAGCCGTTCGCGTGGATACTGCAGTTCACCAGCGCCAGGCCCGCCGGAACACTCCCCTCGCAGAAGACCCCGTGCGTGGCGTTCCGAACGATATAGCAGCGGTCCAGGACGACGTTCGAGACCGTTCCCGTCGTACGCACGCCCACCGCGCCGCCGGTAATCGTCAGGTTTTCCAGCGTGACCGATCTCGACACGTTCTGGAACCACACCACGGGCGCCGCCCCGTTCGCCGCATCGAGCACCACGGTCTCGGCCGGGGCAGTGTTGCCGGAGGCCTCACCTAAACCGATGATCTCGAGAGCCCCATCGGCTTCCGTGAACTCGAGGTTGCATGAATACGTGCCGGGGGTCAGGTAGAGCCGGGTCACGTTCGAGCCCGTCGCCCGAAACTGCGCCAGCGCCTCGTCTATCGTCGCCACCGTCTCCGCCGACTCGTAGCCCTCGCACGAGGTGCCCTGGCACACCACCACATCGGCACACCACGCCACCGGCATCAGCGCCAACAGCGCCATCACAGTCCCCAACAGGGCTCGCCGATTCTCCCTCATCCGTCGCACTCCTTTCCCTGCCGGCGTCGTGTTTCCCCAACACGGACACGCCGTGCTCAAACCTGTCCTCCTAGCGAGCGTAACCTAGCGCATTCTATAAAGCCAAACCAATCAGCGAGCATTTACATTATACCTGAACTCTTGACTTTGGTCGGAGATTGTGTACGTATTCTAATAAACACCCGACTTCCAGGAAAATCAAGGCGGGCCAGCGCGCCAACCACATGGACTGGGCGGGCCTTGGGCACCCCCATTACGGGAAAGCCGTCCCCAGCGTCTTCCGATGGGCTGTGACATCCATCCCGTCCATTGGGTCCATGAAGCGCAAGGAAGCCACAGGTCACCGGGCTAACGGTGGTAGACGATCCGGGTCTTCTTCTCGCCCGTGACGATGAACTCCTGCGCGTTCCGGTAGTTGATCTTCCCGTCCGGCTTGTAGGTCAATGATCCGTCGACACTGATGGTAACCATGTCCGCTCCGTAGCCGGCTTGGGCGGTCACGATGATCTCGAACACATCCGAACGAACGGTGACGAGGTTCAGCAGCCTCGAATAGCGGAACGTGTCCTCATT
This sequence comes from Candidatus Hydrogenedentota bacterium, assembly GCA_036769985.1. GTDB lineage: Bacteria > Hydrogenedentota > Hydrogenedentia > Hydrogenedentales > SLHB01 > DAIPKA01. The sequence continues at coordinate 59,957 of DAIPKA010000036.1, read as the reverse complement.
GAACCGCCACCGCGCGAACTCGCCGGGATTGTTCATGGGATACGGATAGGTTTCGAGCAGGACATCCGGCAGCAACGGACGCACCATCCTGGTCTCGCCAGGCTCCGGGAAGTCACCGTTCAGGAAAACGGCCTGCATCTCACTGAGGAAGTCCGAGACATACGAGTTTAGATCCATTCCCGTCAACCCGAGTCGCTCGCCCAGTTCTTGACCTATCCGCTCCCATTCCGACGGTTGCGGTATGGGATCACGCCACCACGGATACGCGGCGTACTCGGGATAACCGCCCGGGCCAAAGCGGACGATCTCGGCGATCGAGTGCTCGTTCGACTCCAAGAATCTTCCCCAGGCATCGAATCCGCTTCTGGCCATGCTGTAGTTGACGTAACCCAAGAGGTCCGAGGGGCTTCGGTAGTATCGGCCGTCGGGCCATTCGGGCCGCATGTCCACGATTGCCTGCGCACGGTGGTACAGCCGGCCCGTCACCGTGTTCGGACTCGCGAAGTTCGGCCCGGCGGGCAACGCGATGTCATCGGTGGGTATCACAATGGGCCGTACGCCCGTCACGGGGACCGTCGGATCCGGGTCTGTCCGCTTCAAGACCGTGCGCGCATCCGGGTCGTACTCGGCCAGGATGCCCGGCAGACCCATCAACGGGTTGAAGAACTGGCTGTTGCCGGGGTCTATCTCAACCTTCCGCGTCTCGGTTGTGTTGAGGTTGATACGGCCGGGGGTATCTTGCCTCGGCGTGAGGATGATCCGGGAGAAAGGACTTATCTCCGTGAAATCGCTCCAGTTCCGGACGCGCAACGCGAGGTAGTTGTTCTTCACCGTGACGGGGAACGGATACTTGACAATGCCGTTGGCGCCGGCCCCGGCCTCGAGCCGGACATCCGACTGGATGAAACCTTCGTTGATGAGCTCGGGCCGTTGCGTGTACTTGGGATCGGTGAAGAACCGGCCGCGGACCACGGGATTGCCGCTGGGCAGTTGGTCGAGGAAATTCACCCCGAACTCCGTCAGAAGACCCTCATAGACCCCATCGTCCGGATTGTCATCCGTCAGGACCAGGCCGCTCGGAGTCTTACCGTCTAAGATGGCCTTCCTGCACAGGGCCACCTCGCGGGCGTACATGGCCCGGAGCCGGTCGAGCATGGGATCCGCGAGGGCCACGTAGACGTCGTACTGGCCGTTTTCGAGGCCGACGTCGGCATCCCACACGAAGAAGGCCATGGGCGACGCGTCGGGGTCGTCGACATTCAGGGCGTTCGCGCCCAGGAATCCGGGATAGTGCCCGGCAACGTACGCCACACGCCGGAGATCCGGCGCACCGGTCGCCGGCGCCCAGCGCTCGATGAGTTCGTGCAGGTCGAGGTCCATGCCGAAGCCGGGGTTCATCAACGACCCGAACAGCGCGGATCCGTGGAACAGGGCGGTGTCCTCGATTCGCTGCTCGCGTCCGGCAATCTCGTCGGGCAAGGTGGGCACAAAGTCGAACGAGAACAGGTACACAGGCACGTAGGCCTGGGGCGCCGGGTTCAGGTATTGACCGCCATACAGCGTGGTACCGATATCGACGCGGTCCTCCGGCAGCCATAGGCCTCCGTAGAACAGAAAGACATCCGCCTCACCCAATGCCAACTCGACGGAGTCGCTGCACACGCCACTGCCCGCCAGGGCGGCCACATCCACCGGTGAGCCGGTGGGCATGAGCCGGTCATCGCGCGCGCCCCCGGAATAGACCATCTGGGTAAGCAGTTGGCCCGAGAGCCGCTCGCCCAACAGCACCTCCTCGACGAACTCGAACTCGGTGCGATTGCCATCCGTTTCGAGGCCGTAGCCGGGGTGGCCGAACTCGAACCAGCCGAAGGGGCGGGAACACTCTCCCGTATCATCGTCGAAGTCGTATCCCATCGGATCCAGGTTGAGGCGCAGGACGAGGTGCGGCACCGCGCGCACATCGGCCGGCGAATGGTACGGCCGGTTCCGAATCGACCCGAGGTAACGGTTCGCGCCCCCGCTGAAACGCCACAGCCCGGCCCGTTCGCCATCGGTGAGATCGCCCTCGAAATACGCACTCGCCGCCTCGATCCGCCGCTGGCCGTAGTTCATGCGCAACGGCGAACCGATCATCGTGTGGGCGAACTCGAGCACATCGAGCGAGGACTTCGAACTTATGCCGGCAAGCTCCTCCACCGTATGCCAGAAAGACAGCGAGTGCTCCCAGTCGTCGTAGTTGCCATCCGTCGCCTGCCACCGGTTCGTCGTGCCGAACCGGTCGCCGCTGTACAACGGATGCTTGCGTTCGAGCGATCGATAGAAATCGATGCCCATCGTGTTCTCAGGCCACATCGTCGGGAACCACGCGTTCAGCGGATTCCGCGCATAGCCGTCGGCGGCGTCAACATCACCGTCACCATCGGTGTCGTAGACGAGCGACAGCCGATCATCGATAGCCCGATTGACCACGTCGCGCTCGGTATACGTCACCCGATCCACCGGCATCAGGTTAGCGGCGCCGCGCCGACGCTCGCCGATTCCTGCGGGGGACCCCGTATAGCCCGCTTCCCGTTCGCGGAAGGCCGGATCGAGTGGCTCGTATAGCGAGATGAATACACAGTCTCCCGGGAACCACCGCCGCTCGACGAACTCGCGCCACATCGGCGCCGCCGGACTCACCAAGTAGCCATCGAGATCTCGCTTTTCCCCGGTGTATTCCGAAACGAAACCGATGTCTTTGGCGGGATTGGCATCGGTCGGATCGAGATCGAAGGACAACGGAAGCTGACTCGACGTATTCGTCTGTTGCTTGAAGGAACCCGGCGGATCGAAGAACCGGCCATTCTGCCACCGGCCCTCATCTATGCCCTCATCGGATTCGTCCACAACGGGGAGATCCGTGCCGGAATCGTACTGGCCTGGGATTCCGCTGTCAAAGAAATCGCCATCATTGTTGATGCTATCTGTCGAGAGGGTAAGGTTGTCGTTATCGTTATCGATGCCGTCGTGCTCGGGGTAGTTCGGCAGGAAGCCGCCGCCCAGAATGATCTTGGTCATGTCATCCAAGTTGTCGACGCTGTCCAGGCCCGTTTCCTCGAGTTCGACAATACGGTCGAAGGCTTCGTCGGGCAAATTTTCCCCCGTGTAGGACTCGGGCGCCGAGGTCACATCGTCATCCTCGTTGCGGGCATCCCGGTATCCGTCGCCGTTCCAATCGCGGAAATCGCCTGTGAAATCCTCCGGAATCGGTCCGCGCGGAGGCCGGTACACGGGCGTGAAAACGCTGGCCCCGACCTCGTCCCAAGTCAAGGGATCCGTGTCGCCGCGGTCATCGAAGGCGTGGGCGCCGCAGTACTCCTCGTGCGGCGGCACGACCGTCCATATCGGAATCGCGGGATCCGGGTCGTTGGGGCGAACATTGGGATCCGTCTCATCAATGAAATCCTCGAGCATGGTCGGCGGCACGGTGACCCAGAACGAGCGATCATTGAAGGCCGGGTCCGTGGGCGGCGGCGGCGTGACGATGTCCCCGCTGCCGGAAGGATCAGCGGCGTGGGTGGCCATACCGATACCGTTCTTCATGAAATGGGGCACGCCAACATAGTCAGCGCCGTAATCGAACTTGTTGAAGGTCAGCAGGATCGATCCGCCGGGCGCAATCCGGGTGTCCGTCGGGATCTTATACTTCGGCGATGCCTGAACGGGTGGACCCACCTCGAGCACCCAGTCGCTGAGGTCGATGGCCTGGTCCTCGGCCGGCACATTGGGATCCCACTGGGCGATGTTGACGAGCTCGACCCACTCGTGATCCGGCTCCTGGCTGAAGTCGAAGAAGTCAAAGGCGATTTCGTGCGACGGAGCGGCCCCATCGTACGCGTCCTCGTCGAGGTTCGGATTGATCCGGATCGCCACATAGAGATAGAGCTGCTTTCCACTGATATCCATCTCGTCGTAGCCCGGGATCCGGACGGTGTGGGCGTAATCCTCGTTGTAGCCCACATGCTCTCTCGGGTCGAGACCCGCGTCGGCATCGGTGGAACTCGACGGAAGCCAGAGCCAACCGCTCTCATTCCCATCATCATCGGGCGCGGTCCGGACGACGGGGTTCTCCATATCCCAGTAACCCACCCGGGCGTCCGTTTGCCAGCCGCTGTCCGACACATAGAGATCGGGATTCGGCATGGGAACGCCCGGCGGATCCTCGAACGCGAGGCCGTCGTTGATGTCCCTCAGGATGGAGAATTGCCGTGGATCATCGACGCCGTCCACATACGTCTCGTCGGCATAGCCGTACTTGACCAAGTACTGGACCATCTCCGTCCGGTAGGGATCGGCAAGCGGTTGGGCCAACGTGTCCCACGCATAGACGGTAGCGTCTCGGTAGTCCGTTGCGGTATTGAGCAACAGGTAGTAGCGCCCGGGCGGCAGGCCCGTGCTCGGCCCGAACCGGAACTGAACCACGTTCGGGAAGCCATCCTCGGTGCTCATGCGGAAAGGCACGGACTGGCGGATGGATGTGCCGGCGCCCAGCTTCGGGGCGGTGGGATTGACCAGCGTCGTCGCCGCGAATTCCCACGGCAAGTACCAATAGGCCTGCGCATAGTCCACAGGATCCTCGCCCGAGGGCGAACGGAACGACTGGGTCATGTCGAACGACAAGCGAAAACCATACGTACCGCCGGCCACATCTTCATTGGGATGATCACCCGGGAACGTGAAGTTGCAGGCGAATCCTCGGAATGCAGGCGGCGATTGGTACATGTCGTACCGGTGGGGATCGAACATGGGCAGGAAGCGTTCGAGTTCGCTCAGGACCCCGACCATGGGCGACTTGGGAGTCAACATTTCGGCCTCGACCCGGCGGACGGGCCGGACCATGACTTCGTTGATGCGGATGCTCTCGATGCCGCCCATGGCGTATTCGATGCGGCGGAACGGCTCGGCGCTTGCGGGGTTCTCGAGGGTGAAGAACTGCCACCAGTCATCGTCGACCATACTGCGGACCAGGGTGCGCGTGTGGTCGGCGTCGCCGTCGTCCTGGAGGGTGGCGGACAGCTTGTACGCGCGCAATTCGTTGTCGGCCACCATGTGAATCTCGCCGCGCCGGTTGGCCGCGTCGTAATCCCAGGGGGTTCCGAGGACGGTGGTGTCTTCCTGGCGCAGGCCGGCCGCGAATAGGCCGTCCCGCCAAATGGGATCGACGCCGGCCGGGCTGTTTGCGGCCACCCAGGTGTCGTAATCCAGCAAGGCGTGGCGGTAGAAGCGCATAGGCTGGAAGTGCCGCGACCAGTCGCGTTTGAGCATGTCGGCGACGTCGGCGATCTCGCCCGGCACATCAATGCTGTCGTCGAAGGACTGACTGTAGGCGCGCGCAAACCGGAGATCGAGTTTGAGATCGCTCACCTCGGGCGCGGTGCCGGTTTCGATGTGCTCGAAGGTGGTGTTCACATCGGTCGAGTGCAGCGTGATCAGCCGGCGAATGCGTTCGTAGTTCGATGCGGGGTGACGCGCGCCCTCGTGCCAATCCCAGCTCACCCCGAACACCGGTTTCACCTGCTCGATGGTGCTCAGCACGCGGTCGCCCAGTTCGCCCACCTCATCCACCACGCTGACGTAGTCCGAGGCCCGGGCCGGGATATTGTCGTTGTCGATGCCGTCCGCCTCCGCGACTCGATTGCGGTGCGACCGGTAGAGGCGCCGTTCCTGCGGCTCATCCAGCCCCTCGAATACGCCCAACTGCGCCGCGTACGCATCGTGGAACCATGCATCCCGTTGATACTCCGGGCTGCTCAGTCCGTCGCTGTAGTCGTCGGGATCCGGCGCGGGCGGCACGTAGAACCCTTCGTCCGTAAGGCCGTCGCCGTCGTTGTCGATGCCGTCGAGGGCCAACCAGAGGAGATTGGCGTTATCGTCCACGCGGCCGTAGCCCGGCATCGAGTAGTCCCATACCAGCGAGGACCCGCCGAAGGCCCCAGTGATATTCTCGATATCCGGCGTGACCTCGCCGTTGCTACCGCCCGGACTGAGGCCTCGGCCTTCGGGGGCGCCCATGAGCAGCTCCCACAAGTAGCCGGCCGTCTCGTAGCCGATTTGGGGCAACACGCGCGTTTCGTATTCCCAGGGGCCGAGGGCCTCGTTCATCGTGCGCTGGATATCGGGCCGGGGGTTACCGGCATCATCAGGGAACCAATTGGCGGTGTGCCCGCCCGCAACATTGAGGTTGACCTTGCTCGATTCATCGTTGATCAGGATCGCCACGCGGCCTACGAGTTCACAGACCGGTTCGCCGGTGCTGTATACGCCGTAGATCGTGTTGATCTGGTCCATCGACTGCAAGTACCACGGCGCGATTCCGTGCGCCGTGGCCGAGAGGTGCCGCCAATCGCCGTAAAACCTCGAGAGCCGGTCCGCGTCGTCTTCATCATAGCCCTTCTTCTTCAGTTCCTCGCTAATGGAAGCGCGATTCCACAGCGGCGAACCGTGGGCGAAGGGGAAGTACTCCTGATGGTCGTTGACAAGGAGGTTCCAGTCGTTATCGAGGACATCGACCGTGGGGCTGCCCGGCCATGGCTCCACCCAGTACACCTGCGCGTAGCGGGCTACCGGAAACGCGTCGAGATAGCCCGACGGATTGTCGGGATAGCTGGGCAGATGGGCCGGATGGCCTGCGGGTCCGTGCGGGCTCGCGATGGGGGCGGTCAGGTAGATCCGCTGTTCGCCCAGGTTGCCCGGCCCGCCGAACGTCTCATCCACATAGCCGTTGCCGTCGTTGTCACGCCCGTCGTCGCCGCCCCAGTAGACGAAGACGCACGGCTCGGACAACTCGTTCGCTTCGTCCACAAAGCCATCGCCGTCATCATCAAGGCCGTTGAAGCCCACCAGTTCATCCGGCTCATCTGCGAAGCCGTCGCCATCATTGTCGATTTCATCCGGGCCGGCGCCTTCATCGATGAGGCTGTCAAGGTCGTTATCGATGCCATCGTGAACAAAGAACTCGTCGGCGCCGACAGGTAACCAGGTCGAGTCCTTTTCGCCGTCGCCGTCATTGTCGACATCGGCGAACAGGCCGATCTGCTGCGCGGGCCAAAGACGTTCGGTGCTCACCGGAAGGCCCAAGAACGCCGGATTACCCAGGGGCGACGGCGCATAGCCGGCGGTGACGACGAAGGGATTGTTGCCGGCGTCGAAATGGGCCGGATCCTCGACCGGATTGCCGCCTTGGATCCGCGGCACATAGAACCAATCGCCGATGTTCGGGGTGATGTCAAGATTGATCTCGGGCACGCCGCCAAACGTCAGCGGAACACCGTCCACCCACATCCACGACTTTCCGGCGGCCCAAGCGCCGTTGAAATACGTCTTCCAGGCGTGGTCGGTCGACGTGTAGAGCGAATGGATCACGAAGTCGTAGTTCAAGAAGGCCATGGCCATGGCCGTGCCGGCGTCGGCCAGGAGGCCGGCGCGGAGGCCGTTGACCACATTGGTCGACGTGTGCACCTCGAGCCGGGCCGCGGTGAAGAACGAGAGCGCTACCAACAGCAGCACGGTCAATATGAGGATCGCAAGGACTAGTGCGGCACCTCGTTTCTCCCGCATCGCCTGCATGGAACCTACCTCGCTTACTCCTGCCTCGCCGCGTCCACGCGTGGCCCGCGGCGCCCGTCCATCCATCATCCACCTACAACGCCGGCGTCAAGTCCTGTGCCGCCGAACGGACAAAACCGGACGGCACATCGATCTGCAACGAGAACAGCCGGCTGAAGTCCGGCGCTCCCGGGTAGGGACTCGGCATCATAATCCGCATCTCCACCTGCACCAACTCGGGAAGCCTCGGGTCCAACAGATTGCCGAGGGCCGTCGCGCCTTCTTGGGCCTCCCAAAACGTGGGCATGTCGGCCTCGACGGACTCGCTTCCCAAACTGGCCGAGGCCGTCAGATTCCGCTCCGTGTTGAAGAACGGCTCGATCTGACTCACCATCAAGTAGTCATCGCCGGCGACATTCCGGTACCGGTCTTGAATCGCCTGCTCGAGCTGCTCACGCGTCGCGTCGTCGCGGACCTCGGCGAGTTCGGAAATCAGCTCCGCCAGCCGAGCGTCTCTCCGCATGCGCCCCGTCCGGCCGTACTGGAAGTTGATGAAGCCGTAGAGCCGGCGCTCGCCGAAACCGTCCGGCCCGCCGGTCACTTCGTCCATCTCGCCGTTGCCGTTGTTATCGATCAAATCATGATGGCCCCAGTGATTGGACTCCTCGAGGAGCCGAAAATCGTTGTAGGCGAAATGGGATTTCCCCGGATCCTCCGCGTACTCGACTCGGATCAGGTAGGGCAACGACCATTCCTCGTTCAGGAGCACCTGCCAGACGATGTCCTCTGCCAGGACATAGTCCGCGGGATCGTGGCCGATGTAGGCCCACGCATCGGGAAGCCCCGCTTCCCCGGCCAACATACGGATCCACAGCTCGCGCTTCTTCGCCTTGAGCAGTTCCGCAAACAGGGTCGCCGTCTGCGCGCCCGTCGCATCCATCGCGGCCACATCCGTCAGGTCTTGGCCGCCCCGCACGACCGTATCGCGCATCTCTTTCCACACGGCATACATGGGCGAGCCTGCTTCGCCGGGAGGCGACTCGAGCCAGTCCGGATCGCTGTCGGGAAATGGGAAGGGAAAGGTATCGAGATCGGTGACGTTCGGCTCGACGTAGCGCAAGAGCGTCCGCGTGAGGATGCGCGCTTCCACGTCCTGAACCCGTTGCTCCGCGGGATTGCTGATGCTCACCAACGTCACCGGCACCGTCGTTTCGAAGGTCGACCCGCCGGCAACCGGGCCGTAGGGGTCGTCCAGGTTGAACTCGCGCAGCACGTACGTGATCCGCGACAGATGGATGTTGGTCGACTTCTCGCGGTCGCCCACGACGCCGACAAAAGTCATGCCATGCGGTATGCCGAAGAAGGTGTAGTACTCGCCGTAGTCTCGCGCCGTGAAACACGTGCTCAGGTCGCGCTCGATGATGCTCAAGGTGCTCCGAGCGACCTCGAAGGCCTGCATGGCCTGCTGGCTCTGGCGGATGGCCCGCATGCTGCCCGTGAACAACAACACCAAGCCGCTCATGATCGTCACGACGATGGCAATCGCCACGATGAGTTCCACCAACGAGAACCCATGGCGGCCCTGCGCCCCGCCCCGCGACGGCTCCAGCGCCCTGATGTCGTCCTCACGCGTCACGTCACATCCTCTCGCGCGCTCAGTACTTGGACATATACGTCACAAACTTCTCGTACCGGCCGTCAATCATCGGCACCGCGATGGTCACCCGGTAGAGATAGTAGATCGCCTTCTGTTGGTTCCACGCGTTCATGTACGGCCGCACCCAGTCCGGCGTTCCTATGGGCTGAATCACGTAGTTCACGTACGATTCGCCCATGGCGTGCTGGACGGCCCTCGACAGATCCACCGGCCACGCCAACGCCGGATTGCCGGCGGCCGCCTCATCTTCGCCCGACGCCAAGCCCCAGGCCCGGAGAATGCCCAGCTCGCGATCGGCCCACGCACTCGTCGGCTGGCGTTCCGTAGCGATCCGCACCTGGTACAGCGAGCGGGGAAACAGCTCCATAATGCCCACGATCCCGACGCCGAGAATGAGCATGGCGATGATCACTTCCAACAACGTGAAGCCGCGCTTGCCCATACGTGCCCCGCTCAACTTGCTGTCCTCAGCCGGCCCGTCGCCGCGTACAACTCGAGAGGAACCATCACCTCGAGCGGCACGAGAAGCTGCCGGGCCTCCTCGGGCGGCAGATCGACGCCCAAGTACTCACTCGCCAACGTCGAATAGAAATCCTGCGGCAGATCCGGAATGGCCAACTGCCGCGCCAAATCCCGCAGGCGACGCTCATCCAACTCGGGAAACCGCAGTCGATCCACATCGTCAGCGTCCACCCAATGTCCGACATGCAGCGTGAATCGCTGACGGGTCGAATTCGTCCGCATCGTGCCGGACGGCTTGAACACGTGCGCCGGAAACAGGTTCGCCGGCGTCGTCTCGCCCGGCCCGAGATTGGGATACTCCTCGATGCCGGGAAGAATATGGGGGCCGCGCTTCGTCTCGGGGTCTTCCCACGAAAGCAGCCCCACATGGATTCGCGTCAGGCCAAACTCGCTGTCGCCGGCATGCTCGTCGTACAGGCCCGGGACATCCAGAAACACGCACGTCCCGTCCTGCATGGCCGTCACTTCACCTTGCCGGCTCATCACGGGAACATACCACAGCTTCGCAATGTCCTCGGGACGCAATCCATAGCTGGACAGCTCGCTCGAAACCGAGGCCTTCTCCGGATCCGTCAACGCCCGCACCAGGAAGAACTTGTCCAGATAGCGGCGGCGCGTGGCGAACACTTCGTCATCGATGGTCGGGATCTCCGGACCCGCGAGCCCGGGCACCGTCATGTACGCGATGCCCGCCTCGAGGCCATTGGCCGACGCATAGATCTTGGCCGCGCGAAGCATGGCATACAACTCGAGCGCCGCACGGCCCGTCTTGTCCGACGAAAACATCCGCATGAACGCCGGCGCCGTCACGGCCGCCATCACGGCGATGATAACGAGCACGGCGAGGAGCTCGACAAGGCTCAACCCATCCGCCGATCTGCGTGTGCGCGCAAACACTCGCCCATTTGCCTCCGGGGCCGTGGGCATGCCGCGCGGCCTAATAGAATTCCATCCAGCTCTGGGTGTTGTCCCAGTTGTTGATGTCGTCGCCGCCGCCCATCTCCTTAACATCCATCAACCGGTCGGAGTCATACGCGTTGCCACCTTGTGCCCCCGGATAGATCACTTGCGACGAGATGCCGTCTGCACCCATCGAGTAGATGTACACCGGCAGGCGAGGATTCGGCGCATAGCCCCAGTACGTCGGCGGATCTAACCCATCGTTCAACGTGTACTGGTCGGGCTGAGGCAGCGGAGGCACGTCCAAGTCCGCCTTGTAAATCCGGAACTGATTCGAGTAGATGGTCTGCGACGCGCTCCACGTGTTCGGTATGAACTTGTACAACTGGCCCCATGGATCCTTTCCCAGATCCATGTAAAACGACGACAGCTTCTCTTTCACGCCCGGCGCCAATGGCACGGCATAGGCGCTCGCTGACTTCCCGACCCGGAGCAGCGTGTAGAACTCCGTGGCCATATCCTGGCCCCATTTTCCGTAAATGTACTCGGTTGCGAAGAAATGCCGGAAGCTGCTCTTGCCCGAGTCGGCCAGCATCTTCGTCAACGCCAATTCCGCCCCCTTGATCTCCGATAAGGCCCGGGCCGCGCGGGCCTGGCCGATATAGTCGGCGACATTGGGCACGACGATGGCCGCCAGAATCGAGATAATGGCAACCACCACAAGCAACTCGACCAGCGTGAAACCCACTCTACGTCTCATATCCGTCTCCCTCCTCCAAGCGTCTACACAGACACGGCCTACGCCGCGCTGAAACCCTTTAACCAACCTACGCCTCACTGATTAAGTATACTCTATATTTCCAAACCTTAGGTGCCGCTGATGGCATCGCCCAGGGTGAAAATCGGCAAATACAAGGACACTACGATAAACCCGATGATACCGCCCAGCACGACGATGATCGCCGGCTCCATCAGGGCCAGCATCGCGTCCACGGCCGCCTCGACTTCGGCGTCGTAGATATCCGCCACCTTCATCAACATCGCATCGAGGCTGCCCGTCTCCTCGCCGACGTCGATCATGTTCACCACCATCTGCGGGAACACCTTCGCCTCGTCCAAGGGCGCCGCCATGGTATCGCCCTCTTTGATACTGTCGTGAACCTTCTGGACGGCGTTCTGGATCACCTCGTTCGAGATCGTGTCCTTCGTGATCTTGAGCGCTTGCAGAATCGGCACGCCGGATGTGATCAGCGTGCCCAGCGTCCGGGCAAACCGCGCCACGCCGACCTTCACCACGAGATCGCCGAACAAGGGCAGCTTGAGCACGATGCGGTCGAACACGCGTTTGACCTGTTGGCTTTTCGACATGAGCTTGACTGTGATAATGATGCTGTTGACGATGACCAACAGCAGCCACCAGCGGTAGACCATGAAATCGCCGGCATCCACGAGAAACTGGGTCGGCGCCGGGAGCCCCTTGTCGAACTCGGCGAAGATCTCGGCGAACACGGGCACGACGCGAATCAGCAGGAATGTCACGATGCCGCTGGCAATGACGATAACGGCAATGGGATAGATCATGGCGCTCTTGACGCGGCGCTTCAGGGCCTGGCGGCGTTCCATGAACACGGCCAGTCGTTGGAGCACCACCTCGAGCAAGCCGCCCACCTCGCCCGCGCGCACCATATTCACATAGAGCCGGTCGAAGGCCTTGGGATGCTTGGCCAGGGCGTCGCTAAAGGTGCTGCCCGCCTGAACATCCTCGGAAATCTCGCGCAGAATATCGCGCATTTTGCACGGTTTGAGCTGCGCGATCAGCACGTTCAGGCTGCGAAGCAGCGGCAAGCCGGCATCGATCAACGTCGACATCTGGCGCGTCATCACCACGACCTGCTTCTGCTTGACGCCCCCGATGTAGAACCCATCGGCACCGCCCTTCGCCTTGCGGGCTCGCCGCTCGTCGCTCTTGCGGGCCTCGCGCACTTGGGTCGGAAACAGGCCCAGGCTGCGGATATCGTTGATCGCCAATGCCTGAGATTCGGCCTCAATAATGCCGATGGTCTGCTTGCCGTTTCGATCCATCGCCTTATAGGCAAACTTTGCCATGGCCGGTCTCCTCCCTTAGTTCTCGTACTTGTCCGTATGCGCGATCACTTCTTCGGCGCTCGTGATGCCCTGAACGCACTTGATAATGCCTTCCTCGCGCAAGGTGCGCATGCCCAGCTTCTTGCGCGCGTACTCCCGCAGTTCGTAAGCCATGCGGCGCTTGAGGATCATATCGCACAGCGTGGCGTCCACCGGCATTAGCTCGAATAGGCCCGTGCGGCCCATGTACCCGATGAAATCGCAGGCCGGGCATCCGCGCGGCCGGAAGAAGGCGAGATCCTTGTTGGCCCGCCAGCTCGGCGGCAGGCCCAACGCATTCTTCTCCTCCTCATCCGGCGAATACCGCTCGCGGCAGTGGCGGCACAGCGTCCGCAACAGGCGCTGGGCCAGCACGGCCTCGAGCGACGCCGTGATCAGGAACGGCTCAAGATCCATGTCGAGCAAGCGCGTGATCGTCTCGGGCGCGCTGTTCGTATGGAGCGTACTCAGCACCAAGTGGCCGGTGAGCGACGCCTCGACGGCGATCTGCGCCGTCTCGAGGTCGCGGATCTCACCGATCATGACGATGTCGGGGTCCTGACGCAGAATCGATCGGAGCGCCGCGGCGAAGGTCAGGTTCACTTCCTCCTTGACCTGCACCTGAACCAGCCGGTCAATCTTCAGCTCGACCGGGTCCTCCACGGTGATGATCTTGACATCGACTTCGTTGAGGTCCTGGATGCAGCCGTAGAGGGTCGTCGTCTTGCCCGAGCCGGTGGGGCCGGTCACCAACAGGATACCATTGGGCCGGTGGATCACCTCGTCGATCTGCTTGAGCACGCCCGGCGAAAAGCCCAATTGCCGCAGATCGATGCGCACCGCCGTCCGGTCGAGGATACGCATCACGACGCACTCGCCGAACAACGTCGGCAACGTCGACACACGGATATCCACGTCCGTGTCGCCGATCCGCAGCTCGATACGCGCGTCTTGAGGCAACCGGCGTTCGCCGATGTCCATGTTGCACATGATCTTCACGCGCGACGTCAGGGCGAGCGCCAACGCTTTGGGCGGACTCACAATCTCGTGGAGCACGCCGTCGATGCGGATCCGGACGCGGAAATCGTCCTCATACACCTCGAAATGAATATCGGACGCGCGCTTCTGGATGGCCTCGAGGAAGATCAGGTTCACGATCTTGATCACCTCGGGCTCTTGAGCCAACTGAACCAGATTATCGACGTCGCCCACAACTTCCTGCTGGCCGAGTTCCTCGAGGGTCAGTTCTGCGTCACCCACCCGCTCGACCAACTCGCTCAACGTCTCGTGGATCGAATCCGCTTCGTACGTGTAGTTGTTTTTGAGCGACTCCGTCACTTCTTCTTGGTTGCTGATAGCGCCCTTCACGGGACACCCGAGAATCTGGCTCAGGTCGTCCAGGATGCTCAGGTTCAGCGGGTCCGCCATGGCCACCACCAGCGTACTACCCTCTTCGCGCACGGGGATGATGTTGTAGAACTTCGCCACGTCCGGGGGCACCCGGCGCAACACCTTCTCGGCCACCTTGAACTTGCCGAGATTCACGCGCTCCATGCCCGCCTGCAGACCGAGCGCCTCGACGATATCCTGCTCCTCGCACAGGCCCATAGACACCAGCACACGGCCCATCATGTCGCCCGTGAGCCGTTGACGCTGAAGCGCTTCATCCAGTTCGAGCGGGCTGATCACGCCTTGCTCGACCAGGATATCGCCCAGTTGCCTTTTCGGTGCTACGGCCATCGTCTCGCCTTGTCTTCGCCCGGTCCGTCCAATCGGGTTGGCCTATTTGTTCGCGGCCTGCGGTGAGCCGTCCTGTCCGCCGATCCGCGCGGCCTGCTCGAACTCGTCTTGCGACTGTGCCTTGGCCAACGCCTCTTCGTACTTGATCACGCCCCGGCGATACAACGCCATGAGGTGCTCATCCAACAAGTTCATGCCGTACTTGTGGCCGGTTTGGATCGCCGACGTGATACGGAATGACTTGTTCTCGCGGATCAGATTCTGGATGGCCGGCGTTGAGATCATGATCTCGAACGCGGCCACCCGGCCGAAACCGCTCTTGCGCGGAATCAACGCCTGCGAAATCACCGCCTTGAGATTGCCCGCCAACTGCGTTCGGATCTGCTCTTGCTGATTGGTCGGAAACGCGTCTACGATACGGTCAATCGTGCGGACCGCGCCCGTCGTGTGCAACGTACCGAAGACCAAGTGACCGGTCTCGGCCGCCGTCACCGCCGCTTCGATGGTTTCAAGGTCGCGCATCTCGCCCACCAGGATCACGTCGGGGTCCTGGCGCAATGCCCGGCGCAGCGCCTCGGCGAAGGTCGGCACGTCCACCCCCACCTCGCGCTGCATGATGACACTCTTCTTGTGGTCATGGAAGTACTCGATCGGGTCTTCCACGGTGATGATGTGCTGGTCGAAGTTCCGGTTGATGTAGTCGATCATGGTCGCCAGCGAGGTCGACTTGCCCGAGCCCGTGGGGCCCGTCACCAGGATCATGCCGCGCGGCAGGCTCAGCAGTTCCTTCAGCGAATTCGGCAGGCCGATCTCCTCGAAGGTCAGGATCTTGCGTGGAATCAGGCGGAGCACCAATCCCACGTGGCCCTTCTGCTTGAAGATCGACACGCGGAATCGGGCGACATCCTCGAACGCGAATCCGAAGTCCGCGCCGCCCACTTCCTGCAGCTCCTGCTGATTGTCCACCGAGGCGATACTCTTCATTAGCCGCTCGGTGTCCTCCGGCCCCAACTGGGCCTCGCCGAAGAAATGCAGTCGGCCGTGCACCCGGCCCACCGGAGGGATACCGACGGTCAGGTGCAAGTCCGAGCCGTCGCGGTCAATGAGCATCCGCAGCAGGCTTACCATTTCATACGCCATTGGCCAATCTCCTTACCGAACGATCTCGCATCCCGCCTAGGTCCGACGGGCGGTTCCGTCACGCGGCGATTTCCGCAAGCAGCACGGGATCCGCGCGCGTACGCTTGTTCACCTCTTCAATGGTCGTGATCCCGTTGAGCGCTTTCTGCCAAGCATCCTCGCGCATCGAAATCATCCCTTCCCGGCGCGCCTGCATGCGCAACGCATCGGCCGGCGCGCTCTGCATGAGCATCGTGCGGATCGTGTCCGACGTCAGCAGCAGCTCGTAGGCCCCGATGCGGCCCTGGAATCCCGTGTGATTGCAGTTCTCGCAGCCTTCACCGTGGAACAACTGCAGCCCTTCCGACTCGACCTTAAGGCACAGACGAACCAACTCCTTGGGATCGGGCGTCATCGGCTGTTTGCACGCGGTACAGATCGTGCGCAAGAGCCGTTGCGCCAGAATGGCGCGCACACCCGAGGCCACCAGGAACGGCTTCAGGCCGATATCCACCAGACGAATGAACGAACTGGACGTGTCGTTCGTATGCAACGTCGAGAACACCAAGTGTCCCGTCAGGGCCGCTTTGATCGCGATCTCCGCGGTTTCCAGGTCGCGGATCTCGCCCACCATCACCGTGTCCGGATCCTGACGGAAAATCGAGCGGAGCGCCCGCGAGAAGTCCCATCCGATATCATGGTTGATTTGGACCTGATTGATCCCGTTCAACTGGTACTCGACGGGATCCTCGACCGTGATCAGCTTCACATCGGGCTTGTTCAGATTGTGCAGCGAAGCATACAGCGTCGTCGTCTTGCCCGACCCTGTCGGTCCCGTCACCAGCACCACGCCCGTCGCCACTTCGAGCAGACGCTGCCACGTCTTCTGATCCCGCTCCGAAAACCCCAGTTGCCCCAATCCCAGCATCAGACCGCTCTTATCCAAGATGCGCATCACGATGCTCTCGCCGTGAACGGCCGGCAACGCGCTCACGCGCAGGTCCACCATTTTGCCGGCAATGTTCAGCTTGATACGGCCGTCCTGCGGGACACGGCGCTCGGAGATGTCCATACCCGCCATCAGCTTCAGGCGCGAAATGATCGCGGCCTGCGCGCGCTTGGGCGGCGTCGGCATCTGATGCAGCACACCGTCAATCCGGTACCGAACCTTCACATCGAACTTCCCCGGCTCGACGTGAATATCGCTCGCCCGCAGACGAAACGCCTCGAGAATGATGTTGTGCACGTAGCGAACGACCGGACTGTCCCCGTCCTCATCGTCCACATCCGACTGAAGCCCCGGCACATCACCATCGAAGTCGAGCGCGTCCATGCTCACACTGCTCATGCTGATCTCGCTCGCGCTCAGGCTGTCGAGGCTGCCGCTCGACGCCGAACTCAAGGAGCTCATGCTCGACATCGTGCTCAGGGTGCTCATCGTGCTCGCGCTACTCACGGTCGAGAGCATCGTCTCCACCGTATTCTCCGTCAAACCGTAGTAACGCGCCAGCGCACGGCTGATCTCCTCCGGCGTCGTCAGACGGGGCATGATTGGCCGATCCAAGAGCCGTGAGAGATTGTCCAGGTTGTTGACGTTCGTCGGGTCCGCCGTCGCCACCACCAGGGCATTGCCATCTTCTTCAATGGGGACGATCCGGTACAACGTGGCGATATTGCCATCAACCAGCGAGCGGACGCGCTCAGGGATCTCCATCTCGTTCAGGCTTACGATGGGGATATCGAGTTGCTGCGAAAGCGCATCCGCGATGTGGCTCTTACTAATGTAGCCCAAGCGCACCAGAATCTCACCGAGCTTCCGGTGCTTCATCGTGGTCTGCTGTTTCCGGATCGCCTCGTCGAGTTGTTCTTCCGTAATGAGCTTTCGCTCGACAAGCTGGCGGCCGAACATGCTGTAAGTCTTGTTCGCCACGATCTATACACCCCTCCCGTGGGTAGCTCAAGTCTACCAGAAACGCGCGGAATTGTCAATGCGAAAAGTGATAGTTAACCTTGATTTCATTGGACTTACGACATATTATGTCAAGAGTTTTCTTTTTCCACATGCCTCAAACCACCACCGGCCACAGCGGAGGAGAGCCACCGCCGCCGCGCGAACCGGAACCGGTGGACAGCATAGACCGCTCTCCATTGTGGCGCACGGCCCCAAGGATGTCAAGCAACCCTTGGGGCCGCGCCGCCCTACGCCTCCGTCGCGCCCAGGGCAAGCACACGGTTCCTCGACGGCACGCTGAACGGCTTCGAGTAGTGGTAGACCTCACAGAGCGCCTCTTCGCCCACAGGCGTCGGCTGCTCGACCACGAAGTCGGCGAAGTCCGGCGCATTGAAGGCGAGGAAGGCGAGTCGCAGACACTCGATTTCTGGATCGAGCCGTTGCGTGAGGTCCGGAAAAGCCACCGGGCCGGTGTCCACCTGGTACAATCGCTTTTCGAGCGAGACATTCATCGTCTTGACAGGACACTCAATGATGGCCTTGAGCCCTGTTGCCTCGTTGGCGATCTCGGTTTGCGTCACGATCGGCACGGCCTCGGCGGTTGCATCGCGGATCGCTTCCCAGGTATCCAGAACCGTCACCGTGGACGCCTCGCGGAGTCTCAGGATGGGCGGTCCCCAGACCTCCTCGACCGCCTTGACGGAACGATAGCGGTCGCTCAAGCCGACGGGACGCCGGAAGATGAGCCACTGCCCCACGCCGAGGATCGGAAGAAAATCGTAGTTGTTCTGATGGAACAGATCGCGCGCGGCGAACGTGTTCTCGCTCTTGCACGACCCGCACTGGTGGTAATCCGTCCAGGTGCCGGCGCGTTCATCGATAACACGGGTTCGGCTCTCGACCCAGAAGCGAACCGCGTTCACCGGCGCCGTGTTGCAGATGAACGACCGACCATAGTCCAGCGGGACCATGGCGTCCAACGCAACCGCCGCGGCCGCTCGGGGTCCCTGAGCCATCGACACCGCGCACACCGAGGCCACCCCCGCCCGGAGCGCCTGACGACGCGTAGTTCTCATTCGCGTTTCCTCCGCGCCCGGACCGCTCACTCGTAGAACCAAGCGGCCGGCAGGATCTTCAACTGGAGGGAGAGACCGCCCGTATAACTGAAATACGTCAGCAAGGCCCTGTCATCGACCCACGTCACGGCCGGATACGCCCAGGCATCGTCCGCCGCATCCTCAACATTGCGCACGTGCTCCCACGTCTCGCCCTCATCCCCAGACACCGCCGCCGTGAATGGATTCCGCTTCGACGCGCCCGGATTCCGGTTCCACACCGCCACCAGATCGCCCGTCGTCGGAATCCGGCTGATCGACACCGGCGCCGCCGTGCCCACCAGCGGCGTAGCCACCGGCTCGCTCCACGTCTCGCCGCCATCGGTCGACAGACTCTTGTACTGCCCGCCGAGCCCCGTCCGCATCAACATCATCACGCGGCCATCCTTCAACTCGATGCATGCCGGTTCCCAACAGCCATCGCCCGGCTTAACGCGTTGCGATTCGCGCCACGTCTCGCCATCGTCGTCCGACAGGTAGCAGTAACTGTCGCCGTTCTCCCATGCCTCAAGCAGAATCCGGCCCGTCCGCAACCGGATCGACCGCCCATTCGTCAGGCCCGTGTACTTCCCCTCCGGACTGAGCATCTTGGCCTCGCTCCACGTCTTGCCCTCGTCCGACGACGTGCGCATCATCACGCGGCAATCCGTGCTCTCGGAGTTCTTCTGGCAATGGAATAGGGCGATCCGGCCGTCACGCAGCCGAAGAAAATTGACCTCCATCACATTGCAGCCGCCATCGTTCTCGACCAGCGTGTACTTCTCGCCCCACGTCGTGCCGCCATCCGTCGAGATCTTCCCCGCGATCCGCGCCGGGCCGTGATCCGCACCGTTGCCCGCATAGAACTCGGTCCAGCCCAGCAACAGCGAACCATCCTTGAGCGTGATGATCGCCGCTTCACTGTTTCGCGGATTCTGCGGCCCTACCGGCGCGATCACTACATGAAAGGGCACCGCCGCATCGCCTTCCGCCTCACCGCCCGCCGCCATGACCATAGCAAGACCCATCACCCATACCGCCATCGTATCGCCCTCCATCCTCGAACAGCCACGCCGTTTCCGCCACCACTATAGGCCTACGCCGGTGCCGAATCCAAGACGCGCTCGGACTAGCCTCGCTCCTAGGTTCCTCCGCGATTGACGTTTGGCAAGGCGAACTTGCCACGGGCGTTGTTCGTGTGCTATCGTCTTCAGGATTTCGCAACTAAACAGGGGTCTCCTCAATCTGCAGCGCCTTGGGTGCCCGGCCGGGTGGCCGGGTCGGCCTGTGGAGCCCCAAAGCAAAACCCGTAGGGAGGTGCATTATGCCTGTCGTAACAATGCGGCAACTGCTCGAAGCCGGGATTCATTTCGGGCACCAAACCCGCCGCTGGGATCCGAAAATGGCGAAGTACATCTTCGGCCAGCGCAACGGGATCTACATCATCGATCTGCAGAAGAGTCTGCGCCAGATTCACCGGGCGTACAACGCGGTGCGGGATGCCGTGGCCGCGGGGGGCACGGTGCTGTTCGTGGGCACGAAGAAGCAAGCGCAGGAAGCGGTGGCGCACGAGGCCCAGCGCTGCGGGATGTATTATGTGAACAGCCGGTGGCTGGGCGGAACGCTGACGAACTGGCAGACGATCCGGAACAGCATCGAGCGCCTGCTCGCGCTGGAGGAGATGGAATCGAGTGGCAAGATCGAGTTGTACTCGAAGAAGGAAGGCATTCAGCTCCGGAAAGAGCGCGTGCGTCTGGATAAGGGCCTGGCGGGCATCAAGTCCATGCCGGGCGTGCCGAATGTACTATTCGTGATTGACGTGAAGAAGGAGGCCATCGCGGTGCGCGAGGCTCAACGCCTCGGCCTCACCTCGATTGGTGTCGTCGACACGAATTCCGATCCGAACCAGGTGTCGATACCGATTCCCGGCAACGATGACGCGCTTCGGGCCGTCGCCTTGTTGTGTTCGGTCATGGCCGACGCGGTGCTCGAAGGGCGCATGCAGGGCGAGAAGGGCGCCGCGGGTTCGGGCCGTCGCGCCGAAGCACGCGCGGAAGCGGTGTTCCTAGCGGCCGCGGCGGTCGCGGAAGGCGAGGTGCTCGCTGCCGAGGCCGAGGGCGCGGACGTCGAGGAAACCGAAAAAGAGATGGAAGCGTAAGGAGACAGAGTCATTATGGCGATTTCGGCGAATGATGTGAAAACCCTGCGCGAGATGACCAACGCGGGGATGATGGACTGCAAACGGGCATTGACCGAGACAAACGGCGATATGGACGCGGCCGTGACGTGGTTGCGAGAGAAAGGTATCGCGTCGGCGGCGAAGCGCGCGGGCCGTGTGGCGAGTCAGGGCGCGGTAACCTCGTATATCCATATGGGCGGCAAGATCGGCGTGCTGCTCGAAGTGAACTGCGAAACGGATTTCGTGGCGCGGTGCGACGAGTTCAAAGACTTCTGCAAAGACGTCTGCCTTCAGGTTTGTTCGGCGGCGCCGCGATGGGTGCAGCGCGAGGAGATTCCGGAGGCGGATATCGAGGCCGAGCGCAACATTTACCGGGTTCGGGCACGCGAGACCGGCAAGCCGGAGAAGATCCTCGACAAGATCGCCGAGGGCATGCTCACGAAATGGTACAAAGAGGTGTGTCTGCTCGAGCAGAATTTCGTCAAGGATCCGGAAAAAGATATCGAGACGCTGCGCAAGGAGTTGAGCGGAAAACTGGGCGAGAATATCATTATTCGGCGTTTCGAGCGGTTCGTACTGGGTGAAGGCGTCGATGCCTCGGCCGAGGAGGACGACGAGAGCAAGGGAGAATGACGCCGATGGCCGATCCCGCGTACCGGACGATCCTGCTGAAACTGAGCGGCGCGTTTCTCGCGGGCGATGCGTCGCGCGGCATCGATTTCGACAAGGCGGGCCGTCTGTGCGACGAGCTGGCCGAGGCCCACGGCCTGGCGGCGCGCATCGGCATCGTGATCGGCGGCGGTAACATCCTCCGCGGGTTGGATACGGAAGACACGGAGTTGGATCGCCCCACGCGCGACTACATGGGCATGTTGGGAACCGCGATCAATGCGCTGGCGCTGGCCGGGCTTCTCGAGTGCCGCGGCGTTCCGGCCCGGGTGATGACGGCCATTCCCATGGGGCCCGTGGCGGAACCGTACTCCCGGCCGGCCGCGTTGCGGCACCTCGATGAGGGTCGCGTGGTCTTGTTTGCGGCGGGCACCGGCCAACCGTTCTTCACGACGGATACGGCGGCCGCGTTGCGCGCAAGCGAGATCGGGGCCGAGATTCTGATGAAGGCCACCCATGTGGACGGCGTGTTCGACGCCGATCCGCACGTGGTTGCAGATGCCAAGCGATACGAGTCGCTGGACTACACGACGGTTCTGGCGAAGCATCTGCGCGTGATGGACGCCACGGCGATTTCGTTGTGCCGCGAGAACAAGCTGCCGGTGTTGGTTTTCAATCTGACGCGGCCCGGCAGTATCATGAGGGCGATACAGGGCGAGCCCATCGGGACCATCGTAAAGTGAATAGCGGATAAGGAGGCGAGCATATGGCACACGCGCACGTCACCGAGGCAAAAGCGAAGATGGAGCGAAGCCTCGAGTCCTTCGGTCAGGAGCTCTCGCATATTCGCACGGGCCGGGCGTCGACCGGCATGCTGGATGCCATCGAGGTCGAGGCGTACGGAGCGAAGATGAAGATCAACCAGTTGGCCAACGTGACCGTGCCTGAGCCTCGGCTCCTGGTGATCGCGCCGTGGGACAAGACGCAGATTCCCGTTATCGAGAAGGCGATTCTCGCCTCGAATCTGGATATCACGCCGTCGAACGACGGCCATCTGATCCGGATACCGATTCCGCAGTTGACCGAGGAGCGGCGTCGCGACTTGGCGAAGGTGGCCGCCAAGCTCGCCGAAGAGGCCCGCGTCGCGGTGCGGAACGTGCGCCGGCACCAGATCGAGGTGGTCAAAGCCGCGCAGAAGGACGGCGATATTCCCGAGGATGACGCCCATCGTATTTCGGACGAGATTCAGAAATCGACGGACGAGTACTGCCTCAAGATCGACGAGGCGCTGAAAGCCAAAGAAGCCGAGATTATGGAAGTGTAGCGATGGGAACCCGCGCGCGGAGCACGGGCCGGGTGGACACCCCGGCCGCACGCCGCGACTGAATACGAATAGGCCGCGGGGCGCCCCCCTGCATGGCGGAGCTTCGCGCTCTTATCATACCCGGGGTTTACGCAATGGCGAAAACGGAGCTAGACATGGACCGGCTGCCGCGTCACGTCGCCATCATCATGGATGGCAACGGCCGCTGGGCCACGCGGCGGGGGATCCCTCACGAGGCGGGCCATGAGGCCGGCGCCAAGAGCGTTCGCGCGGTGATCGAGGGTTGCCGCGAACTCGGGATCGAGGTGTTGACCCTGTATGCGTTCTCGACGGAGAACTGGCGTCGCTCCAAACACGAAGTGAACGCCTTGTTCGGCTTGCTCAGCAAGTACGTAGCCCTCGAACTCGAGAACATCCACAAAGAAGGCATCCGCGTTACCATCATGGGCCGCAAGGATGGCTTGCCCGAGATCGTCCGGCGCGACCTGGAACGGTGCGAGACGCTGACGCGAAGCAACAAGTCCATGATCGCGAACGTGGCCCTCAACTACGGCGGCCGGGCCGAGATCGTGGACGCGGCGAGGGCCATCGCCGCCGAAGTACAGGCCGGCGCGCTCGATATCGCGGCGGTGACGGAAGAGGTGTTTGCACAACACCTCTACGTGCCGGATTTGCCGGAGCCGGACCTTCTGATCCGGACCTCGGGCGAGTTGCGGTTGAGCAATTTCATGCTGTGGGAACTCTCCTACGCCGAGATCGTGGTGACGAAAACGCTTTGGCCAGACTTTCGCAAGCGCCATCTCCATCGGGCGATTGCCGAATACCAGTCGCGCCAGCGCCGGTTCGGCGGGCGGTGATCGTGAGTATCTCGCGCAAGACCGTATTCCGCGTGCTGACGGCCGCTGTGCTACTGCCGGCGGTCATTCTGCTCATTTGGCTACCATCGCTGCGGCTGGCTTTCGGCATTGTCATGGTGGCGTTCATATTCATCGGAGTGCGTGAGTTCCATCTCCTGGCGCGGACGGGCGGTATCGACTCGTTGCCGTGGGAGGGCACCGCGTTGGGCGCCGCGGTCGCCGTGGGCATCTTACTGCAAGGTGCCTGGGCCGGCGCGGCGGTGCTGGCCGCGGGCGTGATGCTGATCTGCATCGGCCAGGTGCTTGGTGGCGGTGTACGGCTCACGTCCGTAGCCGTGTCGGCCTTCGGCGCGATGTACATCGGCTGGCTGGGCGGCCACGTGATCCTGCTGCGCGCCGTACCCAACATGGGCCCGGGCCTCGTGACGATGGTGGTGGTCGCCGTCGCAACGTCCGACGGCGGAGCGTATGTGATCGGGTCGCGAATGGGCAAGCACAAGCTGGCGCCCCGCGTGAGTCCGAACAAGACGTGGGAGGGCGCCATCGGCGGCTTTCTCTGCACGGTGGCGGCCATGGCGATTCTGTGGGCGCTCCGCCGCGCGGTCGACTGGCAGGCCTATCCGCCTTGGCAAATCGGCCACTATATGTTGACAGGCGCGGTGTTGTCCGTCGTCGGCCAATTCGGCGACTTGGTCGAATCGGGCCTCAAACGCGAAGCCGGCGTCAAAGACTCGGGCGTCGTGTTTCCCGGCCACGGCGGCATGCTCGACCGGTGTGACAGCTTCCTGTTCGCGACGCCTGCATTGTACTACTTGGTGACGTACTTCGGCGGGGTTAGCGGAACCGTGATCCTGCCGAATTGAGGATTTCCCGGCCATGTATGAAGATGAAGCCGAACGCATAGACGCTTTTGGACAACGGTTGGGCCAGCTCCAGACGTGTCTCAATACCGACGGCGCGAAAAACGAGATCGCGCAGATCGAACAGCGGATGACGGCCACCAACTTCTGGGACGACCCGGAGTCGGCCCAGCGCGTCGTGCAGCGCCTGAAAGGGCTCAAAGCCATTGTCGGCGGCCCCGATGCGCTCCAGGCAGAGATCGCCGATGCCGCCGTGCTCGTGGACTTGGCGAGGGAAGAACAAGACGCGTCCATGGCCTCCGAAATGCTGAGTCTGGTGGACGGCCTCGATGCCAAGCTTCGCCAGCTCGAGTTGGCCAGCATGTTCACGGATCCGCGCGACGCCAAGAACGTGATCGTCAACATCAACTCGGGCGCCGGCGGCACCGAGTCGTGCGATTGGGCGGAGATGCTGCTCCGCATGGTACTGCGGTTCTGCGAGCGCCGCGGCTTCGATACCGAAGTGGTGGATGTTCAGCCCGGCACGGAGGCCGGCATCAAGAGCGCGGCACTGACGGTGTCGGGGCCTTTCGCCTATGGAAACATGCGATCGGAGGCCGGCGTCCATCGGTTGGTGCGGATCTCGCCCTTCGACGCGAGCAAGCGTCGGCACACCTCGTTTGCCGCGATCGAAGTGCTCAGCGAGATCGACGAGGACATCGAGATCGAGATCCGCGAAGAAGATCTGAAGATGGACGTGTTCCGGTCGAGCGGCGCCGGCGGCCAGAAGGTGAACAAGACGAGTTCGGCGGTGCGGCTGACCCATCTGCCCACGGGCATTGTGACCACGTGTCAGATCGAGCGATCGCAGCACCGGAATCGCGCTACGGCACTCGCGTTTTTGAAGGCCAAGCTCTATGACGTCGAAGTGAAGAAGAAGGAAGCGGAGCTCGCGGCCCAACGGCAAGGCCAACAGGACGTGGCGTGGGGCAGTCAGATCCGCAGCTACGTTTTGCAGCCGTACCAAATGGTGAAAGATCATCGAACCAACGCGGAGACCTCGAACGTCGAGCGCGTGCTCGACGGCGACCTCGACCTGTTCATCGAGGCCTATTTGCGTTGGAACCTCGAACGACAACACCGAAACTGAGTCTGGGATTCATCGCATGGACGACACGCATCACTCGACAGAGCAGGAACTCTTCGAAAACCGCATCGAGAAGCTCGAACGCATTCGCGGCCGGGGCGATGAGCCCTTCAAGTACTTCTTCCAACGCTCGTCTTCGATCCGTGAAGCGCGAACGGCCTTCGAGCGCGCCGAGGCGGATGATCCTGCGACGGCCTCGGTGTCCGCAACGCTGGCGGGCCGTATTGTCGCGCTTCGCAAGCACGGTAAGGCTACCTTCGCTGACATCCGCGATGAGGGACCGCATATCCAGGTGTATCTCAACGCCAAATCGATCGGCGACGAGGCGTATGCGGCGCTGGATGACCTCGACATTGGTGATTTCGTCGGCGTGGTCGGGCCAATCAAGCGAACGCGCATGGGCGAGATCACCGTGTTTGCCGAGTCGTATGAGTTGCTCACGAAGTCGCTGCGCGCGCTACCCGAGAAGTATCATGGGCTCACCGATGTCGAGACGCGCTACCGCCAGCGTTATCTGGATATGGTGGCCAATCCGCAGGTGCTCGATACGTTCCGGCGACGGATCCGGATCATTGCCGCGTTGCGCGCGTGGCTCACCGACCGAGGCTTCCTCGAGGTCGAGACGCCGATGCTTCACCCGATCCCGGGCGGCGCGACCGCGCGTCCTTTCATCACACACCACAATACCTACGATCGCGATCTCTATCTGCGCATCGCACCGGAGCTGTATCTCAAGCGGCTCATCGTGGGCGGGTTCGAGAAGGTTTTCGAGATCAACCGCGCGTTTCGCAACGAAGGCGTCGACACGAGACACAATCCTGAGTTCACGATCATGGAACTCTACGAGGCATACCAGGATTATCAAGGTTTGATGGACGAGACCGAGGAACTGTTCCTGGCCGTGATCGAAACCGTGACGGGGGGAACGTCGTTCCAGTATCAGGGCGATACCATCGAGGCCCGGCGGCCGTGGCGTCGGATCGCGTTGCATGAAGCCATCCGCGAGTACGCCGGCATCGACCTCGAAGCGACGCGCGATCGCGATGAAGCGGCGGCGTTGGCCAAAGGCATCGGCATCGACGTCGATCCGGCCATGGGTTACGGCAAGATTGTCGATGAAGTGATGAGCGAACGGGTGCAGCCGAATCTGATACAGCCGACGTTCCTATACGATTATCCCATCGAGATTTCGCCGTTGGCCAAGAAGAAGCGCGGCAATCCGGCGTTGACGGAGCGGTTCCAGGCCTTCATCGGCCGACTCGAGATGTGCAATGCGTTTTCGGAGCTGAACGATCCCATCGACCAGCGCGAACGGTTCATGGGCCAGGTGGCCTTGCGCGAACTCGGCGACGACGAGGCGCAGCACCTGGATGAGGATTTCATTCGAGCCCTCGAGGTCGGCATGCCACCGACCGCGGGCCTGGGCATCGGCATCGACCGGCTCGCCATGCTGTTGACCGACTCGGCCTCGATCCGCGAGGTCATCCTATTCCCACAACTAAGAACGTTGCCCACCGCCGGAAGTGATGGGGCAACGGACACGGACGAGCATGCGGTTTGAGACCTATGTAGCCTTTCGTTATCTCCGTGGCAAGCGGAAGAACCGATTTGTCAGTCTCATCACCGTGATCTCCATTGCCGGCGTCAGCGTGGGCGTCATCGCCTTGATCGTCGTCATGAGCGTGATGACCGGTTTTGACAACGCCCTGCGCGCCACCATCATCGGCAATCGCGCCCACTTGACCATCCAAGAATTCGGTGGCGCGCGCATGGGCGACTACGAACAGGTCATCGAATTGGTCGAGAAGACGTGTCCGGAGATTGTGGCGGCCGGGCCGATCATCCAAATCGAATCGGTGATCGCGCACAAAACCAGCCGGAACAGGCGGCCGAGCTACGCCTACATCATTGGCGTCGATCCGGCGCTGGAAACCGGTGTCACAATGCTGGCCGATAATCTCACGCGAGCCGAGGGGCGCAAGTGCGGCTCGGGCAAGCTGCCGGGGCCCAAGGAAGTCGTGCTCGGCTATCGCCTGGCCCGCGAGATCGGCGCATCGGTGGGCAGCGATGTCGAGGTCATCACGGATCGCCCCTCGATCGGCCCCTTCGGCCGCGCCCACGTCCAGCGGCTGTGGCTGACGGTAAGCGGCATCTTCGACGCCAAAATGTCCGACTTCGACTCGCTCTACGCCTTCGTGGACATTCCTACCGCCCAGATGCTCAGCGGCCGCGAGGGCGTCGACGGCATCCACTGCAAACTGACGGATCCCTTTCTCGCAAGGGCCGTGGCGGATCGCATCTTCTCGGAACTCGGTTTCGAGAGCACGACGTGGTATGAGAGCCAGATCGCGTTCTTCGAGGCCCTCAAGCAAGAGAAGCTCGTCATGTTCATCATTCTGGTCTTCATCATCTTGGTGGCGGCGTTCAACATCACGAGCACGCTGATCATGGTAGTCATGGAGAAGCGGCGCGACATCGGCATCCTCCGGACGCTCGGCAGCAGCGGCCGCTCAATTCTCACCCTCTTCGTGGTCGAGGGACTGTTCATTGGGCTCAGCGGCACTCTGGCCGGCGTGATCCTGGGCACCATCCTGGCCTATAACATCAATCCGGTGGCCGAGTTCCTGGCGGGCTTGTTCGGTATCGATCTCTTCAACAGCCAAATCTACTACTTCGACCGAATCCCCGTGGCGGTTGTGCCCTGGGACATCCTGTGGATCACGGTGTCGGCGATCCTATTGACGTTCCTGTCGACGATCTATCCGGCGTGGAGCGCATCGCGCGTCAATCCGGTTGAGGCCCTGCGATATGAGTAGCGTGCTCGAATGCAGAAACATCATCAAGACCTTCCACGACGGCACCCGCGAGCTGCGCGTGCTCGAGGGCGTGAACCTTGACGTCGAGGAGGGGCAGATCCTCGTTATCTCGGGCGCCTCGGGCGTCGGCAAGAGCACCTTGCTTCACATCATGGGCACGTTGGATCGCCCAACGTCCGGCGATGTGTTGTTTCGAGGCCGCTCGTTGCTCACGATGAATCGCGGCTCGCTGAACCGCGTGCGCAACCGCGACATCGGATTCGTGTTCCAGTTCTACCACCTCTTGCCCGAGTTCACGGCGATCGAGAACGTCATGATGCCCGCCCTCTGCAAAGGAGCGAAGCGCAGTGTCTGTCGCGCGCGCGCCGAGGAGTTGCTGGCCAAGGTCAGCCTCACCGAACGGATGACGCACAAGCCCGGCAAGCTCAGCGGCGGCGAGCAGCAGCGCGTCGCCATCGCGCGCGCCTTGTTCAATCGGCCCAGTGTGGTGCTGACGGATGAGCCCACCGGTAACCTCGACGAGCGCACCGGCGAAAGCATCATTCAGTTGCTGTGGGACCTGAACGCGTCCGATGGCGTAACGCTGGTGATCGTCACGCACGACGACCAACTCGCGCCGCGCGCCCACCGCTGGGTTCATCTTCACCAAGGTGTGGCTCACGAAACGGGCAGACCAGGCATGGCCGGCGCGTAGACGCTGTCCGGTAGGCCCCATAAACCGGATGGACACGGGCGGTCATACCAGTTTCTCTGTTCTCTATCGAGTCCATGGCGTCCGGGGAGCCCGTGGCCCTGGACGTTTGGCTGAGTCTGGCGCAGACAAGAGAGGATCCCGCCTTATGGTATCGCACGGCAGTCTGTTCTCGGTATTGGCATCGTGTGTGGCCGCATTGATTCTCGCGGCGCCTCTTGCAGGTCGCGCAGACGATGCGCAGACATGGGAGGCCATCGAAACGCAATTCCACGACCTACCCATGGTGGCACGTCGCCTCACGGGACCGCTGTTCTGGCTACACGGCGACGAGAGCGCCGACAAACTCCGCCTCTACGTCGAGAAGGTGGCCGAGGGTGGCAACGGCTGCTTCACCGCGGAGTCGCGTCCACATAGTGACTGGCTCGGCGAGGGCTGGTACCGCGATCTCGCCATCTGCCTTGACGAGGCCAAGCGGCATGACCTCAAAATGTGGATCTTCGATGAGGCGTGGTGGCCGAGCGGCGAAGTGGGGGGCCGCGTGCCGGCGGAGCATGCGAGCAAGCGGATGGTGGTTGCGACGACATCTGTGGACGGCCCGAAGCGCGTGGCGCCGGCGGTGGATCGCGATCACCTCATCGCGGTTTTGGCCGGCAAGGTGGCCGAGCACGGCATCGAGGGCTCAAGCCTTGTCGATTTGACCGAAGCCGCGCGCGACGAGGCCTTCGCTTGGAACGCGCCCGAAGGCCGCTGGGAAGTCCTTGTGTTCACCTGGGATCTCGCCGAGAAGCGTGGCGCGAACTACTTGGTCGACGGCGCGAGTCAAGACGCCGTGGATTGGTATGTTCAAACGGTGTACCAGCCGCACTACGACCGTTTTTCGGACGATTTTGGCAAGAGTATCGCCGGTTTCTTCTACGATGAGCCGGAAACCTACGGCGACTGGGGCACCGAGGTGATTCCCATGCTCGACGAGCGCGGCACGGACTGGAAGCGGGCGCTGGTCGCGTGGAAGAAGAAATTGGCCGATCCTGAGGAGCAGGCCGCCGCGAAGTATGCGTACCACGACGCGCTGGCCGAGGCGTGGGGCCGGACGCTGTACGGTGGCATCACGCGTTGGTGCGAAGAGCACGGCGTGAAATCCATCGGCCATTGGCTGGAGCACAGGAACTGCTACCTCGAACAGCACGTGTGCGCCGGCAACATGTTTCAGGTCCAAAAATACACGTCGATGGGCGGCATCGATGCCGTGTTCGACCAGTTCGTCATGGGTCAGCGCGTAGCGCGCGACGCGCCGTGCTGGCAGACGCCGAAACTCGGCAGCTCGATTACGCACGCCTACGGCAAGCCGGACGATGTTTCCATGGTCGAGATCTATGGCGCGCGCGGCCAGGATCTAACCTATCCCGAAATGAAGTGGTGGGCCGATCACATGCACGTGTCCGGCATCAGCTTCCTGATCCCCCACTCGTTCAATCCGCGCGCGCCGTATGATCGCGATTGCCCGCCCTACTTCTACAACAACGGTTTCGAGCCACGCTGGCCGCTCTATCGCGTGTTCGCCGACTACACCAGCCGGCTTAGCGTCGTGCTGACGGGCGGCCGCCATGTGTGTCCGGTGGCGCTGCTGTTCCTCGGCCAGAGCGCCCACGTCGGCAAGGCCGTTACGCCTGAGCAAATGAGTGAGGTACTCCAGGACGCGCTCTACGATTGCGATTGGCTGCCCTACGAGGTGTTTGAAAACGACATGCGCGTCGACGGCTCGACGTTGCGTCTGCGCGACGAGGCCTACCGCGTGCTGATCGTGCCGCCGGTCGAGGTGATTCCGTACGCCACGATCGAGAAGGCCAAGGCCTTCTTCGACGCGGGCGGCGTCGTGGTGGGCCACGGCTTCCTGCCGTCGAAGTCCGCCACGCCGGATCGGACCGCCGCCGACGTGGCCGCCGTGCGCGCAGCCGTGTGGGGCGATGCCGGGCCGGGCCTCGGCGTGTGCAAGACCAACGCCGCCGGCGGGCGCTCGTATCTCCTGCCCAAGGCGCCCACGCCCGAAGCGTTGCAGAAGGTGCTGGCCGGCGATGCCAATGTCCACGCCACGATCGAGGTTCTCGAAGGTGAGACAAGTCACTGGCTCCACGTGCTACATCGCGTCAAGGCCGGGCGCGACGTGTTTTTCATCTGTAACCAGAACCATACCGGCGAGGCGCGCGCGTTCCGGTTCCGCGTGACGGCGGGCGGCGAGCCGGAGTGCTGGGATCCCATGCGCAACACGATTGCGCCGGTGGCCTACAGCCGCGTCGACGACCGCACGGTCGACATCGATATTACCTTCGAGCCGCTCGAGAGCGTGCTCTTGGTGTTCCGGCAAGAGCCGGCGTTGCGCGGTGGCGCCGGCGACGCTGTCGGCGAACCGATTGTGGTAGCGCGCGTGCCGTGGGAAGGACCTGAACAGGCGTTTCCGCTGCCGAAGGATGAGAAAGGCGCCGTGTCGCTGGCCGGCTGTCGCTGGGTATGGCTTCCGGAGGGCGATCCGGTGCAAGCGGCGGATCCGGGCACGCGATACTTCCGCCACGTGGTTACGGTGCCCGCCGGCCGGACCATCGCCGAGGCGAAGGTCCGCATGGCGGCAGACAACACCTTCGAGCTGTACGTTAATGGCCACAAGGCGGCCAGTGGCAGTGACTGGAACCGTACGGCGCTCACGGACGTCAAGGATTTGTTGCGCGCCGGCGACAACGTACTGGCCGTTCGCGCCGTCAACTCGAGCGACCACCCGAATCCGGCCGGTTTGATCGGTCGGTACGTCGTGACACTGGACGATGGAACCATCATCGACGGCGCCGTCGATCAGACGTGGAAAGCGTTCAAGGACGAGGCGTCCGGCTGGGATGCTGTCGGCTTCGACGACGCGGCATGGGTGGCCGCCAAAGAGATTGTCGCATTCGGCGGAGGGCCGTGGGGCGCTGTAGATCGGCCGATGCTGACCTTGTCGCCTGTCCAAGGCGATCCCTTTGCCGGTCGGTTCTCGTTGCCGTCCGAGTGGTTCGACGAGGACCTGCGCGTGTGGATCGAGGCAGACGGCATCGAGCCGGAAGCCGCCGCGGCGGTGACGCTGAACGGCGCGTACGCCGGCGGATTCATCGGCAAACCGTTCCGGCTTGACGTAACGTCGGCGGCGCGTGCCGGCGAGAATGCCATCGAGATCCAGCCCTTCGCGCCGCAGGCCGTCCGCATGGTGTGCCGCCGCGCCCACGTTGGCGCAGATTGATTCTGCGCCAATCTGCGGGGTCTGCGCACGCTCATCGTGCGCCAACATCGGCTCAGGATGATTGTCCGCATGCGCCCTGGACTCGGCCTGGGCCGATTTGTCACACTGACGCGACAATGAGGAAAGGATAGCGCCATGGGAAAAGTCGCATTCATTACAGGCGCGACGCGCGGCGTCGGCAAAGCGTGCGCGCTCAAGCTGGCGAGCCACGGTTGGGACATCGCCGTAGCGGCGCGTTCGATCCAGGAGGATCCTCGCACGCCGGGCACGATCTTCTCGGCGGCCGAGGAAATAGGCCAGCACGGCACGAAGGTTCTACCTGTCGAATGTAACGTCGTAGACCTCGATAGTATCGAGGGCGCGGTCGCGGCGACGCTGGATACCTTCGGCCGAATTGACGCCGTGGTCAATAACGCCGGCGCGCTCTGGTGGCGACCGGTGGAAGACACGCCGATGAAGCGCTTCGACCTGGTCATGAACGTGAATGTCCGCGGCGCCTTTGCCGTAACGTCCGGATTCCTGCCAATCATGAAGCAACAGAATAGCGGCCACGTGATCTTCATGTCGCCACCCATCGATCTGGCGATCGTGCCGGGGCACGTCGCTTACGCCATCAGCAAATTCGGCATGACAATGACAGCGATGGGGCTGGCCGGTGAATTCGAGGGAACCGGGATCAGCGCGACGGCGCTCTGGCCGAGGACCATCATCGAGTCGTACGCCACGATCAACTTCCACATGGGCTTGCCGAGCATGTGGCGCAAACCGGACATTCTCGCCGACGCCCTCTACGAGATTCTCCAGCGGCCCGAGGAGACGCGCGGCAAGGCACTCCTTGACGAAGATTTCCTGCGATCGATCGGCTACACGGATTTCGACCAATACAAGTGTGAGCCGGACGGACAACCCCTCGAACTGACATCGGGCATCATGCGCATGTCGCGATTCTGAGGCGCAATGAGGAGTAGTGGGCGATGCGCGTTGTGTCAACGTACGTGGTCGGGACTGTGCTCGCCATGGGGATACTGTCGATGTCGACAGCGGCCGAGACGACGTTTTCAGAGTTCGATGTGAATCAGGTCGGCACGCCGGCTGCCGACGCGCCTCGGATCCTGCCCTGGAAGGTGGTTCCCCTGGATCCCGAATATGCCGGGCTATGGGTCGTGGCCGGCGATCTGGACGGCGACGGCCAGCCGGATATCGTGAGCGCGCAGAACCATAACGAGGGCGATGTCCATTACACGTGCACGGCCGTCGCCCAGCGCCTCGATGGCGAGGTGCTCTGGCGTTGGGGCGATCCGTCCGTCGGGCGCAAGACGTTGCACCACGACGTGGCTTGCCAGATCCACGACTGGGACAGTGATGGCCGGCCCGAGGTCATCGTGTGCGACAAGCAGGCCATCGTCGAGTTGGACGGTGTTACGGGCAAGGAGCGGCGACGAATTCCCATCGAGGACGGCGCGTCGGACTGCCTCGTATTCTGCAACCTATCCGGCGGCGATCAGCCGTCGGACGTGCTGGTCAAAGATCGTTACAGTCGGATCTGGGCATACAACCGCGAAGGCGCGCTGCTCTGGAACATCGAGAATCCCGGCGGCTATCGAACCGCACATCAACCGAGACCCATGGATATCGACGGCGACGGGCGCGACGAAATCATGGCCGGCTACGCCATGCTCAATCCGGACGGATCCGTGCGGTGGGTGTTCGCGTCGGAGAAGGTTGACCTGAAACGAGGCCACCTCGATTGCGCCCGCGTCGTGCGCCGAGGGCCGACGCCGGAGGATTGGCGGATTGTAGTGACGTGCTGCGGCGCGGAAGCCATCGCCTTCGTTGATGGCACCGGCCGGCGACTTTGGGAGCTCGCAGGCCACCACTTCGAGTCCGTCGACGTGGGCCGCGTCATGCCGGCGCGCGACAGTCTCCAGCTCGTGGTGGACATCGACCACCGGCCTCAGGGCGAAGGGCCGTTCTGGATCATCGATGAGTCCGGCGAAGCGATTGGCCAGATCATGACCGACTACGCGCGACAGCACATCCTCGTGGATTGGACAGGCGACGGATTCGCCGAAATCGCTGTGGCGCAACACGGCGCGCTGTACGGTCACGATGGCCGATGTGTTGGCGTCTTCGCGATCGGCGATCCGGCGAAGGGCGCCACCGGCTCCGGCAGCATCGTGTTCGCGGGCGACATGACGGGCGACGGCGTGGCCGATGTAGCCATCACGACGCTCGATTCGCTATACATCTACCGGAACGAGCATGGCAAGAAGCCCGATGTGGCCCCGTCCCTCGGCACCGAGCCGAACTTCACATTGTATTGACGCAGGCGAACGCACGACGGTTCGAGGAGTGAGTCTGTGGATCTGCTTCCTACCGTGCCGTTCGGCGGTAAGGCCGTGACGCGGCTGATCATCGGCGGCAATCCTTTCCGTGGCAACTCGCACTTTTCGTCCGAAATGGACGAGGACATGCGCGGCTACTACACCGTGGCGCGCATCAAGGAGACGCTGTTCGCGGCCGAGCGCTGCGGCATCAATACACTCCAGGTGCGCGGCGACGTGCTCATGCTCCAGTGCGTCCGCGAGTATTGGGACGAAGGCGGCGCGATGCAGTTCATCGTGCAGACGGCCTCCGAGCTGCGCGACCTCCGGCAGCACGTCAAGCACCTCGCCGCCTTCGGCGCCCTCGGCGTCTACGTCCACGGCACGTTCACCGACCGCCACTTCCTCGAAGGCAACATGGCCGAGGTGCGCGACCTCGCAAAGTCTATCCGCGACACCGGCGTCTGCGCCGGCCTCGGCACGCACATTCCGGAAGTCATCGACCTGGCCGAGGCCGAAGGATGGGATCTCGACTTCTACATGGCATGCCTGTACAACCTGTCGATCCGGCCTCGCGAGAGCGCCCTCGTCGCCGGCGCGCACCAGGAACGCGAGCACTTCGATCACCAGGACAAGTGGAAGATGCTCGAGCGCGTGCGCGCCACGGATAAGACGTGTCTCGCGTTCAAGGTCCTCGGCGCGTCGCGCCTGTGCGGATCGCCCGAGCAGGTTCGCGAGGCCGTCGCCACCATCCTGGGCGCAATCAAACCGAAGGACGCCATGGTCGTAGGCATGTTTACGAAATACCGCGACCAGATCGGCGAGAACTGCCGGTTCGTGCGCGAGATCCTGGATGCCGTATAGCGCCGAACGCGCTACCGGAGCAGCTTGCGACCTTCGGAGGACTGGATGCCGGAGGTGATGCGGTCGAAGGCGCCGATGTTGCTGCTCGCGTTGACGGCTTCCTCACGCGAGATCTCTCCGCGCCGATAGAGCTCGACGGCATACTGGTCGAAGGTCTTCATGTCGGTGTCGACTTCCATAATGTCGTAGAGCTTCGTGATCTCGCCCTCGAGAATGGCATCGCGGACGATGGGCTGGCCGCCGAGCAGGATCTCGAGCGAAGGGATACGACCGGAACCACTCTTGTGCCGCAACAGCCGCTGGCACACGATGCCGCGTAGCGTATAGGCAAGCTGTTGGCGGACGACGTCGCGCTCGGCCGGCGGGAAGAAGCTGATCACGCGGTTGACGGTATCGATGGCGGTCATCGTGTGCAGCGTACTGAACACGAGGTGGCCCGTTTCGGCCGCGCTGATGGCCGCGCGGATCGTCTCCGTGTCGCGCATCTCGCCCACCATAATGACGTCGGGATCTTCACGCAACGCGCCGCGCAGGGCGTTCGCGAACGAATGGGTGTCGCGGCCGACTTCGCGTTGCGAAATGATGCTCTGCTTGTCCTTGAATACGTACTCGATAGGATCCTCGACGGTGATGATGTGCGTATGACGCGTTAGGTTGATGTACTCGACCATCGCGGCCAAGGTGGACGATTTGCCCGAGCCGGTGATGCCGCACACGAGGAACAGGCCGCGGTGGGCGTCCGCCACTTTCCGCACCGTATCCGGAATGCGCAACTCCTCGAAGCTCATCGGGTCTTCCGGAATCAGACGCAAGGCCAAAGCCATCGCACCGCCCTTGAAGTAGCCGCTGACGCGGAGGTAGCCCACGCCCGCCGCGTGGAACTGAAAACTGGTTTCCCGATGCTCTTCAAGAGCCTGGACGATGCGATCCCCGCCGAGCTGGTGGACCAGATGCAGCATGTCGGTGGGCGTCAAGACCGGGGCTTCTTCGAGGGGCGCAAGGTCATTGTCCACGCGAACAAAGGGTTTGGATCCGGCGCGCAAGTGAAGATCCGACGAACGACGATCCTTCATAACCTCGATGTATCGGTTGACGTTCAAGTCATGAAGCTTGAACTTGGGAACCTGAACATCCCACGACTGGGATCGGAGCGAGTGGGCCGCGAACTCGACCATCATGTCGTCGATGGGACCGAGCTGGCCGATCTGACGCCACTCGAAGGGCGGTAACGTCATCGTGCACACGCCATCGGCGATCTGCACGCGCCCGCCGATGCGCGACGCGTCCATGGCCGCGCCGATCTGGTTCGACTCGACCTCCGGCTTGATATTGAACGCGATCTGGAGCATGTCGATGCGCCGCATCATGTCCGCAGCCTTGACGCGCATCTCGCAGCCTTGCGTCTTGTAGCAGATCTCCTCGGCGAGTCCGGATTCCCGGTACAACTCCCGGAAACCCGCCTGGAAGATGTTCAGAACGGTATCGGAGGCTTTGCTTCCCAGAAACATGGTATTAATCCTAATGATGGCCGCGGACGGCGAACGCGCGATGAGAACGAACCCGCAGCACCAAGAGGTTAGCAGAACTCGAAAGCGCCAATCAACGGCCCATCCGCGAATCGATGCCTGACTTGACGATGCGACGTCCGTGGGGGTTAAATAGACGGGTTTTCCCTGCGTGGTTCCGGCGTGCCGCGGGGTGGCGGCCGTCGAGCATAATGAAAGGAGGTCACGTTGGGAAAGGGAGATCGCAGGACGGGACAAGGCAAACGGTATCGCGGCTCGTTTGGAAACACTCGGCGCAGAAAGCCAAAGAAGAAGCCGGCGGAGGGGGCGGCAGTCGTGTCTCGCCGCCGCGCGTGAAACGGCCGGTTGCGCAGGCTCGATAGAGGCGTCCAAGTTCGTCTAGTCTTCGGGCGCGAATAGCCGGAATTCCCAGATCGTCGGGCCTTCGGTGGCCTCGAGAATGTGGAGGCGGACGCGGCGCGTCTCGACGGGATCGAAGCGGAGGGCGCACGCCTCGCCAATCTTCTTGCCCTCATAGAACGCTTTCCATCCAGGGCCATCCTCGCGCTGCAATTCGAACTTGCGCACGCGGTCGAAGGCCTCGCTGATGAACGCCCGGCCAAGGCGCGTGGTCTCGCCGAGATCGACTTCGAGCCAGGCCTGATGCGTGCCGGCATCGGTGGCCCAGCGGGTGGCCTCGTCGTCATCGAGCGCGACCTGCGGCCCGTACTGCGCCATGTTCTGGTAGGTGTTGGACGCCTCGGCCGGTTTGCCCTCGGCGAGTGACCCGGACGGCCACTTCACCGGCTCGATGTCGGCGGCCGGGCCGTCAAGCTCGAATACGATTACCGTGTCGATGGGTTCGAGGTCCGCTTTCGGTACATTGAGGGTGATCTGTTTGTCCGTCTGCTCGATACGGATGTCGGCGCCGCCGAGGTGCCGGGCCGCGACGACGCGCTTCGGCAGGGGCGGCAGCGCGA
This sequence comes from Candidatus Hydrogenedentota bacterium, assembly GCA_036769985.1. GTDB lineage: Bacteria > Hydrogenedentota > Hydrogenedentia > Hydrogenedentales > SLHB01 > DAIPKA01. The sequence continues at coordinate 21,866 of DAIPKA010000036.1, read as the reverse complement.
AGGACCCGGACGGCCATTCGAGCACATGCACGTAGACGCGATTGCCCCTGTAGGTGCTGGCGCCCCACGGCCCCGGCTGGAACGGTCCGCCGCGCGTGCCATAGATGGATTCGCCGTGCGTTTCAAGCCACGCGCCGATTTCTTTCAGGCGCTCGACTTGACGCGGCTCGATGGCGCCCGTCGGCATCGGCCCGACGTTCAGCAACAGGTTCCCGTCGCCGCCGGCACACCGCACCAGCGTGTCGACGCACTCCTCGATCGTCTTGAGCCGGTCGTCCGGTTTCCAGGCCCATTGCTGGCAGATGGTTATGCAGGATTCCCACGGCCGATGGTTCTGGAAATGGCCAATCGTCTGTTCGGGCGTGTCGAAATCGCACGGAAGCCCTGCCCGGTTGTTGATAATGGTGTGGGGCTGAAGCGCGCGGATCATCTTGATCAGATTCGGCGAATCCCAATCCTCGGAGGTTCCGCCGAGACCGTCGAACCACACGATGTCGAGCTGGCCGTAGTTCGTGCAGAGCTCGCGGAGCTGGCCGTGGAGGAACTCGATGAACTTCGCGTGGTTCTCGGTGCGATAATCGGGATGATGCCAGTCCGGTGGCGAGTAGTAGAGGCCGAATCCGAGGCCGTTGGCGTGGCACGCGTCGGCGAGTTCCGCGACAACATCGCGCTTGAACGGCGAATTCGTGATTTTGTAGTCGGTCAGTTTGGAGTCGAACATCGAGAAGCCGTCATGATGCCTCGACGTGAACACGAGGTATTTCATGCCGGCCGCCTTCGCGATGCTCACCCATTCCTCGGCGTTGAACTCGATCGGATTGAACTCCTTGTACAGGTTGTCGTAGACCTCGACCGGAATCGAGCCGGTACCTCCGGTGCCACGGCGCTCGCCACCGCGCGACCAGCCGATCTCGGTGCCCCTCAGGCTGACCGGCCCCCAATGAACAAACAGGCCGAACCGCGCGTCGCGCCACCACGCCAGATCCTCGGGCGCTGCTTGGGTGAAGTCCCGTTCCTCTGCGCCGGCCGGCATCGCGACGCAGCCCATCATTGCCGCCACCCAGGCGATCACTGCCACGCAACGCCACGTCCTGTTCATGTCACGTTCCTCCGTTTCCTTTGCGCCGCCCCACGTCAACGAGCGACACCGATTCTATCCCATGCCGCGCCCGGAGCCAAGTCTGCGCGGCCCGTCGTTTTCCTACGGGGGTCATGGAGGAATATACTCGGCTTCCATTACTGCAAACACCGTGAGGATTCATTCCATGAATGGCGTGATCGGTTTCTGCGCGATCTTCTGTCTTGTTGCGTGCGCGCACTGCTTCGCGGCACCACCCGACGCGGCGTCGATTCCGTGGCCGGCGCTACCGGAAGCGGACGGCGAGGTGATGATTTCGGCGCAGGAGTGGCCGTTCGAGCCGGGGCCGCGCGAGGTTAAGGTGTACCTCCGGTATCCAGGCGGCCGCATCGAGAACGTGACGGGCGTGACGGGCCTGATGCTCACGCTGCACAACTGGGGCGGCACCGGCTACGTCGGCACGGCAGATCCGGAGCGCGTCACGGAGCGCTACAATGTGATCGCCATTGGCGTCGACTACCTCCAGAGCGGCCCCTATGAGGACGAGGACCGCGCCAAGGCGCCGTATGACTTCGGCTACCTCCAGGCTCTCGACGCCTTGCGCGCGTTGTACTATGTCGGGCACGCCCTCGACGCGAAGGCCATCGGCTATGCGCGCGGCCGCATCTACTGTACCGGCGGCTCCGGCGGCGGCAACGTAACCCTGATGGCGAACAAGCTGGCCCCAAGGACCTTCGCGTGCGCCGTCGACATGTGCGGCATGGCCAAGCTCGCCGATGATATCGCCTACGGCATTCCGGGACGTACCAGACTGAACGCCGGCTATAGCCGGGATGCCGCAAGTGCGGCCTATCTCGCACCGGACGCCCAGGCCCTCCGGTTCGTCGGACATCCCGACCACGCTCGAATCATGAAGAAGCTGGGCAACACGGCCAAGCTCATCGTCATCCACGGTGTCGACGACCCCTCGTGCCCGTGCGAGGACGCGAAGGAAATGGTGGAGAATCTACAGGCGGCCGGGCTCGATGTCGAGCCGCACTACGTCACACCGGCGGAGGTCGACGGCACGGTGTTCACCAGCACCGGCCACGCCTTTGGCGACCGTACGTTGAGCCTGTTCAGAGTCGCCGATGGGTACCTCACGCCCGGCAGTCCGAGCCTCTTGGTTCGAGAAGGGCCAAGCGATTTCGAGCTGCGCGACGCTGAGGTCCGCTATCCAACGCCGAACGGCGCCTACGTCATCTCATACGAGACCGGCTATCCCATCGGCCGGTTTGTCGTCAAGTAGCGCCGGACCGCTTGAGGCGATGATTGCGAATCGAGAGATCGCCCGATACAATAGTGTCCTAGTGAAGGGCTAATATTATTAGGAATACATATGTGTAAGGCCAGATACATCAGCACCTCGTTGCGTTGGCCTTGGTCGTCCGCGGCGTCCTGATCAACCTGGCGCTCCAGTAGCCCCGGGCACCCGACATCCTCGTCGTCCTGGGTGGGATCGACATCCTCAGTCCACTCCCCCGATAGTCGCCCGAGTTCATGCTTGACTTGTGTAGCACATTATGTAATCTCCAGCAAGAAAGACTCGATCGAAGTTGCCCCATTGCGCGCGAGGTCGGGGGGTTGCTATGATCGGGACGATTGAAATGAGTGGCCGACAATGACCGAGAAAGACGATACCAGACGTTTTCGCATCCCCCAAGACACTACCGATATGACGGTTTGGGGAGGCGAGGCAACGCCGTCCGATACCGAATCGGTGAAATCACGCCGGGCCAGTCTGATCATCATTACCGGCGGCGAGATTGGCCGGGAGATCGAGCTGACGGACAAACCGGAAATCTTTGGGCGCTCGGTCACGGCGACGGTGCGCATTCCTACCGGGTCCGTGTCGCGCGAGCACGCTCGGATTGAGCTTGTTGAGGGCAACGGCGAGAAACGCTATCAAATCTCCGACTTGGGCAGTCGCAACGGCACGCGCGTGAACAATGTGCCGGTGCAGCAGGCATGGCTCAACCACGGCGACAAGATCCACATGGGCGAGGTGGCCTTCAAGTTCCTGCTGCAAGATGAACTCGACGCCGCGTTCCATCAGCGCGTTCATCGCCTAATCCACTACGACCAACTCACGGGATTGCTCACGCTCGAGGCCTTCTGGCGGCAGCTCGATGCCGCCATGCATCAGGGTCGGAAGACGAAGTTCACGATCGCCATGACCGACCTTGACGGCCTCAAACGCGTCAACGACACCCACGGCCATCTCGCGGGCCGGATGGTCGTGCGCGAAATGGGCGCCATGATGCGCGCTACGATCCGCCCACAGGATTGCGCCGGACTCTATGGCGGCGACGAGGCGATCATCCTGTTTGCGGAGGCGTCCATCGACGTGGCGCGGGGGGTTGCCGAGCAACTGCGCCGTACCGTGGCGGAACGCGTGTTCGAACTCGAGGCACAGACATTCCAGGTCACGATCAGCCAAGGCCTCGCCGAATGGCCTACCCACGGCCGGAAGACCGAGGAAATCGTGGCCGCCGCCGACGCCGCGCTGTATCAAGCCAAAGCCGGCGGCCGGAACTGCATCAGGGCCGCCGGAGAGTAGAGGAAACGTGGCCGTCATCACACTGACGACGGACTTCGGCCAGCGCGATCCGTATGTCGCCGCAATGAAAGGCGTCATTCTGACCTCTTGCCCACAGGCGCGCATCCTCGATCTCTCCCATGACATCGCGCCACAGGACACCCACGAGGCCGCGCGCTTCGTGGCCGGTGCTGCACCCTACTTCCCCGCAGGAACGATCCACGTTGTGGTTGTGGATCCCGGCGTTGGCACACCGCGACGGCCCCTCGCGGTCCGGGCCGGCGGACAGGTGTTTCTCTGCCCGGACAACGGCGTGCTCACGGAAGTCGCCCGGGCACTCGGCATCGAGGAGGCGCGCGAGATCGCCAATCCGGCCTTCATGCGCGACACCATCTCCAACACCTTCCACGGCCGCGACGTCTTCGCTCCCGCTGCCGCCCACCTCGCTCGGGGGACCTCGTTCGAGTCCATCGGGCCGTGTATAGGCGATCTGTGCGCACTCGACGAACCGGAGCCGATATGGGTTTCGGCGACGACTTTGTGCGGGATCGTCGCGCACGTGGATCGATTCGGCAACGCGGCCACCAACATCGCACGCCCGATACTGGGCGGCCGTTGCATCGTCGACATTGCTTTCGGTAACCACACCATCGCAGGCCTGCGCGCCACGTACGCAGCGGTTGATCCCGGCGCACCATTGGCGCTCTTCAATGGCTCGGATCACCTCGAGATCGCCGTCCGCAATGGCAGCGCCACAGAGAAGCTGGGCCTCGTACGCGGCACCGAGATCACCATCCACGTCGAATCGATGGTCCCTTTGTGACAAATCGCCCTCAGAAACGCCAAAGGTCGCGACCTTGTCTGACACTGCTCCAAGCGGGCGCTACGTACCTCACCGGCGCTCAGGCATTGTTGCGCTGGCTTCGCGTTGGTGCAGCAACATCTTGGTTCCTTCTCCCTCCAGCCATAGATAGTGGTCCGGCGGCAGGCCTTCGTAGGTGACGAAATGGGCCTGTGTAGGCGGTGAATTCGAGCCTTTGAATATGGCCGTGCCCTTGTCCGCCTCGTCGAACATGGCGATGTAGCTTTGCTCGAGGCCGAGCTCGGCCGCCGCATGGAACTGCCGCCAGAAGAACGCCCCGCCTTCGCGTGGAATGTTGGATTGGCCGGGCGCGAGGCGCTTGAGGTTACCCCAACTGAATCCAGGATAGAACACCGGTAGGTAGAGCATTCCTACGCGCTACGCCTCGGCGATATCCTTCTTCCAAGAGTGCGTCGACGCGCATCTCTTGCCCTCGGCGTCAATTGAGTAGTTGCCAACGTTCCACGGACAGATCGCATCGAAGCCGCGCAGGAACTCGCGCCAGCCGGGCCTGGACTCCGTCCGCCATGCCCATTCGCATCCGCCGGCGAGAAACACCCGGTACTTCGGATCGTTCTTGAAGAGTCGATGATTCCGTTGGCGAGTTCCGCCGTGATGTTCAGTTCCGGATGGAAGGCCCAAACCATCGGCACGGGCAATCCGCCTTCGTGAAGGTAGCGTTCATCGTCCACTACGCCGGTGTCGACTAAGCGCTTCCACTCCGTGGTCGTCGATTCGTAGATCTGCTCTGTCGGCATCGCGGCCATGTCAAAGGCCAGCGCCCACACACGCCCCGTCTGCCGCGCCGCGGCGCGGACATTCTCCATTGCCCGAGTGCTGGACGCGAAGAACTCATTCGGCCCGCCGGGGAGCCCGACCAGAAACCGTTGCAGCCAGACGCCGTGAATTCCATACTGCGCCATCCACTGGAAACGGCGCGGCACCGTCTCGGCGTTCTCGGCGCTGTACAGCGTGGCCTGGATGCCGTCCCCGGGCGTAGCGTATTGCTCGCCGGCCTCGTGCTCCGTCATGTCAGGCCACATCTCGAAGGTCAGCGTTTCCGGAACGATTCGCGTCGCCTCGCGACTCCAGTTTACCCAGCCGCGCTCGGCCGCGTCGCCGGGACCCCGAAACCAGTCCTGGTAACCACACAACGTCTTACCCTGAATGGTCGACGCATCCACGTCTTTGGATTCGCCGTCTCCGGCGCTCAATGCCATCAGGAGCGAGATGAGATGTGCCATGTGTGAGGCCCTCTTGCGGTCTTGCGTTGAGGCGTTCGTGGCTGTCCGCGATGAACATCCCGGCGTGGCCGCACCATATACGCAGTAGTTCGCGAGGTCAACGCGTCCCGCCCGCCCCAGGAACGGCGGAACACCGCGAAAGGAAGAAGACCGCTAGCCCGTCCCAGGCTTTCGTGTTGTGGGTTTCCCCATGAAGAACAGCGCTGGAGACTACCTGAAGGAGACTACTTGACAAACCGACGCGGATAGACTATTTTTGTAGTTGCAAATTGCGAATATAGACGGGAGCGACAGTTATGGCCAGAAGGAAGAGTGATGAGAGTCTTCCGGAATTGTCACGGCTCGAGCAGGAGATCATGAACGTGGTGTGGGAACTGGGCGAATGCACGTCGATAGAGGTCATTGTTGCTCACGCCCCAAAACGCGCCCTTGCGAAGACCACCATCCGAACGGTGCTGGCAAACCTGCGCAAGAAAGGCTATATCGAGCTGGTCCCGAGCATTGAGCGGGGCTACCGGTTACGTCCAGCGATCCCGCGCGAGGCTGTTGCGCAACGGTCGTTGAAATCGCTCGTAGCGACACTGTTTGCCGGCGCGCCCCATCACGCGATTGCCTACCTGATTGGCGAGAACGACATTGACGAAACGGATCTGGAAGAAATCCAGCGAATGATCGAGGCGCGCAAGAAGAAGTAAGGAGAAAAACCAAAATGGCGAGATGCCCGTATTGCGAGAACCCCGTCGTTATGAAGGCAACGGGATCTGACAAAAAGAACGAGGTGCGCAAGGAAGTCAACGGTGTTATCAAGAAGGAGGTCTTGTACTCCTGTCCTCACTGTGACCGCGTGCTTGGTTTCGGATTCTTCTTCGGCGGACTGCTCACGATGAGGCCGTAGAGACCGTGAAGAGAACATCCAACAAGAGGGTCCACCACAGGGGTCAGAAGGAGAAGTCATGAACACAACCGCGGTGCAACAAGTCCTGGCGTTCTTCTCGAACGAGCCTATGCTTGGCCGCTTGTTTCTTGGCAGCATCGAGACGGCCTTTCTGAGCGCGCTGGTCTGGGCGGCCATCCGCATCCGGCTGGTCCGTTCGCCGCGCTGGCAGTCGGTCCTATGGCTCATTGTCCTAATGAAAGCCATCGTAGCCATTACCTTTGGCGCGGCGGCACCCGTGCTGCGACTCGAATCGGCGGCTCCCGCGACACTGTCGCGCGAAATCCCGGTAGAGGCTGCTTCGAACCGCGCAGACCCGGCCCTTGTCACGCCTTTTACGGACATGGCAAAGGAACACCAGGCTTCCGATACGCAAGAACTTGCCGCGTCCCCTCAGACCACGACACGGCCGACTCGTGCGCCGTGGCGAATCGGACAGATCTTGATGGCGCTCTGGGGCACAGGATTGCTCTTGTGTGCCGGGTACGCGATCATTGACCGGTTCCGGTTGTACCGACTCGTATTATCTTCGCACCAAGCGCCGGAATCGCTTCTGAACAGGTATGCCAACCTTGCCCAGGCGTTGCGGGTGAAGACGATCCCCAATCTACGCGTGACCGAGGTGTTGGAGTCGCCCGCGTTGGTTGGAATCATCTGGCCGACGATTCTGGTACCCGCATGGCTGACCGAGGATCAGTGGCGGCCGAAACTCGAGTGGGCCTTGCGCCACGAACTGATGCACTGGAAACTGCTGGACCCGTTGGCCAATCTAGTCCGACAGGTTGCCCAAACACTTCTCTTCTTCCATCCGGCGATCTGGTGGGTTGGCAGCCGGTGGCAGGAGTCCGCCGAACTGGCCTGCGACCGTTCGCTGGTCAACACGGATGACGAAGTCGAGGAATATGCGGGCAACCTGTATGAGGTGCTGGCGCAAGTTCACAACCAACGACGCCTGGTTTTTGCGGGCGGCCTGTTCGCCACTCGCACCCAGATTGGCCGCCGCATCGCCGCGCTACTGGGCGAGCCCCTGAGATATCGTGCCCGGCTTGGCACATGGGGCGTGCTCGTGTTTGCTGTCGTGGCGGCGATTGCTCTCGCGTCGGGCGGGACATTCGCGATGGGCCAGGAAGCAGTCACTTCGAAAGACGTCTCGCCGGAAGTGCAGCAACATATCCAGCAGGCAATCGACATCCTATGCAAGACCTCCGAGTTTGAACGCGACAAGATCAAGAACGTGTTCGACATCGTCCGCGCACAACCGAACGAACCCGCTCTGCTGGCCTTGTGCGAGTGGCTGAAAAGCGACGCGGCCACGAAGCGGCGGTCCGCGATCTTCATTCTAGGCGCGCTTCCCTGGGACGATGCAGGCCCGGCGCTTCCGCCCCTCCGCGCATTGCTGAATCACGAAGAGGCTATGACGCGCGGCATGGCGGCGTTGACGCTGGGCACGCTGGAAGATGGGGAATCCTACGACGCCATAGTCCACACGATGCGCGACGATAGAGACCCCTACGCCCGTCGTTGCGCGGCCTATGCCCTCGGGGATTTGGCCGAACTCAAGGCGCTCGATCCGTTACAGGCCGCGCTCCAGGACCCGGATGACAATGTCAAAAACAACGCACGGAATGCCGTTGACCGACTGACGTTCCTCAAGGACCATGCGCAAGCCACGGGTGATGCGAAACAGGTCGTGCGCGGGATCTGGCTCATCGCCGGAACAGTGCCCTGGGATAACGATCGTCTCGATCGGGCGGTTGCCTTGATCCGCGGCGCGAATCCGGAAGCGCGCAAGGCTATTCTTGCGGAAGCCGCGTCGAGTTCTTCCGAAGCTATTAAGAATAGCGCACGCTATGCGCTCGAAAAAGCCACCGACCCGGCGGAGGATGAAGAAGCACTGCGGCCGGCGGCGGAGCCGGCTCAACAGGATGCGTCTCCCGACGTCCAGAAGACTGTGCAGCTGGCAATCGGCATCCTCTCGCAGACTTCCGACCTCGAGGTCGAGAAAGTCCAGAACGTGCTCGAGCTGATTCGCGCGCTCCCCAACCGGCCGGCGTTGTCGGCGTTGTGCGAATGGCTGGAAGACGACACTGCCACGAAACGGCGGTCCGCCATCTACATTCTTGGCGCACTTTCCTGGGAGGACGCCGATTCGTCATTCCCGCCCCTGCGCGCGTTGCTGAGTCACGAAGAGGCCATGACCCGCGGCATGACGGCCCTGGCGCTTGCGATGCTGGGCGACAAGGAGTCTTACGGGGCCTTAGTCAACATGATGCGCGACGACAAGGATGCCTATGCCCGCCGGTGCGCGGCATGGGCCTTGGGAGAACTGGGAGATCCGAAGGCGCTCGAACCGTTGCAGGCGGCGCTCCAAGATCCCGATCCCAACGTCAAGCGCAATGCGCAGAACGCCATAGAGCGGCTGACATTTCTTGACGAGCACGCGGAAGCTGCCGGCGACGCGCGGCAGGTTGTTCGTGGCATCTGGCTTGTGGCGGGGATGCCGCCCAAAGCCGTCCCACCTGGAGGCTTGGCGGTGGCACGCCGCGAGCGGGGCCTTGCGTGGATTCGTAGTGCGGAACCTTCTGTGAGGAAGACTATCCTTGATGAAGCCGCATCGAGTTCCTCCGAGGCCATCAGGACTAGCGCACAGTACGCCGTGGATGAAGTGGGCGATGCGGCAAAGTAGATTTCAAAGGAAGAGGCGGAAGTACAATCCCCTACCAAATCCGACAAGAGAGAGGCCTCGCAGGCGGACCCGGCAACGGACGCACGGCTCGAGAAGGAGTTCACACTTGTCGGTTACGTTGATCATTCGGAGGAAGATGAGCGAAGTCTGGGCGGGTCGGGCCACGCGATGATCATCGAGCGGCCCGGTGATCTGAGATGCGTCGAGGCGGTCAGGATTGCCGCCAGCCGTTACGGCGCGCCTAAACCGCCGGATCGCGATTTTCACCTCTACCTGCTCAATGAGAAGCAACAGGTTCTTGCCGACGTCGCGTATCCGTACGCCACCATCGAGCGGGGCGACGTGCGCTGGTATACCTTGCGGACACCGTCGGTCGAGGTGCCCGAGCGGTTCTACGTCGCCCTCGCATTTGACCCGGACCGGAACAAGGGCATCTACCTCGGCATGGACAACGACGTCGAGAAATCACATTCTCTGATTGGGCTACCTGCCGACGGTTTTGATCCCGTGGACAAGAAATGCGATTGGATGGTATGTGTCTGGATGTCGAAGGAACCCTCCGGTGAAAAGGGCGTCCAACGACTCGCCGATTGGCAACCGCCCAAAGAGGTCAATGCGTTCGAGGGATGCACGGAGGCGAAATACGACACCGGCAAGTCCGATGATATCCAGAGCTACGCCCGGCGCGGCCCGAGGATTGTCTTCAGCCTCGGCGACTTCGTTTCCGGCGCGGTTCCAGACGACCTCGTCATCAAAGGCTTTCGCGTATACGGCAACCGCTACGGGGCGGGGTTTGATCCGGAAACGACGATGATCAAGCTGGCCGTGCTCGACAAGGCCGGCGAGGTGCTCTGCGAACAGCAGTTCCCGTACAGCCTATTCAGCCCCAGGGCCCAATGGGTCGATTTGCCTCTCTCAACGCCGCTCAAGATCGACAAAGCGCTTGTCGATGCCGGGGCGTTTGCCGTCGCTATCGACCCGGAAGCCCGCCAAGACAGGGGCATCTACTTCCATTACGACAGGAATCCGGCACAATCTCATTCGGGCTTCGGGAGCGTCAAGGACGGGTTCGAGGACCTGCCCGGCCGCGAATGGCTAATCAGGACCTACATAACAAGGTAGATTCGGCGTCGCTCCGAAACGTGTCTGAAGTTAGACAAAGGTTTGTGTGAAGGATCTTGCGTTCTCTGAAGCCTGGCGGGGCTATCATCGGGTGAGGCCCTTGGGACTAGGCGTGACGCCCCAATCGAGCGCTCACCCCCTCTCTCCCTTTCCCGCGTGCTACACGGACGCCAGGGCTACCTCCCAGGGCGAAATCGTAGGCAACACGAAACGCGTGTAGACATCTTGCTTGCCAGACGCGCGAACCGTTGTTCGCGCGCACATCATGTCGTAGAACTCGAGGGTATCTTGCTCCGTCCGGATTCGGACCTCGATCGAGGTGGCCGGGTCCAGATAGGCATTCAGTAAAGCGATGGCGTATCGCCCCGGCGCGGTTTCGCGGGTCCACAGGTTGACGCGGTGAAACGACGAGACATACGCGGCAAGGGCGTCTTTCGAGAGCCAGCGCATGACGGACTTGAGCTGCGAGGACTTGCTCAGGTTCTGCAACTGTTCCCACGGATAGTACCCGGCGACGCACACGCGCCCGCCCAGCGCGTTCTCGAACACGCCCATGCAGCACGGCGCCACTTCGGTGTAGGTGTAGTCCACACAACGCGAGATCGACTCGGCGCCGGCCGCCGTCGCCCGGAAGAGGTACGTCGGACATTTCCAGAAGGACTGGCGGCCATTGCGTCGACGTCCGGCGAACGCCTCGTTGAGCGCATGGTCGGTCATCTCCTCGATGCAGTCTTCGTGAAGGATCTTCTCCACGGCGAATCCGGTGAGCTCCCCATAGCCCGTAGCGTTGAGGCGTGTGAGGGCGGGGCCGTCGAGGTAGACGCCTTTGGCCAGCGCAGCGCGAATCTCGTCATCGGTAAAGGCCAGCACGATGTCGCCGGCGAGTGCCGTAACGGGCGCACAAGCTGCCGAATAGGCCGCGGGCAGTCCCGTCGCCCAGATTTCGTTGCAGTGCCCGGGCGCGCCGGGACCGTAGAACCAGGCGCCGTCGGGATTGGACGCCGCATACGTGTCTTTGACCCATCCGCTGTGGATGCCCGTCGGCGCGAGACGGCCCAGGTGTCTTGCGAGAAGGTCGAGAAACGGACGCGCCTCCTTCAGGCCCCCAACCAGCGGCGCGTATTCGTCGAGCGGCTCGTTGTATTGCGACATGACGTTGAAGGCCGTGCCCGTGCAGCCCGCAGCGATGTAGGCGGCGGCCTCGAGCGACGTGGCGTGAATGCTCTTCTTGAGCCGCTGGTAGGGGAAACTCTCGACCTCCGATTGGATACACCGCACGTGGGCCGGCAACAGGGCGACTTGGCGGCCCATCGCATGGGCCTTGTCGGGGAAACTGTCGAGGCAGTCTTCGCGATACGCACCGCCGCCGGGGCGCCACAACACGGGCGAATGCGAAGGGCCCGCCAGAACTTCGGCCCACTCGTCGAAACCATATCCCTCGTAGAATCGGTCGCCCGTCATGAATCCCAGAGGAAGGCCGGGCGCCATCTTGTGAACCGTGGTTTCGATGAGCGTGAAGAGTTCGGAGATCGTGTCGCGGTTGTGTTGCAGAAACGCGCGCCGGAGCCGAAGGCGCTCGTCGAGCGTGCCCGCGCCGAGTGCATCGCGGAGGCTGTCGCGCGTGAAAGACGTTCCGGAACGTTTCGAGAACAGCGCGACGCACGTGTCGCAGAAACAACAGGCCCCAACGGGCATGTGACCGAAAAGGCGAACGTCATCGTCGATCCAGATGTAGTCAGGATGGACGGAGGCGACGGCTTCGTAGACTCGGCGGATGTAGTCTTGCAGGCGAGGGTCATTGGGGCAGAGCGATCCGCGGCAGATGTTGCCGTTGGGATCGGTCATCGGCGTGTATTCGCCTGAGAGCGAGTTGGCGAGGTTCTCGTCGTGGTGTCCGAGCGTGGCGAGCACGTTGATGCCTGAGCGGTAGCCGCGAGCGCGTGCCGCCTGCATCCGCGCATCAAGGACGGGCACCCGCTCGAGAATCACGTCCAAGGGAAGGGGCGGGTGCGTCTCGGACGTGAACAGCGTGACCTCGTCCGTGACGCCGCGATGGGCGTCGAACAAATCCAGGAGTTCTGTGAAACGCGCCTCGTCCGACCAAATGGGCTGGCCGATACGGAAACACACCGAAGCCTTCTCGATGGGTTTGGCGGCCTCGAGCGCGGCCTCGGCGGTGGTGACGGTGCTCGATTCATCGCCGGCCGAGGCCAGCATGTTCGCAAGAAGGGACGCGGCGGGAGCGCCGACGATGCCGAGTTTGAGGATGCTTCTGCGCGTGGGGTTGGACATGATTCCGGCTCCTATGATGTGCCGCCCGATGCGGCCGCGACAGGTTATCAGCTTTGCGGGGAGCAAGGTCAAGGGACCAAATGCGCTCACGAGGCCCCGAACCACGGGGAAGTTCGCGGGAGACACTCAGGTTCCCAGCCCGCCGGATTGATATCCGCGTCACGGAGGATTTGCAGCCGAAGTCTCGCGTGCGGTCAAATGGGGAAGTTTCGGGCTCATACGGCCAGCGAAACCGCCTCGACGCCGAGTTCCGTCGAAATGGATTCGCCGCGCGCAAGACGCGACTGGATGTGAGCGTGGATGGCTTCACGGATGCTGGCGCGGGCTTCCTCTTCCGTTTCGCCTTCGGTGTAGCAGCCCTGCAGAGCCGGACATATGGCAAGGACGCGCCCTTCCTCATCCCGCTCGTAGACGACCGTGAATTGGTGCTGTTTCATAGAGTGTTCCTCAACGCCATTGTATCGTGAAACCGCGCCCAAGACAACAGAGCAGAGTGCCTGAGGCAATCATGCCCGGCCTTGGCGCAGCAACGCAATTCCCTTTCTCGGAGTCGCCGTCTGGTTCGTGATAGGATGCCTCGGCCAACCAAAAGGAGAATTCTACCGTGAGAATCGCTACGCTGGTGGAGGTCGTCGTGATAGGTCTGATCGTTGCGGTGGCGCAAGCGCAGGTGGCGCCTGCGGAAACGGTCGAGATGCGCAAGTGGGTGGATGCGAAGTTTGGGGACGCCGTCGCGTCGGAGCCCTCGGGCAGCCTCGCCCTGCTCGCCCACTTCGACGTCGTCTGGAGAAATTGCCGCGTAGATCGCCCCCTCACACTGGGCGCAAGCGAGTACCGCCGCGGCCTCTTCACCCATGCCGCCAGCGACGTGCTGGTGACGTTGCCCGGGCCGGGCAAGACGTTCACCGCCTGCGTCGGCATCGACACCAACGACCAGACGCGCGGTGGCATGGGCAGCGTCGTGTTCACCGTCACCGTGAGCGACGCGACGGAGGCGTTCAAATCGGACGTGGTGCGCGAGGGTATGGCGCCGGTGCCCGTCAGCGTCGACCTCGGCGGCGCATCCGAGTTCCACCTTCGGGTGAGCGACGCCGGCGATGGAATCAGTTGCGATCAGGCCGACTGGGTTGACGCCAAGGTCGCCCTGGCCGATGGCCGTGAAATCTGGCTGGGCGACCTGCCGATCGTCGAAGGGCAGGAGGGATCCGCATACACGAACGAGCCGCCGTTCTCCTTCACGTACGGCGACACGACCTTTGCCGACCTGCTGCCCAGTCTTGACAAGGACTCGGCCGTGGTACGGCTCGACGACGCCCGAAACCAGCACGAACTACGCTATCGCCATCCGGAGACCGGCCTCGAAGTCCGATGCGTCGCCATCGAGTACCTCGGTTTTCCCACGGTCGAGTGGACGCTCTACTTCAAGAACACCGGCGCTCAGGATACGCCGATCCTGTCCGATATCCAGGCCCTTGACACGCGCTTCAACCGGCTTGCCGACGACGTCTACGCGAGGTTCGCTCGGCCCGGCGAGTTCATCCTGCACCACCATACCGGCAGCATCTGCACGCAGCACGACTACGAGCCCCACGAATCCGCACTCAAGGCCAAGGAAACGATGCAGCTCGCGTCGGCCGGCGGCCGCGGCAGCAATGGCGAGTTCCCCTACTTCAACATCGAATGGCCCGGCGAAGGCGTCATCGCCGTGGTCGGCTGGCCCGGACAATGGCGGGCGACGTTCGCACGTGACGAGGGCGCCGGGCTTCGCGTGGCCGCGGGCCAAGAGTTGACCCACTTCACGCTACACCCGGGCGAGGAAGTGCGCACGCCGCTCGTCGTCCTTCAGTTCTGGAAAGGCGATCCCGTGGATGCGCAAAACACCTGGCGGCGCTGGATGATCGCGCACAATGTCCCGCGCCCCGGCGGCGAACTTCATCCTACGCACCTCGCCGGCTGCTCTTCGCATTTCTTCGGCGAGATGGTCACGGCCGACGAGGCCAGCCAGTTCCAGTTCATCGACCGGTACGTCGAGGAGAGGATTCCGATCGACTACTGGTGGATGGACGCGGGGTGGTACTTCAACGCGTCCGGCTGGCCCAACACCGGCACCTGGGAAGTCGATACGAAACGATTTCCTCGCGGCTTGCGGGCCATCACCGATCATGCTCGTGCCCAGGGTATCAAGACCATCCTGTGGTTTGAACCCGAGCGCGTGACCCCCGGCACCTGGCTCTACGAAGAACATCCCGAGTGGCTGCTCGGCAATGATGGCGGGACCAAACTTCTTGACTTGGGCAATCCGGAGGCATGGCAGTGGCTGGTCGACCACACCGACCAGCTCCTGACGGATCAAGGCATCGACCTGTACCGACAGGATTTCAACATGGATCCGCTCGGCTGCTGGCGTGGCGCGGACACACCCGACCGTCAAGGTATCACCGAGATCCGCCACGTCACCGGGTACCTCGCCTTCTGGGATGAACTGCTCCGGCGCAGGCCCGGGCTCCGCATCGACACGTGCGCCAGCGGCGGGCGCCGCAACGATCTCGAGACGCTCCGCCGCGCCGTTCCCCTCTGGCGCAGCGATTACATCATGGAACCCATCGGCACCCAGGGCTGTACCTACGGCATCTCGTCCTGGATTCCCTTCCACGGCACCGGCGTGAAGGAACCGGATGCGTACCTCTTCCGCAGCATGATGACGCCCTACCCGAACTGCTTGTGGGACGCGCGCCGAACGGATCTCAACTACGACGAGCTCCGCCGGCTGACGTCGCAATGGAAGCAGGTCGCGCCCAACTACGCGGGCGACTTCTATCCCCTCACGCCGTACAGCCTCGACAGGAGCGCCTGGATCGGTTGGCAGTTCGACCGGCCCGAGACGGGGGAAGGCATGGTGCAGATCTTCCGCCGTGACGGGAGCATCTACCGCGCGGTCGACCTCGTCCTGCGCGGCCTTGACCGCGCCGCCCGCTACACGATCACCGATCTTGACGCGCCTGACGCGCCCCGCGAGATGACGGGCGAAGACCTCCTGGACAAGGGCCTCCCCGTCGAGATCGGCTCACGCCCCGGATCGGCGTTGTTCACTTACAAGCGCATACGGTAATGAAGAAGGGCGGTGGAATGAAAAGGCGAATCCTTGGAAGAACCGGATTGGAAGTGAGCGAGCTCTCTCTGGGCGCGGCATTCATCACCGGCGGCGAAGAGGGTTACGGCGGCGCGCTTCCGGTAGTCCGGCGCGCACTCGAACTCGGCATGAACCTCGCAGACACGTCCGCCGACTACGGCGACAGCGAGAAGGCCCTGGGCCACGCGCTGCACGAGATCGGAAAGCCCTGCATCGTCTCCACGAAGCTCGGCCCGCGGTCTGGGGAGCCCTTCGACCCGAAAGACAAGGCCTGTCTCCGCCGTGTTTTCGAGGAGAGCCTCGAGCTTCTTCACCGGGACGTCATCGACATCCTGATGATTCACGAGCCGGACCGGCCTGGGGAACTCGACTGGTACGACGACGGCGTCAGCTTCGAAGGCCCGGTCGTTGAGCTGATGCAGGAACTCAAGCAGGAGGGCCTGATCAAGTACACCGGCCTCGGCGGAACCACCGCGTACGCGCTTGCGCGAATCATGGCCACGGGCCAGTACGACGTCGTCCTGACCGCCTTCAACAGCAGTCCCTTGTGGCGCGAGGCGATGATTGCCGTGCTACCGGAAGCTCAGAAACAGAACATGGGCGTCTTCCTGGCCTCGCCGACGCAGCAGGGATGGCTGGCGCGGCGCTTCGACAAGGAAATCGAGAGTGGCGCGCTGTTCCTGAGTCCCCCGCGCCGAGCACAGATGAAGGCGCTCTACGACCTGTGCGACGACTGCGGCATCGAGATCCCCGTGTTCTGTCTCAGGTGGGCACTTGGCGTACCCGGTGTCTCGAGCGTACTCACGGGCCCGCGCAATGTGGCCCAGCTCGAACAGAACATCCAGGCCGTCGAGCAGGGTCCGCTCCCCGACGACGTCAACAAACGCCTCGACGAGATCGCCGCCATGGTGCCTTTCCGGCCCTACGACGAACCCGTCGGCTGTGCCTTCGGCCACTCGGGCTACTGGGGGCCCGGACCGGCATAACAACCAACGCCTCCCGGGTGAAGGCCACTTCGTCCACAAAGTCCACCGCGTCCACCACTTGGGGCGCAAGAGATCTGCTCTGACTGCCGATTCAGGCTCATCCAAACAGCCATACTGCGGGTATCCAGCCCGCAATGACGGCGTAGGAAATGCGGTTCCATCCGCACGCTCTCACTTCTTCGCAGAACGCTCCTCGCTACAAGCCACATGACGGCCGCGTCGCATTTTGCCGTGGCATACTTCTCTACGGCGACGTGCAGTACTTGCTTGGAAGGGCTCCATACTGTAAAGTGGGAATTGGCTCTTGAGTGTTTGTAGCAGGGCTGGAATCTTCCTGCGGTTTGGCCGGGGAGGACTTTCGGCGACGCAGGGGTCATTGGGATAGCGTTTCACCTTGAAGGGAGGACACACCATGCTCGGCAAGTTCTGGCGCGCTTTTGCCGCTCAGGTCAACAAGCTGGCCAATCTTTTCTGGCAGGCCGACCCGATTGCCCTGATGCAATTGGAGTACGACAATGCGGTGGAACAAATGAAAGAAGGGCGGCTGGGGCTGGAGCAATACCGGGCCCTGGTCGAGCGGGTGGGACGGCAAGTCAAGCAGGCCCAGGCCCGGGTCGAGGAACTGACAAATAAGGTCAAGAGCTATCTGAAAGCGGGGGATCGGACAACGGCGGGCAAGTTTGCGGTGGAACTGAAGCGCGCCACGGCGGACCTGGAAGAAAACCAGTCACAACTGGGCATGCACGAGCAGAGTTACCAGAATTACCTGGCCAAGATCCAGAACGCGGCGAAGAAACTAAGCGATGTTCAGACCAAGATTCGCAAGTATGACGCCGAGTTGAAGATGAGTTCGGCGGAAGCCGAAATGGCCAAGCTCACGCAGAGTTTCAATTTCGATGTCACGACCGACTTTGGCCAACTCGAAAACCTCATCCAGAACAAGATCGACAGCAATCGCGCGCGCGTCCGGGTCGCGGCGGATCTTTCGAGTCAGGGCGTGGCGGAAATCGAGGCGGAGAAGCGGATGGAAGAGTCGCAGGCCGAGGAAATCCTCTCGCAATTCGAGGTCGATCTGGGCCTGAAGACGCCGGAGACGGCGGGGGTCAAGGCGCAGGAGAAGACCCTGGGCCAGACGGCGGCGGCGGAACCCACGGCGGAAGAGAAGGCCGAGGCGCTGAAGAATTTCGAGAAACAGATCCAATAAGCAGCATGCGGCGGTGCGTTGCGCGCCGCTGATTTTGGGAAGCTGGATTGAGCAGGAGGAATGAACATGTCGCAGAATAGTGCTGGCGGCGGGCCGAAAGCCCCGTTCTACATTGTGGTGGTGCTAGTCGTCCTCGGGCTGGCCGGATATGGTTTGCGTGGCTACATCTTTCCCCAAGGCGCGCAGACGGACGGCAAGAACGCCGCGCCCATCAGTGCGGCCGACCTGCAGGAAAATGCGGCGGGAACATCCGATGCGGCGAACAACGGTCCGGAAGCCCCCGACGCGAATGTGGTGACGACCGCCAAGGAGTACGCCTTTGTGCCGTCGGAGAAGCTGCCGCCCGTGAGCGGGGTGAGCACGTACGAGCCCTTGGCGGATCGGACGGTGAAGTTCGCCCTGAATGTGTGGGCGGGCTGGGCGCCGATCATCTTGTTTAACGAAGGGAAAGGCCCGGGCAAGATCTGGAAGACGTCCGACGGCCAGGAATTCAAGGTAGAGCTGGTGCTGATCGACGATCCGGTGGCGATGCGCGACGCCTATGCGGCGGGCAAGGTGCACATCGGCTGGGCGACGCTGGACATGGTTCCGCTGTTCATGGAGGAACTGCAAAAGGACAGCCGGATCCGCCCGCGCATCTTCCAACAAGTGGACTGGTCGAACGGCGGCGACGGAATCGTGATACGCCGGAGCGCGGCCAAGGACCCGCAGCGTCCGACGATCGCGGACTTGCGCGGCAAGAAAGTCGTGTTGGCGCAGAATTCGCCGAGTCAGTTCTTCGTGTTGAATTCGCTGATCAGCGGCGGGGTGCAGCCGGCCGAAGTCAATTTCGTCTACACCCAGGATGCGTTCCAGGCGGCCGCGGCGTTCAACACGAACAAGGACATTGCGGCGTGCGTGAGTTGGGCCCCGGACATCTACAATCTCACCGAGATCGAGGGCAATCATCTGTTGGTGACCACGGCAACGGCGAACAAGCTGATCGCCGACGTGTGGTTTGCCCGGGCCGACTTCGCCAAAGACAACCTGGATCTTTGCGAAGGGCTCGTCCGCGGGATCTTCGACGGGATGGAGTTGATGAAGACGGACGCGGGCAAGCAGCAGGCCTCCGAATTCATGGCGAAGGTGTACAACATTCCGGCGGTCGAGTGCATGGGGATGTTGGGCGACGCGCATGGCACCAACTACGCCGAAAACCGCGAGTTCTTCATGAACCAGAACAACCCGGCGAATTTCGAGCGCACGTGGAACACGGCCACTTACCTTTACAAGCACATCGGCAAGATCAGCGCGCCGGTCGATTTCAGCACGGTGATGGATTTCTCGATCCTGCAGAAGCTGGCCGGGGAGGCGAAATACGCCAACAGCAAGAACGAATACGTCGTGCAGTTCACGCCGAAGACGGTGCAGAGCATCCAGGCGGAGAGCGGCGAGATCCTGACGAAGGTGGTGACGGTGCATTTCTTCCCGAACAGTTACGATCTCTTCAAGAAGACGGCGGTTTTTGAGGACGGCAAGACCATCGAGAAACTCTATGATCCAAACGTGGATCTGGTATTGGAGGAGATCGGGAAACTGGCGGCGCAATACGGGGCGGCGCGGATCGTGATCGAAGGGCACACCGACAGCAGCATGAAGGGGCAGATCCCGGTCCCGCTGGTGAAGGAGTTGTCGAACAATCGCGCCAACGCCGTGAAGGAAGCGCTGGTCCAGAAATTCCCATCGCTGGATCCGCAGCAGTTCAGCGCCGAAGGCCGGGGCTGGGACGTTCCGGCGGACCCCACCGATCCGCAGAATCAGGCCAAGAACCGGCGCGTGGAGGTCAAGGTTTATCCACTTGAAGCGGTAAGCTGAAACGATGCGGAGCAGAATTGCGGATTACATGCGCCGTTGGGCGATCCTGCGGGATCGCCCCGGCGCGTTGGAAAGCGTGGCAATATCGTTTCTGTGTATTGCCGTCGTTTTCTTGTTGTGGTGGCTGTTGACCGCGGGCCCGGTGGAGAAGCGCGTCATCGACCCCATCACGCTTCCCAGCGTATCGGAAACGCTGCGGTCTTTTCCCAAGCTGTGGTTTGACCGGGCCTTGGCGCGCAGTGCCATGTGGAGCCTTGCGCGCGTATTGGGCGGTTTTGCGCTGGCGGGCGCGGTTGCGGTGCCGCTCGGGGTGTTGGCGGGTGTGTTTCTGCGGCTGCAATCCTTCCTCAAACCGTTGTCCATTTTCGGGCGCAACATTCCCGTGGCGGCCCTGATTCCGCTAACCTTGATGTGGTTTGGCCTGGGCGAAGTGCAGAAGGTGATGTTCATCTTTTTTGCGTCCGTCTCCTTTGTGTTCTTTGACAGCGTGAATGCGGTTCAGGGCGTGCCGGACAGCTATCTGGACGCGGCGTACACCCTCGGGGCAAGATCTTCGCCGCGGCATGGCTTTAGGTGGGCGCTTGTCATGGGTCTTGGCTATGGCGCCGCCTTTGCCACGATGTTCCTCCTGCTGGTGAACCGCCCGCTGGCTACGGATGCCGCGTTGCGCGCCACCTGGAACGTGCATCTTGTCTTCATGATCCTTCTCGGAGTGGTACTCGGCACGGCGCTGTGGTTTCCCATCGTCACGTTTCAGGCCATCCGGAAAGTGATCTTCCCGCTGGCCATGCCGGATATCGTGAATAGCCTGCGGCTGCTCTTCGGGTTGGCCTTTGGCTACATCATGCTGGCCGAGGTAATCAATGCCGAATTTGGCCTGGGCGCGATCATCAACATCAGCCAGCGCCAGGGCCCTCGCGAACACATCTATCTCGCCCTGTTGCTCATCGCGTTGCTGGCTTTCGCCATTGATCGCGCCATCTTGAGTTTGCAGCGCCGCATGTTCCCCTACCGGCAAGTGGGAGATTAGGCATGGCCGTGAAAGATTCCGCGCCGCCCAGCTCCTTCATCGATCTGCCGCCCGAGGCGCCGGCCGTGCCCGGCGTGCCGCCGATTGTCGAATTCAAGCAGGTGGCCAAAACGTATTCCCCCGGGAAGCCCGACGAATACACCGCCATTCGGGACGTCACCTTTCGCGTCGAAGACTTGCAGAACGTGGGGGAGTTCATTGCCATCATGGGGCCGAGCGGATGCGGCAAGAGCACCGTGCTGCGTCTGATTGCGGGCCTGGCCCCGCAGTTTCCGCCCTCCTCGGGCGAAGTTCTCCTGAGCGGGCAGCCCGTTCCCGGACCAGGCCCCGATCGCGGCATGGTGTTCCAGGACTACACCTGTTTTGACAACCGGACCGTGCTGGACAATGTGGCCTTTGGCCTCGAATGCCGCGGGGTGTCGAAATCCGAGCGCCATGCGGCGTCGCGCGAATGGATTCAGAAGGTCGGGTTGCATCCTACCAAGGACGCCCTGAAATACCCGCACCAGCTCTCCGGGGGCATGCGGCAACGCGTAGCGATCGCACGCACACTGATTCTCAAGCCCCGGATCATCCTGATGGACGAGCCCTTCGGCGCGCTGGATTCCGCGACGCGTCAGCACATGCAGGATCTGCTGGTGTCGCTGTGGCGGGAAGTCGAGGCCACAGTGTTCTTTGTGACGCACGACGTGAGCGAGGGCGTTTTCCTGGGGGACCGGATGTACATCTTCAGCAATTCGCCGGGCACGATCCTGCATCAGTTCCGGGTGATGCCGCCAGACCGACCGGCCGCAACAATGCTTCGGGAGAAGTCAGGGCAATCGCATTAAAACCTAGCTCCCCGCCCTTGGCGTGTCACGTCACCC
>DAIPKA010000035.1:0-74483 GCA_036769985.1 Candidatus Hydrogenedentota bacterium | reverse complement strand
ACCGCTCCTCACCCTCACTCACGAAAAAGCTACTTCTTACCTGCGGATCGTGGCGAAGGCGATGACCATGGGACGCTTGGCACAGGGCTCCTTCCGAAGAAAGAACCGTGCGGCAAAAACAAGAACCGGGATCCCGGGAAGAAGGGTCAATCCCGCGAAGAGCAACAGCCCTACGACTTCGCATCCCAAGAGCATCCGGTCGGCTCCATTCCATTCACAATAGATAAGTATCTCGAATCCTATCTTGACAGCAAGAAGCATTGCCGTTCAAGCTAACGCCTCCACTCCTCGGCATCCGTAATGGTTGGGCGGTTCTGCGCCGTTTACCGGCACCGGTCGTCGTGCGCCAAGGCAGCACAGAACGATACCTGCCCCGTTTGAATCTCCGGCCAGGTTCTGGTTAACTCACGAAAGACAGTCTTCGGATCGGCGGTGTGGCGCCGGCGGTCACGGCCATGATAGAACTCAGGGAGGCAGCCCATGAACGCGTTTGGGGAGTATTTCGTGGTGTCCTTGGTTGTGGCGTCTGCCGCAGCGGTCGGCCTCGTGCCGGCGCCGGTTCATGCCGAGGAGGCAACCGCGCCGGTATTCAAGGCGGGTGCGGCGACCTGCAATATCACGCCGCCTCTCGGCTCGTCCATCGTCGGCAATTGGGAATCGCCCGAGGCGACGTATATCCACGACGACCTCCACGCACGCTGCCTCGTACTCGATAACGGCGAGCGGCGTCTGGCGATCGCAATTTGCGATAACCTGCACATTGACCAGGCGACGTATGACGAGGCGAGAAAGCAGCTCGCCGACAAGACCGGCATGCCGCCCGAGCACATTCTCATGGCTTCGACCCACACGCACTCGGGGCCGCCCTCGATCCAAGGCCGCGTCGTGCCGGGCGATGAGCTCTCCGAGTATCAACGGTTCCTGGTGAATCGCATCGTCGACGGTGTGATGTGCGCCATCAACAATCTCGAACCGGCCCAAATCGGCTGGGGCAGCGCCGAAGAGCCGACGCAGGTGTTTTGCCGGCGCTGGCACCTGAGCGATCCCACCCTCATGACCAATCCCTTCGGAGGCCAGGACAAAGTCCGCATGAATCCGCCCCGCGGTCACGAAGCCCTCGTGAAACCGGCCGGCCCGACTGATCCCGAGATCGTGTTTCTGTCGATACGCTCGGCGGACGGGCGGCCCATCGCCCTACTGGCGAACTATTCGCTGCACTACGTCGGCGGCGTGCCCAAAGGCCACATCTCGGCGGACTACTTCGCCGTGTTCGCCGACCGCATCCAACAGTTGCTCGGCGCGGACCGCCAGGATCCCCCTTTCGTGGGCATTCTGTCCAATGGCACGAGCGGGAACATCAACAACATCAACTTCCGCGATCCCCAACCGGCGCGTGAGCCCTATGAGCAGATGCGCTTTGTCGCCAATCTGGTCGCGGACAAGGTCTTTCAAGCCTGTCAGTCTATCGAGTACCACGACCAGGCGAGACTCGACGGGCGCTTGAGCGAACTGAGTCTAGACGCCCGCAAACCCGATGAAGCCACGCTGGAATGGGCGCGCGCGATCCAGGCCAAACCGGAAGACCAGACCGAACTGAAGGAGCGCATCTACGCGCGGCGCGCCATTGGGCTCCAGGACGTTCCGGACAAGGTAGATGTTTGGCTGCAAACCCTCCGCATCGGCGACGTCGGCATCGCAGCCATTCCCTTCGAGACCTTCTCCGAAACGGGACTGTATCTCAAGGAGAAGGGCCCGTTGCCGGTCACCTTCACGATCTCGCACGCCAACGGCGCCTACGGTTACCTGCCGACACCCGCACAGCACGAACTTGGTGGATACGAAACCTGGTTGGGCACGAACCGAGTGGCGGTGGATTCGGAACCGGCCATCGTCGCCCGGATTCTCGAGCAGTTCGCCGAGCTCGTCAAGGAGTAGCAAAATGCGGTCGACGCCATTCTGGACTGACGGGAAGGTGTTCGCGCTCCCATACTTGTTGTTGCTGCCCGCAATCGCGCTGACAACGCCGGTAGCCTGCGCGGACGAGGCGCGTCTGGTTCGCCTGGCCGGCACGCCCGAGCAGATCGGGACGACTTGGGGTGAAATGAACAAGGACATCATCGTCCGCGACATCGAGGCGGTCTACCTCAAGAAGGCCGCCGAGGCCGGCCTATCGAGAGAAGCGCTGCTCGATCGTTCGGCGGCTTCCGTGCGGATCATTCGGGAGATAGCCCCGCATTGGATCGAAGAGGGCGCGGCCATCGCCCGCGCGGCCGGCATCGACGAGGACCTCTATCTGGCCTTCATGGACGGCCAGTCCCGCAATCGGTTCCTGCACGACGACGCGGGCGAAGCTATCGTCGAATGCACGTCGTACGCGGTGTCGCGCGATCGCACCCGCGACGGCGCCATTCTGTTTCACAAAACGCGCGACAACACCGACCGACCGCAGATGGCGGCCATCCTGGACAGCTCGCGCGACGGGATCAATAAGTTCATTACGGTGACCGATGCCGGCGCGATCCGATGCTCCATGATGGCCAACGAGAAGGGCCTGGCCGGCTCGGGCGATTATCCTGCCCACCGCAAGAAGGACTCCTCGACGTTGCTCCTCGAACCGGCCGACCCGGAGTACCGCGGCATTATGGGCGGAAACATCCTCCGGCACATTGCGGAACGGGCCTCAAGTTGCGCCGAGGCACTCGCCATCATCGAGGATTTCGTCGCCCAGGGATACTACGCCGGCGGCGATGTGAACGGGAACCACTGGCTCTTTGTCGACCGTGAAGGAACCATCCTCGAGGTGTGCAACAACGCGCGCCACGTGGTCTCGCAAGTCCACACAAATGCGGTGTACTTCAGCCACCTCAATGAGAGCCCGGCGGCCCTACGCCTCCGCAAATCGGCCGAACCCATCAGCTTCGACCTGTTCCACAGCGTCTCGCGCGATAGCTCGATCTGCGTCAAATCGTCCATCTCCGGTATGACGGTCGAGATCGACCCTAACCACCCCGAGATGCTTACCTGCGCATGGGTGGCCCTTCCGACCCGAGGCCCGGTCTTTCCGGTATTCATGGGCCAGGGCGGCACGCCCGCGTGTCTGGTTGACGGCAGTGCCTACGCGCTGGGCAAGAAGAGCCCGCCGCAGGCGTCGAGGTGGGAAACCATGGAACAGTCGATGCACGCCGAGAAGGCGCGGTTGATGGAAGAACTCACGCGCAGCATCGCCGCCGGCAATCCTTCGGAGGTGCATGTCGAGCGGATCGAGAAATGGTCGAGCGCCCAGGCGGCAGCGATCATGGAAGCGATCAGCCAAGCCGAATAGGCCTCAGAGGGCCGGCATTCAGCACGGGCATGGAATGGTTCCGGGAATTGGCCACTCACGGCCGCTCGTGTCGCGCCTCTTCGCTCAGTTATCTCTGCAGAATATCCACGGCGTGGGTGATTTGCAGGGATAAATTCCGTGCACACCTGCCGGGCCATTGCCTGAAGATGCTGGGGCATCCACGAGTTGTAGGCACATATTCAGCCATGTACTATCTTAATGAGTGGAGTGGCCTTGCGGTGATTGGACTCGGTGTCTGCCCGGCATGACGGACTGCCGCTCGAGGCACCAAGGCGGCGGACATGTTGGCAAGCGCTATAGTGGCCGCGTGCCGGGAATCGTCTGCCCAACGGAAGGAGAACTCAGGACATGCGATATCTTGTCTTGCTCATCCTTTGCACGAGCTCTGTCGCCGCCGAAGATTGGCGCGACCGCGTCGGCCCTGATGCCGCGCCAAGTCCGCGTCAAGAATGACCGCGCCGTCCAGCGTGACCAAGGAATGGTTGCGGCCTCGCAGCCACTTCGGGCGCCGTGATATCCTCGACGATGAGTCCGTTACCCCATAGGGCCGAATGGACGGCGCTGTGGTCGTTGTGGCCGTCGTGGCTGGATTCCGGGTCGAACCACAACGACACCACGAACACGACGGGGCAACCACGTGTTGGTTCATGGCCGCTGCCGTTCGGCCAAGCGTCCGCGTGCGAGGAGGCAGAATGAACGAACCGAACGCCCGGATGACGCAAAGCGATCATCAGCCGACCGATGCGGAAGCCGGCATATGGCTTGGCCGAGAGGCGCGCAAGTACTGGACACAGGTGAGGCGGCTGATCGAGGAGACCTATCCGAGTGTTTTCGTGCCGGAGTGGCTCTTCGGCGGGAAGAAGCACGGCTGGTCCCTCAGGTACAAAAAGAGCAAGTCCTTCTGCACACTGATTCCCGAGAAGGATCGCTTTGCCTTGCTCATCGTCTTCGGTGCGGAAGAACGCGCGAAGGTCGAAACGATCCGGAACAGCCTCTCGCAATACACCCAAGAGGAATACGACAAGGCCACCACGTATCACGACGGGAAATGGCTCCTGCTCGACGTCGACTCCGACCGGGTCGTGGCCGATGTGATGCAACTCCTTGCGGTGAAGCGCCGGTCCAAGAAGAGGTAGCCCGCCGCGCCACCGGATACCGGCGACGATTACGGATCCAAACCGGCGAGGGCCCCTATCTCCGGGGCCCTTCGGTCATCGGTCTTTGCTCACGGTCACGGCCCCAGGAAAGGGCATACGAAGGTCGGCGGCGCTCCGCACCTACCGACACGCCTCAAGGATGGCATCTACTTCGGTGCGGTCAATGTCGTTGTGTTCGCCAAGCACCGCGCCACGCTCCTCGATCCGCTGGCCCACCGCCTCGATGCCCTCGACGATGCCGTACTCGGCCAACTTCGTCTTGACGCCGAGCGAGCGGAAGAAGGCCTCCGTCTTGTCGATGGCCGCATCGATGCGCGCGGTCTCATCGCCTTCCGAGATTCCCCAAACGCGTTGGCCATACTGGAGCAGCTTCTCTGCCTTCTTGGCACGCTGATGCCTTAGCACGGACGGCAAGACAACCGCCAGCGACTGGCCGTGGTCCACCCCGTACAGCGCCGTAAGCTCGTGGCCGATCATGTGGCTGCTCCAGTCCTGCGGGACACCGCATCCGATGAGGTGGTTCAACGCCTGCGTGGCACACCACATGATGTTGGCACGCGCGTCATAGTCCGAGGGATTCACGATGGCCTTGGGCCCTTCCTCAATGAGCGTAAGCAGGATTCCCTCGGCTTGGCGATCCTGGAGCGGCGCATGGGCCGGGTACGTCATATACTGCTCCATAACGTGGACGAAGGCGTCGACAATGCCGTTCTGCGTTTGTCTAGGTGGCAGGCTGAACGTGGTCTCGGGATCAAGAATGGCGAATCGAGGGATCACATGCTCGGACGAGAAGGCGCGCTTCTGGTTCACATTCACGCGGGTGATCACCGCGTTCATGTTCGATTCGGATCCCGTGGCCGGCAACGTCAGCACCGAACCCAGCGGCAACGCCTCGCGAATCGGTGCTCTCTCCACCACAATACTCCAAGGATCCACACCCTCGAACCGCGCGGCCGCGGCGATGAACTTCGTCCCGTCAAGCACCGACCCGCCGCCCACGGCCAGGAGGAAATCAATGCCCAGACGGCGGCACACTTCGACCGCCTCCATACACGTCTCGTAGTGAGGATTCGGCTCAATACCGCCGAACTCGGCGGCGATCCGCCCCTCGAGAGCCGCCATCACCTGGTCGTACACCCCGTTGCGCTTGATCGAGCCGCCGCCATAGGTCAACAGCACCCGAGCCTCGGCCGGAATCAGTTCCGCCAGGCGTCCGATGGCCCCTCTTCCGAAGACAATCCGCGTCGGATTGTAAAATGAGAAATTCTGCACGCGCTTCTCCTTGCTTCATTCCGTTGTCGCGCCGCCGATCCAACCCGAGCCCAGTCTGCCAGAACGAGGCGCCGTCGTCAATCCCGAAAAAGCGGAGTTGGGCTGCCTAAAACCAATGAAGCGTCTTGGGAATAGAAAACCTGCATGACTGGAACGACCTGAGTGACCTCGCCGGGCTGGCGGTTGCTTCCCGGGCATCCCTTGCCCGAGACGATCCACCCGGCCAATCCTCGTGTTCGGGAGCTCCCTCGGCGCCACGGGCGTGTCCGACTTCCCTTGCAGACCGCGCCACCGCCCGCGCATTGAAGGCCTTCGCGTTCTTTCCTCATAATAGCCGACGCGGTCTGGCATTCGTGTTCCGCGCTGTCAACGGCGCCGTAACATCGACGTGACGGAAAGGCATCACGCCCCCATCGTGAAACTCAGACACATCTCGCGCGCCGTCTTCCTGACATGGGCGATCGTGCTCTGGCTCGTCGCCCTTGGCGTCGGCGCCGAGTTCGCCGTCCGGCTCTATGATCGCGTGTCGACGCCCTCCCGCGAGGCCTATGTGAAGCAGTGCCGCGAGACGGGCGAGCAGATCGAGATCGCCTATCTCCAGGCCACGCAGGAAAAGGCACCGGTGCCACCGCCCGCAGTCTACCCAAAGCCGGACGCCCCCTCGCGCGGTGACTTCTGCACCGCCACCGACGACGCGGCGTGCCTCGAAGTGGTGACCCGGCGCGGCGAGATCGCGATCCGCTGTGACATCAATGGCGTCGTGACGGCGTGCTACGCGCCGCCCCAACCGGTCGAGATGGCGGAAATCGCGGCGCGAATCGCGCCCGGGACATCGCTGACGGAGCTGTTGCCCGAGGGCGATGAAGGGCAACGCGATGACGCGTGGAGGGTCTTCACGAGTGTGGCCCAAGGTAATCCCGAATTGCGTGACTACCCACTGATCCTGGCCAACGGAGAACGGTATGTCGCCGAATTTACCTTCGAGCCGGTTCGCGAAGAAAAGGGGCCCATCTCAGGCATGCTCGTGTTTGTGCGCCCCGGCCTCTTCAAGAAACTGTGGTTCGAGTACCGGCCTCACATCTTCCGCGACATCAGCTTTGGCCACTGGACGGTTTGGACCAACAACGTCGGCTTCCGCGACGAGGAGGTCGTTCTTCCCAAGCCGCCGGGCGTGTTTCGCATCGTCTGCATCGGCGGCTCGACCACCTTTGAGGGCCCCCGGCTTGATTGGACGTATCCGGGCGTTCTCCAAACGCGTCTTCGCGCGCATTTCAACACGGATCGCGTCGAGGTCATCAACTGCGGCGTCTACGGCCTCGACTCGCAAGGCGAACGACAGCGCGCCTCCGATTACCTCGCCCTCGAACCGGATCTGCTCATTCACTACAACTTCGCGAATGACTCGAACGGGGTAGTGCAGAGCGCCCAAGAGATCGCACGAAACACAGGCCACCTCTGCAGCAAGGTCCCCATCTCGATGCGCCGATCGCACGTGCTCAACCGCCTATTCGGCGCTCGTCTGGTTCCCGGGGACGAGGCCTATGAGCAGGCCCTCGGTAACTACACGCTAACCAACCTCCGAGGGCTCATCGAGGCCGCGCACGACGCCGGTGTTCCCATCGTCCTGTGCAGCTTCGCCCATCCCGACGTTGCCCACCTGGAGGGGAGCGATCTCGAGTACTATAAGCAAGTCTACAACAACCGCCTCGGCGACGACATCTACGGTTACGTGCGTGCCGTCGACGTGTACAATGCGAGCATCAAAGGGCTCTGCGAGGAACTCGGGTTGCGCTATGTCCCTGTTGCTGAGAATGTTACAGGAGGTCCAAAGCGCTTCATCGACCACTGCCACATGTACGTAAACGGCATCGAGGCCAAGGCGAGCGTCATCTTCGACCACGTGAAGGACCTCGTCGGGCAAGGTCTTGATGCGAGACAGGATTCCCCGAATGAGTGAGCCTTCCCAGGAACGCCTCGACGGCGCGACGCACCGATGGTGGGCTATTGATGCGCTGCTCGCGGCCATGTTCATGTTCCAGGTGGCCGTCTGCCTCGGTATCGGACGAGAGGACGCCTACATCAGCTTCCGTTACGCGCGTAACCTTGCCCGCGGCGACGGACTCGTCTACAACGTGGGCGAGCGCGTTGAAGGCATCAGCAACCTCCTTTGGACCGTGACCTTGGCCGGGCTGCACCGCCTCGGCCTGGGCATGGACGGCGCCGTGTACCTCATGACCCTATCCTGGGCCTTGGCGGCGTTTCTGGTGTACCGCTGGACCGCCATCCGCCTGTTGGCCGATCGGCCGTTTCTCGCGCGTGTCCCGCTCGTCCTCATCGCGTTCATGACCGCCATGCCGGCCAGTTACGGCAACGGCCTCGAAGGCAGCGCGGTGGGCTGCGCCATGGCGTTGATCATCGCCGGCGCCGCGTTGTCCCGCCCCAGCGTGCTGACGGCGGGCGCCGTCCTCCTCGTCCTGAACCGCCCGGACGGCATCGGTTTCGCCGGCATCGCCGGATTGTGGGTCCTGTGGCGCGCCGGGCGTCGACCGTGGTCGTGGCGCGCCTTCTGGTCGTTCGCAATCCTCGTAGGCGGTACGGTCGCGGCGGTGACCTTGTTTCGCTGGATCTACTTCGGCGACTACATACCCAACACCGTTCGGGCAAAGTCACCGGGGCTCTACGATCCAACCTTCGCGGCCGCAGCTCTGCCCTATCTCAGGGATTACCTCCACTACATCGGCCTTCACGTGCCTCTGCTCGCCTTGTACGCCTTGGCCACATCCACGCGCGTGGACCTCGTCGCGCTGTTCGGCCTTTTGACCCTTTTCAACTTCTTCCTCGTTTATAACCATGGCGGCGATTGGATGATCGAGTACCGACTGCTCTCCCCACACTTTCCGCTCATGGCATTCCTGGCCGCCCTAGGCCTGATCGGCATGGCGCGAACCCGACGTCGCGTCGCCGCCGTGCTTGCCATAGCCTGCTGCGCGCTCGCGATCCGCACCTTGCAGCCCGGCGAGATCGTACGCAATGCCGATCGCTTCCCCGACACGGTGCGCGGTGGCCTCCACCACACATCGGGCGGCCTGGAGCGCCTTGAACACCACATCGCCGTGGCCGACCTGACGGAGCCCGACGACTGCTTCTTGGTCGAGAGTGGCGGCGCGCCGGCGTACGCCCTGGACGGGGTGTACGTCCTCGAGATGAACGGCCTGACGAATCGCGACCTCACCAAGATGGACAATCCCTATGCCCAGAAGCGCCCCGCCACCGGCACGCTCAATTGGCCCGCCATCTTCGCCAAACAGCCCACCTACATCCTCTTCAACCTGGCCAGTACCTTCTACTACATCAACGAGATCGCCGATGTCCCCGGCGTCAGCGACGAACTCGACCGGTTCCTCGTCTTCCAGAACCAGTCGCTGGCGGAGGGATCCGAGTTCAACCTACTGCTCGTCCGTTCCGACCGCCCGACCCTGCCGGCGTTCATGGAGGACTACGGCATGTGTGCGCCCGCACGCGATTTCGTCCGCGATGAGTACAAGGGCAAGTATTTCCTGCCAGTCTATGACCCCGAGACCGACCGGTACCGGGACGACCTCTTCACAAGTCCCTGGGAAGCAATGCTCTGGGAATCGGACAAGGATCTCGGCGAAGGGCCGCGATGGCGGGTGTGGAATGGCGGCCGGCGATTCTCCAGCCGCGTTCCCGTGGATCGGGGCAGTACCGCGTTGACCAAGGCGCTGCTGGACGACATGCCCTTATTTATCGTGGTGGGGGTGAGTTCGGCCGCGAATCCCGAATGCCGGATCACCGTTCGTGTTCAGCCGGCGGACGGCCCGAGCCGACCCGTAGCCGACATCGATGCGCACCATGTCGACGAGGGGTCCTTCCAGACATGGTTCCTTGCCGTCGAGCCATCCGGGGTCGCGTGCCCGGGCCGACTTGAGGTCGAAATGGACGCGGAGTCCGAGGGCGAAGTGCTCCTCGCGGCCCATCGGTGGTGCCGTGCCCCGTTGCCGGCAATGCCGGCCCCGACGAGCGAACCCCTCCTGAAGCCGCCGATCCCCGGGGATGGGTCACCATGACCGGCCAACGCCCCCAACAAACGAGACGCCGGGCCTCCCGAGTGATGGTGACCCTTGTGGTCGTAGTCGCGGGCCTTGGCGCCGTCGAGACGGGGCTTCGAATAGCCGATTACGGACACGCCACGAGTGCCTTTGTCGAGAAGGAGCATCTCGGCAAGCGGTTCCTCGTATATAACAACGGTCTTTTTCGCCGTTTCTTCGCGCGGATTCCGTCCGAAGTCTGGGACAGTTCGGAGTTCGTCGTGCCGGCTGCCAAACCCAGGGAAGCCTATCGCGTATTCATCTTCGGCGGCGGCCAAGCCAATGGCTGGCCTGCGCCCATGTACGGCTTCTGGCGCATTCTCGAGGTTATGCTGCGTGAACGGCATCCCGACATTCCCTTCGCGTTCTACAACGCATCCTTCGGATTCCTCGATTCCCACGTGATTCGTGAGGCGGCCGCGGCCTGCGCCTCCCTCGAGCCGGATCTCTTCGTAGTCTACGCCGGCGGCAATGAATTCATTGGTCCCTTCGGCCCGGCCCACCCCATGACCATCGGGCAGCGTACGCCGCCGATGCCGGGGATTCGGGCCTACTTCGCCCTCTGTCACTGGCGCACCTTCCAGTGGTGCGCCGACGCCGCACGGCGAACCGTGTTCCGCTGGTTTCCCGCAAAGCAAACCGGAACCGATCCGCGCATGGAGGATCGCGTCTACCGGCATCTTGAAGCCAACCTCGATGCGGTGTGTCGTTCGGCCGAGCGGGCCGGTGCGGCCGTCGTGCTGTGTACCGAAGGCGTCAACCTGCGCGACTGGCCGCCGGATCGCTCATTCGACGGCTCTTCTCTATCGGCAACCGAACAGAACGAGTACCAGCATCGGGTCGACCAGGGCCTGGATCTCGAACGGGCCGGCGCATACGACGAAGCCCTTGCTCACTACCGACAAGCGGCCGAGATCACCGACTCCGACGCCCAGCTCGCATTCCGAATGGGACAGTGTCTCTGGAAATCGGGCGAGTACGAGGGTGCGCGAACATGCTTCGAAACCGCCCTCGAACGGGACTCCAAGGGCTTCTCGCATGCCAAAGACCGCGCAATCCAGGTCGTCGAGCGGGTCGCCCGCCGCCACGCCGACCGGGGCGTCTATCTCGCCGATGCCCGTCGGCTCCTCGCCGAACGAAGCCCCCACGGCGTGCCAGGTATCGAGTTCTTCGTCGACCAAGTTCACCTCTCGTTCGAGGGAAGTCATGTCGTGGCCGAGGCCGCGCTCGCGCCGGCTGAACAGGCCCTTCAGCGGAAGTACGGGGCCACAGTCCCTATCGAGGCGACCCCGCCGGCCTCGGTAGACACCTGCCGACGGCGCCTGGGCCTTCACCCGATGGCCATCGTGGGCGCCATGGAAGGCAGCGTGTCGTTTCTGAAAACGCGCGATACGTCCAGCCTCGGAGACGCCAATGCCGCGATGGCTCGCCTCGAGCAACTGCGCGCTGCGGCCCTCTCTGCCACGCCCGCCGACGTCATCGAGGAACTCCGGGCGGCCTTGGCGTGGACAGGCAATGACCTCTATCTGCAGGCCGAACTGGTCTTCCGGTTGTTCACGCGCGAGTGGTTCAACGAGGCCCTGGTCGAGGCCCAGGCGCTCGCCGAGGCATTCCCCGAACACCGTCTCGCCCAACGCCTGCGAGGCATTGCCCTTGCCAGAGCCGGCCGCGACCATGAGGCGATCAAGGCCTTCGAGGAACTGCTGGCCCTGTATCCGGACGACGACGAGGCCCGTCTCGAAATCGCCGAACAGCTCCGTGAGCAACCCAACGAGGCCCGCCGTGCCATCCGGCTGTGCCGCGAGGTCGCCCACCGAGATCCCGAAAATGCCCGGGCGTATTGGATCGAGGCGCAGGCGCTCGCCACGCTGGGTCTGTGGCCGGCCGCCGTCGACGCAAGCCAACGTGCTATCGCGGCGACGCCCGGGAATGAGGAACCCTACGCCCGATTCGATCAACTCCTGGCCAAGCAGGATCGCCCGGACCAGCGCGTGGCGGAATGGAAGCGCCTCGTCGAGGAACGGCCCGGCGACGCGCTCGCGGTGCGGTACCTCGCCTACGCGCTCCACGAACAGGGAGCGTTCGAGGCGGAAGTCAGCGCGCTCGATCGAGCCGTTGCGGCCACACCCGACGATGGCCTGTTACGCCTGCGCCTCGCCGCAGCACTGGTCAGCGCGGGCGACTTCGACCGGGCGCGCCAACTCGGCGAAGAGGTCTTGGCCGAACAACCGGACAACCCACATGTCTGCATGGAACTCGGCCGCGCGTGGGAAGGTGCCGGCGACTGGGCCCAAGCGGCCGGTGCCTACCGGGCCGCCATGGATCGCACGCCGGAATTGCTCGAGGCCTACGACGCCCTGGATGCCGTGCTGACTCGGCAGGGAGGTCCTCAGGAGCGCGTGGCGGAATGGCGCCGAATCGTCGAGGCCCATCCCGAGATCGGCCGGGCCCATTTTCTTCTGGGAAGAGCCCTCGACGAGGCCGGGGAACGCCACGCGGCCATCGCCGCCTACCGGCAAGCGATCCAGCGACAGTCCGCCGATCCAGCCATGCACGTGGCGCTGGGAACCGCGTTGTACGCCCTCGGGCGATATACCGAAGCCGTCGAGCCCCTGAGAAACGCGCTCGCCACCAATCCCGAGATCCCACACGTCCGACCCATGCTTATCATGTCCTTGTGCGAGTCCGGCAACCATGCCGCCGCGTGGCAGGAAGTCGAGGCGTGCCGAGATCGCGGCATCGAGGTGCCCACAGATCTCATGCTCCACATCGAGAAGGCCTCGGCAAGCACCGGCCGGTCTCACGAGAAGAACTGAGGGGCTTGGCAGGTTGTTCCTTTGTCAAACCCGTGGTAGAGTTAAGACAAAGAGGTCTCCTGATCCATTCATGGCCTTGGGCGGCAGGCGTCTATGCGCATTCGATTCGAGACATCGATCCCGATGGCGTTCCGCGCGCGGTGCGCGGCGATAGCGGTGTGCGCTGCTGTCGTTGGGGCAGTGGCCTACGCCCAAGAGGTCTACTGGTCGACCGCAGGCCCTCTCAATTCCTACGCGGTGAGTGATAACGGAGCGACA
The DNA here is from genome assembly GCA_036769985.1 of Candidatus Hydrogenedentota bacterium. Taxonomy (GTDB): domain Bacteria; phylum Hydrogenedentota; class Hydrogenedentia; order Hydrogenedentales; family SLHB01; genus DAIPKA01. Next base: position 61,528 of record DAIPKA010000035.1, on the reverse strand, counting down.
CCGAACAATGCCGAGACGTTCCCCTACGTGGCCACGGACGACGCGGGCACGTGGGTCACAGTCTGGAAATCGAACATAAACCTGGGCGGCACGATCGGAACCGACTACGATATCCTCGTGTCCAGATCGACGGACAACGGCCTCTCATGGAGCGCGGCCAAGGCCCTCAACAGTAACGCGGCCGGCGACACGAGCGAAGACGACCGGCCGCAGGTTGCAACGGACAGCGCGGGGCTCTGGATGGCCGTATGGACCTCGGAAGATCCCCTCGGCGGCGCGCTCGGCAGCGACTTCGACCTCTTGTTTGCCCGTTCGGTAGACGGCGGCGCGACGTGGTCGAGTGCCCAAGCGCTTAACACAAACGCCGCGACCGACTCCGGCGACGATCGCTATCCCCAGATCGTCACCGACGGCCAAGGGCATTGGCTGGTCGTTTGGTTCTCGTATGACAGTTTGAATGGAACGATCGGTATTGACACCGACATCCTGGCCGCCCGGTCCTCCGACGCAGGCGCCACATGGACATCGCCCCAACCCGTCAACCACTACGCCACCACCGACACCAGTTACGATGCCTATCCGAAGGTGACCACCGACGCCCAGGGCCACTGGCTCGCCATATGGACCTCGGACGATACGCTGGGCGACACTATCGGATCCGACACGGACGTAATGGGGGCCACTTCGTCAGACAATGGCTACTCCTGGTCCAACGCCTTCGCCGTGAACACAAACGCCGCGACCGATTCCGGATCCGACTCGGTCAACCAAGTCGCGACCAATGGCCTTGGGCACTGGCTGGCCCTATGGGTCTCCACGGACACCCTGGGCAACACTATCGGCGACGACTGCGATATCCTGGCGGCGCGGTCGAGGAATAACGGCGTCACCTGGAACGCCCCCGTCGCCGTGAACAGCTACGCTACCAGCGACACCGACCACGAGTTCGCGCCGCAACTCGCCATCGACGGTCTTGGCAATTGGATATGTGCCTGGTACACAGGCTACATCATGGGCCCCATCGGCGCCGACTATGACATATTGTCGGCGTGCTCCATCACAAACGGCGCGTTCTGGTCATCGGCCCAGGCGCTCAACAGCTTTGCCGCCACGGATACCGGTAGCGATTACTACCCGACCATCGCCGCCGACAGCCGAGGGAACTTCGTTACCGTGTGGTGCTCGAAATCGCCCCAGGGCACCTACGGCACCGACAGCGATCTGATGGTGGAACGCGGCGGCGCCGGGACCCTCACGCTCACCATCCCGAACGGCGGCGAGGTATGGGATGTCGCCACCGATCACGCCATCACCTGGCGCGGTTACAATCCCGTTGTCGGAAGCGAGCTGAACATCGGGCTCCTGAAAGGTGGCGTATTCATCGATTGGGTAGCCCGCCGGGCCACCAACAACGGCTATCTCGTCTGGACCGTCCCGGCAGGACTCGAGCCGGGCGACGACTATTCGTTGCGAATTCAGTCGGCGGCGATTCCCACCATCGAGGATTCGAGTGACGCGCCGTTCTCGATTCGCGGCGAGGCGCTCGTACTGACCGCGCCCAATGGCGGCGAAACCTGGACAACCGGCGACATCGAATCGATCACGTGGGACTCCGAAGGCCTCATCGCCGGCGCGGACGTCCGCGTCGGTCTTCACAAAGGCTCCACATTCTGGGGCTGGATCACCCTGAAGACCGCCAACGACGGCCGACACAACTGGATTGTGCCGCTGGATATGGAAGAGAGTACCGCCTACAAGATTCGCGTCCAGTCCTACACCATCTCCGAGATCCGCGACTACAGCGACGCCCCCTTCTCGATGGTCCGCGCGCCGCTCCTAGTCACGTCGCCCGTCCGCCTCGAGGCTTGGCCGAGGGGATCGACGCGAAGCATCGAGTGGCAGAGCAACAGCCCGGCGGTCGGCTCGCATGTCCGCATCGCCCTCCAGAAAGGCGGCGAGTTCCTATTCTGGGTTCATCGTCACACGCCCAACGACGGCATTCACCCCTGGACGTTGCCTTCCGACCTTGCCCCCGCATCCAACTACAAGATTCGCGTCCAATCCTACGACAACAGCGACTTGCGCGACTTCAGTCCCAAGTTCTCGATCACCCAGGCCGAATAGGTCGCGCAGCCCTTGTGGATCCGCCCGCGACCACCGCTGGCAGGTCATCGACCGTTGTAGGGCTCACTTCTCGCGGTATTGCACGACCAGCTCGAGACGATCCATGAGGATCGGTTCGGTGGCACAGCGCTTGGTTACCAGGCCAACGTCCACGAGGTTTGTTCCGACGCAGAGGTCCGGCGGCTGAACGGCAAGCTCAAACCACGCCGGAGTCGGGCTTTCGCCCAGGGGCGCCGCAGGAACCGCAGACCCCAGATCCTTACCGTTCAGCGTGATGCGCAGTTCTTCGCCCTGAACTGCGGGAAACCGTAGACGAAGAAGTGCATAGGGCGCCTTCGCAGCGGGAGCGTTGGCCGCGATGTCCTCGCCCACGGGCAGTATGGCGGTGACGGCGTGCTCGGGATGCAGGGGGATGGGCAGGCGGTCGGGCACCACGAGGGCGGAGCGGTCGAATCCCCAAAAGTCCTTGGGCTGAATGGGGTCGATGGCGTAGAGCTTGTCGAGACCCTTCAGGGTATCGGGCGATCCGATGCGGCTGAACTGCTCCTTGGGCTCTCCGGGAAAGAGGTTGAAAGTATAGATGCCATCCACGCCGGCATGCCACGCATTGGTGGCGGCGGCCCACCAGGCCTCCTCCATATGGTAGCCGTGGGCGGGTTGCAGCCCCGACCCGCCGATGTTGGCCAGGGCAGAGACGTGGTGCTTGTGGGCCAACTCGACCATGGTTTGCAGTTGCGGGGCCATGGCCATGGGGCCCAAATCGCCGCCAAAGGCCAAGATATCCACCAGGTCTTCCTCAAGCCAGGTCGGCACGTCCAGGCCAATCGCAAGGCATCGCTCGACACTCAGCGGAACGCGACACGAGATCAGAAGCGGGCGTCCGCGGCCGGCGCCGGCCTTTTCGCTCAGCACGCGAACTTCGCGTACGAAGTCGTTCATTATGGCGATGTGTTCCGACGTCACCGCGCGTTCCTCGGTGGTCTCGGGAAAGAAACGCGGGTGGCGAAACCAGTCCATGTCGATGCCGTCGACATCATAGCGAGCGAGAACGTCTTCGAAAATGCGCAGCACGTAATCGCGGACCTCGGGCACGGCGAAGTTCAGCGCCGACCACCACTTGCGCGGGTCGGTCATCTCGTACTTGGCATAGTCTTCCGCTCTGCCGAGGAGATAGTCCGGGTGTTCGCGTTTCCAGCGCGGGTGAGACCACGGAGCGAAGCTGTCCTCGATGTTGTTCATGCGGTACGACCAGAACACTTCCATACCCTTCGCGTGTCCGAACTCAACGGCAACCTTCAGAGGGTCGGTGCCTTGCTCCTTCAGGGCGCAAAGGCTCGTACAGATGTCCTTCACATACTGCCCGTCGTTCTCCGTCACGAACTCGCCGATCAGCTCTCCCACCTTGGGTTGGTGGCCCCAAAACAGGCCGCCACCGCCCGTGCAATAACAGATGGTGTCCACCTGCGTGCCGGCCAACTGCCGCAGACGCAACGCGATGAGTTCCTCGGGCGACGAGTAGGGTTGCTCGTGACAGCCGTCGTCGTTGTACATGATGCGCCGCTGACGCTGGACTGCCTCCTTTCGGGCCCGCTTCATGCCGTCCGCGGTCTGGTGCTCGCTTTGGGCACGTGCGCCCACGAGACCACACATCAGGACGGCCAACACCGCCACCCATCCTTTGCATCCTCGAAAAATTCTATCCATATGCGCCATTCGATCTTGCCCCTTGCCTGGCGGGCGCGCGAACCTATGCGGCCGCACCCGACCGTAGTGGTGGCTGTCGTTCGTTGGCATTTGACCCGAATTCACGGCCGCACGTCAACCGTTGCCGCAGTCAGAAAAGGGAACTGATGGCGTAGGAGTGACCGTCGGGGCCCGACGCTCGGCTGTGCGGCGATGCCTCCGTTCAGCCCCCGTTGTTTGGCGGTATCCGTTTTGCTATCGTGCCACTGCATTCGAGGGTTCCGACAGGGACAAGGGAAATCCGTGCCGATGACCGCCGCGAAAAATGGAGATAGGCCGCGACGCCACGTCGTGCGCAAGGAGACGGTGCTGGTGGCGTGCGATATTGTCGCCGCGCTCGGCTGTTCGCTACTGGCGCTCGAGGTGCGGTTTGCAGGCGACGTGCCACCGGAGCATTGGGCGCCGTACTTGCTGTATAGTCCCGTCCTCGTCGCATGGCGCCTCCTCGTCGCCCAATACGCGGGCCTCTATGATTTTCGCCACCGGATCGCCGCCGCCGACCATGGGTTCGCCGCCATCGGCGCGGCCCTGGGCGCGGTCGTGCCCGGTTACCTCTTCCTGGCCATGGTTCAGTTGTACTACCCGTCGCCAACGCATCTGTCGCGCCTCGTCGCAATCATCGATCTGGGCCTCCTGGCCGTGTGGTTCGCGATATCGCGGCTCGTCGTACTTGGCCTCCTGACGCGGCTCGGCTACCGGATCCGCGTGCTCTTGATCGGGCCGATCGAGGCGTGCCGTGCCTTTGCCGCCGAGTTGCGCCGCGACGCGCCAGCGATGATCGAGATCTCCGGTATCGCCACGCCGACGGACGAAACGGAGGAGGACGAAGTCCTGGGCTCGGTGGCCGATTTGGATCGCGTGATCGCGCGCGCCGAGGCGGATACAGCCGTCATCTGCGGCCAGTCGCTGACGCAACAGCAGCTTCGCGACGTGCTGGTTCACTGCGACCTGGGCGGCGTCGAGGCGTTCTTACATCCCGACGTCGGCCTCGCCCTCATCGCGAACACGAGCGTATCAAGCATGGCCGGCCTTCCGCTGGTTCCCCTGGTTCCGGCGCTGGCAACGTCCCCGTACCGTATCGTCAAACGGGCCATCGATATTGGCCTGTCGGTGGCCGTGCTTCTTCTCGGGGCGCCGTTGTGGTTTGCGGTGGCATGGGCTATCCGGCGAACATCGGCCGGGCCGGCCTTGTTCTCGCAGGAACGCGTCGGCACTCGAGGCCACCTATTTCGCGTGTGGAAATGGCGTACGATGGTCGACGATGCCGAAGCGAAGAGCGGGCCAGTCTTGTCCTCGAGTGAGGATCCGCGCGTTACGCCACTGGGCCGCGTGCTGCGCCGGTATCGCATCGACGAGATTCCCCAATTCTGGAACGTCCTGCGCGGCGAGATGAGTCTCGTTGGGCCTCGCCCCGAGCGGCCGGTTTTTGTTGAGGAGTTCACGCACGAGAACCCCCTCTATGAGCGGCGCAACCTCGTCCGTCCTGGCCTCACCGGCCTGGCGCAGGTGCACGTCCGCTACGATGCCGACTACGCCCAGAAGCTGCGCTACGATCTGATCTACATCAACGCGGCCTCGCTCGCGATGGATCTGCGGATCCTCTGGGCGACGTTGCGCACCGTGGTCACCGGCAAAGGCACCACGTAGACGCTCGATACCGCTACCACCGGAAGCGCAGGCGGTTGCGGAATGCATAGGCGGCGGCGATCAAAGACCGAGGCAGCAGGCGCACCAACGCCGTCGCGGCGCAGGCCAGCAAGCCCAGCGGCCGCCAGAGCACAGGCCACAAGACCAGGGCGTCAAGTTTCGAGGCGAGATCCGTTCGAAACGGCCCGAGTCCGCGCCGACGCCCCATGAAATCCGGGCCTTCGCGGAAGTCCACCAGACACTCGGGCTGGTTACGCAGCCGGTATCCGCGACGCGCCAAGTCGACCCAGAGCGCGTAGTCCTCACCGTCGAAGCAAGGGCCCGACGAATGCGGCGCCTCGGGATACGGGTGTTTCCGGATCACGTCGCGGCGTGCCAGCACCGTCGAGTTGGCGATGGGGTTGAACAGGCATAGGGCGCGCCGAATCGCCCCCTCTGACAACGGGACTTCCTTGACGAAACGGCTTCCATCGTTGCGGACGACTCGATAGAACGAGCCGACGACGTCGGCGCCCGTCTCGCGCGCAAAGGCCACTTGCCGATCGAGGCGATCCGGCGTCGCCACGTCGTCCGCGTCGAGAATGGCCACGTATTCGCCGCGCGCCTCGGCGATTCCGGCATTCCGCGCGCGTGCGGCGCCGGCATTCGAGGCCAGGGCGCACACGCGTAGGCGGGCATCCTCGGCGGAACGCTGCGCAAGCCACTCGCGCGTGGCCGGCGCTACCGGCCCGTCGAGAACGACGATCAGTTCGAAGCGCTCGAAGCGCTGACCGAGGACGCTCTCGACCGCCTCGTGTACGTGTTCGAGCGCGTCACCGGCGTGCGTGGCCGTGACCACGGAGACGACCGGATCGAGCTCGCTGTTCGATGCCGACACAGGCCTCACCTGTTCCGTTCTTGACTCGGACCGCTGCCCTTACTCTACCATCGTGTTATTGTTGATAACCAAGTCCGGAGATCGAGCGTGGGCCAAGCCTCTTGCCAAGTGAGCGTCATCGTGCCGACGCACAACCGGTGCGCGCTCGTCCGCGGGCAGATCGACGCCCTCCTCGACCAGACTACCAAGGACTACGAGGTCATATACGTCAACGATGGCTCGACGGACGACACGCCGCGCCTGCTGGCCGATTACGCCGGCCACCATCCGGATCGGCTGCGGTGGACAACGGCCGCGTTCGGCGCGCCCGGCCCAAGCCGCAATCTTGGCGCGGCGATGGCGCGCGGCGAGTTTCTTCTGTTCGCCGACGACGACGTGATCGTCGGCCGTGACTGGGTCGCGGCGATGCTTGCGCGATACAAGGCCCACGCGTGCGAGGCGCTCAGCGGCGGCTTCGAGCCGTTCGCCCTCGATACGCCCGCCGAACGCTATCTCGATTGCCGGATGCGCGCCCGGTTCGGCGCCCGGCCCCGGTACGTGCGCGCGGCACCCATGATGAGTTTCCTGATCCCCGCCGACCTCTTCCGCCGTGTCGGCGGATTCCTCAACGAACCCATCGCCGCCGCCGAAGACTGGGAGTTCTGCGAACGCCTGCGCATCCACGGAGCGCGGATCTTCTACGATCCGGCCGTGAAGGTAACACATCGGTACCAGAAGGACGAGGCGGCCGTCCTCGAACGCATCCGCGCCACGGCGGCGCTCGGCGTCTACACGTGGAGTCGGAACCATCGGACCACGGCGCTGTACACCGCGTATTCGGCGCTACGCTTCGCCGCGTCCCCGCTGTGGTTGTGGCGTCGGTATCCGGCGGATCTCATCGGCCTGGCCTTCCGCATGGAGGCCCATTTCTGCCGTGCGCGCGTCGCCGCTTACCTGAGGCAGGTCAAGCCATAGCCGTGTCGTAGACCTCGGCGAGACGCCGGGCCATCACCTCGAGCGAGAATCGCTCCCTCCAACGAGCCCGGGCCGCTTGTCCGTGGGCCTCTCGGAGTCCGGGGTCGCGATATGCGGCCAGGGCTGTTCGGATAGCCGCGACATCATCCATGTCGACCAGCATGCCTGTCCGGCCATCTTCGACCACCTCCGGGACGCCACCCACACGGCAGGCCACGCACGGTTTGCCGAAGGCAGCCGCCTCGATCAACGTCATCGGCAACGCCTCCATCCGCGACGGTAGCGCCACCACGTCCGCGATGGCGTAGTACGGTGTCGGATCCGCGATCGCTCCGGCAAAGCGGACATCGGCGTTGACGGATCGCGCACCCGCCTCAAGGGTACCGCGCAACGGCCCGTCGCCAAGGATCAGACCCGTGGCGTCCTTCCCATCGGCCAGCGCATCGATCAACAACGCGATGCCCTTTCCCTCGACGAGTCGGCCGACGTACAGCACGACCAGGCGATCTTCCGGTATGTCCAGCAACGACCGGGACAAGGGCCGATAGGGCGTATCCGGTGGCGCGAAACCATTGTGGACCACACGGACACGCTCGGGCACAAGACCGTGGCGGATGAGCGCATCGCGGACGAACTCCGAGCAGGCAACCGTGGCCACCTGCCGACGCATCGCCCGCCGTTCCGCCCACTGCCACGCCTTCAGTCGCCAAGGAGCGTCCACGGCCATCCCGTGGCACGTGGCGACTACGGGCACCGGCACTCCAGACCAATGACCGAGGAATGTCGCGCGGTAGTTGTGCGTATGGACGAGGTCAATCGCGTGATGCGTGAGGAAATCTCGGAGTTCGCGCCGGACGCGGACATCAAACGGGGCCGCCATGGGAAGGACGTGGATAGAGATACCCAGCGTTCGGCATTGGTCGATGAGCGTCGTATCGGGACGCCGCCCCGGCAAGGTGGCCAGGCAGATATCGAACCGAGGGCTATCGCGGAACGCACGCACAATCGAGAGCAGATGGGACGTTATGCCGCCAAGATAGGGACTCTCCGCCAGGAGCAGCACGCGTGGGCGCGTCTTCCCGGCGGTCGACCGTGTCACTCTATCAACCACGGAACTCATCGCCGAATACGATAGCGAGGGCGACCGGGGAACACAAGCCACGGGCCCGCGCGGGGTCCGGCGTTGCGTCCCCACCGTCCGGGGTGCTAGCATGAACCTATACCAACGCACAGGGGATATGCCTCCATGAAGATCACCGTCATCGGCACCGGCTACGTCGGGCTGGTCGTCGGCACCGGACTCGCCGAGAATGGCCATGCGATCACCTGCGTCGACGTGGACAAGGAGAAGATCGCCCAACTCACGGCCGGGAAACTGCCCGTCTATGAGCCCGGACTTGAGGAGCTTGTCACCCGAAACGTCGAGGAAGAACGACTGCGGTTCTCGGGGAACATCGATGCCGCCATCGCCGACTGCCTTCTTGTCTTCATCTGCGTCGGCACCCCGCCGGCGGATGACGGGGAGGCCGATGTCTCGGCCGTGTTCGACGCCGCCGAGCGGATCGCGCGCGCCATGACCGGTTACCGGATCGTCGTGAACAAAAGCACGTGCCCGATAGGAACCACCGAGCGGATCCGCGACACCATCAAGGCTCTCACCCATCATCCCTTCGATGTCGTGGTCAATCCGGAATTCCTCAAAGAGGGTGGGGCCGTGGATGACTTCATGCGGCCGGACCGCATCGTGATCGGCTGCGAAGATGTGCGCGTACTCGAGATCATGAAGGAGCTGTATGCGCCGTTCCTGCGCACCGGCAAACCATTCTTGCCAATGGGCTTCCGAAGCGCCGAGATGACGAAGTACGCCGTCAACACGACCATCGCCGCCCGCGTATCGCTCATCAATGAACTGGCCAACATCTGTCAGGCGTACGGCGCGGATATCTCGGAGGTGCGCGAAGGGCTTGCCACCGACAGCCGGATCGGCCCGGCCTACCTCTTCCCCGGACTCGGTTTCGGAGGATCGTGCCTGCCGAAGGACGTTAGCGCGTGCTCGCGGATGGCCAAGAACGCCGGGCTCGAGAGCTCGATGCTCGATGCCGTCACGGCGGTCAACGAGCACCAGAAAGAGATCTTCGTCGCGCAGGTGCTCGACTACTACGGCGAGGCCATTGTCGAAAAGCGGCTTGCCGTTTGGGGCGCGACGTTCAAGCCGCGCACCGACGACCTCCGATCGGCGCCCGCCTTGTATGTCATCGATGCCTTGCTCGATGCCGGCGCCGATGTCGTCGTACACGATCCCAAGGCCGGGCCTCGACTCCAGGCCTTGTATGGCGACCGCATCACCGTCGCCGCCAAGAGCTACGACGCCATCGAGGGCGCTGACGGACTGATCATCGCCACCGAGTGGAACGCGTTCCGCCGACCCGACTACGACCGCATGGCCCAACTCATGCGTGAACGCGTCATCTTTGACGGCCGGAATCTCTACACCCCCAAGATCATGGCCGAGCACAAATTCCGCTACTTCAGCATCGGTCGACCCTGTATCGAGGTGGATACTGCCCCATGACCGACCTCAGGGACACCACGCGCGCCTTCACGTGGCTGCGGATCGCACTCGCGGCCCTCTTCGTCATGCTGGTCTTGGCCATGTTCCCCTATTCGGACGATCCGACGGGCGACATCAAGGGACTGATGCTGAGCTGGTCCGCGTGTGGTCTCGGCGTGGCGTGGCTCATCGCCTCCTGGCGAAGCGGCATCCCGCTCCGCCGGCCCCCGCTCTTCTTGGAGATACTGGCCCTATTCCTCGCGTTCAACATCGTAGCCGCGCTGCGTTCCCAATATCCCAGCGTGGCCTTCGTCGAGCTGCGCCGGTATTGGGCGCTGCTCCTAATCTATGCGGTGACCGCGCAGGTATACCACTCGCCCGAGCAGGTCCGCCGACTCATGATCGCGATATGCGCCGCCGTGACCGTGGCCGCGTGCTACGCGTTCTGTCAGAAGGCCGGCTGGGACTTCTTCCCGTGGGCCGACAAGAACACCGAGGAGTATCTCAATCTCCCCGCCACCTTCGGCAATCCCAACTACGCCGCGCACACGCTGGTTCCCGCCATCATCATGGCGATCTACCTCGCCTCCAAGAAACATCGGTGGTTCTGTCTTGGCTTCGCGGCGGTCTTCCTCGTCCATCTGCGTTTCACGCATCAGCGAGCGGGACTCCTGGCCCTGGCCGCGGCCGTCGCCCTCGTCGTGATCGCGCACCTGATGCGACGCGCGGTGAAGAACCCCGCCAAGGCCGCTGCCGCCACGCTCATCGCGGTGGCCGTGCTCGGGGCGATCACCATGGCCAGCATCATGGTGGCCACCCGCTTTCGTACCGGCAGCAGCTACCCCCTCGACCTGTCGCTCCTCGTCCGATACAAGTCGTATTGCAGCGCCTCGCGGATGATTCTCGAGCGGCCTCTGCTCGGCTACGGGGCCGGCGTGTACGAGATCGAGTACTCGCGGTTCTGGACTCCCTACGAGCAGGACTGGTTCGCTCAAGAACTCAAGATGAATGCTCACGTCCATAACGATCCCCTCGAGATCGCCGTGGACGCCGGCCTACCGGCCGCCGGTCTCTATCTCGCCTTCCTCGTCCTCGGCGCCGGCTACGGCCTGTTGGCCGCCTATCGCCGCCGCGATCCCCTGGCACGCAACCTCGGCTACGCCTCCGCCGCATTCTTCGTTGCCTTTCTGGTGGACGGCCTGTTCGGATTCAACCTGCGCGTGCCTGTATCGGCCACGATCCTGTTCATCATGGCCGGCTGCATGGAGGGTCTTGCGCTCGGGCCGCCGACCGCCACCGCCGGAGCGCCACTCCGAGGGCGCGCCCTCGGCTGGCGCGTGGTTGTGGCGGTCGTGGCGCTGGTCTTCACCGTGATGGACGCGCGCGTCTTCGCCTCGCAGGTCTATCTCCAGCTCGGCCGACGTTCGTTGCACCGGGGCGACTTCGCGGCCGCTCACGAGTCTTTCACGCGCGGCGAACGCCTCGCTCCGTGGAACTGGAGCTTCGCCCGCCAGCGCGGCCTGGTCTGCCTGGCCCAGAAGGACATGCACGGCGCCGTCGAGCATTTTCAACGATCGCTCGATAGAAACCCGCAGTACATCATGAGTCTCGTGGCCATGGCGCGCGCCAAGATGGGCGCCGGAGTCGCCCGGCTATCGAGAGATGAGACCCTATCAAAGAATGTCCTCTCCTCGACGCCCGAACTCGTCGAGGCGGAGGACTACGCCCAGAAGGCACTCGCATTGGCGCCCAGGTTCGCCCAGGCCGAGGAGGTGTTGGGCCGACTGAACTCTGTGCGCGCGCTGCAACTCGCCAAGCTCGAGGCCCAAGCAAAGGCCACCGCCGCGGAGGTCCAGGAGGCATGGACCCAGGCCGAGGGCCACCTGTCTCGCGCAATCCAGTTCGGCGGCCAGAATCAGGGCGAGTTGTTCCGGCTCCTGGCCCAGGTGATGGTCGGCCTCAAACGGGACGACGCCGCCGAAGAGGCCCTGATCCGCTCGGCCCAGGCCGATCCCACCGCCCAGGATATTTGGCCCTACTACTACGATTTCGCCGGACGCACGCACCGCTTCGAACGGCTGCGGAGCACGCTGCGAGGTCAGATCCGACGCCTCGAGGAAAGTGACGCCCGCGATGAAGACGCCATCGCCGGGATCTACGCGTGGCTGGCCGCCATCGAGCACAAGGGCTACAACGACCTGGAAAGCGCCGAGGTCGCCTACCGCGAGGCCGTTCGCCGGGCACCACTGAATTCGCGCGTCTGGGCCGGTTACGCCGAGTTCGCCCGCGCCACGAAACGCATGGATGGGTTCCTCGAAGCCCTTGGCGCGTCCTGTGACGGTCTGGTTGCCGCCGGCGGTGCGCCCTTGCGCCACGTCGCGGCTATCAATACCGTTCTCAAGGAGGGTGTGCCCGCGCTCGCCAACGCAACCAAGGAGTTACTTGCCTTCTTCAACGCGCGATCCGCCCTCACTTCAGCGGAAGACGCCAAGGAAGAACTTCACTGGGCCGCCGACTGGTTGTACGAGCGCACGCACCATGCCCGCGATGACGCGGAGGCCACCGCCCCGGCGCTGCTCGCTCTCGGCGTATACTTCGCCGATATCGGCGACTACTCGGTGGCCCAACAGCTCTATGAACAGGCCATGCCCGGCCTTGAAGCCGACGATAAAAGCATCTGCGCGCAGCATTGGGCCCAAGCGCTCGTGCACACGCACGAGGCACCCGAGGCCGTCGAGCTGCTGACCCGCTATCTTGCGGAACGCCCGAAGGACCTCGGGCTTAGGTTGTCCCTCGCGCGCACCTATGTTCACGCCAATCAGCGCGACCAGGCCATGCTCGAATACCAGAAACTCCTCGACGACCCGGATCTTGATCCGGATGCCCGACACCTCGTCCAGGACGAACTCAGGCATGTGACGTACGTCGAGGAGGTACCGGCCGCCCAGGGGAAGGAGTGACGCGCGATTCCGCGCCGTCCTCTCCGCTTATCGGGGCACCTTCTGTCAGCGGCCTAACCGAAGGTCCCGTGCATGCGTTCCGTGTAGTACCGCACGTTGTCCCAACGCGCGTCGGGCGCGATCCGGTGATCCGGACACGGGATGTAGCCGCCCAGCTCAACCAACGGCTTGAGCCGCTCGATCTCGGCGTCCACCGCGGCGAAGTCGCGGGCAAAGACGGTCTTGTTCATGCCGCCGACGCCGCGCAATTCGCGGCCGTATTCCTCGCGCCACGGCGCGATGCTGGCATTCCACGTGCCCACCTCGATGGGAAACATCGTGTTGACACCGTTCCGGATCCAGGTTGGGATCAGCGCGTCGATCTTGCCGTCACAATCGAGTGACACGACCGTGATGCCGTACGCGCGGCACAGATCCGTGATGCGTTTGTAGTGCGGTCCGACCTTCTCGTCAAATACGCTCGGGATGATGAGCGGGCCGTTCTTGAAGCAGATATCTTCCCAGAAATGAGCAAAATCGAACTGCGCGCCGCTCGCCAGCGCCCGCTCGACGCAGCGGTAACACAAGTCGCCAACCGTGTCGATGATCTCCGCGAACAGCTCGGGATCCTCCGCAAACAGGTAGCTCGAACCGACCACGCCCAGGACGTTCCGGATATTGCCGAACAGGCTGCCGCAGTGAAGGCCGTAGTGATAGTCGCGCTCGCCTTTCCGGAGGAACGCGAGGCCGCCCTCGTCAAACCGGATCATCCGATCGTTGACGCGCACCGACGCGCGCGTCACGCGTTCCTCGAAGAACTCGAGCCGATAACGATAGTGCGTCTCCCAATCGGCACGGGTCTTGAGCGTGTGATCGATCTCAGAGGGAATCGACGTGGCGCCGGGCCGCTCGAGCACGATTACGCCGTCGCCGTTCATGACCTTGCGCGAACCGTCCGACAATTCCTCGACGATACGGTGATCGAACGCGGGCCACAGGTGGGTCGCCGGATGCATGCACGAGTAGTAGTTGCAGTCGAATCCAAGCTTCGCGCTGATAACGGCGTCCACCGGATTTCCATCGCCCCAACCTTGGGCCTCTTCGCGTGTGATATGCCCTTCGGCCGCCCACTGGCCGAGTGTCTCGCCCCAGAACCCGAAATGCACAATCGGCAACCGATCGTACGGCTCGTACTTCAGCGCCGACACCACCCGTTCGCGGTTGTTCATGCTCGCTCCATGCCGGTCTAGATGACCACGTCCCGCCGCGACGGTTTCTCCGTCGCAGCGCTGTCGGCCGAGGGGCCATCGTCATATTCGCGGCCCTGCTCGAACTCTTCCACGGACACGTTGCCGATCACGTCCACGCTCAGCTTCGTCTCCACACTTTTGAACGTCACACCGGTACCGGTCGGCAACAACCTCGGCTTCTCGAGCGTCTTCCACTTCTTGCAGGCGCGTTCGCCCGACCACACGGTGATCACATACACCGTTTGTAGATGTTCAACGTCCATAGGGCGCGCTCCTTTCATCGTGCCGCACAGGATACCAGAATATCGCGACCGGCAATAGGCCCCTTGCGTTCTACAGGATCGTCTGCCTGAGCGCTTCGAGCGTGGCCACGTCCACGGATTCACCCAGCGGCCGTAGCGGGCATTCCACGTACAGCGCCGCCAGGCGTTCGGCATAGGCTTCGCCCAGGGCCGCGTAGTCCAACAGGCCCGTGATCACGTCCAGGCGCTCGGGCACGGGGAAGCTGAGGCGGTTGGCCGGCCGGCCGTCGGCAAGACTCGGCACGTTCGTCCGCTCGCCGACATACCGTTCCATAAGCCGCTGCAGCTTCGCCCCGGTGAGGGATTCTAGCGCCAAGGCGCGCTCGCGATGGGCCTCCACAAAGCTGTCCGACCGCGTAGCCCACTCGTAGCTCGTGTGCGACCCCTGCGGCGACGGCCCGCCCTCATCGAGATAACACAGCGACCACTGATGATCCGGCGACCACGGCCGTTCCTCCATGGCCGGTCCTGGCGATGGCTTCGTGTCCGGATTCATGAAGTGCTCAACGGTCAGTTCGAAGGAGTCCTTCTGAAGCGGCATCCGGCCAATGAAGACCTCGTCGTCCGGCAGCGCGTCTTCGAAGGTGACACGGGCACGCTGGCAGGGCGTCAGTTCGTCAAAGGCCCGCCGGTAGTTCTCCGGAAACCGAGCGGCATCGTAGGGGCGCACGTATGCGCGTGTCATCTGCTCAATGGGCACGAGCATGTCGCCCGTGGCGGCAACAATCAGCACCGGATTGGTGATGCAATCGACCTGCGCGACGGGACTCATGTAGTACCACGAGTCCGCCGACAAGTCGTCCCCGAAGGTCTCACACGCCCAATCCTTAAGCATCGTAACCGAGCAGAGCACCGGCAGCGGACTCTCCATGGGGTTTTGCATGGGCCACTGAGAAGCAGCCTTGTTGGCCTCGAAGTACTCAAGGTTGTAGCTCCAATTCACGACGGGGCAATCGGCCGTCGTCGCCGAGACCGGAAAACAATCCGCGCTCATCACGAGCGCCATGTAGCCGCCCTGGCTCCCGCCGTCGATGTGCAGTCGCGTACGATCCACAATGGGCAGGCGGCGAACCCATTGGAGGATGGCCTTGGCCAGGTTGTAGCCGTCCGCGACGGCGGGATCGATGGGATAGTGCCCGCCGGCCCCGCTGTAGTGGGCCGTGGTCACAAGCCATCCGCGCCGGCACCAGTACTCCGCCCCGCCTTGATCCTTCTCGTAGTGCACGTGGCAGAACGGCGGAATGGGCGTGCCGCACTCAAGCAGATCGCGCGTCACGAACAGACGCGCCTGGCCCTTCTTGAGCTCGCCTCGCACGTCACGATACGGCACCTCAACCGTGACAACGCCGAGATCGCCCGAGGCCCGTTCCGAAACGACTCTCACCGCACCGTCGAACCCGCGCTCGCTCTTCACCACGCCCCGGATGAACCCATCGTTGCATCCGACCACCGCGGATAGCGCGATCACCAGCAACACGGCCGTAACTACACCCATGCTTCCTCCATCGCGCATACGCTACTCCAGCCACCCGCGAATAGTTGCGAGGTCGCGCTTGGACGCCTCGAGCTTGTCGCCGGGCGCGCCCAACTCGAGCGAGAACCACTCCACGTCGCCGCGGTCGAGGAAATACCGAATCACCTCGGCATTCGGAATCAACCCCTCGCCCAGCGCACAGCCCGACACGTCGGCGATCTGCGGCGTGGCGCTCTTCACCCAATCCTTGAGATGGACATGGCACGTGCGCGGCCCGAGCGCATCGAGATGCTCGACAGGACTTTCGCCGGCGAAGTAAAAGTTGCCGGAATCCAGAACGAACCGAAGACCCGGCACGCCGTCCAGCACCGCCCTGCAATCCTCACCGGCGCACTGGAGCGTCGGCGCGACACCGAAGTTCTCGATGGCCAGCGTGATGCCCTTGGCTTCGGCGGCGGGCATGCATGCGCGAAGCCCGTCAATGATCATCCGACGGCCCTCTTCGGGCGATATGCCACTCGACAGCCGGCTTCCCGCCGCCAAGACTAACGGCGCGCCCAGCGTCGCCGCCACTTCGATGGCGGCCGTGAGCGCCGCGACACCCTCCTCGCGCGTCGCGGCATCGGCGGCAATGAAATGGCAGCCGCCGTCGACGCATGGCACCTCAAGGGAGGAATGCGCGAGGTAGGCGGCGTAACCTTCAAGCAGTTCGGGCCGATGGCGGAAACGCGCCGCCGGTACTTCGACGCCGTCAAATCCCATCGCGTCGAGCGCCTCGAGCAGCTCAACGTCATCCAGTGTGCCCGCCTCGAGCTCCCCGCCGAACACCATGGTCATGATGCTGATCTGCGCCATTGCTCCTCCGCGCCTCCTTGAACCATGAATGGACACAGGGCACCCTCGGGAAAACCCAATGATGGCGGCACCCCACGTACTACTCGGCCTGAGCCTCGATCCAAGCGGCTTTGTCCCGCTCGTCAAGCGACTCCGGCGGGCCGTCAAACTTCACCTTGATCACGGCGATGTGGGGATCCGGAGGCGATTTGGGCAGGCCGCCTATCACGAGCCGGCCGTTATGTTCCTGTCGCACCTGGAGCCGATCGCCCGTGGCCAGCAGGCGCGCCGATTTGACCGCCGTCTTCACCAGCGGCACGACGGCTTCCTTGCCCGGCCAACGCAGTACATGGAGGTAGCCGGTGTTACCCTTGCGCGTCCACATGCCGATCATGCCGCCATGCAGCGAACACCGCTGAGAGCCATAGATGGCCTCGCCGTTCACCTTGAGCCACTCGCCCATGGCGGCGAGGCGTTTGCGCTCGCCCTTACGGATCGTGCCGTCCGGACGCGGTCCGACGTTGAGCAGGAAGTTGCCTTCGCCAGCCGCCGCCGTGACCAGGTGCTGAAGGAGCTGCGTCACGGTCTTCATGTTCGGGTTGTTCCGGATATAGCCCCAACCGCAGGAATCGCCGATGGTCATGCACGACTCCCAGCCCCGGCCGGCCTGGGATGCCGTCACGTGTTGCTCCGGCGTGTCGAGATCCTCATCGATTCCGGAGCGGTTGTTGATGACGATGTGCGGCTGCAGCTCGCGGGCCATCGCATTGACCTCGGCCGATTTCCAGAACGCGGCGATGTCCTTCGCATAGGCGCCGTGGGCGATCCAGCCGCCGTCGTACCAGAGCACGTCGATGTGGCCGTAATTTGTCATCAGTTCGCGTACCTGCGCGTGGAACTGCGCCACCATGTCCGCTGCGCTCTTCTTGTACTTGGTCGGCATGAAGTAACCGGGAAACCGCCAATCCAGCAGCGAGTAGTAGAAGCCCACCTTGAGGCCCGCCTTACGAAAGGCCTCCACGTATTCGGCCACCAGATCGCGCTTGGCCGCCGTCTTCGGCGCGGTGAACTCCGACACCTGGCTGTCGAACAGACAGAAGCCGTCGTGATGACGCGTCGTGAGCACGGCATACTTCATGCCGGCATCCCGGGCCATCTCGGCCCACGCGTGCGGATTGAAATGCTTCGGCCGGAACCGATCCGCCAGCTTCGCGTAGTCGTCGCGCGGAATGCGCTCCTGAAACATGGCCCATTCGCCGCGCTCCAAGAGCGAGTACAAACCCCAATGGATGAACAGCCCGAACCGGGCCTCGTGAAACCAGGCCAGTCGGTCCTCGTATGTCAAGGTCGCCGGAGTCTCTTTCGAGACCGCTTTCGATTTCTTCTTGACCATGCCCCATTTCCTCCTGTTGTGCCCACGGAGATTGTTTCACGACGCTCGCCCCGATTCAAGATGCACCCGCCGGCCCGCCGTCATGGCGCCTCGACCTCGGCCCACAGGTTGAAGTCGTAACTCTCACGGACGCCCGGCCACGCGTGGACGCGCCATTCATCCCAAAACACAGTGGCCGGGAAAGAGGCGCCAAGCGCCTCGACGCACAGGAATACGCCCGGGCTTCCGGACGGGCTCGACGTGAACGTGCCCCGGTATGTCGAGTATTCCGCGCACGGCACGACATGAAGCACCGGATAGCGCAGACACGTAGGCGGCCGCAAGTCGTCGATCTGACCCGAACCGGTGATCGGAACATCCCACGCCGACAGCAGAAAACCGTTCGGGGATGGATTCTTCGCGGACACGATCACTTCATACAACGTCGACGGTTCGAGCGGGCCCACCAGACAGCCAAAGTGCTGGTAGATGCCGTCTTGCGACCCGTCGGATGTCCACTCTTGGCGCGCCGCCCACCGGCCCTCCGCCACGGCCTCGCCCTCACGCCGGATCGCGAACGACTCGGTGCCGCCCGTGTATCCGGCCGGCACATCGCCGACCCACTCCTCGAAACCGCCGCCACGCAGCACGTTGGCCCCATCCGCATGGATCGCGCGAAAATGAAGGGGACACATCCCGCGCTGCAACGTCTTGTATCGTGGCCGCGCCGTCCAGTTGTCCGCCATCGTCATCATGAACCACAGGGGAATCGAGTCCGCATCAACAACTTCGTAGATGCCTTTCAACAAGCGGACCTGATCGGTCCACATCTCGAAGTAGTCGAGTTGCGCATGGCGGCAGCGTGCCCACGTCCTCGACTCATAGACGGGAAGGAAAAACCGGAGCCGGTCGCCGCCTCCCCGCGAGTCGAGCCGAGGAACCAGACAACGATGGAACTGATCGGGAACGCCATCGTTCCGGAAGAAGGCAGTCAGCGGAATGCCCTGGCCGCCCTCAAACTCCGCCATGAGCAGTCGCTGGTCCATGCACCACGACGGCTTTCCATCCGCCCGAGGCGCCTCGCCCGAATCATCGGCCAGCCGGATCTGCGCAAGCCGAGGGTCGCTACCGCAAGACACCTCAGCCGCGATGGGGCGCTTCTCGGCCTCGGCATACTGAGAGAAGAGCGCGGCGTAGGAATGGCGCTGGTAGGCGCGCGCGGCCAGTAGCGGAGCTACGAGCGCGAAGGCCACTAGCGCGCTGCACAGCGCCGCGCGACGCACCTCGGCCCCCCGAATAAGCCGGACGGACTCCGCTTCTTCCGTCGTCCCGTTGGCCGCGTCGCGCCAGCGCCGATAGTGTCCAACGGCGCATACAGCCGCCTGACAGAGGAAGAGCGGCAACAGCCACCAGAGAAACTCGAGGTGGAAATGGTGTCGCAAGTCGAATTGCAGGATGGTGTAACTGCAATAGTACGTCACCAAGAAGGCCGATCCCAATCCATAGCGTGCCGATCGCGCCGAAAGCACCACGAAACCGAGAATCAGCAGAGGCACCTGGAGACGCACCATCGCGTGCAGCCAGTGGAAACGGATCGAGAACAGGCGCTCGATGATGGGCACGCGCGTCGCGCCGTAACGCGACTCGTGAGACGCCACAAAGGGGCCGTAGCGCACCTTCTGGAGCACGGCCGCATAGCACCGCAAGAGGAGGTCGGCAGGAAAGGTCTTGGCGTATTCCCGGAGGAACTCACTCGAGGCGTGGTCATAGGCTCGCGTGTCGATGCGCAAGGGATCCTCGCCAAGTCCCTCGAAACGGCGCTCGGCATACCCTCCGACGATATCGTAGGTCAGCGCGTCGTTCGAGACGGGCGCCAGGTCGTAGTCCACGCCGCCGATGCCGAGAAACTCGTCAAAGGGGGGAAGCAGGCCAAAGGCAACGACATGGCCCGAGGCGCTGCCTTGATCCTTCATGTCCACCCAAAGCGGCCACGATGCCGCATAGAAGAAAACGAGCAATACGGCCGCTGCCACGGCCTTTTCGCGGAGCCGGCGCAGCGGGCCTCCAGGCAAGAACACGAACAACACGAGGAGCGTCGGCCAGACGCACATGAACACGTCCCGGCGGAATCCCATCATCACGCCCAGGAACGCGCCCAAGAGCAAGCACGTCACGATGGTTCTGGCGCGCGTCGTTGCGTGCCTGATCAGATAGCCGGCGGCAAACACGGCCGCGAGGGTAGGCGCGGCCTTCGAGTAGTCCCTCAGATGCGGCAGGAAGTAGAGGTTGGTGGGCGAGAATACGATGCATAGCGAGCCGGCCAATGCCAGAGGCCAGGCTAGCAGGACGCGAAACAGCAAGTAGGCAAAAGCACCGACAAGGCCGTAGAGCACCGCGTACAGCGGCGTCAGCGCGTTCCAGGAAATGACGCCGGAGATCCGCCAGAGCCAGCCGACCGCATACAGGCAATAGCGCCACTGCACGTGGGTTCGGTGAAGCGGCCGAGTCTTGATGTCGACCGGCACATCGGCCGCTGTGATCGGGAGCTCCCGTGTCTCCAAAGCAAGGAAGGGTTTCAGGCCCGGCACGCACCCCTCGACGGGATTCACGAATCCACGGCCGAGGGCCACCATCACCGCCGGGCCGTAACTCGATTGGTGAAAAAAACCGTAGCGCCCGAAATCTCTCGCATAGAGTCCACCCACCGCGGCGGCAAGGGCGAATATGGCGAGTACGGCCACGCCCTCCAGCAGAAGGCTCTTCCTTCCCTTCCGATCCGCTCTCTCGCCGGTCACGTCGGTGTTCTCCAGGACAAGAGGAAGCCGACGCCCAAAAAGAGTGCGTTGGCGAACCACGCGGCGACCATCGGCGATACGCGGCCGATGTAACCGAGGCCCATGCCCATGCGAAACAGGATCAGGTAGCTCAACGCAATCGCAATACTCACGCCGAAGCCGATGGCCAGTCCACCGCGCCGGATACGCATGGCAAAAGGTATGGCGAGCCAGATCATGACAAAGGCCAGGGTCGGCTGCGCGAGTTTCGCTTGGAGATCGACCCGTGGACGCTCGACGGGAAAACCGCGTGCCTCGGCGTGATCAATATCTTGAGCAAGCTGAATGAAGCTCTTCGTGTCGGGCGGCCGGTCCAGCGCGAACAGTTCGTCGGGCGTCTGCGAGAATGGCGCGGGGGCCTGGCGGATCCAACGGCTCTCCTTGAGTTCCCAATTCCTCGCCACGTCAAACACCAACCAGTAGCCATCTTCGAGTATCCATTGCTCCGAGTCCGGGGCCCAGAAGATCCGCTTGGCCTGGATCTGCTCGACCTCGGTCTCGCGGATGGCCAAGAGAAAAGGCTGCTCGCCCGTGAGCGCCAAGTCGTTGAACTTTAGGATGTGGCACGTCCAGCCGTCATCGAGCTGCGGCCAGCTCAGCGGCCTGCGCGTCTCGTGGCGCGTTTGCGAGAAGAACTGCGCCTCGATGGCCTCCGCGCGGCGCGTAGCGACGACGCCCACGGATTCCTGGAGCGCGAACACGCCAAAGGCCAGCGCCAGGGCAATCGCCACGGGCGCCCGCGTCAACCGCCACAGGCTGACGCCGCCGGACAGCGCCGCCGTGACTTCGTTATTCTGGGCGGCATCACCCCACACCAAGAGCGCCGCCACGAGCATGGCCAGCGCGGCCACCTGGTACTTGTACAGCAACTCGGGAATGAATACCGCGTAGTACTCGACCACGACCCGCCACGGCACCTCGTGCCGGACGATGCCAACGCGCCGGTGCGTCAGTAGGTCGATAAGAATGAACAGGAGCACCAAGGCGAGGACCGCCTTGAAAAGCGTCGCCGCCAGGCGTTTGGCGAAGTATCGGTCGAGCAATGTCATACGCGATCCACCCGCCACACGAAGAACACACCCGCCGCGCACAACGCCAGGTTCGGCACCCACGCACGCGAGACCACCGTGGCCACACGGTGGAGCGAGCCGGGCTCGACGAGGAGCCGCAGCACGTAGTAACACAGGATGATGCCGAATCCGACGGCGAAGGTATACGAGCGGCCCGAGCGCTTCGCGCGCGCACCCAACGGCGCCGCCAGGAAACTCACCGCGAGACACGCGAACGGCAACGACAAGCGCTCGGCGATCTCCTGCCGCTCCTTCATGATCTCGCGCGACAGCACTTCCGAAGGCTTCTGTCCGGTCGCCTCTCGATCGCGCTGGATGTCGAGGAGACGCCGGACCGTCATGGACTTCGGCGTCTCGGGGGCCGTCTGCGCCTTGAGGGCCGGCAACGGCATGCTGAGCTTGTCGAACACCACCGGCGACACCGTCGAGCCTTCGGCGGAGGGTATCCAGAGGCCGTGGGGCATCTCGAGGCGCATCCGGCCTGGCTCGCCGACGAGACGCGCCTCCTCGGCATGGTACACGATCGAGCCTTGCTCGCCATCCTTCGGCTTGAGAATAACGATGTCCTTCAGCGCGCCGGTCTGGCGATCCTTAGCGCCGATGTATACGCGCCAGCCTCGGAACTCGTGCATGATGCCCGGCTGGAGCACATCGAGCGTAACCCGCGCCGGAAGATCGTTCAGGACGAGACGATACATCTGATGAATGGCCCACGGCTGCACCCGATCCTGCACCCAAAAGCACGCGACGCTCAGGAAACCGCCCGCAACGATCACCGGTATCACAATGCGTTTGAGCGGGATACCGGCCGCTTTCATGGCGACGATCTCGCCGTTCTGCGAGAGCCGCCCGAAGGCCAGCAAGATGCCCATCATATACGTGATGGGCACCACGTAGGCCACCAGCATCGGCATCAGATACAGCATCAGCCGCGTCAGGTCGCCCAACGTCATCTGGGCCACCGGCGCACCTTGGAGCAAGTCCTGGATCTCGCTCGCCACGGCAACCACGGCGATCACGCCGAGCGCCAGGATCGACGGCACGGCAATCTGCAAGAGAATATGGCGATTTAAAAGCCCCACGGATGCCCTTTCTTCAGTAATCGACATTATACCGAAAGGACGTGCCTCGCCACGACCAAGGGCGGCATCGATGAGTTCTGGTACAATAACTTCTGGCAGTCATCGGCTTCTGGCACGGTTAGGGAGATGACTCTATGCGGTGCATGTGGACCACCATCGCCGGCTTGCTTGTACCCACAGGCCTAATCTGCTGCCTCGTGGGCCATCGCGTTTCTCGACTCTCATTCGGACTAAGCAGCCTTCTTGCGATCGGCACCTTCACGCTACTGGCCATGATACCTCCCTTCGGAAGCAATGCGATCCAAACCGCGATCGTGTGTTCCTGTCTGCTGGCAGGTGTGGGCGCGGGCGTGTATACACTCGAGCGCTACCGCAACCTTCGCCTGTTCGGTGTGGGCTTCGTGGGCGGTGCCTGGATGGCGGGCCATGTCCTCATGCGGATATTCGACCTTTGCTCCGAGACCAATATTGTTTCCTGCGCTCTCGGCTTCGGTCTGGCGACAGGGCTGCTCGGCTTGTTCTTCGAACGGCTTGTCGCGGGCGTCGCAACGGCCGTAGTTGGCGCGTGGTTCTGTGTCTACGTTACTGCCATGCTCGTGTCAGCAGCCGTTGATGTTCCGGGCGGATACGCCGATGGTCCGTCTTCCGCTTCAGAAAGGATCCTGCTCGGGCTCTGGATGGCACTATCGCTCGCAGGCATCTACGTCCAACTGACCGTCCTAAAACCACTCGCCGAGCAGCGTGGTTGGCCGCCGGGGCCTGCGTGGGCCTGGATCAACCGAACCCGCACCGCGATACGGCGGTGATCATACTTCTACGAACTCCGGATGTCCGCCACGACCACGGGCCCGGCATTGACACAAGCGTCGCCAATCCTCACAATCTGACGTGTCGGAGGAGGACGTCCGTGAGTTCGTGGATGAGCACAACCATCGAGGAGATTCCGGCGGCGGGAACCGTCGTCGGCGCCGGGCTGCTCATCCTCGCCGGACTCGTGTACTGCCTCGTCGGCTACCGCATCTTCCGATTCCTGCTCGGCCTGACGGGCTTTCTGCTGGCTGGCCCGTTGCTGGCAGCCATCGTCGGCTGGCTATCCAGCGGCAACGCCCTTGTCATGGGCATCGGCTTGCTGGTGGGCGGCCTGGCCGGGGCTTTCGCTCTCGTGTTTCTCTACAAGGCGGGCGTGTTCTGCCTGGGCCTCCTGGGCGGAGCCGTAACGGTCTACAACATTCTGTACAACCGGCCTGAAGCGTGGGTGCCTGTCGCGATCCTGGGCGCGGGACTGGCCGGGGGTCTGTTGGCCCTGGGGATCGAACGGCCCGTCATGAGCGTAGCGACGGCCGTCATCGGCGCGTGGATCGCCGTCAACGCCTTCGTGATCATGCTGGGCGCCGCCGGATTCGAGGAGTTTGTCGAGGAGGCCTATCACGAGTCTCGGCTCCTGTTCGGCATGCTCACGGCGTGGGCTGCCCTGGGCCTCATCGGCGCCTTCGTGCAGTTAGTCGTGTTGAGGCCGCAGGCCAAGCAGCATCCGCGCGGCGCGTAGCGATTACGCCGAGATTGGGCCAAATCGTGCTGCGACCGGCAAGTGATCGCTCAGCGCGAAGGAAGACTCATCCTCGCCGTGCATGCGAAACCCGCCTTCGAAGAGCGCCTGACACTCGATGAGCCGCTCCGCGAACAGCCCATGCGCCCAGATGTAATCGATCCGCATACGGGGCGTCATGCTGGTCGCGGTGCCATCGACGCCCTGGCCCTTCGCCGCAAAGGTGTCGACAAGGCCGGCGTCTTGCCAGCGCGCATGCTCCGGCTGATCCGGTTTGTGGTTCAGATCGCCCTGCACGAGCACGCCGGGATAGGCGTCCGTGTCGGCCTTGACGCGCTCCAACACCAAGCCGATCTCGCGCAGGCGCATTTCCTGTTTGTGCGGATTGAGGTGGACGCTGTGCACCGGAAACGTGACGCCGCCCGCCTCGATAAGCGCCCGGCCCCAATGCCGCGAGAAGGGCTCCTCGTCTGCCACTTCCTCGCTCTGGTGCGAAAAGTTGGCGTGCTCCACGATGCGATGGCGCGTCAGGATGGCGCCCGAAAAGCCGCCCGAAAAGTAGGCGTAGCTCATGCCAAGCGTAGCGGCGATGCGGCGCACCTCGGCCTCGGCAGGTGCTTCCGAAAAGCTGACGAGATCCACCCCGCAAAGCGCCAACTCGACGGCGAGACGTTCCGGCATGCGCGGACGCGCCGCCTCGACTCGCCATGTGTTCTTCCTGGTCTTCGGCCATCCGGCGCAACCGTGGATGTTGTAGGCGACGTCCAGGAAGGTGGCCGCCGGTGTCGGTTCCTGCGATGGGTCTTGTTGGTCCATAGCCGCGCACGATACCACATTCGCGGTGGGCGGTGACACGCCAATGATCGGTCGGATCGGTCGGATCCGACCGATCAATTCCTCCGCACTTGTTCCACCGCCGGCCGTCGCGTATCATCGGCCCGTCTCTTCCGAACGCGCACGCAGGAACTCATTGCATGGCATCACGACCGCACGAGGAATACACGTGGATTGAAGGGCTGGCCATCTGCCTCGGCATGATCGGCGTCCAGTTGGCGACGCAGGTCATCGCACAGTGGGGGCCGTATTTCTACTCGCCTTCCGAAGGCGTCGGCCGCATCGTCTACGTGAGCGTAGGAATGGTGGGTCTCATCTTCATCATCGGCACGATATGGGACTCGATCACGGATCCCCTCATCGGCATGTGGTCGGATCGCACGAAGAGCCGACCGGGATGGCTGCGGCTCATACCGATTCACGGGCGTCGCCGGCCCTTCATCTTCTGGGGCTCTATCTTCCTGGTATTCACCTCGATCTTCTTCTGGTATCCGCCGGTTCCGCATGATTCGAGACTCAATTTTGCCTACGGCACGGCGCTGCTCTGTTTGCATTGGTCGGTGTTCACGGTGGCGGTGGTGCCGTTGACCTCGCTCGGCCCCGAGATCGCCCGCGCCGAGAAGGCCCGCGTGAGCCTCGGCATCTGGACGGCCGTCGGTATGATCGTCGGACTCGCCATGGCCATCGTGTTACCCGGCAAGCTGATCACGATGCTTGATCCGGCACGGGCCGGCGATGAGTTCTCGCCCATCGGCTACCGCCGCGTCGCGATCCTCTTCGCACTGACCTCTTTCGTGCTGCTCCAGTTGCCGGTGTGGCTCGTCAAGGAACGCTATGACTCCGAGGCCCACGACGCCGGTGGCCATACCGGTTGGGCGAAAGGCCTGTCCGACGCCCTGCGGAATCGCCCCTTCGTGATCTACTGCTGCGCCCACTTCTTGTTCACGACGGGATTCATCGCTGCGCAGAACGCGTTGCCTTACTGGGCTGAGCTCGGCGTCGGCGGCGATGAAGGCACGGTGACCATGATGATGCTTCCCTTCATCGTGGTGTGCCTGGCCTTCTTCCCGGTAACGCCATACCTGACGCGGCGATTGCACACGAAATGGATGACGGTGCTCGCGTTTTTGGTGATCTCGACAGGCCTGCCATGGCTCTACATCATTCCAAAGCTGGCGATCGCCGTCTCGACCAAGAAGATCCTCGGCAGCGTGTTGTTCGGCTACTGCGGCATCGGCCAATCCATCATGTACGTGATGATGACGCCGCTCCTTGGCGAGATTGTCGACTACGACGAGACCTATTCCGGCCAGCGGCGCGAGGCGCTCTACAACGGCCTCATGGGCGTGGCCGGCAAAGTCGCCATTGCCGGCGCCATCCTCCTCGCGACGCAGTCCATGCGCATCTGGGGAAAATCCGTCGAGCGTCCAACGGGCGTGTTTCTGGTGGGCCCCTTCGCGGCCGTGTTCGGCATCCTCGGGATGTTCGCCATGTTCTTCTACCCGGTGCTCTACGTGGCGCGCGATCGCCAGGGCGACAAACCGGCAAATGGCGAGCGGGCCGACGCTCGAGACCTCACCGAGTAATGGGAAGGCTCACGGTGAACGCGCTGCCTTCGCCCAACGCACTCTCCACGGTGATCGCGCCGTCGTGCATGTCCACCAGGCGCTTGACAATCGTGAGTCCCAGGCCCGTTCCGGTGATACGCTGCGTATGCGCGCTCTTCACGCGGAAAAACTCGTCGAAGATATTCTCCTGATCTTCCTTGGCAATCCCGATGCCGCTATCTTTTACGGTGACGTGCACATGCGTGCGATCGTGCTCGACAACGACCTCGACGTGTCCCGGCGGCGGCGAGTACTTGATCGCATTGTTCAGCAGGTTGGAGAACACCATGAACATGGAGTCCTTGTCCGCCAGCACCTGAACCCCGTCCATGTCCTCGGCACAGGACATCGTGATCTCGACGCTCCCATCCTCGGCCCTTTCGCGATTCGCCGCGATCACCTCGTCGATCACGCTGCGGATCGCGAGCGGCACCCGCTTGATCTCGAAGTGACCGGTCTCCATGGCGGTAAGGTTTAGCAGATCCGACACCAGCGTTCGCAGGCCCGTCGCACGGAGAAGTGCGCGTTCGATGGCGCCGGTCTTCTTCTCCGGATCGTTGTCCAGAAACCCATTGAGCACCATCGTGAGTTGACTCTCGATGGCGGCAAGGGGGCTCTTGACCTCATGGGCCACCATCGAAATGAACATCGACTTGGCCGTCTCGAGCTTCTTCAGCTCACTGATATCCCGCAGCACCAACACCGCACCCATGACCTTGCCGTCCGGCTCGAGTACCGGACTCGCGTTCGCGAGGTACGTCTTGCCGGCTAGGGCCACTTCCTTCGAGGCAATCACCGGCGTCGTACCGTCCGAAAACGCGTCCTCAAATAGGTCGATGATCTCGCGGCACTGAATCTCCTCGATGGGCGATGAAAGCGGCAAGACGGCGAATGACGGCATGATCCGTGTCAAGGCCGCGTTGCGCAGCACAATCTGCTTGTCTCGGTTGATCACAAGCACGCCGTCCGTCATGCAACTGATAATGGTGCTTGATTTCGAGCGCTCGAAGGCCAATTCGAATAGGCGGCCCTCGCGTTCCCGGCGCAAACGCTGGGCCTCGATGGCTAGGGCCCGCCGTTCGAGGCCGTTCCGAAGCGGCAGCAAGAGCTCATCCGGCGTGAACGGCTTGGGAATATAGCCATAGGCGCCCCGGCGCGTCGCCTCGACGGCCGTGTCGATAGCTGCATGCGCCGTGATCACGAACATGATGATCGTGTCATCGAGCTCACGAATGCGGTGGATAAGCTCGATCCCTCCGATCCGGGGCATCTTCAGGTCGACGAGCGCCACGGCGAAGTTCCGCTCCCGCTGGAAGATCTCGAAGCCTTCCGCCCCGTCAGCCGCCGTGCTTACTTGATAGCCTTCTGCCGTAAGGATCTTGCGGCATCCTTCCCGCATGCCCAGTTCATCATCGACCACGAGAATTCGAATGTCCTCGTTCGCCATCAGGCGCCCTCCTTGCGCCCCGTGCCGTCGGAGGATGCCGCCCTCGCCGACACCAACTCGCGAATCTTGGCCAGCAACGCCTCCGGATCGACCGGTTTGGCAAAGAACGCGTCCGCGTTCATCGCCGCCAAGTCCGCCGCACCCCTCGGCCGGAAATCGAAACCGCGTTGACTGCCCGCCGCCGTTGCGATAATCACCGGTACTCCTCGGAACCGCTCATCCGACTTGACTTGCCGCGCAAACGAGAAACCCGCATCCAGACGCTCCATCATGAGATCCGAGATAACGAGGTCCGGTCTCGACTGTGCCATGCCCTCCAGCGCCGCCGCCGGCGTGCCAAAACACCGGACACGGTACCCGCGCGACTCGAGCACGTGACGGTACAGCTCGAGAAAGTCCATGTCATCGTCCACAATAGCGATTTCCGGAGGTTCCGGGGCCATCACCTGTTCATTCCTAGGTCGATCGGCATGCGGCCAATTCTTCTCGGTATTCGTATCCTGAACGATGTGGCCTGGCGGAGTCAATACCGATGACCGCACGCCAGCCTCATACCGAAGGCGGAGAACCCGGCCCCTAGGCCACCGGTAGCTCACCCACGGCCACGGTCTCGGCGGCCCCGACGGGAATCGTCACCGTGAACACGGTGCCCTTGCCTTCCTCACTCTGGGCCGAGATGTCGCCCCCGTGCATCTTCACAATGCCGTAGCAGATCGCCAAGCCGAGACCGGTGCCCTCCCCCAGCTCCTTCGTGGTGAAAAACGGCGTGAACAACTTCGAGAGATGTTCCTGCGGTATACCTTTGCCGTTATCGATCACCTCGATGACGCACCGCTTGTCCTCCTCCGCGTAGCGAACCTTGATCGTCACCTCGCCCGTGCCGCTCTCCGTCGCGTCGATGCCGTTACCGACCAGATTCACCAGCATCTGCTTAACCTGGTCGCCATCAATGCTCATGGTCGGCAGCGCGCGGTCAACATCCGCAACCAGTTTGACCTTCTTCTCCTCGGACTTGGTACTCATGATAACGATCACATCGTCGATCACGCCCTGGAGTTCCGTCGGCGATTTCGAGACTCGCGACTCCCGGGCGAAATCGAGTAGGCCGCGCACGATCCGCTTGCACCGCGTCGCCTCGTTCACAATCATCTCGAGATCCTCGCGGTTCGGATCCGATTTCTGGACTTGCCGCAACAGCATGTGCGAATAGATGAGCACCGTGCCGAGCGGATTGTTCAGTTCATGGGCCACGCCCGCCGACAACTGACCCATCGACGCCAACCGCTCGGTCTGCATGAGCCGTTGCTGCGCCGACTCGAGGTCGCGATGGGAAGACTGCAACTGCGTGCACGTGTCCTCAAGCTCCTCGATAAGGAAAGGCAAACACATATTCGCTTCGGCCAATCCCTGACAGATCGCGATGGCCTTGTCGCGACAGGAGGCATAGCCGCACGCGCCGCAGTTCAGCTGATCTTCCGGCCGGAACTTGCGCATCCCGAGTAAGGCCGCCTTGATCTCATCCTCCGTAGGCTGCGGCAACGCGAGATGCTGTGGCGTAAACGTCCGCCGCAAGTGGACATGCTTGAACTCCTCGATGGATTTCCGGAAGTCCTGCGAGTGCACCCATCGCTTGTGATCGTTAACGTAGTTGGCGAGGATCTCCTTGCGGGCATACTGGCTCAGGTCATTCAGCATGTACGGGCCGCTGATGCACCCCTCGCAGAAGAGAATGTCCAGAAACCGAGGTTTCCGCGTTCCTTTGGCCACGGCCTGCAATGCCGCCAACGCCCGATCCTTGCCGTCCGCCACAAGGATCTCATTGTCGAGGATGTCCGCCGGCAGTCCGGAAGTCTTCAGCAATCCGCCAGACAGCGGGAAAGCGCCCCCGATATACGCGCACGGTCCGTCGAATTCCGTTTCCGCCTGCGCCTCGATGTCAATGCCCTCGGAATCGAGAAAACGGACCAGCTCGTCGAAGGTGAGTACGCTGTTGACACTACTCTCAAGCGACGGATCGCGAATCTCATTCTTCTTCGCAACACACGGGCCGATAAACACTACCGCGACCGGTTGGCTGCCATACCGATATCGAATCGCCCGGGCGGTAGCGACCATCGGCGACACGATCGGCGCCAGCGCGTCGCGCAGTTTCGGCATGTACTTGTTGACGTAAGACACAAGCGCCGGGCAAGGCGTAGCGATGATCGGCGTCTGCGACGGCCTCGATTCCTCGACCAGTCTCAGATACTCTCGGGCGACAAGCTCGGCGCCGAACGCAACGTTCCACACCTCGTCAAACCCGAGTCGCCGTACCGCCGTGATCACCTTGCCCGGCGCCACACCTACGAATGCCGCCGGAAACGATGGCGCAATACACGCCACCTTGCGATGGGGTTGCTTCAATAGCGCCCGGACGTCCTCGATGCTGTCTTCAATGCGCTTGGCGTTCTGCGAGCAGACCTTCACGCAGTTGCCGCACGCGATGCAGTGATCCTCGATAACGAAAGCCTGGCCCTCTTTGACCTTGATGGCCTTGGCCGGACACTCCCGAACGCAGGCATAACACCGTTTGCATCGTTCCGGTATGACAGAAACAATTCCCATCAATAAGGATTATACACGGGCCCTTCCCTTGTAGTGCGTGTGCAATAGCTTGTGGGACTTTTCGCCAAGCGGCTTGCCGAGGAATTCCTCGTAGATCTGCTTGATCTCGGGATTCTCATGCGACTTCCGGAGTTTCTTGCCTTCGTCTTCCTTGTAAATCGCCTCGATCCGCGCCAAGCGTACCGCGTTCGTCGTCAGACGAGGCTGGCCACCGCCACCGATACATCCGCCCGGACAGGTCATGATCTCGACGAAGTGGTAGTTGGCTTCGCCACGGCGGATTCGCTCGATGGCCTTGCGCGCATTGCCCAAGCCGTGCGCCACCGCCACGTTGACTGTGACGCCCTCGAGAAACGACCATTCCGGCAACGCGCCCGTAATCGTGGCCGACGCCTCTTTGACGCCTTCGAGACCAGCCACCGGTGTCACGTGCAGATTATCGAACGGCAACTCCTTACCCGTCACGATCTCCCACACCGTCCGCAAAGCCGCTTCCATCACGCCGCCCGTGTTGGCAAAGATATCCGCCGCGCCCGAAGACATGCCAATGGGCGAGTCCTGGGCATCATCCGGAAGACTGGCGAAGTCGATTCCGGCCTGCTTGATCATCCGGCCGAGCTCGCGCGTGGTGAGCACAATATCGACGTCGCGCACGCCGCTGTCATCCATTTCCGGCCGTTGCGCTTCAAACTTCTTGGCCGTGCAGGGCATCACCGAGACCACCACCATATCCTCCGGCTTCACACCGGCCTTCTCGGCAAAGTATGTCTTGGCGATCGCTCCGAACATCTGCTGCGGCGACTTGCATGTCGACACATTGTCGAGCATGTCCGGATAGAAGTACTCGATGTACTTGACCCAGCCCGGCGAGCAGCTCGTGAACATCGGCAGCGCAACCTTCTCCTTGTCCACAAGCGCCTTCTTCAGCCGCGTCAAGAGCTCCGTGCCTTCTTCCATGATCGTCAGGTCGGCCGTGAAGTTGGTGTCGAACACCTTCTTGAAGCCAAGCCGGCGCAACGCCGACACCATCTTGCCCGTGACCAGCGTTCCCGCTGGATAGCCGAAACACTCGCCCAACGCGGCACGGATCGCCGGCGCCGTCTGCACCACGACGTACTTCTTCGGATCGTCGAGCGCAGCAAACACCTCCGCGATCTGATCCCGCTCGGTAATGGCGCCGACCGGGCACACCGCCGCGCACTGGCCGCACTGCACGCACACGATGTCGTCGAGATCGCTGCAGAATGCCGGGCCGACGACGGTTTCGAATCCGCGATTCTGCGGAAAGATCCCGCCGACGCCCTGCGTTTCACAGCACACCGTCACGCAGCGCCGGCACAACACGCACTTGGACGTATCGCGCACGAGCGCCGGCGTGCTGTTGTCGATGATCTTCTTGCTCTTCTCGCCGGCATACCGGATCTCCCGAATGCCGAGATCCCGGGCCAGCGCCTGAAGCTCGCAGTCCTCGTTGCGGTCACACGTCTGGCAATCGCCATCGTGGTCGGACAAGAGCAACTCGAC
This sequence comes from Candidatus Hydrogenedentota bacterium, assembly GCA_036769985.1. Taxonomy (GTDB): domain Bacteria; phylum Hydrogenedentota; class Hydrogenedentia; order Hydrogenedentales; family SLHB01; genus DAIPKA01. Next base: position 28,913 of record DAIPKA010000035.1, on the reverse strand, counting down.
CACGGTGCGCCGAGCCTCGCGCGCCCGCCTGCTATTCGTGTGCACCACCATGCCGTTGGTCACCGGCGTGACACACGAGGCCATCAGCGTGCGCGCGCCCTCGATCTCGACAAGGCACACACGGCACGCGCCGATGGCCTGGACATCCTCGAGATAGCACAGCGTCGGAATCTTGACGCCCGCCTTCTGGGCCGCCTTCAGCACCGTGGTCCCATCCGGCACTTCCACGGTGATATTATCAATCGTTACCGTTGGCATTTTTCACTCTCCTTGTATTCGGACGCCATGACGCGGTCGTGGCGAACTACTCCTCCCGCTCGCGATAGTCGCAACGAAGGCACCGCTTGGCTTCGCACAGCGCCACCTTCTCACTGTAAGGCAACTCGACTTCGTTGAAGTTCGCCCGACGCTTGTTGATGGGCAACAGCTTCATCTCCGCCCGCGGATAATCCACCGGGTCCGCGTCCGGATCGAACGCCGTGTCGACCTCGATCGGCTCCCGCCAGAACGCGTGATTCTCGCCCGTCAGGTATTCATCAATGCCCACGGCCGCCCGTTCGCCCGCGCCAACCGCCTCCACCACCGAGGCCGGCCCCGACGCCGCGTCGCCTCCTGCGAACAGCCACGGAACCGACGTCTGGCCCGAAAGGCGATCCGCCGCCACGAAATTCCACGGCGTCAGCTTCACCTCGGTGCCGTCCAAGACTTGCTTGAGATCCAGGGTCTGGCCAATGGCCGCGATCACTTGATCCGCCTCGACGATGAACGGCTCGTCGTCGCCCGCCTCAGGCCGACGGCGACCGCTACGGTCGAACTCGCCCAGGAACATGTTGGTGCACTTCACGCCGACGCAACGGCCACCCTCGACCACCACCTCGACCGGCGCCACCAACGTGCGCAGATGAACACCTTCATGCTCCGCCTCTTCAACTTCTTCCTTGTAGGCCGGCATCTCGTCACGCGTGCGGCGATACAGGATCGTAACCGACTCCGCGCCAAGACGTACCGCCGTCCGCGCCGCGTCTACCGCCGCGTTCCCGCCGCCGATGACCACCACGTTCTTGCCCACCGGCACCGAACCGCGCAGGTTGTATTCGCGCAGGAACCGAATCGCTTCGGTGACGCCCCTGGCGTCACGGCCCGGAATCCGCAGACCCAGTCCATCCGGCGCGCCCACGCCCAGGAACACCGCCTCGCAGCCATCATCGCGCAGGCTCTTCAAGGTGAAATCGCGGCCCAACCGCGTGTTCGTCTCGATATCCACGCCCATGCGCTCGATCATACGGATCTCGCGCGCCAGCTCTTCGCGCGGCAACCGGTAGGCCGGAATCGTCTGCACCAGCATGCCGCCCGGACGCGGCTCGGCCTCGAAAACCTTGGGCTGGTAGCCCAAACGCGCCAGGAAAAACGCACACGAAAGGCCCGCAGGACCCGCGCCGATGATGGCGATCTTCCGCTTGGCGTTCTCCGGGCTGTCCACTACCTCGGGCACCTGCAGGGTGACTTCCTGCTCCACCATGAACCGCTTGAGCCCGCGGATCGCCAATGGCTGGTCCAGGCCGCCCCGGCGGCACTTGTTCTCACACGTATGAAAGCACACACGCGCGCATACCGACGCGAAGGGATTGCGGTTGCGGTGCAGTCGCAACGCCTCGGCGTACCGCTCTTCGCCAATAAGCGAGACGAAACCGGGGATGTTGACGTTGGCCGGGCACGCACTGATACAGGGCGCCCGAACCAGCGCCGGACACACGCCCGCCGGACACCGCTTCTCGCGAATGTGAGCTTCGTACTCGTCGCGGAAATGCCGGATCGTCGACAACACCGGATTCGGCGCTGTCTGGCCCAAGCCGCACAACGACGAGTCCCGGATCTGCTCACCCAACGCGATGAGGCGATCGATGTCTGCCTCTTCACCCGCACCCTCGCAAATGCGGGTCACGATCTCGAGCATGCGCTTGGTGCCCACGCGGCACGGGACGCACTTGCCGCACGACTCGTCCTGCACGAACTCCAGGAAGAACCGCGCCATATCCACCATGCAGGTGTCTTCGTCCATCACGATCAAACCGCCCGATCCCATGATGGCCCCAAGCGCCTGCAGCGATTCGTAGTCCACCGGCACATTCAGATGTTCTTTTGGGATACAGCCGCCCGAAGGCCCGCCAATCTGCGCCGCCTTGAACGCCTTGCCCTGAGGAATGCCGCCGCCAATGTCGTACACGATCTCGCCTAAGGGCGTGCCGATCGGAACCTCGACCAGACCCGTGTTCGTTACCGCGCCGGCCAGAGCAAACACCTTCGTGCCCTTGCTCTTCTCGGTGCCCATCGACGCGAACCAGGCCGACCCGCGCAAAATGATGGTCGCAATGTTGGCATAGGTCTCGACGTTGTTGAGGAGGCTGGGCTTCTCCCAGAGGCCCTGATTCGCCGGGAACGGCGGCCGGGGACGCGGCTCGCCGCGCTTACCCTCAATCGAACGCATCAACGCCGTCTCCTCGCCGCAAACGAACGCGCCCGAGCCCATGCGGATCTCGAGGTCGAAATCGAAACCCGTGCCCATGATGTTCTTGCCGAGCAGGCCGCACTCGCGCGCTTGGCCGATGGCATTGGTGAGGCGCTCGACGGCCAACGGATACTCGGCGCGAACGTACACGTAGCCTTGATCCGAACCGATGGCGTACGCCGCAATGGCCATCGCCTCGATGACACTGTGCGGATCCCCTTCCAGAACACTACGATCCATGAACGCGCCCGGATCGCCCTCGTCGGCGTTGCACAACACGTATTTCTTGTCACCCTTGGCCTTGCGGGTGAACTCCCACTTGAGGCCCGTCGGGAATCCCGCGCCCCCGCGGCCACGCAAGCCGGACTTCTTGATCTCGTCGATCACGCTTTCCGGCGTCATCTCGGTGAGCGCCTTAGCCAGCGCCTGATAACCGTCGCGCGCAATGTATTCCTCGATCCGCGTCGGATCGATCACGCCGCAGTTCCGCAACACCACCTTGCGCTGCTTCTCAAAAAAACCGATCTCCTGCAGCGCCGATATGGCCTTTTCCGTGCCCGCCTTGCGGTAGTTGAGCCGCTCGACGATCCGGCCTTTCAGCAAGTGTTCCGCAACAATATCTTCCGCATCCACCGGCGTCAGCTTCTGATAGAAGATGCCTTCCGGATACACCACCGCCACCGGACCGGCTGCGCACGGGCCCAAGCACCCCGTCTCGATGACGCTGATCTCGTTCTCCAAACCATGTTTAGCTAGTGCGGATTGAAACGCCGCGCTTACCTCGAGCGCACCCGAGGCTACGCACCCCGCGCCCGCACATACGAGCACATGAGATCGCACTCCGTTCATTGGTCCCTCTACTCCTTTCCATTCATGCGCGACAATCCGGAGGGCGTCGCGTTAGTCCGTCAGCATCAATTCGACGATTGGCGTACCGCCCACCACGTGCTCCTGCACAATACGGTGAACCTTCTTGCCGTCAAGATTGCCATACCGAAACTGCTCGCCGTTCTTATCGGTCAACGTCAACATCGGCTCGCGATCGCACAAGCCCGCACAACCGGACTGCCGCAACGTCACATTGCCGATGGCCGCACTCTCGAGCTCACGCGCCAACGTCCCCAGGACATCGCGGGCGCCTGCCGCAATACCGCACGTCCCCATGTGTACCGTGATCTGAATCTCCTTGACGCCCTTGCGCAGCTCGAGCTCCGCCTGGACCTTCTCCTTCAGTTTCAACAGGTCCTTGGGACTCTTGATCTTATTCGCCATCGCTCATTCTCCTGATCCGCGAGGCTCCCCGGCCCCGCCGTTCCTCAGTCCCTCGCCGTTAACCCTCGCACTCGTCCAGGATGTCCTGAATCCGCGCCGGCTTCACACGCTGGTGCACCTTGTCATCGACCATGATGGCCGGCGCCAGGCCGCACGCGCCGAAACACCGCGCCACCTCAAGGGAGTATTGGCGATCGGCCGTCGTCTCGCCCACATCGATACCAAGCTTCTGCCGGATCGCATCGAGCACCTGCTTGCCGCCCCGCACATAACACGCCGTGCCCAGACACACCCGAATCATGTGCTTGCCGCGCGGCTGGGTCGAAAAAAACGAATAGAATCCCACTACCCCGGCCACCTCGCTGTACGACTTGTTCAGCCCGAGGCTGATCCGCTTCAGTGCCGACTCCGGCAGATACCCATAGATGCCCTGCGCCATTTGGAGCACGGGGATCAGCGCGCCCGGCTTCTCCCGATACTCTTCGATAACCTCATCAAGCCTGGCCTGCAGTTCTTCTTCACTGACCTCTTCCAGGCAGGCGCATGCGGTGGTCTCTTGGCTCATGTGCCCATCCTTTCCCATAACCGTTGGCTCTCCCGGCGAACGACCCAGAGAGCGACCTCCACTACGAATCGAAACCTAGCTCGTGCAGCACCACGTTGTGAATTTCTTAACAGCCCGTCCCCCTCCACGTCGCGAGGCGTACGGAGGGGAGCCGTTCACAACCAATGCCCCAAATAGAAAGGAAAGATACGGAAACCCGAGATGAAATTCAAGATAACTCGTGCTTTTCTCTCTATTTATACTTAATCTAAGGTCAAATACTGTGCCCAGCCCTCAACAACGCGTCCCCTCCAGCAGACCCCGAACCGCCGTCTCAAACGCACGCGCACCCGAAAACACACTCCCCCCCGCGCACGGCAACGTCGCCGATGACGCCTCGCGCGTCCCACCGTCCGTGGCAACCCGGCACCGAAACTCGACCTCGGGATTCGTGCACACCATCCCCGCCAACGTGCCCGCCAAGTCCCCGAGGGGCGCACGGTCAACGTGGCTGAGCTGCATGGCCGCGCACACGGCGACACCCCCCAACGCCGACCGGCCGATCCGCAGTTCGCCGCCCGCCGCTTCAGTGGCGGCGCGGAAAAGGCTCAGGCCAAGGCCGGTCTTCTTGCCGCTCTTCGTCGTGAAGAAAGGATCCATGGCCTTCTCGGCGCTGACCGGCAGGCCGGGACCGTCGTCTTCCACACGGATCGCGAGCGTGTCGTCTCGTTCGTGTTCCTCGATCTCCACGACGATCACCGAGGCCTTGGCCCGGATGGCATTCTCGACCAGGTCGAGGATGTGGAGCGATAGTTCAAGCAAGGCGCGTTCCCCTCCCCCTCCGGCCGCCGAGGGCGAGACGCAACTCGGCAAAGGTCGGCGCGTTCATGCAGAGGCCACCGCCACACGTACCCAGCTCCGACAGAAAATGACTGTCCGACCCGGCAACCATGGACAGGCCGAGCCGGGCGAACGCGAGCTGGCGGCCACGGCTTAGACCCGCAGCCGAGATCTCGATGGCGTCAAAGGCCGCATCCTCGGGAAAGAAACCCAGTTGGCTCATGACGGAATAGGAGGGTCTATCCACGTGCGCGGCAACGGCCAGGCCCCCGTGATCTTGGATCATCGCAACCGTTTCCGACACGGACAGAGTCGTCGCCGTCGAGAGCATGCGCAACCCGAGGGCGATCGTGCCCCCCGCCGCGTCCATCAGCCGCTGCTCTTCATAGGGCTTCGGCGGACGACTCAAGCGAGGCAGCGTAGCCCCCACCACGGTTCCGACGGCCTGGGCGCAGGCCGCGTCCGGAAAGAGGCCAAGGACATGCGCCTCCTCGGCCGTCGTGATCTCGATGCCGGGGACCACGTACGGGACGCCGCCGGCCGCGCCGCACACCGCGGCCACGTTGTCGGCGGCATTGTGATCGCAGATGGCGATCACCTCGAGCCCATGCCGGCGCGCCTCCTCGACAATCGCCGGCGGCGTCATCTCCGGGTCGGCGCACGGCGAGAGCGCCGTGTGCACGTGGAGGTCCGCGGCGAACGTCCTCACCGTCAACCTCCCTTCAACCCCAAGTCATAGAGCCGGCCCACCAGATCAAACGCCGATTGCTGCGAGGACCACAACGGCAGGCCTTCCTCCACGGCGCGATCCATCACCGGTTGTTCCGGACGGCGACCGGCCGCGAATATCACACCAGCCAACTCGGCATGAGCCGCCACCGCCACCACATTCATATGAACCTGCAAGGTGATGAGAAGACTGCCCGCCGGTGCGTGGCCCAGAACGTCGCTCAGCAGGTCGGACACGTAGCCTTGCCCGGCACCTCGGTTGTCATCCAGTACGAGGGCCGGCGTCAAGTACTCGAGTTCCAGTGCTCGGGCGATCTCACTCAGGTTCACCGCGAATCCTCCTCGTGGACGGCAAGCTCGCTTCGAGCCTCACCGAGAAACATACACTCATCCAGACAGCCGCGTCCCAACACGGCATCCTCCGCCAACGCCGAACACGTCGGCGCGCCGCACATGCCGCAGTTGTGGCCGGGCAACTGGCGAGCAAGCCGATCCAATTCACTCAGCTTGCGGATGGCCACGGCCATGTCGTCGTCCAAGCGCAAGCCACGACGGGCCTCCAACGGCGTCGTTCGACGAACGGCCCCGCCCCTGCGCAAGAACAAATCGTCATACGGCAGAAGCCGGCCGACCTCACGCGCCCGCTCATACCGTTGTCGCGCGATGAAGGCGTCCTCCGTCCAAACCGGCGACCCAAAGCATCCCTGATCGCACGCGTACAACTCAAGGACCGTATAGTCGTACATCAATCCATTTTCCACCTGGTCCAACACACTCATCACGTGCTGGATCCCGCTCACCTGGACCATACCGCTCTCCGGACGCCGTCCCTCCGTGTCCCGCGTGACCGTCTTGCCCGCCCGAACGCGGGGCAGCACGGCATTCCGTAGGACCATCGGAGCCACCACATCGACACGGGTCAGCACATTGGGCGCACGGAGGATCGTGTGCTGCGCCGGACACACGCCCGCGAAGACGGCGTGGGCTGCCGTGAGTTCCTCGCGCGCGGCCTCGAAGGGCGTCACAAAGGGCGCCACGTGATCGAGCAGCGACGGGAACCGCACTTGGATGAGGTTGACCACGGCCGGGCACACCGGCGACAGTACCGGCTTGGCCCGTGCCTCGTCGCGGGCGTGCCGCAACACCGCGTCGCGCAACGAGGCCTGCCAACCTTCCATCAGCCGGATATCCCCGAAGCCGAGTCCACGCAGTGCATCGACGACCTCGTAGGCGGTGACCGTCGGGCCAAACTGCGCCAGGAACGCGTTCGGCAGCACAAGCGTGCTCTCCTCGCCAACCGCCGGGATATCGCCGCGCCCGGGCATGTCGAGCGCGTCCATCATGCACGTGTCAATGCAGGCGGTGCAGTCGATGCAGAGATGATCGAGCAGCGCCGGACGCCCTCCCCGGACCCGAAGCGCGCCCGTCGGACACGCGTGCAGGCACACCCGGCACTGCCGACAACGCTCCGGTCGGATCACGAGCGAGTTGGCCGCGCGCGCCATGGCCGCCGCGCGCCGGAGCAGGATGCTGAACCGAACCCGGGTGCCCTGGCCAACCTCGGACTGTATCGAGAATAGGTCGCTGTTATGCCGGATGTTCGGCAGCCCCATACCCGCGCCGAACCCGAGCGCCCGCGCCGCCGCGGGCGCCGTCGAATAACCCTCCTTCATCGCCAACTCGATGTCGGCGATCCCCGGACCCTCGTCAATCACCGCCACCTCCACCTGCTCTGGGTCAACGGCTACCTTCATCACGCCCTTCAGCGCGTGAATCACCACATTCATCTCGGCCTCGTACGCGGCGATCATTGTGCGACGCACCGCTTTGGGATCCGCGCCGAGCCGCTTGAGCATCTCCTTGAGTCGTTTGGAGGCACTGCCGCCGTGCTCGAAATCACCCCCGGCTATCGGGTACGTGGCCGAATCCATCGTCAGCCATTCCTCCGTCCGCCTCCCTCAAGCTCCTCGTACAAGCGACCGCACGTCTCGAACAAGCTGCCCGGCGATACCATAACCACGGCACCGTGCTCCTCCGCCGCCGCAAGCAGCGCCTCCGAGGCTCCCGCCCCGCTCACAAGACAGATCCCGGGGGCTTCCATCAAATCCACCAACCGAACCAGCCCGTCCGTACCAAGGTTGGTTACCAGCAGCGTCCCCTCGCTCACCTCGCGAAGCAGATCACTCATCCGATCTCCCGCGTACACGCGGCCGATATCCACGTCATCGTCCCGGCGCCGCGTAAGAATCTCTGCGCCAATACGCTCAGCCAGTTCGCCCGCTTTCATGGCTCACCCACCTGTTCCCGTTCTCCGCACGACCCTCGCTTTGCTGACGACTCACCACATCTATTCCAGTGTTGCCTATGGGCATCCTCCAAGTCAAGAGAATTCCGCGAAAAACTACTGGAATGCCACGCGCCAACGCCTCAGCCTTCGTCCCTTGACCCTCGGCCGTTCCCGCGCCCCGGGAAAAGACTCCGGGCACGCAGAACCCATTCCTGACCGGAATGTCCCGGCCCACGAGCTTTAATTGGTTCTTCTTCACAATATAAGCCGTGCCTATATCAATAAAACCGATTATTTTCGTCTTGACACACGCGGTTCGATATGATATACTGATTCCGTTACGTTTGTAACAACGTTTATCATTGCACAACAAAAAACAGGCAGCCACCGAAACCCAGCGCGATCATGCTATCCGACAAAGTCATAGGACGCCTCAGCCTCTACCGCCGGATCGTGAAGGAACTGGCCGTGGAAGGAATCCGAACCATCTTCTCCCATGACCTCGCACGGATCGCGGGCGTCACGGCCGCCCAGGTTCGCCGCGACGTGATGAGGATCGGCTATTCCGGCAGCCCGGCCCGCGGATACGACATCGAGGGGCTTGTGGCCCGGATCGATGTGGTGCTCGACCCCACCAAGCCCGTCGGCGTAGGACTTGTGGGGCTGGGCAACCTGGGCCGGGCCATCTTGGGTTACTTCGCCACTCGCAACACCAAGCTGCGGATCGTGGCCGCCTTCGACAACGATCCCAACAAGATTGGCCACCGGCTTCAGGGGTGCCTCTGTCACTCGATAGGCGATGTGGAGCGCGTCGTGGGCGAGTGCGACATCCGCCTGGCAATCATTACCGTTCCGGGCAGCGAGGCCCAGGACGTGGCAGATGCCTTGGGCCGCGCCGGCGTGCGGGGGCTCGTGAATTACGCACCGATACGCCTCCGCGTGCCGCACGGCATCTACGTGGAGAACGTGGATATGGCCATGGCACTCGAGCGCGTGGCGTATTTCGCGTGTGAAGGACTGGACGAAAGGAATGCGTAGTATGGCAATCGCACAAGTACTAGAGCCCGAGGAACTGAAGGCTTTGTTCGACGGCTATCCCGGCGGTAAACGCGATGCGCTGATACCGCTCTTGCAGGACGTGCAGGACAAGCAAGGCTACCTGTCAGGCGAGGCCATGACCGAGATCGCCGGCTATCTGGGCCTGCCGGCAAGCAAGGTCTACGGCGTGGCCACGTTTTACAACCAGTTCCGCTTCAGCCCACTCGGACGGTTTCACATCATGGTGTGCCGCGGCACGGCCTGTCACGTCAAAGGCTCCGCAGCCGTGCTCGAAACGCTCCAGCAAGAACTCAGCATCGGCCCCGGAGAGAGTACGCGAGACGGACTGTTCAGCCTCGAAGTCGTGGCTTGTGTCGGCGCGTGCGGACTCGCGCCGGTGATTTCGGTGAACAACGAGGTATACGGCCGCGTCACGCCTGCACAGGTCAGGCGGATCCTAAACGACTACCGCAACCGAGAGAAGGATAACGCCGATGGCGACGACAACGAGTAAGACCAAGCGCATGCCCCCCCCTAAGCACGACGCCGTGCGCGATGCGATCCGCGCGATGACCCGCGCGTCAAAGGACACCGCCCCGGGCGATATCGGCATTCCCGAGGGAGACTGGGTCACCGTGGCGCGCCGGGATGACGTGACGCGCCCAACCCTGTTCGTGGGCATGGGCACCTGCGGCCTCGGCGCGGGTGCCGGCAAGACGTTGGCCGCGATCCGCGCGTACCTCACCGACTTTGCCGTGGACGCCGACATCGTCGAGGTCGGCTGCATCGGCCTATGCGCGTGCGAACCGATGGTCGACGTGCAGTTGCCCGGCCGGCCCCGGCTGACTTTTCAGGCCGTCACCGAGAAGAAGGTTCCCGCGCTGCTCAACGCCGTGCTCCACGAGGACATCCCGCGCGAAGACCTCTTGGGTCAACACCGTAGCACGACGCTCAAGCCGTGGAACGGCGCACCCTTCCTCGACGAACACCCCTTTTTCGCGCCCCAAACGCGGTGGGTCCTCGCGAACTGCGGCATCATCGATCCCGCCAACCTCGGCGAGTACCTCGCCCACGGCGGCTACCGCGCGCTGGTCAAGGCCGTGCGCACCATGACGCCGATCGAGGTCTGCAACGCGATCGTGGCCAGCGGCCTCCGAGGCCGCGGCGGCGGCGGATTCCCCACCGGCAAGAAGTGGCAATTCGCCCTTGCCGAGGAGAGCGATCAGAAGTACCTTGTGTGCAATGCCGACGAAGGCGATCCGGGCGCGTTCATGGATCGCGCCGTGATCGAAGGCGATCCGCACCGGTTGCTCGAAGGCATGGCCATTGCCGCCTACGCCATCGGCGCCTCCAAGGCCTACGTCTACATCCGGGCCGAGTATCCGCTGGCCATCGAGCGCCTGGTGGCGGCCATCGGCCAGGCCGAGGAACTCGGCCTTCTGGGCCACAACATCCTCGATAGCGGATTCAGCCTCAGCGTTATCATCAAGAAGGGCGCGGGCGCATTCGTCTGCGGCGAAGAGACCGCGCTCATCAACAGCATCGAAGGCCGCCGCGGCATGCCGCGACCTCGGCCCCCCTTCCCGGCCGTCAAAGGCTTGTTCGGCAAGCCAACCGTCATCAACAACGTCGAGACCCTCGCCAACATCCCCGGCATCGTAGCCAACGGCGCCGACTGGTTCTCCGCCTTAGGAACGGCCACCAGCAAGGGCACCAAGGTCTTCGCGCTCTCCGGCAAGGTCGAGCGGACCGGCCTCGTCGAAGTGGCCATGGGTACCCCGTTGCGTCAGGTGGTCATGGACATCGGCGGCGGCATCCCCAACGGCAAACGGTACAAAGGGGTTCAGATCGGCGGCCCCTCCGGCGGCTGTATTCCCGAGCGCCATCTCGATATCGCCATTGACTACGAATCCCTCAAGACCGTCGGTGCCATGATGGGCTCGGGCGGCCTCGTGGTGATGGACGAGAACACCTGCATGGTCGACGTGGCCAAGTTCTTCATGGAATTCATCCAACGCGAGAGCTGCGGCAAGTGCATCCCGTGCCGCGAGGGCACGGCCCGCATGCTCGAGATTCTCCGGCGCATTACCCAAGGCCGCCGGAGCGAGCACGGACTCGACGCCCTTGAACGGTTCCGCGGCGTGATGTACCTCGAGCGCCTGGCCGAGACAATCAAGGACACCAGCCTCTGCGGCCTCGGGCAGACGGCGCCGAATCCGGTGCTGAGTACACTGCGCTGGTTCCGCGACGAATACGAAGCGCATATCTTCGAACGCCGCTGTCCGGCGGGGGTCTGTCCGGAGCTGCGTCTATTCGAGATCGACGCCGAGGCCTGCATCGGCTGCGGCCTGTGCGCCGCGAAATGCCCGACCGGCGCCATCATCGGATCGCGCAAAAAGACCCACTACATCATCGAGGACAAGTGCGTCGGCTGTGGCACCTGCGCCGACGTCTGTCCGAAAGGCGCCGTACGAGTCAAGGAAGCGCCGCCATTGATTTCCCTGAATGAGGAGCGCGTCGCCGTTGTGTAGGTGACGGAAGGAAGCATGCAGAACACGGCGCGTGGCCGTAGCTGAGGATTGCCGAATGATCACAATTGAGGTAAACGGAAGACCCGTGGAGGCCAAACCGGGCGAGATGCTGCTAGGGGTGCTCAACCGCGCAGGCGTACGCGTGCCGACGCTGTGTCACCTGGAAGGGCTGTTCCCGAGCGGCGCGTGCCGTATGTGCGTTGTCGAGTTGGCCGGCCGGCCGACGCTGGCGCCGAGCTGCGCCACGCCGGTAACCGAAGGGATGAAGGTGTTCACGCATACGCCGCGTGTCCTCCGCGCCCGAAAGACCATCGTCGAGCTGCTCCTGGCGAATCATCCCGACGACTGTCTGTATTGCGAGCGGAGCAATGATTGTGAACTGCGCGGACTTGCGGCCGAACTCGGCATTCGGCAGCGGCGATACGCCGGCGGCAAGCGCGAGCTCAAAGAGGATGTGGCCAGCCCGGCTATCGTGCGCGATCCCGCCAAGTGCATTCTCTGTGGCAAGTGCGTGCGCGTATGCGAGGAATTCCAGGGCGTGTCCGCCATCGATTTCGTCGGCCGCGGCAGTCAGACGCGCGTCGAGACGGCGTTCTGTGAAGGCATCAACGTGTCAAGCTGCGTGAACTGCGGCCAGTGCATCCTCGTGTGTCCGACGGGCGCGCTACGCGAGCAGAGCCACATCAAGGAAGTCATGGAAGCACTGGCCGATCCCGAGAAGTACGTCGTGGTGCAGCACGCGCCCAGCGTCTCGGTGACGCTCGGCGAGGAGTTCGGTGTGCGCCAGGGCGCCGATGTTGCCGGCGCGATGACCAGCGCCCTACGCAAGTTGGGATTCGACCGCGTGTTCGACACCGGTTTCACGGCGGACCTCACCATTATGGAAGAGGCCTCCGAGCTGGCCCATCGCATCCGGACGGGCGGCCCGTTGCCGATGATGACCAGTTGTTCGCCCGGATGGATCAAGTTCATCGAGCAGTTCTATCCGGACCTGTTGCCGAACGTCTCGACGTGCAAGAGCCCGCAGCAGATGATGGGCGCCATCATCAAGAGCTACTTCGCCGAGCGCGAAGGCATCGACCCGGCGCGCATCTTCAGCGTGTCCATCATGCCTTGCACGGCCAAGAAATTCGAGGCATCCCGGCCCGAGATGGGCGATGGCCACCATCAGGACATCGATGCGGTGCTCACCACGCGCGAGTTGGCGCGGATCATCAAGATGCGCGGACTCGATCTGAACACGCTGCTCCCGGACATCGCAGACACGCCCTTCGGCGAGCGTAGTTCGGCCGGCAAGCTGTTTGGCACCAGCGGCGGCGTTATGGAAGCGGCCATCCGTACGGCCCATTTCCTGCTCTCGGGCCGGGAAATGCCGAATCTCAAGGTCGAGGCCGTGCGCGGCATGGATAGCGTGAAGGAGGCGCGCGTCACCATCGGCGACATCGAGGTCGGCGTCGCGGTCGTGAGCGGACTCGCCAACATTCGAAAGATCCTCGATCAGATCCGCAACGGCCGCAACGACCTCCATTTCATCGAGGTCATGACGTGCCCGGGCGGCTGCATCAACGGCGGGGGTCAACCGCGCTACCGCGACCCGGCCGCCATCAAGAAGCGGATGCAGGCCCTGTACACCATCGATCGCGATGAAGCCTTGCGCGTATCTCACAAGAATCTCTCGATCCAGCGCCTGTACGACGAGTTTCTCGGCGAACCCCTCGGCGAGAAATCGCACACGCTGCTCCATACCCACTACGCCAAGCGCAGCGTGGTGATGTAGGAAAACCGATGAAGAACGCGGCAAACATACCGCTGGTCACGACCATCCGCGAGCGCTGTCGGACGTGTTACACCTGCGTCCGCGAGTGTCCGGCCAAGGCGATCCGCATCGCCGTCGGCCAGGCCGAGGTCGTCGCCGAACGTTGCATCGGCTGCGGCAACTGCGTCCGCGTGTGCACACAGCACGCCAAGCGCGTGCTCGACGCCACGGCGGAAGTGGCGGCCATGATGGCCGCCGGCGTACCTGTAGCAGCCATCGTCGCCCCGAGTTTCCCGGCCGAGTTCGCCGAATGCGACTATGCGCGCTTCGTCGGCATGTTGCGCGCCCTCGGATTCTCCTCCGTCCATGAGGTGGCCTTTGGCGCCGATCTCGTGGCCGATCGCTACGCCCGTCTGCTCGAACAGAACGCCGGACGCCGATATATCGCCACGACCTGCCCGGCCATCATCGCCTTTGTCGAGTACTACCATCCGGACGTAACCGACGCGCTGGCGCCCATCGTATCACCGATGGTGGCCGAGGCGCGTGTCGTCAAACGCCTCCTCGGCGACCACGTCCGCGTCGTCTTCATCGGCCCGTGCATTGCCAAGAAGGGCGAACGCGCCAGCTCGAACCTGCCCCCCGCCGTAGACACCGCCATGACCTTCGCCGAGTTGCGCGGCATGCTGGCGCGACGTGACATCACCCCGGAGAACATCGAACCGAGCGACTTCGACGAACCGCACGGAGGCGCCGGCGCGCTGTTCCCCATTCGCCGGGGCCTCCTCCAGGCTGCCGGCATCAAGGAAGACCTAGCCGACGGCCGCGTGGTCTCCGTGGCCGGCCGCAGCGACTTCGTCGAGGCCGTCCGCGAGTTCGAATCCGGCAATCTGGACGCCGATTTGCTCGAGGTGCTCGCGTGCACGGGCTGCATCAACGGCCCTGGCATCGTCAACGACATGCCCATCTTCCGCCGCCGGAGTCTGGTAGGCGCGTACGCGCAGGCGCGACTGTCCCATCTCGATTGGGAACGCTGGCGGTCGGACGTTGCAAGCTTCGCCGACCTCGACCTGAGTCGACAGTTTACCGCCAACGACCAGCGGCTGCCCACGCCGTCACCAGATGAGATCGGCCAGATCCTCCGGCGGCTGGGCAAGTCGAATGCCCAGGATGAGCTCAATTGCGGAACCTGTGGCTACGACACCTGCCGCGATCACGCCGTGGCCATCCTCAAAGGCCTCGCCGAGGACGAAATGTGTCTGCCCCATGTCATTGAGCAGCTACGCCGCACTATCACTGAGTTGGCGGAATCCGACGACAGACTCGCCGAGACGCGTGAGGCCTTGATCCACAGCGAGAAGCTCGCCAGCATGGGCCAGCTCGCCGCGGGCGTCGCCCATGAACTCAACAACCCCTTGGGCGTCGTGCTCATGTACGCCCATCTGCTCCGCGACGAGCACGGCGACGCCCCGCAGCTCCGGGAGGATCTCGATGTGATCACCGAGCAGGCGGATCGATGCAAGAAGATCGTGGCCAGCCTCCTGAATTTCGCCCGGCAGAGCAAGGTCGAGCGAAACGCGACCAAGGTTCGCGACCTCATCGAGCGCGCCCTGCGCGGCGCCCCTGTGCCCGGCGGCGTCACGGTGGAAACCGCGTGCCATGATGAGCTCGAGGCGATGCTCGATGCTGAGCAGATGCTCCAAGTACTGACGAACCTGTTCACCAACGCCTACGGCGCTATGCCGCACGGCGGCACGCTCACGATTCGCGCTATCCGCAAAGACCATCACGTGACACTCGAGGTAACGGACACCGGAATCGGCATTCCCATGGCGATCCGCGAGAGGATCTTCGATCCGTTCTTCACCACCAAGGAGATCGGCATGGGCACCGGCCTGGGATTGGCCGTGACCTACGGCATCATCAAAATGCACAACGGAACGATCACTGTGAAATCGAATGACGACCCGTCCATGGGGCCGACGGGAACAACGTTTGCCATGGCGCTGCCCGCGTAGCCCCAACGGCCTGTCGCGGCGTCGAGACCCAACGAGGTGAGACACATACAATGACCACGGACGAGAAGAAGAGAATCCTGATTGTAGACGACGACCCGGACATCCTGTTCCAGTTCCGCGTACAGTTCGAGGCCGCCGGCTTCGAGGTGGTCGAAACCGACAGCGCCGACAAGGCCCGCCAATTGCTGGCGACCGCTTCGGTGGATCTGGCCGTGGTCGATCTCATGATGGAGCAACTGGATGCCGGATTCACGCTGTGCTACGCGATCAAAAAGGCGTGGCCGAACATGCCGGTCATCATCGTGACCGGCGTCGCCGCCGAGACCGGCATGGACTTCGACGCCGCCACGCATGAGGAACGTTCCTGGATCAAGGCGGACGTCGTGCTCGCGAAACCGGTTCGGTTCGAGCAACTGCTCGGAGAGGTCCGCCGCTTGCTCTAGACCGGAATGGGCGGTGGCCTCGGGTCCCTGCACCGCTCCGGGATCGCCACGTTGCGACGAATGCTCCGGTTTGGGATAATCCCGCGATACGGAGACGACGGCCGCCATGACTCCCGGAGAAAAACGAGAACTACGACTCGGGCTCTTCTTTGTTGCGCCCTACCTCATCGGGTTCAGCGTATTCATGCTGGGCCCGTTGGTGGCCTCTTTCGTTTTCAGTTTTACCGACTACGACATCTTCAATCGCCCCACGTGGGCCGCGCTTGACAACTTCCGAGCGCTCGCCCACGACAACCTGTTCTGGACCTCCCTCAAGAACACGGCCTTCTACACCGTCTTCTCCGTGCCGCTGGGCATGCTCGTCGCCTTCTCGCTGGCGCTGCTGCTGAATCGGAAGATGAAGGCGCGGCCGCTGTTTCGGACGATCTTTTTTCTGCCGTCGATCGTGCCGCTCGTCGCCGCGTCCGTGCTGTGGGTGTGGATCTTCAATTCCCAATACGGCTATCTGAACTGGGCGCTACGGCCCCTGTGCGATGCAGTGAATTGGGCCTTCGGCGCGAGCACGGCGCCGCCCAACTGGCTACAGAGTCCCACGTGGGCCAAGCCGGCCCTCGTCATCATGAGCGTCTGGGGCGTCGGCGGCACGATGGTGCTCTACCTGGCCGCCCTTCAGGACGTGCCGAAGTCGCTCTACGAAGTCGCCGACCTCGACGGCGCCACCTCGTTTCAGAAGATCCGCCACGTCACGCTCCCCATGATCTCGCCGATCCTCTTCTTCACACTGGTCATGGGGCTCATCGGCGCGCTCCAGGTGTTCACGCAGGCCTACATCATGACCAAGGGCGGCCAACCGGGTGTCTCGACCTTGTTCTATTGCCTCTACCTGTTTCAGAACGCCTTCGAGTACTTCCGCCTCGGCTACGCCTCGGCCATGGCCTGGGTGTTGTTCGCCCTCATCGCCGCGATCACCGTCCTCGTGTTCCGCATCACAGGACGCTTCATCTACTACGAAGGAGGCGGCGAGCAGTGAAACGCGATTTCGTACTCACCCATCTCGCCGTGCTGGCGCTATCGGCCGTCTTCCTGTTCCCCTTCATCTGGCTGCTAACCAGCGCCCTCAAGCCCAACGAACTCCTCAAACAATGGCCGCCCATCTGGGTGTTCTCGCCCACGCTCGAACACATTCGCGAGCTCTTCGCCCCCGCGTCGCCCTTCCGCTTCTGGCAATTCCTCAGCAATACCTTGTTCGTTTGTGCGTTCACCGTCACCGGCAACATCCTGGCCTCGTCAATGGTGGCCTACGGATTTGCCCGCCTTCGGTGGCCCGGCCGCAACCTCCTGTTCTACACCATGCTCGGCACGATGATGGTGCCGGCCCAAACCATGATGATCCCCGTATTCCTCGTGTTCCGAAGACTGGGATGGATCGACTCGTTTCTGCCGCTCATTGTGCCGCCGCTGTTCGGAAACGCCTTCTTCATCTTCATGCTGCGCCAGTTCTTCCTCACCGTGCCGCGCGACCTCCTCGATGCCGCCCGCGTCGACGGCCACGGCGAAATCGCCATCTGGTGGCGTGTGGTTATGCCACTGAGCATTCCGGCCATTGCCGTCGTCGGCCTGTTCTCGTTCCTCGGTTCCTGGAACGACTTCATCAATCCGCTGATCTATCTCCTCGACGAGACTCGCTACACCTTGTCCCTCGGCCTCGCCATGTTCCAAGGCCAATACGAGGCGCAATACGGGAGGCTCATGGCCGCGTCGGCGCTCATGACCTGCCCCATCGTGGTGCTGTTCTTCTTCACCCAGCGTCAGTTCATCGAAGGCATCAAGATGACGGGCATCAAGGGGTGAATTCGTGAAGCCTGCCTTCCGCTTGGCCAATTCCATCCCGTGGGCCGTAGGCCTATGCTACGGATCCATGACTTGTCTGGCCGTCTCCGTGAATCTTCCGCCCATCTACCTCACCACCTTCAGCGCGACCTTCGGCGGGCCCGCCGGACTTACCGAGGAGCAACTGGGGCGAATCCCGGCGGTGGTTTTCGCGGCTACCGTGCTCGGCATCCTGGTCGGCGGCAGACCGGCGGACCGTTGGGGGGGTAAACCGCTCGTGATGGTCGGCCTCGGCCTCACCATCGCCGGCCTCTGGACACTCGCCGCGGCCGGCACGTACAACATGCTTCTCGTCGCTGGCCTGGTCATGGGCCTCGGCGGAGGCATCCTCGACATGATCCTCAGTCCTATCGTCAGCGCGCTCCAACCACGGCACCGTGCGCGCGCCCTCAACTGGCTACACGCCTTCTACTGCGTCGGCGCGCTCGGCACCGTGCTCGCCGGCACGGCGGCGCTTGGGCTCGGCCTGTCGTGGCGGATGCTGGCCGTCGTCATCAGCGCAGTTCCCATCGTCATGCTCCTCGGATTCCTTCGTCTGCGCCTGCCGCCGCTCGTTCACGAGACCGCACGCCGCACGCCCCTCACAGCGCTGCTCCGTCGACCCTTCTTCATCGCGGCCCTCGCCGCCATCGCCCTGTGCGGCTCCACCGAGCAAGGCATGGCCCAGTGGCTCCCGGCATACGCCGAACGCTCCCTAGGCTACGGCAAGACGCTCAGCGGCCTGTCCCTGGCGCTCTTCTCCGTTGGCATGATCGCGGGCCGATTCGCCGCGGGATCCGTAGCGAAGATCGTCCGGCCCCTGCCCATGATGGTGGTGAGTTGCGCCGGGTGTGTCTCCTGCTACCTCATCGGCGCGTGGGCGCCCTCGCCCCCGCTGGCCTTGGCGGCGTGCAGCGGCGTCGGTGTCATGGTCAGTTGCCTGTGGCCGACCACACTCAGCATCGCCGCCGATCAATTCCCTCACGGCGGCGCCTCCATGTTCAGCCTCATGGCCGCGGCCGGCAATCTGGGGTGTTTCGTCACCCCATGGGTCATCGGCGTCATATCGCAGGCCACCTCATTGCGGGTGGGACTCGGCGTTGCCACGCTCGCGCCCTTCGTGCTGCTGGCCATCGTGATCTGGCTCGTACCGCATGCCGAAAAGGCCACATGAGGACGTGTCCTTCAGGACCAAGTCAAGGCCCAGTAACATGCCGCTCGACCACGGTGGTGTTGCCTGCGCCATCGGACAGTGAGAACGCCAGGCGTTTCTCGCCTGCCGGCAAGTCCTCATCGCGCGCCCATGCGATCCGGCCCCCTTCGGGGTCATACTCGACGAGCAGCCATTTCCCGTTGCACCGGACGTTGACGTCGCTGATGCCGCTACCGTGATCGCTCACCGCCGCCGTGATCGCTGGCCGCAACGAGGTGAGCGCCGCGCCTTCCGACGGACAGATGTCGCTGATGCGCGGGACCGAGTTGTCTTCCATCACGGCGAAGGTGCCGAAGCGCTGCGTCTGAACGCGGAGAGCGCGCTCTCGCAACGTGGTCGAGACCGGGCTCCATCGCCCCGACTGTAGACGGTACACGGCAACGCGATCGAGCTTCTCGACGCCCTCCGGCACGGGAAATGTGAGCGTGACATCCTCGTCAATCGGCGTGTCCGCAGGCCAGATGCGATACGCGCCTCCCAACGTCTTGATCGGCGAGGGCGCCACCTCGGCAAGCGCGTAGCCCCGCGCGAACATCGCGCCATAAGGGCTGTTCGACGCCACCTCGAGACCGACCCCGCCATCGAGCGCGACCGAGCGCCGCCCGGCCCCGCGGACGAAGGTGTGTACGATTCGCTCGTAGGCCGGTATGCGAGGATGGTGGACGCGCAGCACCACATCGCCGCCCCCGGGAGGCGCGAAATATCCCGCGCGGAAGGTGTCGGCGGCAACCCGGACGAATGAAGGTGAGTTCCGGCCAACTGCGCCCACCGCTTCCAAGGTCGGCGTGTCGGGCTCAGCCGTCGAGAAACGCGCCGTAGCCACAAGCCACGTTCCCATGCACGAGAGGTCCACCTTCCCAGTGCCCATCTCCACGGCCGATGCGGGCGGTTCCACTGTGGCATCATCATACACGATAGGAACCGTCACGGAAGCCGAGTTCCCGCAGAAATCCTCGGCCGTGATGTGGACCTCGGTCGATCCTGCCGGCACGGAGAACCATCCCTCGGACGCCGCGTAGCCAAACGGTTCGGCGCGGTTGCCCGGCCAACGCCACAGAACGAGGAAAGGCCCCTCATCCAGAAAGAACGGGTGAAATGCCACGGAGCCGCCACCGTTGGCCTCGTACGAGACACAGTCATTCTGCACGCGGAACAGTTCCCGATCGCCAACCGAGGCGCGCAACGCGTAGACACCGAGGCGGCTGGCGCCTTCGTTGGCGGGATCGATCACACTCACGGCGAAGCCGATACGGCCCCGGGCCTTGACCGGCGCGCACCTATACACACCCGGCTCGGCCGCCGTAACCGGCAGGACCGCCGGCAGCAAGTCCCCGTTCACGCGCGCCTCCGAATCGGCCGGCGCTATCAGGATGCTGCTGACGACCGGCCGCGTCGTATCCGGCCATGTCACGCCCACGGACCTTGGGTTGATGGGCCGGCCCGCTTCGTCCCGGATTTCGTAGTGGAGATGAGGCGGTCCCATGCCCGTCTGGCCGCTCTGCGCGATGACTTCGCCACGCGCTACCGGAAACATGGACGGTTCCGGATAGAGGTCCACCGTGTAGCTTTCCCCTGCGTGTTGCTGCCCGCGCACATAGGCGCCCAACGGCTCCGCAAACGCGTCGAGATGACCAAAAACCACCGTACGCCTGTCATGCAGTTTGAGATAGACTGCCTTGCCGTATCCCCACGGCGAGCACCGCACCCGCCACACGTAACCGTCCGACGGCACGCGAACGTCGCGTCCGACGCCCGAGGTACGCAGGTCGATACCGGCATGGAATCGCCCGGGCCGGTATTCGGC
Source organism: Candidatus Hydrogenedentota bacterium (assembly GCA_036769985.1). Lineage (GTDB taxonomy): Bacteria > Hydrogenedentota > Hydrogenedentia > Hydrogenedentales > SLHB01 > DAIPKA01. Next base: position 8,063 of record DAIPKA010000035.1, on the reverse strand, counting down.
GAAACTCGACGTGATCGCCTTGGGTAGATCGAGCGGCCAATCATACTCGGCGTCCGGCTCGACGGCTGCGGAGGCCGCCGAGACCGTAACGAGCAACAACGCGGGGATTCGCCATGGCCGTACGTGCATACCGATTACCTCGGCCCTCCGAAACGGCGCCTAGCGGCCGGCCGATTCGGACGGTGGCTCCGAAGATTCACGCATCAGGTCAACCCCGCCCGGATGGGTCATGAGCGTTCGATCCAGTTCAAGAAACACCTGGACCGCCCCCGGCTCCTTGAGCACCGGCGCGCAGAAATCATCCACCAGCGCCGTCGTCTTCTGGATGCGAAGCAGTCGCTCGATGATCGGTTTCGCCGTGTCGAGATCCGCGTCCTGACCGCCCTGAAACTCGATCAGTCTGACCACATGGTATCCCAGTGGACTCTCGATGATCTCGCTCAAACCGCCAGGCTTGAGCGTCTGGGCCGGCTCGACAAAAAACGGCGGAAGCGCCGGAAGCGGCTGCATCCCCATGTCGCCGCCCTCATCGCGGTCCGGCGCATCCGACATATCCTTCGCCACCGCCTCGAAACTCTCCCCGGCACGGATACGACCCACCGCCTTCTCGATGCGCTCGCGGGCGCGCTGCTTATTCTCCGCGGCCGCCGCATCGCCCGGCGCTCCCAAACTCACGAAGATCTGGTGGAAGTGACATGCATCCGGCCGCTTGAACGTCTCGCGGTTCTTCTCGAAGAAGTCGGCCACTTCCTTGTCCGTAATAGTGACGCCCTTCTCCTTGACAAGCGCCTCGCGAACTTTGTCGATCAGCAGCTCCTTGCGGATGTCGTTTCGTGCCTCCTCGCGTGTCAGACCGGACCACTCCAGGAGCTCGGCTTCGGTCACCTCCGCCCCGGCATCCTTATTCAGCATACGGCTCACGCGGTCAAGCTCCTCCTTCCAGCCCTGCTCGAGCTCCTCGTCGGAAACGGTGAACCTGCGGCGCACCGCCTCCTGATGGAGCACCTCGCGCTGCACCAGCAGGGTCAGGCTATGCAGTGCGGTCTCAATGCGAAGGCGGTCGGGGAGGTTTCGCTGACGTTTCTGCAACGCCAATCGGGTCAGCTCGGTCTTGTAGAGGGCCGTGAATTCCTCGGCGGGAATACTGGTGTCGTTCACTCGAGCGACGGGCCCATCCGGCACCGACTTCAGCACGATATCCATCCGGTCGAGGTCAGGCGCTTGCGCCCACGTCCCTCCTGCCGCCAAGACCACAAGCCCAACCGCCACGCGCCGTACACCGGCGGATTTCCACTGCAGACCAGTCATTCCAACCTCCCAGCGGTCTCGGAAGGCGTCGCCTTGGCCGCGGCGTCTTCATGGCCGGGCGCAGCCGACGCATTCCTGGATGCCTCCTTCGCCTGAGCCGAGACGTGGCGCAGGAAGAGAACAAACAGAAAGGTGACCAGGTACGTCAATACGAACGTGATGCCCACACGAATAGCCACCTCGGCCAAAGCGCCCACGTGGCGCACATAGAAGCACACCGCCATCACAAGCGTCGAAACGCACGTGGCGACCAATGCGCTCAGCTTATCGGGATCCCATAGCACCGCGTGCCGTTTCGACCGCCGCTTGGCCTGTTCCGATGGCATGCCTCATCCTTGTCGTCGTGGCGCCTTACGATGCCGGTGGCCTGTGCCAGACGTTCGGGCCGGCACAGGAACCCGCCCAAATGCTAACACAGTTCCCCGCACACCACAAAGATCGTTTCACCGCGAGGATCACCAAAAAGACTCTTTCCCGTCCCGAAGGACGGGAAAGAGTCTTTACGGAACATTGCTGAACTGTAGCAACCTAGAGGGCTATTAGAAGTCCAACGAGACTTTCAGGGGACGCGTATTCGACGTCGTCGTCGCCTGGCTCAACAGGTTCGTCGCCTCGCTACCGGAGCTTACAAAGTCATCCGGAATGCCGTCACCGTTGGCATCGTTGTCGATACCGCCCGTGCCGCCGCCTTCCGACAGACCCACGATCGCGGAGATGTTGTTATCCACGTTGAACCACGCCAAAGCGACTTCCTGCGCGTTGCTCCCCTTCATATCGTCGAAGAACAACTCGATCTGGAAGCTATTCGAGCTGCCTTCCACATTCAGTTGCGGCACTTCGTCGTACACGATCAACAGACGGTCGTCAAGCTGAACCGCGTAGATCTTGCCGCCTACACCCAACTGCGTGAACAGGGCAGACACACCCGCCGTCGCGAAGTACTTCGCCACGGGATCATTGGCGGCTTTCGCCTCGGTCACCACTGGGTCGTCAAACGTCACACGGCCATCGCTGCCGATGAACACCGTGTCATAGGCTTTCCCATACAACCACACCAACTTGCCATCCAACGGCTTGATCGGAATCGGATCGCTGTAGAGCAGCGACGGCAGGGGTTGATACTGATCCAACGACGGAAGGCTGGACGAGGCCAGACGCATGTTCACATCTGCGCCCGCCGGCAGGTCGGCCTTCTCCGTGTGATAGAAGCTCGGCGTGCCATCCGGCGAGAAGATGATCATCTTGCCTTCGAGATTGAAATCGTTCGCGAACTTCTGCGTCCAGTACTCCGCATCGCCCGTCGTCACAACAATGTCCATCGTGTCGACCGTGTCGGTGCCATCCTTCGCAACCACCGTGATCGCCGCCTTCGAGAACGCCGCCTTGGCATAGCTGACGTTCACATTCACCTTGCGGCTGGTCCCGGCATCCAGCACAAAACTGGTGGCCTCGAGCGCAACCCAGGGCTGATCCGCGGACAGCGAAAACGTCAACTGAGCACGCGTCGACGTATTGGCGATGGTGACATCCTGCGAGGTTGCCCCCTCCTGAAACTTGAGCGTCGTCGGCGATACGTCAAAACTCACTACGCCCGGGCAGCCAACAAGGGCCGCCGAAGCTACCAACGCCAACGAAATTGCTGCTCCCAGTGAAGTCCTTCTCATCACTCATTCCCTCCGCTATCTTCTTTCGCTACAGTTCCTAGAAGCGAACTACTTACCGCAGTTCCTTCTCACTCACTTCCCTCGGTCTCAACGCGGCAGAGACACAAACCCCACCACGTTTATTCACATTATACAGAAATGAAAGAGCGCTGTCAAGGGATTCTTTCGACTTTTGAATAAGCATTTATCACTCGATCTAGCGCGATATGTCAAACAACCCTCTTGACAACCATCTATGGGGAGTATAGCCCTTTACAAGACCCCCGTCAAGAAAGTGCTCCCATCGAGATGAGCGGCATCCCCTCCCTTCCCCTGAAACAACCATCGAGCCGAACGGCTTCGGTATCGAGACGTTCGGCCCGGGAAGGCCTGAGCCCCCAAAGGGACACCCGAAAAAAGGGGGCGGAGATGCCGGGAGGGGGCGCCCGGCATCTCCGGTGAGGTGCATCGACCCAGCGTTGCACCGGATCGACGCAGAGGATTTGCATCCTCTTTTCGGGGGAAGACCGTATTCAAACAGCGCCTATCGACGCCGCTAGGAAATCATTCTGCCACGAACGACGAATGCGACGAGCATCAGGCCGAGGGCCACCACAACGGCGCCCACCACGTGATACCGCCCGATCCGTTTCGACGGCTCGCTGGCCACGCCTCGCAGGGCTGCCGTTGAAACCGCACCCGCACGTTCGGAAGGGTCCACCATTTCCGATGAGTCACGCACCGGAGCGGCATCCGCAAGGCGCAACGCCGTTCCGGACGCCGAGTCACCGCCATCCACCACCGGCTCCTCGTTGGCCTTTGCCGAAATCGAGGAAGACTCCGCCTGCGCCCGAGGGCCTAGGCCAGGAGCCATTCCGCGCACGCGATCCGAACGCGCCAAGACATCCCGATCAATCGCTCGGATTCCCGAGCCATCGGCCGTCTCGACACCCGGACCATCCCTGCCGGCTTGCACGCCCGCCGCCTTCACCGTCTCGGCCTCCGAGAAACCGTCCCCGAAAGCATCGCCGGGTAACACGCGAACCACGCGCGCTTCGTCCTCCGCATGGCTGTTTGCATCGGCGGAGGGCTTGTCCGTAGACGACGCATCGCCGGAATTCGGCGTCGGATCTCGGTCGTCCTCAGGTGTTACAGGCTTCTCAGGTCCATCGCCCAGCCGGAAGGATTCTGCCGTGCCCTCCACCGCGATGGGCTGACCGTCCAGCGAGGACAGCGTCGGGCTCGTCACGGCGAATTCGTACGCGCCATTCCGCGCGGATTCGGTCCGCTGAAACACCACGCGACTCACTTCACCCGACCGACAAGCCGTCTGGTTCATGCCCATCATCACGACAATGCACTCGCCAGGTGTCCGCACGTTCCATTCAACGCGCTTGTCCGCGTCGGTCGCAGCAGGACCCGCCGCAACGGCCACCGGCTTGAATACCGCCGCATCGTACGTAAGACGGAAATCCAGCGCCGACACGCCGTCGCCCACATCGCCCTCAAGATACACCGGAAACGCGACTCGTTGTTCTTCAACTGTCGGGGTGCCGATACGTAGCGTTCCCGCCACGCTCGGCGCCATGATCACCAACGCGGGAATCAGTATTGTGCTCAGCTTCCAGCGGAGCATCCTCACCATCCCCGCGGAGACACCCTCACGGGCACCTCCGCTGTTTATGCTACACCTACTTGCCTTGATAACGCAATGGCCAAGGCCTGTGATGACACCACCGAAAGGAAATTCCTAAGCTTTTCATTGATAATCACTTACACCGGACCTCAGCCACCAGCCCGACGAAATCTCGAAAAACACGTGTCGAACCGCGTCATTTGCGGAGGTCCGATATTGTAAGCGGGATTACAAATCATGGTTTCGACACCCCCAAATCCCCCGATTCCACGTTTTCCTTACCACCGACAGGCGCTCACTCGGACTCTTCTTCTCTCGACACCTCCTCGGGAGTCACCGGGGCAGCGTGGCCGCGCACCCATTCCTCATGCGGTGCTCGCCCGCCGAAGACCGTCTCATGCCCGAAAGCATAATAACGGGTAACCGAGATGACGAGATAGAGCCAGGCCAGCATCTTGATGCCGCCGAGGGCATAAACGAAGTGGCGCAAGTGGGCCGTAGGAATCCCCGAGGCGTGCGTGAACAGCATCATCGGGAACGGCAGAAAGGCCACCAATCCGATCAGCGCAAGATGGAGGGCGGCGTTCTGCGCAGTCCGTTCGTCACTCCCGCAAGCACGGCGCTTGAAATAGCAGAATGCGCCCAAGAACGCGGCGTATCCGACCGTGATGAAATAGGGGGAATTGACGAGGGCATCCTGCGTGACCACATCGGCGACATAGCGCAGTTGCTCGAAGGCATTCTCGGGCGCCACACCGATTCCCAAAAACAGGTACCACAGCAGTGCCGTCGGCGCGCGCCACGGATCGCCTTGTCGCTCGCAACCACTCACGCCTCTCTCTTGCTCCGGGCGCCAAGCGCCGTCGTGCGGCCTCTCACACAACGCCATCATACGCGTCCCCACACGCCCCCGGCAAGCTACAACGCAGGGCAATCGCACTGAGAGTCACAGGGCCAGTAGGATCTTTTCCATATAGTGGTCGTCCCATCCGGCCTGTAGGCACTTGGTTTTGATGCCACCCTTTCGGGATGTGCTCTTCTTGAGGGCATTGTGCGCGATCTTCCGAAAAGTGGCGATTTTCTCGGCAGCGCAACCGGACCGTATTCGGGATTGGTCTTCGAGAAAGGCCATATCGAGCACCCAGTGGAAACCGTTCTCAATTTCCCCGTGGTTTCGGACCGCTTCCGCGATACGGCGCACGCCGTCATGGGTGGCGCTGGTGATGAAATGGCGGTCTTCCACGAAAGTCTCCCCGTTGAGGGTCCGCGTGGCCCGGCACATGACATACCATGGCGTTGTGGCCAGCGCTCGAGGGTTCCCAGGCCTTGGACGTCGTGGGTATACCAGTATTGGCGTTCTTCGATACGCCCGTGACCTTTCTCGACGACCTTGCGATAGAAGTGGTCCATATGGGCGAAGCCATCGGCCATGGCCTCGGCTCCGGCGACAATGCCGCGCCTCGGCGCAATAGACATTTCGGCAGAACCGGCCACCCAAGCGGCGCATACAGCAGTGTTTGCCCGCCCGCATTCGTGGGGCTACCTTCCCACACCTGCTCACCGCTTCTTTACAGTTCCCGAGTCGATGTTGATTGTAACCGAGTCGGTATCGCTTTCCGGCGTGGCTTTGACCTCGGTAACGGTCAGCTCAAGGACGTAGTCGCCTTCTTGGTCCGGCCAGAAAAATGGCGCCGGACAGTTGGCCGACGGCGCGAGATACGTATCGTCCACGAAGCTTCCCGCGGGCACGCTGGTGAACGTCCAGGCAAACTCGAGATCGTCGCAGTCGATATCGTAGGAGTCGTTGCCGTTTGCATAGACATTTTTCCCTGGCTTCAAGCTGCGATCCAGGCCGGCCTCAGCTACCGGAGGTGTGTTCTCGTACGTCACAACGATGCTATCCGGATCGCTGAAGGCGCTTCCGTCGGTGACAATGAGTGAGAACTCGTAGTCGCCCTGCACGTCCGGCGTGAACGTCGGGTTCACAATGCTGTCATCAGAGACAGCGGTCACCGCGCTTCCTGCGGGCACGGAAACAACCGTCCAATGATAGCCGGTGATCGTGCCGCCGCCGGGATGGTACGATGAGCTCCCGTCCAGTTGGACTTCCTCGGGCACGGCGCGTTTCGAGCACCCGAAAGTAATCGCGCCGAGGTAGGGATCATAGTTTGCAATGGATGCTTCATCCACGGTCCCATTGTCCACCATGCTCAAAAGGTCTCCGACCATACTGTCGATGTCCGACAGGAACAGCGTGTTGGACAGGGGCTCGTGGGTGAGAGCAGCTACCCGTGTCCACGAGAATGCCGCGGCCGTTGGCGGCAACGCCGTGAGGGTGGACGTTGCGATGTCGAACGAGTGCAACGCTCCGTATGGCGTGCCCGAGGGATCCGCTGTTGTCGCGTAATAAAGTAGCCCATCTAGGCTGTTGAAGGCAATACCACCGCCCCAGTAACCCGTAAACGTGTGCACCAGCGTCTCCGAGGCATCGGTAGTGCTCAACGTATAGAGGGCGTCGTCGGATCCCGACGAGGCCAAGGCGTAAAGGTTGCCGTCGCCGTCGCAAGTGAGGTCTACGAACGATAATGTGTCGTTGCACAGGCCGATAACTTCGCCAACGCCCGTATTCAGGTCGAGCTTAATCAGGTAAGCGTCCACCCAGGACGGGGTCGGATTATACATGTCGTCGATCTGAACGATGGCCCAACCCTCACCGGTCTCGAGGTGGCAGGCCAACCCGATTCCGTTGTAGACGCGCCATCCGCCCGAGCCCGGCAACAAGATATCCCGGGTCGCATTGACGGTGCCGTCCGTGGGATCGAGTTCCGTCAACTGCGTGGACTGGAGATAGTAGAATCCGGCCGGTATGGCATAGAGCGTGTCCGGATCCGGGACGATGATGGGCGATTGCCCAGCGTCGCTGTGAGCTGGATTTGGCGTGGCGGCAGCCACGGCGACAGGAGGCATGCTCACGGAGATGGTGACCGAGTCGGGGGCACTGTCGGCACCGTCGTCATCCGTCACCACCAACGTGAAGGTGTGGTCGCCGGCGGCCAGGGTGACCGTCGGGCCAACCACATCGTTGGGATCAGGCGTGCCGGTCCAGGTGTAGGCCGCAATCGTGCCGTCGGCGTCCGTCGACAAGCTGCCGTCCAGTGTCACGTCCACGGTGGTGTTACCGGCAACGATATTCACGTTGCGGTCCGCGCCCGCGTTGGCCACGGGCGGCGCGTTCACCGAGATGGTGACCGAGTCGGGGGCACTGTCGGCACCGTCGTCATCCGTCACCACCAACGTGAACGTGTGGTCGCCGGCGGCCAGGGTGACCGTCGGGCCAACTACATCCGCTGGGTCCGGCGTGCCGGTCCACGCGTAGGCCGCAATCGTTCCGTCGGCGTCCGAGGACAGACTGCCGTCCAGCGTCACGTCCACGGTGGTGTTACCGGCAACGATATTCACGTTGCGGTCCGCGCCGG
>DAIPKA010000034.1:0-74791 GCA_036769985.1 Candidatus Hydrogenedentota bacterium | reverse complement strand
GCCGCATGAACCCCTCAACATGATATACTGCCCCCGAACACGGTACTCACGAGTTTTGTCGTGTCGGCCTCTTTTCCTGTCATTTCCAGCCCTTCTTCTGTCATTTCGAGCGCAGCGAGAAATCTCCTCTGAGGTCCCTCGTACGCACTACCAAACACCGATCTTGCGACGATGGAGTCTGAGACACATCGTGCCGTGGCACTCAAACCACCATTATGCTCTCTGCAAGAGCCGCAACTTGGCAAGGGCGACTCCCCCTGTTCCGAACATCATGCAGCATACACGGAGGTACATACGCAAAATCAGCAGTGACATACCGGGAACAATATTTCACTTGATTTTATTAGGAACATTGGATAACATAATGAGCATAGGGTTGCGTCGGCAGCGCCACATGGCGGTGAGTCGGCGCAATCGAAGATTGCACATGCATCGTCATGCCGAGGAGGAACCTATGGCCAGCCATTTGCCTACCCAAGCGGCCGGGGAAAGTGCTCGGGAACTGAGTGATGAAGCACGGAATCCCGGCCATGACTTCGGCCCACCCCGGGCGCGCAGGCGAAGCGGCGTGTGGGCGATGGCACTCGCTGCGTGCATGGGATTGTTTCTGAGCAGTGCCGGCATGGGTGTCGTGATGGCCGCGGGATCGGAGATTGGGTTCAGGAACCTTCTGACCTCGCACCTCATGGAGATTCCCTTCACGCAATGGCACGCGAGCCACGATATTTACGTGGTCAATGCCGACGGGACCGGTTTGACGGCTCTGACCACTACGCCGGAGAACGAATGCTATCCGGCTTGGTCACCCGACGGATCGCAGATTGTCTTCGCCAGACGAAAAGGAGGGCATTTCGTCATCTCGCTCATGAACTCCGACGGATCGAACATGCACGACCTGTTTGAGCCGGATCTCAGCCAGAGCGCCGACAGTGTTGAGTGCACGCCGGTCTGGTCGCCCGATAGCTCGCGCATCGCCTTCACGAGCGGTCGCGATGGTAATCTCGAAGTCTACGTTATGGATGCGGACGGCTCGAACCCTCGAAACGTGACCAACAATCCCGCCGCTGATGGCTTCCCCTCTTGGTCGCCCAGCGGATCCGATATTGCGTTCACCTCGGACCGGGACGGGCACATGCAGATCTACGTATGCGACCTCAACGGAAAGAACGTTCGCCGCCTGACGGACGACGAGGACGATGACTTCGCACCGTCCTGGGCGCCGGATGGGCAGCAGATTCTGATGACCGCGAGGAGCGCCAAGCGCGAGTATCGGATAGAGGTCATTGACATTGGCAAGCCCGGCGCGGAGAAGACACGTGTGGGGCCGGAGAATACTTCCTTTGCTTCCTGGGCGCCCGATGGACGCCGCGTGGCGCTCACACTACCGAAAGGCAATCCCGGACGCATTGAGATCCTCGATACCGAGACACGGACCTCGGCGCCCGTTGTGCCATCGCGGGAGGATCTTGACCTTGCCGCAACTCAAGTACGGATCGATACGAGTAGTCTCCGCTCGTATGGCGGAGCCCAGTGGTCACCGGATGGCAAGAAACTCGTATTCTCTGCCATGTCGGTGCGTATGCAATCAGGCCCTCCACGCCCAGGCACTGAGTGGCCTATGCGCTGGGTATATCTGGGGGCGCACGGCGAACTCCTTACGCCGGGATTCTACACGTCTCCCGATAAGGATGAGCTTCGAATCGAACCTCTGGACGGGGGACTCGCCTTGGTGCATACCGGCCCGAGGTGGTCGGGAACCTATGCCGTGATTGGCCCGGACGGCAAGATCCGGATTGTCCCACCCGTGCTCGCAGAGGTAGATCAAACCTCGGCGCCCGAGATCTGGCCCTATCGGGACAAGGCCGGGCGTCCTATCGCTCCACCGTACGGTGCCGTCATCGCGGCGAAGCACGCGGTATCGCCCCCCGGCATCGATCCCCCCGAAGGAACGCTCGGGTGGTTCTTCCAGTGCGCGGATGGCGAGTTCTTCACGCCAGAGCCGGAAGTCCCCATCCATACCAACACGTTCTGGGTGATCCGACGAGACGACGGACTCCAGTTTGTCCGGACCGGTCCCGTCTCGAAAGGGGAAGTCTACGCCACGGTGACGCCCGACCAGAGGGTGAGTTTTGCCCCAGGCCTCCGCCAGGGACCTCCTCTCTGCTGGGGACTGGAGGACGAGAGTGGACAGCCCGCGTTCTCTGCGCATTCGGGCAAATGGTACCCGATGCCCTGCGATAAGGTCCTAAGTCCGTTCATACTTCATCCCAATGGCTCTGTTACTACATCATTGCCCTTCACGATTCCCTGATTGCCAATCAAGCCGCCACGTGAAGGCGGCAACGCGCCGAGGAGCCTTCTTGCGCGGATGCAGCGAGGAGAATAGACAGTGAAACCGAGACCCTGCACGAAGGTCGCTGTGCTGGCCATTCCGATTCTGTGTCTCTACATGAATAGCGCCCAAGGACTCCAAATCCAGGTGACATCCTGGGTTGGCACCAACCAAGTGGGGCAAGCCGACCTGAGATTGGTGAAGAAGGTTATCTCCAACGCAGTAGATATCTATGGCACAGTCCTCGCTGGTCCCAGAACGATCAGGTTGGAAGTGGAGTTTCAGGATCTTGGAGATACAACTTGTGCAACAGGCGGACCTTGCCTCACCCATACTGAGGCCGGATTGCCCGGCATATGGCACCCTTGCCCACTAGCAAGTCAGCTTGTGAACCGTGATGTCCCTCCATCGCCGGCTTTCCATGCCCACATCACAGTGAATTCTCGCATGATCAACCAACACACATTTGACTGTTCATTGGCGCCGGAAGTACCCGCTGGCAGGATTGATCTTCTCCACGTTGTGCTTCATGAGCTTGGCCATTGCATGGGTTTTGTCAATCTTGTTAACGGTGATGGATCATGGTTTGGGAATCCGGGCTCCAACCCATCGGACCTTCATAGCTGGTTTCTCTGGTACGAGGCTTTCTTGGGCGATTACGTGCACTTCGTGCTTCTCAATCAAGTGGAACGTTCAATAGCTCTTGCGAGCGATTCGCTGTACTGGGGGGGATCAAATGTTGTGGCCGATGCAGGTGGCTACTTCCAGGTATATGCTCCTGCCTTTAGCCCACCGGAACTTCCGGAGAATAACGCTTCTCATTGGGATCCCTCGCATCTCCCAGACGAGTTAATGGAGCCCTTTGTTACCAACAATGTCCGGGATCTTGGGAGGTTGACACCGGCATTGCGCGACCTCGGATGGGCTCTTGGCCCCATCGTGATGGTGCCGCCGTACGCGGAGATCCCGGCACCGCCGGCGAAATCGGGCTCGGCACAACCCGTGTACATCACAAACAACCGGGACGTAAACACAAGTGTCGATCTGGAGATTATCGGGCCTCACGCTTCCCAGTTCACCGCGAGCGGCGTCCCCAGCACCGTGAACGTTGTTCCGTACGAAACGCATGTCGTTAACGTGTCAGGCAGTCCCACTTCCCTAGGCTACAAGATGGCGACGCTCCGGGCGGAATACAACGACGGCGCAGCTCGGGTGGTAGAGGCGGGACTGAGCATGTTCGCAATCGGCCCGGACGCGGATGGCGATGGGCTGTCGGACAACGACGAAACACGCGACTTGGATCTCGCTACGCCGGGCGTACAGAATCCGTTCAATTCGGCGATCGCTGACGCGACGGGCGAAGACAGCGAGGAATCGGCCGATGGAGTGAGTGACGGAGACAACGATTTCGACGGCGACGGCATGACCAATGCTGAGGAATTCGTATTTGGGTACAATCCCGTTGACGCGCATAGCTTCGGCATTCGGTACGGCTCTGACACTGACGGAGACGGGATGTCTGATGCTAACGAAACGCGTGACCTCGACCCGGACACGCCCGGCGTTCAGAACCCATTTGACCCGTTCGTCGGAGACTCCACGGGCGACTATCCTAACGAGGATACCCCGGACGGCGTCCCCGATGGTCAGAACGACTATGATGGCGATGGCTTGGACAACGACATCGAGATTGGCTTCGGCTTAAATCCAATGATCCCCGACACCGGAGTGTCCATTCCTGCCTCGCGTTCATTGGCACTGGCTTTCGCAGCGCTGATAGTGGCATGTATTGGCTATGTGCGCTTGCAGGTTGCTGTGCGAAACAATCGATCACGCTAGGACCACGCCTCGCGACGAGTTCCACACAGCGGCCATCGAAGTGATCACCGAGTTCCATGGTTGGTTTTTGTGGAGGGGGCCATCCTTACATGAGGCGGGGCCGTTGGGACTTTGAAGCATCAGGACTTCGGCTGAATCCAGTCTATCCCTGTCGAAGCGAAGGGCTCAGGATCCATTGTTTAGGCCGCGAGGGCTTTACAGGAGGGATGGAGAACCAACTCGGATGCTGCCTCTGTGGGCGGGGCTTCCCGCGGTTGGCGTGCTGCACCGTATCATAAGGAGTGGAGAATAGGCACTTCCAGCGGCAACGCAGCGTCTTGAAAAGGCTGCAACCCATCCCGCATGCTACAGTCGAGGGGCTAGCGTAAGGAGCCGTCCTATGGGAAACGCAGCACGTTATTCTACCGCCGTGGTACGATGGGGCCTGCGGTCGGCATTGTGCATTCTGGCTGTGGCGATCTCGCTTCCCGGTATCGCTGCAGACACTGCGGCCGGTGAGGCGCAACGCTTGATCGCGCTGGCCGGCAACGCGGGCGATGATGCGGCCTGCCGCGACTACCTCAAGGAGTTGCGCGATGTGCCCGGTCTGGACCCTGAGCTCGCGGCGGAAGCAAATCGGCTCATCTCCGAGATCGAGCGGTGGCTGACAAGCCCTGACCTCGCGTACTTCGGTGGCCAGGTCCGGAAGACCGAGGACTTCGATTTCGGCATAGCGGAGGACTCGCCGCTCTATCCGATCACCGACATCTATCGCGGCCGCATGCTTTCCTGGGTCATGCTCGGCATCGGCGGAAACATCGAGAACCGGCGCGGCTGGTTCGACAAGACGCGCGCGGCCTTCGAGCGCGCCAGAGTCGCCTTCCCCGAGAACCGCATCGTCCGGATGTACTTGGGCGAACCCATTCCTCCGCATGCCCTCTATCCGGAGGCCCCGGGCGCCCCGGAATGGGCCGTCCGTCAGCGCGAGGGCCTCGAACGCGTGGCCGATATCATCACCTGGTGGATCGACCACCGCATGAGAGAGAACGGCGAGTACGGCGGCGGCTGGGCCGACGACTGCGAGATGTGGCGTTGCTGGGTGCCTGTGCTGATCGGGTTTGACGATCCCAAGATCACCGCGGCCCAAGCCAGGTTCTCGAATGCCCTCATGAGCCAGGATCATATGCGCGGCGGATACACAACGCACGTCTACGATGTCGAGCACACGGCCGAGGATTCCGCCGATGTCATCACGCCCATGATGCATCTCGAACCGGATAATCCGGACTGGTCGAAGCGCGCCCTGCGTTTGGCCGATCGCATGGAGACGCTCTGGACGGGCGTGAACGAGCGCGGCTTCCTCCAGTACAAGAGCACCTATTTCAGCGTCGAGCGGGTGAGCGACGACCCGCGCCAGGCCTGCGACACCGTGTACCATCCGCGCGCTGTCCAGCCCACGCTGCTCTACTGGCAACGCACGGGCGACGAGCGCCTCGGACGCCTGTTCTCGGCGTGGATGGACACCTGGGTCGATGCGACGGCCCGCGCCGAGCGCGGCAAGGCCGCCGGCATCATCCCGAGCGCCATCCATTGGCCCGACGGCGGCATCGGCGGCCTGGGCGAGCATTGGTGGATACCGGAGAACCACGGCGAGAGCGGCTTGTACACGTGGCCGAGCGCCATGGACCAAATGCTCGAAACCCTATTGCTCACATTCCACATGACGCACGACCCGAAGTACCTCGAACCCATCAAGTCCATGGCGCGAATCCGTCTCGACTACCTCAAACATCCACCTGAGAATGCGTCCGATCCGGGAAGCGATGCGTGGTGTGCACAACGGATGGAGTGCCTTAGAGGCGTTGTGGCCAAGTATCGCCTCCTGACGGGCCAGACCGATATGGACGAGTTGCTGGCGCTCGACGCAAGTCCCTACACGGCCATGCGCATGACCGGAGACCGCGAACGGCTCGACGCGGCGCTCAAGGCCAATGCCGAGGCGCTCCGTATCAACTTCGAAGGCTACACCAGCGAGGTCCGGTATACGGATCGCGTCGTCCGTTTCCCCTCATTGCTGGGATCAAACGGCATGTTTCCCGACGCGGTGCCCGGCGTCGCCCTGCCCGACACGAACCTGTTGTACTCGAGCGCCACCGGCGATCCGGGCTCCGTGGGCTACTTCCCGCTGAACGCCGTCCGCTGGCTCACAACCCCGCGCGACTTGGCCGCCCTCGTCACCGACTCCGGAACTGACCGCTTCGCCGCCGAGCTGTATCACTTCGGTGAGAAGGCCCGACCCATAGCCGCCGAACTCTACCTGCTCGCGCCCGGCGACTACACGCTCTCCGTGGAGCCCATAGGGGCCTCCGAGGGAACAGCGCCCGAACATATCGAGCAATGCGTAACCGTTTCCGGCCTCAGAACCCGGATCGCCTTCGAGCTTCCGCCCCGGCAGCTCTGCACTCTCCGTGTCGCGCGCGCACGAGACCAGTCCGTTTCCAGTCCGTGAATCCTGTCGCGGAGCACCGCTTGGCGTGGGCAAGGCCGATACTCCCTGCGACGCTACGCGCATTGTTGTTGATCCAGACTTGGTCGGACTCTACGATGTCCCCTTACCGAGGCGCTCGTCGCCGTCCTTTGGAGATCGAATGTCGTCATCGTGTGATGCATCCGGCATGGCCGTTCCGGACAAACGAAGTACGCCGAAACTGACGCAAGGCTCGGTGACGCGCACGCTCTTCTTCATGGCCCTTCCCATGTTGGGCGGTACCTTCGCCATGAACGCCTTCAACCTGACCGACACCTGGTTTGTCGCCCAACTCGGCAACCAGACCGGAAGCGTGTTGCCGTTGGCCGCCATGGGATTCAGCTTTCCGGTGGTTATGTTCCTAATCTGTATCGTCCACGGCGTGTCCATGGGCGCCACGGTCGTTATTGCCAAGGCGTTGGGCCAAAGCGATCACGAGCAAGCCAAGCGCCTGACCACCCACGCCTTGATCCTGGCCGTTCTCGTGGTCGTCGTGTTCTCGGCCATCGGCCTGTTGACCATCAATCCGCTGTTCCGGGCACTCGGCGCGGACGGCGAAGTCCTCCCGCTCATCCGCAAGTACATGACCGTGTGGTACCTCGGCGTGGTATTCATGGTCATGCCCATGGTCGCCGAGGGCATCATCCGAGCGACCGGCGACACGGCGCGCCCGAGTCTCATTATGTTCGGCGGATCGGTTCTCAACATGATCCTCGACCCGATCATGATCTTCGGCCTGATCGGCTTTCCGCGAATGGGAATCGTCGGCGCTGCCTTGGCCACGGTGATCTGCCGGGCCATCGCCTGCGTCGCCGTGATCTGGGTGCTGGTCCATTACCACGACCTGCTCCACTTCCGCATGCCGGGATGGGCACGCGTGCGGCAATCCTGGCGCGCGATCCTCCACATCGGTCTGCCGGCCAGTCTCAGCAACCTCCTCATGCCGATTGCCGGGGGCGTCATCACGCGCCTCGTGGCACATTACGGCGATAAGCCTGCCGTGGCCGCCTGTGCAGCCGGATCGCGCCTCGAGATGCTGGCCTTCATGGTGCCGATGTGCCTCGGTATGTCGCTGCTGCCCTTCGTGGGCCAGAACTTCGGCGCCGGCCGACTCGATCGCGTGCGCGAGGGCGCGAAGATCAGCATGATCTTCGCCTTTTCATTCGGCCTCGTGACCTTCGTGCTCTTCTTCACGTTCGCGCCGCAGATGGCGCGGCTCTTTGTCAAAGATCCCGAAGCCCAGCGCTACCTGACGCTCTACCTGCGAATCATCTCGATTGGCTACGGCATGATGGAGATGCATCGATATAGCGGATTCCTACTGAATGGGATCCACAAACCGCTCCACGCCACGGGCGTCAACGTCGTACGCGTCGTCGTGTTGCTCGTGCCGCTCTCGCTTGTCGGCGGCGCGTTCTTGGGCGGCATCGTCGGCGTCTTCTGGGGCCGTGTCGCCGCGGACGTGGTCAGCGCTATCGTCGGTGTCCTCTGGTACCGCCGTGTGGTGCGGCACATGGAAAGGGAGATCGCCGCGTAGACGTTCGAGATGGGAAGATATCCCCCGATGCTACATGTCCTGTGCGTCGCGCTGGCCCTATGGACGCCGGCGATCCCACCGGGCATACCGAAGGCACGCCATGCGTGCTCATCGATATCGCGGCGGCGCGGAGTCGAGTCAATCGCTGATTTCTCTGGCAGCGAGCGACGCGGCCCGAGCGCTGTCTGCGGATTGGGTCTCGCGTCCACACGCCGATTAGCACTCGCCATTCTTGCTGGCCAACTCTTTGCCATTTTGGCAATGCATGGTAGGTTCATATAAACAATGGGCTTGACTTCTCAGCAATCGCTATGTATAATGGCACCTGGTTGACTGGAAACGAAGGGTTTCGTGGCGTGCCAAAATGGCGCAGATGTCTCGACGCCAAATCGCACGACACCAAACGCACGTAGGGAAACGAAAGAAGGAGAGAAACCGATGAAGATCAAGCCGCTTGGAGATCGGATTCTTGTGAAACGCGAGGAGCCGACGGAAACCGTCAAGGGCGGAATTATCATCCCCGATACCGCCAAAGAGAAGCCCCAGGAGGGCAAGGTAATCGCGGTGGGCCCCGGCAAGCTGGACGACAGCGGCAATCGGGTCCCGATGGAAGTGAAGAAGGGCGACCGGATTCTGATGGGCAAGTATGCCGGTACGGAAGTCAAGATCGATGGCGTGGAGCACATCATCATGCGTGAAGATGACGTGCTGGCCGTGATCGAGTAACGGCGCGGCGCGGCGCGAACCGAGGAGGATATTGAACCATGGCTGCCAAACAACTTCAATTCGGCGAGGATGCTCGCCGCGGTATTCTTGCTGGCGTAGTGAAGCTGAGCAGAGCCGTCAAAGCCACATTGGGCCCGAAGGGCCGCAACGTCGTGCTCGACAAGAAATGGGGTGCGCCGACCGTGACGAAGGACGGCGTGACCGTGGCCAAGGAGATCGAGCTCGAGGACAAGTACGAGAACATGGGCGCCCAGATGGTGAAGGAGGTTGCCTCGAAGACCTCGGACGCCGCGGGCGACGGCACGACGACCGCGACGGTGCTGGCCGAAGCGATCTATCGTGAAGGCCTGCGCAACGTGACCGCCGGCGCGAATCCGATGGCGCTCAAGCGCGGCATCGACAGCGCGGTGGCCGCGGTGGTCGACGAGCTGGCCAAGATGAGTAAGAAGGTCCGCGACGACCGCGATGTCATCCGGAACGTGGCGGCGATCTCGGCCAACAGCGACATGGAAATCGGTAACATCATCGCCGAGGCCATGGAAAAGGTCGGCAACGACGGCACGATCACCGTCGAAGAGGCCAAGGGCATCGAGACCACCCTCGACGTTGTCGAAGGCATGCAGTTCGACAAGGGCTACCTGTCGCCGTACTTCGTGAGCGACGCCGAGACGATGGAAGCCGTGCTCGAGGACGCGTACGTGCTCATCAACGAAAAGAAGGTCTCGAATCTGAAGGACCTGCTTCCGCTGCTCGAGCAGATCGCGAAGTCGGGCCGCCCGCTGATGATCATCGCCGAGGACGTCGAAGGCGAAGCGCTGGCCACGCTCGTGGTCAACAAGATTCGCGGCACCTTCCAGGCGTGCGCCGTTAAGGCCCCCGGTTTCGGCGATCGCCGTAAGGCCATGTTGCAGGACATCGCCGTGCTGACCGGTGGCCAGGCCATCACCGAGGATCTCGGCCGCACGCTCGAAAGTATCCAGCTCTCCGACCTTGGCCGCGCCAAGCGTATCGTCGTCGACAAAGATAACACGACGATCATCGAAGGCGCCGGCAAGAGCGCCGAGATCATGGGCCGCATCGGCCTCATCCGCCGTCAGATCGAAGAGACCACGTCCGACTACGACCGCGAGAAGCTCCAAGAGCGGCTGGCCAAGCTGGCCGGCGGCGTCGCGGTGATCAACGTCGGCGCGGCCACCGAAGTCGAGATGAAGGAAAAGAAGGCCCGCGTTGAGGACGCGTTGCACGCCACGCGTGCGGCCGTCGAAGAAGGTATCGTGCCGGGCGGCGGCGTCGCGCTGTTGCGCGTACAGCCGATGGTCGAGAACCTGAAGCTCGAGGGCGACGAGGCCGTTGGCGCGAAGATCGTGGTGCGGGCGCTCGAAGAGCCGCTGCGCCAGTTGGCCGCGAACGCCGGTGAAGAAGGCGCGACGGTCGTGCAGAACGTCAAGGCCAAGAAGGGCTCCGTGGGCTACAATGCCGCCACCAACGAGTACGAAGACCTGCTCAAGGCGGGCGTCATCGACCCGACCAAGGTGACGCGGACGGCCCTGCAGAACGCGGCGAGCGTCGCCGGGCTGCTGCTGACCACCGAAGTGCTTATCGCCGAGATCCCCGAGCCCGAGAAGCCGGCACCGGCCGGCCCGGGCGGCGGCGGCATGGGCGGCATGGACGGGATGTACTAGGCTAAGGTCCCCTTACCGGCCGAGCAGTTGGCCGGCGTTCCATAGATTGCGGGGCCCCGTTTCCTCCGGGAGACGGGGCCTCGTGCGTTTCGGCCCCAGAAGGGAATACGTCCTATCCGACCTATAGGACCTATGAGCCGGAAACGCGGCCGGTCTTGGTGGCCCCGCCTACCGGATCCTCTTGAGGTATCCCCTCGGATTCCAGGTGATGAAGAAGGACTCGCGCGACCGATCGGACTCGAAGGAGTCGTTCTCGGCCAGAAACTGCTGGATGGCCTCGTAGGGGCCGGGCGAGGGGCCGATGTCGACACCGTGACGGCAGTTCGAATCCTCGACGATGAAGTAGCTGCCGAGCGTGACGAGCGGATGGTACGTACGCAGAACGTTGAGGGTGTTCTCGTAAGTGTGCGAGGTGTCTTCGATGACCAAGACCGTCTCGCCTGCGCCGATGAGCGCCGCGACCTGCTCGAAGGAGGCACAGGCGTCGCCGCCGATGAGCGTGATGCGCGGATGGGCACGGACGATGGACGCGATGGCATCGGGGACGATGTCGACGCCGATGATCCGGCCTCGGCCCATGTGGTCGAGCCAGTGCGCCATGACCAATGCGGAACCACCGTAGGCGTTGCCGAGCTCGACGATGACGTCCGGTTTCAATTCGAAGAGGATCTCCTGGTACACCCAGAGATCCAGCGGGCACTTCTGTGTGTTCACGCCGAAATAGGTCGTGGTTGGTTGCCGCCACTGCATGAACTGCATGACGGTCTTGACCGGCATCGACAGGTTGAGTTCCATGGGCGGCGCTTGCGGCGGGGCTTCCGCCGTCGGTGTCGCTTCGTCGACGCAGAGGCGCATCGGCATCGAGCAACAGATCGGTTCCCCCTGACCTCGATGCAGCGCAACCACCATGGCGCCGCACGCCGCACAGGCGTACACCGCCGGTGGCGCCGGCATCGTCCGTTTGCGCTCGAGCGCTTCGGCGCCGGTCTCCTGATACAGCGTCATGGCCTCGCCACAACACACGAGGTCGCCCTCGCCGCCGCGCAACACCGCCAACCGACGATCGCACCGCGCGCAGCGATACAGTTGCAGCCGTTCCGTCATCCGTCCGACTCCTCCTCATCCGACACTTGCGCGATTATACACGCTCTGCGCTATCCTGGTGAGGTTCTGCCGGAGTATGGACGAAATGGACAGCATGGGTTTTCGGTCATCTTGTCCTTGGCGTCCACAATGTCCATGCTTCTCGGCATTGAACGACCAAGACCAGGAGGACTGAGACACCTTGAGGGCCTTCACCCACAGCGCCGAGTACTACGAAGTCCTGACCAACGCCGAGGCGCGTTTGGCGCGCGAGGGGCCATTGCTCGACGCGTGCCTCAACGAGGCGCCAGGACGCCGCATCCCCTACATCTCTTGTAGTAGTGTTATATATCATGCCATGGGCGTCCACACCGTCACCAGAGGCCTGAGGCGCAGCTACGATCTCGTGATAGGAAACACCAGCATTTCGGCGAAAGGGCGCTTCCCATATGCTTGCTTACCTTCCGGATCCCGTTCCTTCACTTTTTCCTGAAGATGAACAGGCAGGCGGGAGTGAACGAGAGCAGGTAATGCTCGAGTATCCCCGCCATACCCAGGACGTTGGTTCTCAGAGCCCCTTTTCTGAAACACCACCCCAGGCCGTCAGACCTTCTCTCCACCGGGAACCAAACAGGGATTCTTGTAGAAGGCACCTGGCAGCAGGCGGCTGCGTTGGCCAAGGTGACCATCACCTCAAACCGCAGCCATTGCCCTCGGTCTCGGCTTTCGGGTACGGCGTTGGGGGGAATCGGTATACGAAGCGCTCGGCCAATGCTACCATCAAACCGAGATGTCCCCCGATGGGTATCTACCAGGCACTCAATACCTCCCTGGATAGGTCTTGTGAGGTGATGGCCTTTCACTCCATAGGGGTACTCGACGCCGACATTGACGAACACGCGGAGATGCTTGTCGGCCTCGATTCGGTTGCAGTTCTCAAGTCGGTAACCGTCCATGACCACGGCAGGATTGAGCGCGTTCACAGTAGGGCCGGTCGGCGGCAGAAATGCGTCGCATCCCCACACCAATGGGTTGACCTGTACAGCCACGGCTAGCCCTCCCCTTCTGTGTCAAGGAAATCACCGCTGTTCCCACGAGCCCAGAGAATGGTCGGCACTTGAGACACCTGTCCTACGCACGCGATCACGCGTTCTCGAAGGGCCTCGTAGGAATCATCCGCGAGCAGAGCCAATCCGTCGCGCGTTTCATCCGCATCGAGTCCGGCATTGCTGGCCTGCTCTTCTTCCAAGAAGGCCACCCACTTGTTGGGAAACCGCATACCCAGCCACTCTGAGTTAGCTACACACCATTCATGAGTCGGCGGTATCGCGGGAGTCCCAGGCTCACGTAGTAGGTCCTGGCATCGGTCAAGAAACGCGTCCAGACCTCCCTCGAGGTGGCCCAGCCCGTTCTTCAGTTTCTTCTTGGATATGTACGCGGCAGCGCCGGCCTTGACGGATTTCACGCAGTTCTCATAGCTCGCGTAAGCAGTGAAGACGATGACCGGGCAGTCCACTAGTTGATATGCGTGCAGGAAGTCCACGCCAGCTTCCACGTTGGGCTTAACGGTCTCCTTGTCTGTGAGCGGCAATTGCATGTCGAGCACGACGAGGTCTAAGGGATCCTCGCTCTGCGGGTCATGCTGGCTGGCGAGCTCGAGACCCTTCCTCAGGTTGTCGGCTTTCAGTACCCGAACTCCGAGCTTCTCGAGTTCCGGTGCGATGATCATTTCACGGAACTCCGGATCGTCCTCGATGATGAGCACCAAAGGTATTCGCGCTTCTTCAGCCATGGCTATTCCTCCGTTGCGGCAGGCAACCTCACGACAAAGTGAGCCCCCCTGCCAGGTTGACCGATTTCATCGATACTCCCGCCGTAGGCCCCACTGACCGTTTTCGCGTAGGATAGTCCGAGGCCGAGCCGGCCGGCAGGATGGCGGACGAACTTCTCGAAAAGCTTGGGCCGGATTGCGGGGAGGACTCCCGGGCCGTTGTCAAGAATATCAACGCGGCACATTCCCCGCTCTCGCGCCACGCGCACCTCGATACGTCCCTTGTCGGCGGGTGCGAAGTCTCGAGCATTTGCCAGGATCTCAAGGAAAAGGTTACCGATTTCGCCACGATTGCCAGACACCACCACGCTGCCCGGGGAGGATGAGAAATCTATTCTCGTATCGGCAACAAATCCAATTGTTTCTGCAAGTACGTCGTTTAGGTCTAGGCGCTCCTGCTCTTCAATGGCCAGCAAGTCGGCGCGGAGATGTCTCGATGCGAGCGTGCCTGCACGCGCGAAGAACTCGAGCGCCCGTTCCATTCCGGCGACCGCCTCTCCATGAGCGCCGTGAAGCTCGCGTTTGAGGATGGAAAGATGCGACTCGAAAGCGGCAGTACGCGTACTTAACGCATAGCTAACGCCGAAGGCCAACTGCTCGCTGATACTGGCCTCCTGCTCCTTGCGGCGGCGGTCAATGGCCTGCAGCATCAAACCGAAATCGCGGGAAAGCACTTGCAGGAGGTTTCGATCTTCCTCCGCGATCTCACAGGGATCGAGAAAAGTACGATCTGCAAGCACTGCCCCAACCAATTCCTTCTCCGCCATCACAGGAGCCAATACGTACTCCGCGGGGTCTTCGCCGGGTGGCACAAGCAGGTCCCTGAGTTGCGGACAGACAACGACATGGTCATCGTCCCGGCGGCACAAAGCCAACTGCGACTGATGGAAGACCGCGCGCAACACAGGCTCCTGATTCAGCTCAAGGACAAGGCCGTGGATGTGTCCCTGCAACGCGCCCGCAGTCGGCGCCTCATTCCGAGCAAGACAACGATCGATCTTCTCCTCAAGGGAAATCGCATCCGCCCCATCAAACAATGCCCTGGCAGTGGGTCTGTCAATGGCCCCTATTGCCATGACCGCATTCAGTCTGTCCGGGTCTCCTCTTTGCCTGAGGAAAAGAATGGCGCGGCTGAAGCGCAAGCATTCACCTGCGGTGATCCCCAGCAAGAATAACCGATTCAGCGCATCCTTGTCGGAAGTCCCCGCCATGGCCGCTTCGACCAGCACAAGGGACTGCATGGCCTTCAACTCACGGTTCAGATGCTGGCCCAGCCGCATCGCCTCGATGCAACGCCCTATCTTGAAAGCGAACTCGTTGACGATCCCGATGTCCTCGTCGGTGAGCCAATTGGGAATCGGGCTTAACGCTACGAGAACGCCTTCCACTTGGTCGCCTACGAGCACAGGCGCGACGTCTGTTCCGCCGATCCATTCCACAGCCTTTCGTTGCGCGCCATCGGGCACGGCGTCGAGAAGCTCTTGACGGGATATCGAGAAGTGTTCCTCCTGGTAATTCCTTGCGACCTGGGTTTGCCTAGTTCTGACCGCCTCGCCGACTAATCCAAGATCCGCGGGCAGAACAGGGGGGACTTCAATGCCCTCCCGTAGGGTGCCCTGGAAGGAATCCTCCACGTAGCAGAGCCTGGCGTTCTGCCGGTCGTAGCGGTAGAAGAGAATGGCGTGCGAGCACGTCAAGTCGAATACCATTTGGGCCGCAAGTCTCAGTACCTCGTTCTCCTGTCTTGCAGGCGCAATCTCCGGTGCGCTCCCGAACATCATTTGGTCCAGGCTACGGAAATCGTCTGCCATGAGGCGGCGTTCCTCAGTCCAAGCGAGCTGACCCAAGGCGTTGCTGAGCGCCCCGGCCACATGCCTCAGAGAGTCCTTCCGCCGTTCGGAAAAGAGCGTGTCGTCATCGAACTGCGCGCTCAGTGTGCCAAGCGTTCGCTGCGAGAAGACGAGCGGGAGTATGGCGTAGCTCGCTATCTTCTCCAACTCGAGGCTTGCGGCCTCTGTTAGGTCACCCTCAACACTGTCTTTTATGCTCTCAACAGAAGCCCTCGGTGCCCAAACCTCTTGGCGAGTGCTTGCTGCCGGGACAGACCCTATCCCATCGAGATCGAGCAGACGCCGTTCCGACGCGATCTCATAGTAAGGCCCGAATCCGGCGCGCTTGGTGAGGCAGTTTGACTTCCGGTCGAGAGTGCGGATATGCATCGAGACGGGCTTGAGCGCCTTTTGAACGCACGCGACGGCTTCCTGGAGAATGAGGTCCTCGGTGATTCTCTCGCCTCGTGTACCTTCTGCTGTCTGCGCCAGAAACTCGCGCACCGCGGTCTGCGCCTCCATCGAGAGTTGCTGGTCGCGGTTCTCCCGTGCTTCCTCGAAATTCTCACGCAAGTAGCGCCAGTACGGCTCGAGATCGTGTGTGAAGAGCCCTACGGGCTTCTCGTCAAAGAATGTGACATCTATGAGGAGTCTTGTTCCCGTGGCTCCGTCCGAGGTGCAAGACCACAGGAAATGCGACGGAGTCTCTCCTGGCGTGAATGCCGGCAAGACACGTCCCCCTTCGCCAGCTAGGACCTCCCTATACGGCACGGTTAATGCCTTGTGGCGCAAGAGTTTCGGAGGCGGCTCCGTACCCCGTTCCGTATTGGCGAGAAACAGGTGAAGGTCCTCGGTATCCGCAGGCTGGTAGTAGATGCACAGCGAAGCACAGGGCAACGCATCTTCCGACTGCCTTGCCATTGCTCGTGCCACCGCCATGACTTGTGCAAGCCTGTCGTGTGCTGGATGCGCTCTCTTCCACTCCTCCTCGACGAACTGGACGGCCTCGATAATAGCTAACACGCGCGTTCCCGCGCTATCGAGGAGCGCGGCCGTGTCGACTTCGACGGGGACGATCTTTCCATCTACCGGTAGCAGTTCGATCCCATTCATACGCACATCCGGGTGAATCTTGCCCTCCTGAATGAGCGCTTCTTCTTTCTCCTTGACTTGCGCGGCAATGCAGCCGGCGCACGGGATCCGGCGGTGGAGGAAGTTGTGGAAGCAACGCCAACATCGCTGTCCCCTAAAGTGCTCGATACGGGTCTTCTTTCTCACCCTGTTGTTTGCCCATAGTACATGGTAATCAGTATCTTCTATAGTGATACCCATACTCATATCATTGAGGATTTGCCCAACCAAAGGGCTCGTCGTCTGGAGTTCGTGAAGTTCTTTCTCGAGAGATATCTGTGCGATTACACCCGCCACTTCTTCCGTGCGCACATAGCTCGACGCGCCCGCATCCATGACCGGTTTGCGGATATCGCCCAGAGGTTTCAATGTATACCCCAGAATCCGCGTATCTTCAGGCAATCGCTTGCGAAGTTTGGCGATGAGGTCGAGTGCAGGCTTGATGCTGAGCCTGGAGGCGAGCGCGAGGTCCACCGCCACAACCTGGGGATTCTGCGCTGTCAGGCCATCGAGTTGTCTAAACGCTTCCGTCGCGTTGGCGGCTTCGTAGACAGCGCATCGCCCCCCGAACTGCTTCGCGATCTGCTCTCGAAGATCTGTGCGTATGTCGTCCTTGTCATCTACGATCAATACGGCAAAAGGGATGGTGCTGCCGCCATGCTGACAGTCCTCTGCTGCCTTGATCATCAGGCTTCTTCCTCCCCTTGGGTGATGGCCTGGTCCGTTTCCACAACAGGTAGCGTGAACTGGAACGTCGCCCCGCCGTACAGGCAGCATTCCGACAACTGAAGCTCGCCTTTGGCGTCCGTAACCAATCGCCGGGATACCGCCAAGCCAAGACCGGTGCCCCCGGGTCGTGTCGACACTCCCGATTCGAATACTGCGGTCCGGTGTTTCTCGTGAATACCAGGTCCATCATCGGTTACGGCTGCGACGAGCCTTCTACCACCAGTCTTCTCTCGAATCAACCGCAAACTAACCTTCACGCGGCCTCCTTGAGGGCAGTAGGCCTGGATCTGCTGACGTGCGTTCAGGACAAGGTTTCGCAATGCACATTCGAACGCCAGACGACGTCCATACACGTATTCCCCATCGGACATGTCCGTGTCCAATTCCATGGGAATATCCGGTGACTCCTCATGCTGCTGGCAGAGCTCGAAGAGGGCCTTCACTATCTGGTTCGGTGAGAACCGAACGTGGGCCGTCTTCTGCCCGGGCAATAGCTGCGTCATTGTCGCATGGGTCCTCATTGCGCCGAACCGCACCGTCTCCAATTCGCCGCCTCGAAGTGACGATGACCTGTCGGTGCGCCGGATGATTTCGAGGGGGCGCCGAAGATAGCCCGTGGCTTCGTGCGCGAGGAACTCGTAGTCTGAGGCGCGTTCGGCGCGTTCGCGCATCCGCTCGCAGCGTTGGTCCAGGAAACGGCCCAGAAGCGCAAGCTCGATAGAGCGTCGCACAAAGCGAAGCAGAGATTTCGAGAGCCCTGGATTGTCCGCAAAAGCAGCCTTCTTGCCGGAGAAGAGGAACGCGGCATAGCAGAACGGGCTTCTCGGGGGTGGGACGGGGCGCAGCCCAAGGACGCTCAAGTCTCGGTTCCATCCGCAGGCTGCCAGAAAGTAGACATATCTACCCTCATGCTTTCTTGCGTTATCCGTATCGGCATCCTGCCGGTAAATCGCCAGGTCGCGAATGGGGCTCTTGTGAAGCTTGAGCCGGTAATTCTGGAATCCCTCTACCATCTGGTTGTCGCCATGGGTGGCCACGATATTCACCGCGTGACCGTTCTTGTGGATCTCGAAGAGAATGGCCGCGCAGGGCGCGGCCTGGTCTCCTGCGGCTTTGCACAAGGCTTCAAGGGCAGTGCGGCAATCGCCAACAAACGAATGATATCTGGGTGCTTCATCGCGCGGCGCCGAACCGCGAGCTGACTCTTCGCGCGCTTCAGCCGCATCTTCTCCGCCAGAACCGGCCAATGCCTGAGAGAGCCCTGATTGGCGCGCGAGAACGGCACTCAAGGCTTCGAGACCCGTGCTGGCATCCCACTGGCCGAGGATGTGCAACGCATCCTTGCGGGAACGGACCTCAGTGAGATGCTCGTCTTGAAGGAGGTCCGCCGATTGATAGGTGAGAATCGTGTCCACGTAGGGCAACTTCTGAATCAGCAGCTCACTGACCTCTTGCCAATCGGTGTTAGGGGAATCCACTCTCACGAGCGCAAGAATGGCCTCGCTGTCGCTATCCGGATTCGCAGTACCGCTGCTGAAGCCATCGAGCCATTGGCTGACATCGTCTGCGTCTACCAGCCAATGGGTAGCGCATCCGCCATCGCGGAAGAAGTGATCAACCGAATCCGCTGCATCCACATCCTCGTTGATAATCAACACCTGCTTGTACAACGACACGGGGGCTAGCATCGGCTCTGGCGAAGCGCCAGCATGCCCTTCTGACGGCGCCTCTAGCAGCCGAGTCAGGCGCCCTCGCACCACCAAGCGTCCCTCAAGCATCGCCTCGGCGGGTTTGCTCACGATCTGGACTTGGATGCGATCCCCTACGTAGAGCCAGGACTCCTCCTCCTCACCTTCCAAGTTGAGACGCCGCAGGAACTCCTGCGAAATGATGTCCTCCGTCTCTTTGACCGGTACGCGAACATCAAACCCCATGTCCGTGAGGGCATAGATATTTGCCGTGGAAATCTCGGTGACCCCTGCAAGAACGGTGTCCCCTATCGCGACACGGTTGGCCGCTTCGATGATCGCGAGTCTGCGCGAAAAGGACCCTTTCTCTTCAGGCACTGGGAGAACTTGAATAGACTGGCCAACGAATACGCTGGATGGGTGCACATACGCGAGATCTTTGAGTATGACTGGTGGATGTGGACTAGCAAAGATCTCCCCGATCGGCACATTCCCCTCCGAGCCATCGGGAAACTCGATCGCCAGACCCTCCCCACATATCCGTCTAATTATTGTTCTTATAGATGACATGATCGCAACATATAACTATATATTATAACCGTGTGTAGAATGATGCATCACGCTGTTCAAAACCCACCGCGGTGAGATGCGGCCCCGCCCTTTCTGATCTCAACCGATACTGCCCCAATGAGCCAACCCGCGACCGCCGATGACTTCCTAGCCGCCATTATAGCCATTCTTCGTAAGGTAGTCAATGCCAACAATGCTCTTATGGTCGCCCTTTGACGTCGTATTATACCCAACAACAGACATCAAGAGCCATCCGCAGTGCTGTCTACGCTAGGTTGCCTCCATCTGGGGCAGCGAATCGTTTTGGACACTTGCGCGATTATACACGCTCTGCGCTATCCTGGTGAGGTGCTGCCGGCGTTTGGATGAAATGGACAGCATGGGTTTTCGGTTATCTTGTCCTTGGCGTCCACAATGTCCATGCTTCTCGGCAGTGAACGACCAAGACCAGGAGGACTGAGACACCTTGAGCGCCTTCACCCACAGCGCCGAGTACTACGAAGTCCTAACCAACGCCACAGCGCGTCTGGCGCGCGAGGGGCCATTGCTCGACGCGTGCCTCAACGAGGCGCCAGGACGCCGCGTGATCGATCTCGCCTGCGGGACCGGCTTGCACGCGCTGTTCTTCGCCGAGCGCGGCGCGGCGGTCACGGCGGTCGACTTGAGTCCGGACATGGTGGCCCACGCGTCGCGCGTGCGGCGACACGACGGCATCGTCTATCGCGTTGAGGACATGCGCAACGTCACCGGCGGCCCTTGGGACCTCATCCTCTGTTTGGGCAACTCGCTGTCGCTTCTCGCATCGGAACAGGACCTCGCGGCGATGTTCGCGCACCTCTCGGGGCAGCTCGCGCCGGGCGGCCTCATGCTCACGCAAACGCTCAACTACGCGGCGCCGCAGGCCGCGCAGCCGCGCCATCGCATCGAGGAGGTCACGGCCGGTGACACCACTGTGACGGCCGTCAAGAGCCTGGTGCCCCGCGGCAACCGAACGCTGCTATCGTTGACCTTTTTCGCAACGCAACGCGACGCGGTCGACACGGTGGCCGAGGCGGCGGTGCTCCGGAATTGGTCGATCGAGGAACTGTGCCGAGCCATCGAGCAGGCCGGACTCGATGTGAGGGAATCCTTCGGTGCCTTCGACCGGAGTTCGTACGATCCGACCCAATCGCCCGACATCATCCTCAGGATCGTGAAGCCTGCGTCGTAGCGGAAACCGCGCCTCGGCTCATAGCGGACCCGTGGACATGACAGGACTGAGTTCCTCGATGGCGTTGTGCTCGATCCGGTACTGGTAGAGATCTTCGAGGTCCTTGTACACCTGGAACACCTGGAAGAAGCCGTGCCAGTGCGCGTAGTCGGGGCCGTTCATGGCAGCGCCTTGACGCGCCCGGCGGCCGGTGTGGTGCCACAGGTAGTAGTAGAGCTCCTGGAACGGATCCTTCCAGGGGTCCTCCTTCAGCAGCTTCTTCTCCTTGAGTTCGCTGAGCATGGCGGTAGCCTTGTCGTAATAGAGGTTGTACAACGCCACCGCGTTGTCCAGCGAGGCCATGATCGCCTCGGTGTGTGTCGAGCTGTGGCAACTTCGGCAAACCTGCACCATCAACGCGCGTCCCTTTTCTCCGTCGCCCCGTTCGCCGCTGCGCACCTCGCTGCGGACGTGCATGAGGTCCCACTTCAGTCGGTCATTGATATTGTGCGTGGTTGAGAGGAGGCCGGTGCCGCTCATGTGGCACGTGGCGCAGGTCGGACCTGTGAAGTCGCCGGGTTCCCAGGCGTCTGGCGAGGAGTCCCAGTTCCACTCATCGCCGTGGGTGAGGAAGATCTGCCCGTGCTTACTGCTCAGGTAGATCTCGATATCCGGATGGTCCGGGCCGAGGTGGCAACTGGCGCATGCCTCGGGCTTTCGGGCCTCGGCGAGAGCGAATTGGTGACGGGTATGACAGACGGTGCAGTTGCCGATGCTGCCGTCCGGATACCGTGTGCCGACGCCGCCCGGCCAGGTCTCCTCGATGGGTTTCTTGTTCGGCCCCAGTTTCACTTCACCGCCGTGACACATCTGGCATCCCGCGGCGCGGGAGGCGCGGTTCGACGGTGCGGTGCGCGGATTCCCGAGAAACTCGGCGCCCTCAAAATGGTACATCAAGCGATCCATCCCCGGATCGTCGACCACGGGCGCGCTAGCCATCCGGGCGTGGCCACTTTTCGAGAACTGCTCGACCTCGGCGGGATGGCACTTGGCGCAGGTCTGCGACGAGACCAGGGGCGAGATGTAGATGATACTGCCCTTGAGGCCCGGGCACTGATCCGCCGTGGGCGAGGTCGCCGGCACCACGTGGCAGTCGTAGCACGAGATACTTACATGCGCCATGCGGCCGATGCGCCACCCTTCGACGATGCCCGGGGTCTCCTTGGCATGACACTCGATGCAGCGCGCTTCATCGGCCGTGAAGCCTCGGTGCACCGTCAGATCGCGTTCGCCGCCCAAGGGTGCCGGCAGCGCCCGCGCGGCCTCGAGGTCGGCATCCTGTGCCGAGGAAACGCCCAGTACGAGCGTCAGCGCGAATGCCCATGCCATCGCACATCCCGTCCGGAAGTTCATGTTCTGGCCTCCTTTCTCGTTCAGGGCGCGGTCCTTTTCTCGAGAACGGCGCGCAAGTCACCGTGGCCGGTTTCCGCGTGACAACCGATGCACGTCTCCGTGGTCTGGCCCACCTCGTAGTCGCGGTGCGCGGTGATGGCTTTGAGCGGCACACCAGGCGCCACCAGCTCGACGTGGCACTGTCGGCAGCCCGACTCGTAGGTGTACGCCTCGTGCCGCTCAAGGTTGGCCACCCAGTCGGGCTCATGACCGAGGAGGTGGTAGTAGATGTCTTTGGTGCCGCTGGTGCCCTTGGCCCAGAAGTAGGCCACGATACCCTCTTCGGGATCGGGCAAGTGGCACTCGACACACGTCGCGGCGATACTGCCGTGCGCGGCGCTTCCGTGAGGGGCCTGGGCCCAGGTTTCGCGGAAGACCTCCATCTCGTGGCAAGCGGAGCAGAAGCGGACGGTGCTCGTCAGCTCCAACATCGTCATCCCCGCCGTACCGCCGATGACGCCCGCAACGCCCAGAGCGGCGAGGAAGAAGACAAGGCACACGAAGCGCAGGATCCGGACACGGCGCCCCGACGTGAGCCTGCCGCTCTGTCCCGTCTGCCGGGGCTCATCCATCCCGTGTTGCCCTCCTGGCCGCCGCGACTCTATCAGAAAAGGTGCCCCGAGGCAATAGGTAGAGCCTTGGCCCTGGGTGTCCCGTGGTACCGCCGATGCCGGCGTCCACGCCCAGGGCGCCGAGGAGAAGGGCAAGGCACACGAGGCGGAAGAGCCAGGCACGGCCCCGTGAATTCCTCCGTTCTTGGCATCTGTCTCCTCGGTTTTCAGTCGTGAAATTCGGACTCTTCACGGCCGAGACGTTGTTAGAAAGCGCCGTCCGGGGCAAGGTGTAGGATTGTGGCGCGGCCCGGGCTAGGGTTCCGGCACGTCTTGGGCGATGATCTCGGCCAGGATGGGGGTGACCAGATCGGCGAAGAGGCGGTTACCGGCGACGGTGAAGTGCACGTCTGTAGAGAAATAGAGGCCCGGTTCGTCCTGGCGATCACGGAATCCCTGAACGCCGTCGACATAGCACGGCACGCCGGCCCGGTCACAGGCGCGCATGACTACGCGCTCGGGTAGCGTGTTATGGAACGCGGCATCCGGCACGTCGTAGCCCATGCGCCCGAGATTCCGGCGGGCCTCTGCGTTGACATAGGGCCCGTGAGGGGTGACGAGGGCCACGGCGTGACCGCCCTCGCGCCGCGCGAGCCGGTTGATCCGCTTGAAGTGTGAGGCCATGCCGTCGATGGCCTCGCGGCACTGAACGGAGTCGATTCCATCGGGCGAGTCAAAGGCGGCCGGCCAGAAGTATCGCGGACTGCTCATGGCGATGCTGACCGACCAGGGGTTTAGTTCGCCCCGGAAATACGCTCCCAGCACCTCGACGGGCAGCGACTCGAATCGACGTTTCGCCAGCGGCGGGCTGTCGCGATACATGGCGGCTGCAGCCTCCACCAGTGTGCGCCGGTGTTGCTCGGCACTCTCGACCGTGGGCGTGTCGGGGATACGGAACTCTGCGTTCATCCGGTACTCATGCCATAGCGCGGCGACACCGGCCAGCTCGGGGAGCAACGTGGTGTACCAAGGAATGAACACGCCCATCGCCTGGATCGCGTCATCCCCCTGAAGATGGGCGATCACCACGAGATTGGGGCACAGGCGAGGAATGGCGCATTCGGCGAGCCGCCGCTGTTCCGCGGGGCCGGAGCCGGGCCGGCCGCCGTTGACCACTTCAACATCGAATCCGCGATCACGGAGGCGCCGCTCGACGACCTTGACCCAGGTATCCTCGAGCTCGACGCCGGAACCGTACACAAACGAATCGCCAATGACGAGAATCCGGTAGTGCGGGCTGGGGCCGAGTGTCACCTCATGGTCTCGAAGACCCAAGGAGTTGACGCGTTCCGTGTACGAGAAGATGGGATAGTCGAACTGGCGCACCGAATGCGGGAGGAGTACCAGGCCGCGCTTCGGTATCGCCAACAGCGGAACAAGACGGCCGACGGCCCAATCGGTTGCGAAGACCAGCGCTGCCGCGACCACCAGCCCGAGCACGAGCTCCGCACTGCGGATAGCGCCTCTCTTCAGTAGCGTCACCGGGAACCCTCCCCGCGCACCGACGAATTGTGGGTAACTCGTAGGCACTATACACGGAGCGCGGAGGGTCGTGCACGCAACGCCCGAACCTTGCCGAATGCCGGTTCTTGATCAGAGGAACGCGGGCGCTATGACACCGCAGACGTTCGCCAGCGTCTCGGTGACGGGGCCCTTGCCGGGATACTTGATGAACTCGACGTGGCCGTCGAGAAAGAGGGTGTTGCATCCTCCCGGGGCATGGTTGAAATAGGGAATGCCGACGCCCGTGCCGATCATGTCGAGCATGATGGGCATCTCGCTCTGCCCTTTGGCCGAACTGCCGGCGTCGGCGACGTTCGTGATCAAGAAGCGCTCGATCCCTTCGCGCAAGCGGTAGACGATGTTCCCGCCCGCGTTCCCGTGTAAGGCGCCGCCGATCTCGCGCTCCACCAGGACGTCGTTTTCGGTGGCGGTTGCGGGGTCCGACAGCAGCGGCATCACGATCTGTTCGAACGTCAGCGCCAGTTGGACGGGCACCAGGACATGCATGTCCACCGACGCCAACTTGGGAAACAACACCGCAAGGCCTCCGGTGATGCCGGGGGCAACAACGTCGAAGTAGCCGTTGTATTCCGGTTTGTCATCGGTTCGATCGAAGAGCCAGCCGAAATACGCGTAGCTGTCGGCAATCAAGTACGCTCTCGTGTCGAGACGCCATTCGCCGACCCGCGCCGGATTCTCCTGGGCCGTGTACTTCAGGTCCTCTACCGTGCAGTCCGGGTCCGAGGGACACACGGCGATGCTGGGATCCGTCAGGTACTCCGGATAGATGGCAGCCACGCGCGGGCCGAGACAGAAATCCAACTCGCCCTCGTGGTCCACCGTCTGCATCGGCGGGAAGTACTGGCCGACCGCCTCGTCGGCATACATTTTGTACACGATGCCCCATTGCTTGAGATTGTTTTGGCAGCTCGAGCGCCGGGCGGACTCCCGGGCTCGGGCCAACGCCGGCAACAAGATCGCCGCCAGAATTCCGATGATGGCGATGACGACCAACAACTCGATGAGTGTGAAACCGCTGGAACGCATGGGCACTCCCCTCCCTTTGGCGGCTGCACCCTCCGGTGCCGCCGACCGTGTCGCCTCGGCCCTTCGGCGCCCTGGGCCGCATGCCAAGAACGACACGGGAGCCACAAACCCGGAATCCGCATCGGTCGACATCGTCGCTGAGAGTCAGGGAACATCCGCCTTCATCCGAGGTCTACCGATTGTGGTTCGCAGGCTTACCTAGTGCAGAGTATAGCACTGGGGTCTCAAAAAGACTAGCGTCGCGAAAACCCCCGACTCGCTCGGACAGCCCGATTCCGCCGTCCTCACTCGACGCGGATGAGGCGATGGGCGGTGTAGGTGTGGCCGAACATGTCGGTGGTGCGCACGGTGATCCGGTGCACACCGATGTCGAGGCCGTCCGGTAGGGGCGCGGTCCAGATATGTAGGCTATCCTTGGGTTTCGAGGTGCGCCGGAAGAGGTTCTCGGGCAGCTTGTTCTCGAAGGCGATGACCTGTTCGAGGTACGGATCGGCCATGGGCGTGCGTTGCATCGGAATCCACGCGCCGGCCGAGTCGAGTTGCATCTCGACGGTCGACCGCTCGGAGCCGAGGAAGACGTTCGCAACGACGGGCATGTCGGCCGTCTGGCCGGCGGCGGCCACCTCGGGCGTGTAGATGGTCATCTGGTAATCGGCAGGGCGCCGGGCGGCCTTGTACTCGATGGCGTAGTCGACGCCGTCGAAGGTGAGTATCGAGTAGCCGTTGGGTGCGCCGTCGGCCATGAGCGTGGGTGGGATGCCTTGCTCGTCGGGAGCGCCGCACCACCAACTGCCGCACACGGCGCCGGCCACGAAGTGATGGTGGGGCTCATGGCCGTGCCAGCCGGCGTCTTCATTGAGGAAGTACTGTTCGAGGGTGTGCCAGTGGGCGCTGGCCGAGAAGGTGTGGGGATAGGTTTCGAGCAGGGCGAACAAGTCGGCTCTATCGCGGACGTCCAGGAGGGGGATGTGCATGAGCAGCACGATGAGCCGATCCTTGGGCACGAAGGCGAGATCGTTGCGGATGAATCCAAGTTGCTTTTCGCCGATCTCGCCGTGATAGCCATCGCCGTCCCAACAGACGTCGTCGAGAATGATGAAATGGACCTTGCCGCAGTTGAAGGCGTAGTACTCGGGGCCGTAGAGGCGTCGATAGGTCTCGCTGGATAGTGTGTCGTCGGGCACGTCCTGGTTGGTATCGTGATTGCCCTGGACGTTGTGCCAAGGAATGCCGATCTGGCCGACCACTCGATTGATCGGCTGGAAACAGGAGAGGTCATTGGACACCACGTCGCCCAACGATGTGCCGAACGCGGCGTCGAACCCAATCAGTTCTTCAACGACGTCGTGGGACACGTAGTCGACCTCGCGCTGGTTGTGGGGCTGAGGGTCGCCGAAGAAGAGGGCTCTGAATTGCCTGGACTCGCGATGGCGGTAGAGCGGGAAGTCCAAGGAATCGGGCAGGGGCCCCGTCGGTGCGATGCCGGCATATTTGAGCGGAGGCGAGCCGGCCGGCTTGTGGATGTAATGAAACTTGGGAAAGTTGTTCTCGTCCACAGGCAAACGCCAGTGTCGCGGCTTGATGACGAAGACGATCGTGCTGTCGTCAACCCGCAGCTCGTAACGCCCCTTCGAGTCGGTCTGCACTACGTCGCGGCCGTTGGAAACGCAGACATGGCCGACGCCCGGCTCGGAACGCTCGCGCACGCCATTTCCGTTCCGGTCGTTGAACACGACGCCGTGAGCCTTGAGCAACTCAGCCTCGGCATAGCCGGCTAGCGCCAAGATCGCGACCAGCGCGGTTGCCGCGCAGATGCTCATGCACCGGTTCGAACGCTCCTTGATTCGCCGTGAGGTGACACGCATGGTTCTGGTTCTCCTCGGTGATCGCCGCTGTGTTTGCAGAGCTGCACCTACGGCTCGGATGATACCACGCGTAGTCGAGGGCCTGTCCAGTCCGACTACTGCTTGCGTAGCGGCAGGATGAGCGCGCTGGCGTGTGCCGGGCCGGCATGGACGGCGTTGTGCGCCACGCGCGATTCGGCGCCTTCGTCGAGGAAGTCCGCGCCGGTGTTGGGATTGAGCGCGAAGCGCGGAAAGTTGCTGCTCGACACGTGCAGGCCGACGCGGTGTCCCGGCGCGAAGATGATGCTCGTGCTCCACAAGTCGATCTCGATATCGACCACGTCGCCCGGTGTGTAGGGCACGGTTCGATCGAGGCCCTCGCGCGATTTTAGTCGCCGGATGCCGTCGAGGACATTGATGATGCGGCCGTCCGGCTCGGGATAGATGTCCACCAACTTGGCCGTGAAATCCGTATCGGGCGCATCCGTCGAGACGAACAGCGTGACGGAAATCCGGCCGACGACTTCGAGCGGCTGTTCGAGCGGCGCCGTGGCAAACTGGAGGAAGTCCTTGCGCG
This sequence comes from Candidatus Hydrogenedentota bacterium, assembly GCA_036769985.1. Taxonomy (GTDB): domain Bacteria; phylum Hydrogenedentota; class Hydrogenedentia; order Hydrogenedentales; family SLHB01; genus DAIPKA01. The sequence goes on along the minus strand of DAIPKA010000034.1, from coordinate 47,085 downwards.
TTTCACTGTACTTGCGCTGGTCCCACGGGCCTGCAGGCACGTTGAAGAACAGGTTCCCGCCGCCGTGCGTCGGATATGGATCCTTCGGATCGTACGTGAACGCCCACGACGTGTCCTCCGTGGCCGTCGCTTCGCGCGCCATGCCGCCGTCGGCCTGGAACTGGAACGGCGTCGGCACGGTTTCGAAAGGCGGCCAGGTGGCGGCGGTACGCCACTCATTGCCCGGCGCGTCCGCCGGCGTATCGGCGCCTAGGACGAAATACTGCACTTTCGGTATCGCTTCGAGCGCCGCACAGTCGCCCTTCAAGTGGCAATCGAAGAAGGCCCGTCGGAGCTTGCCGGCGCTTGGGCCGCCGCCATCGCGAAACCGGTAATCCGGCGTCGCCATGCCGTTGTGCGTTCTGGCCGTCATGATGAGGTAGTTCCGGCCGCGCGCGCCGGGGCCTCCATGTTGTTCGCGAGCGATGAAGGCGTCGAGGGTACCCTGCAGAAAGATGTCATACCATTTCCCCGTGAGCACCGCCGGGGCGGTGATGTCCTCGGCGTGCGCAACGGTGTTGTAGAAATCCCAGAACTCACTATAGATCGGATGGGCCTTGTAGGTGGGCAAGATGTGCGGCTGGAAAACGGCCGAGAGCCATCCGGTCACGAGGTTCTGTCGAAGCACGCCGCCGTAATACAGGGCGTGTTCGTAGAAGCTGGCCGGGGCGACGCCGATGCACTGTGCACCGAGATCGGATGTCGACGCGCCTAGGAGCATCGCCGTCATGCCGAGACCGGAATCGCCCATGGAGCCAACGTGGCCGTTACACCACGGCTGGGCACGAATCCAGGCCACGGTATCGGCGCCATCGTGCATATCCTCGCGCCATCCGTCGGCGTAGAACACATCGGTCTTGCCTTCGCTCGTGCCCATGCCGCGCACGTCTTGAAACACGATTGCGTAGCCGGCGTCCCGCAGGCCGTTCTTCACCTCGCCTTGCGCGGGGAAGTACCGGCCGTACACGCTGCGGTACAGGAGCGCCGGCCACGGCCCGGTGCCCTGCTCCGGCAGGTACACGTCGGTGGCGAGACGCGTGCCGTCGGTCATGGGCACGCGCTCCTGCAAGTCCGGATCGACGGCGAACGTCGAGAATGCCAGCGTGCAGAGGTATAACGCCAGCGTCAGGCACCGTACAAGGCGTCGATACATGGTATTCCTCACTCTTTCGAGGGGCCACGCCCTGCGAATCCGACCGCGAGGCGGCCGGATAGGTTTCCCTAGGCCCGGTCCACGATGAACGGGGTGGTCGTAGGGCCTTGCGGCAACACCGCCACGGGCGGCCAGCGGCCCGCGGCACGTACCGCCGCGTCTACGGCCTCCTGGAACGCATCGATGGGCGTCAGGTGGCACGCGCGCACCACGTCGTCCGGCAACTCCGAGTATAGGGCGACGGAACACCGCCGTCGAATCCGGGCCAGCACTTGGGCCTGCCACTGGTCGAGCACGGGCGCTTCGAGCTCTCGGAGATACGTATCGAGTTCCCCGATCGAGTCCGCACTTGCCAGGAGTTCGCGGAACCGGCCCACATCCGGCACACCGTCGCGACATTCGCTTGCCATCACGATGATGCCCTCCTCGTCGACAATGCGTTCCGCGGCCGCCATGCCCTTCACGGACTGATAGAGATTCTGGTCGAGGGGAAATCCGCTGTTGGAGGCAATCACCACCGGAAACACGTCGTTCACGGGCACCATGCTGTCTTCGCGCACGCGGGCGCACCCCACGCGGTGGGCCGCTTCGTAGTGCCCGGCGAAGATACCGGTGATGGCCTTGTCGGCATTGAGCGTGACGTTCACGAGAAAGTCCGGCGGACAGAGCGCTACCGCTTCGCCAAGGGCGGCCTGGAGCGGATTGTCCTCGAGTCGGCCGTAGGCGCTGCACGGATGAGCGATGAGATCATAGCGGTGCAAGCCGAAGATCGTCTCGATGCCGGCCACGCCCGGCGCGACGGCCTTCGGCCCGCCCGAGAAGCCGGCGAAGAAGTGGGGCTCGATGAAGCCGACGACGATCCGCTTGTCGGCCTCGACGTAGGCGCGATTGAATGCCACCGAGACGCCATCCGCGCTACGACCCACGACGGTATGGAGTGAGCCATCGAAAGCATCATGGTTCTCGATACGCACGCGGTGTCTCACGTCATTCCCGAACATCGCGTCGAGTTCGGCGGGCGTATTGGCCCGATGCGTACCGTTCCCCACAAGCACGGTGACACGCTCGGCCGGAGTCGGCAACTCATCGAGCAGCCACGGAATGAGCTGCCGGTTCGGCACCGGACGCGTCCCGTCCGACGTTACCACGACCACGCAGTCGCCCGGGGCCACGACCTCGCGCAGCGGCGCGGATGCGATGGGGGAGCGGCATGCCTCGACGAACGCGGCACGCGCGTCCGCCAAGGGCGGGGTATGTCTCGGGGTAAGGACGCGCCAGTCGGCCAGATCCGGGTCCAGCACGAGGGGTAATGGGCGTTCGCCATAGTCGATCAAACACGTGGGCGGCATTGACATCTCCCATTGGTCCGGTACATCGTCCACGCTCCGGGCCGGCGAGTCAAGGGATTTGCCGAATTCACCGTTTTTCACTTGACACGCGAGGCGACTTTTTGGCACTCTTATCAGAGTGTGTCGGTGGCTGTTCTTGTCGGACGTGGGTGGGCTTTGTACGAGCGATAGCGCAAAACTGGAGGAGGATTTTCCATGAAACGGGTACTCGTTGGGGTGTTAGCTCTGTGTCTCGTGGGCACGTGGGCCGTCGCCGCGAAGAAATCCGACGACGGTTCCGAACCGATCAAGATCGGCGCCATCTTTGCCGTCACGGGCCCGGCCTCATTCCTCGGGGCCCCGGAAGAGAAGACGGTGCGGATGATGGTGGACGAGATCAACGCCGCGGGAGGCGTGTTGGGGCGCAAGGTCGAGGTCATCATCAAGGATAGCGGCGCCAGTCCTGAGAAGGCCGTGTCGTTCGCCAAGCAACTGATTGAGGAAGACAAGGTTTTGGCCATCATCGGCCCCACGACGAGCGGCGAGACCATGCAGATCAAAGGGCTCTGCGAAGAGAACGAGATGATCCTCGTCTCGGCGGCAGCGGCCGAGGTGATCGTGAATCCGGTGGCCAAATATGTGTTCAAGACCCCGCAGAAGGACAGTCAGGCCGTCACGTGGATCTTCAACACGATGAAGGATATGGGCATCAGCAAGTTCGCCATTGTGAGCAGCAACGACGGTTTCGGTGCGGCAGGCAAAGCCCAGCTCGAGCAGATGGCGGGCCCGGCGGGCATGGAAATCCTGGCCAACGAGGTGTACGACAAGCAGGCGACCGATCTCACGGATATCCTGACGAAGATCAAGGGTACCGCCGGTGTGCAAGCGGTGATAAACTGGTCCATCGTGCCGGCACAAGCGATCGTATGCAAGAATATGAAACAGATCGGCCTGGACGTTCCTCTGTTCCAGAGCCACGGCTTCGGCAACCCGAAATATGTCGAACAGGCTGGCGTAGCGGCGGAAGGCACGCTGTTCCCGGCGGGCCGGCTGCTGGTCGTGGACGAACTCCCCGCCGATCACCCGCAGAAGAAGCTCTTGGCCGACTACAAAGAGCAGTATGAGGCCCTGTACAAAGAGAATGTGAGCACCTTCGGCGGCCATGCTTACGATGCCCTGACGGTGGTTCTCGCCGGCATTCGCGCCGCGAACTCGACGGATCGCGCCAAGGTGCGCGATGCCATCGAGAACCTCAAAGGGCTGCCCGGCACGGCCGGCATCTTCAATTTCTCGCCGGAAGACCACACCGGTCTGGACCTGAGTGCCTTCGAGATGCTGGTGGTCAAGGATGGGAAGTTCACCATCTATAAGAAGTAGTGAACCGTCGTTCGCGGCGGAGTCTTTGGAGAAGTGAGGCAGGGGTCCCGGGCGGCTGGCCCGCCCGGGGCCTCAGGCCTACGACGAGCGCATGTTGTCCGCCTTGGGGGGCGGTTGCGCTCGAGCAGCTTTATGGATCCAGGAATTCTTGCGCTTCAATACTTGTTGTCCGGCATCACCAAGGGCAGCATCTACGCGGTGGTGGCGATCGGGTTCAACCTGATCTACAGCGCGACCGGTGTGCTCAATTTCGCCCAGGGGGAGTTCGTGATGCTGGGCGGCATGACGGCGGTTTCGCTGGCGGTGTTCTTGCCACTGCCGGTGGCCGTGCCCGCCTCGGTGGTGATCGTCGCATTTGTCGGATGCCTTCTCGAGATTTTGCTGTTCCGTCGACTCCGCCACCACTCGATTCTTCACATGATCATCATTACCATGGGCTTGTCCATCGTGATCCAGGAAGCCGCGCTCCACATCTGGGACGAGAAGGTTCGATCCCTGCCCTACTTCACCGGGAACGAGATCTCGTCGATTCGGTTCATGGGTGCCGCAGTTTCCCCGCAAGTGCTCTGGGTGCTGGGCGCGGTGAGTATTTCCGTGTGTTTGCTCCACGCCTTCCTCAAATACACGTTGCGCGGCCGGGCGATGCGGGCCTGCTCCTCCAATCCGGAAGCGGCCATGCTCGCCGGCATCAACACCTCGAACATGCGCACCTTGTCCTTTGGCCTGAGCGCCGGCCTCGGCGCCCTGGCCGGATGCGTCATCTCACCCATCACGATGACACAGTACGAAGTGGGCGCGCCCTTGGCCATCAAAGGTTTTGCCGCGGCGATCCTCGGCGGCCTCGGCAATCCCATGGCCGCCGTGCTCGGCGGCCTCCTGGTGGGCGTGCTCGAGGCATTCAGCGTCAGCAAGCTGCCTGCGGCCTATAGCGACGTAACGGCCTTCGCCGTGCTCGTGCTGGTGCTGTTCATCCGTCCGCACGGACTGTTTGGCAGGCCCGCCGGCGAAAACGTGAGGGAATGCTAGCGTGAATTGGAAGTCGGTTATCCCCGTTGCGATCCTGCTGGCCACGATCATCGCGGTGCAGGGGGTAACCCATGCCTTAGACAAGGACTATTACCTTACCCAGCTCACGATGGCCGTCTACTACTCGATGGTCGTCATCGCCCTGTGTCTTGTCATGGGATACGCCGGCCAGGTGTCGCTGGGGCACGGGGCTTTTTTCGCCGTCGGTGGATACACGACCGCTTTCTTGACGACCCATTCGTTCTCGCCGTATGAAGGCACGGTGTGGGCGGGATGGTTGAAGCAGGCGCACGTTTTCATTCTCAAAGACGACCTCTTCGGCAATCCGATTATGACGGTGACACCGTGGGCGGCGTTTACGGTGGCCCTGGCGCTGACGGCCCTGGTGGCGTGTCTCATCGGCTATCCGGCCCTCCGGCTCACCGGGCACTATCTGGCCATGGCGACCTTGGGCTTCGGCCTGATCGTTTACAAGATCATCCTAGGCACGTCGTGGCTGGGCGCGGCGGACGGCATCACGAACGTGCCGTCCTGGACCCTCGTCAAGGGTCTAACCGTTTGTGGCAAGCGCGACGCGCGCATCGAGAATTACTACATTGCCTGCGGACTCGTCTTGCTGCTCATTCTGCTCTTGCGCAACCTGCTGCGATCTCGTGTAGGCCGTGCCCTTCAGGCGATGCATGATCGCGAAACGGCGGCCAACACCATGGGGATCAACACGTCCGCGATCAAGCTCAAGGCCTTCGTGCTGAGCGCGATGGTGTCGGCTGTGGCCGGTGTGTTCTTCACGCACTACACCGGTGGCATCGGGCCATCTGAGGCGGGCGCCCTGAAATCCGTCCGTTACGTCGCGCTAACGGCGGCCGGCGGTATGACCAACCTGTGGAGTGTGGCCGCGGTCAGCACGACGATCAACTTCCTATCGCTGCGCGATTTCTTCGGGTCGTACGACAACGCCGTGTTCGGCGGACTCCTAATCATCATCATCTCGGTGTCGCCCGAAGGACCGCTCAAGCCGCTCGGCCACTGGATACGGCGTGTGTCGCAAGGCCGTGCCGCAGCCAAGGGAGTCGACCATGGCGCTGCTTGACGTCCAGAACGTGCATCGGGCTTTCGGCGGCGTTGTGGCCGTGAATCGCGCCTCGTTCCAGGTGGAACCGGGCAAGATCAAGTCCATTATCGGCCCGAATGGCGCCGGCAAGACCACCCTGTTCAATATCATCTCCGGCGTGTTGGCCTCGGAGAGCGGCCGGATCCTGTTCAAGGGCAAGAACATCCGCGGGCGCCGGCCGTACCGGATTGCCGAGGCGGGGATCTCGCGCACGTTCCAGAATCCGAGTCTGTTCCTGCAGATGAGCGTCCTCGAAAATGTGATGGTGGGCCGCCACGCGCGAAGCCGCTGCGGCTTCGCCAGTTGCTGCCTGAGTTGGCCGTGGCAGCGGCGCGAGGAACGGGCGATCCGCGAGGCCGCCCTGGCCGAGATGGCCTTCGTCGGTGTCGAGGCCGAGGGTCATGCGCCGGCCGGTTCGCTGGCGTTTGGCCGCCGCCGCATGATCGAGCTCGCCCGAGCCCTGGCCACCGAACCGGAACTCCTGCTGCTCGACGAGCCGGCCAGCGGGCTCAACACCAGAGAGACCGATGATCTCGGCGAGCTGATTCGTCGGATTCGCGATCGGGGCATCACCGTGTTGCTGGTCGAACACGACATGGCCCTGGTTATGGACATTTCGGACGAGATTCTCGTGCTGCACAACGGCGCCGTGTTAGCCGAAGGCGCGCCCGCCGAGGTCCAGAACGACCCCCGCGTCATTTCCGTCTATCTGGGAGAGGACTTTCAGCATGCTGCTGCAGGTTAAGAATCTGCGCTCCGGCTACGGGAGTCTCGAGGTCGTGCACGGCATCAGCCTGCACGTGTGCGCCGGCGAGATCGTCGGACTCCTCGGGGCCAACGGCGCCGGCAAGTCCTCGTTGTTGAAATCCATTGTCGGACTGCTCTCGCCATGGCGCGGCGAGATCTACGTGAACAACCGCCGCACCTTCGGCCAACCCGCCTGGCGCGGTGTGAGCCACTCGATGGTTCTTGTGCCGGAGGGCCGCCAGGTCTTCGGCGATATGACCGTCCGCGAGAATCTCTTGATGGGCGGCTTTCATAATCCGGATCGCAAAATGACACTCGACGTGGTGCTCGAGCGCTTCCCGAGACTCGGCGAGCGTCTCGGCCAGATGGCCGGCACGTTGTCCGGCGGCGAGCAGCAGATGCTGGCCTTCGGGCGCGCGCTCATGGCGCGGCCGCGCCTCCTGCTGCTCGACGAACCGTCGATGGGGCTCGCGCCGCTCATGGTGAAGGAGGTCTTCAACGAGATTCTCAAGATGAAAGACCTTGGCGTCACCGTGCTCCTCGTCGAACAAAACGCCGCCGCAACGCTCAAGATCGCCGATCGCGCGTACGTGATGGAAACCGGCGACATCATCATCGAGGGCCTCGCGTCGGATTTGCTGCACAATCCGGAGGTCAAGCGAGCGTATCTCGGCAAAGGCTACAAGGAGGTCTGGGAATGAGTGTGTTCGACCGACGCTACGAGATGATGCCACGCGCCGAACTCGAGCAACTCCAGCTCGAGCGGCTTCAGGCGCTCCTGGTGCGCGTCCGCCGTAGCGTGCGCCGCTATCGCGAACGCCTCGCCGACATCCGCGTCGAGACCCTCGCCGATGTCGCCCAACTGCCCGTGACCACGCCGGACGACATGGTCGAAGCCTTTCCCTACGGCATGTTTGCCTTGCCGCTGCGCGAAGTCATCCGCCTGCACTCGACCATGGGCCCCGACGGCCGCCCGCTGGTGATCGGCCATACGCGCAACGACCTGGCCCAGTGGGGCCGCCTCGCCGCGCGCCAGTTCGCCGCCGGCGGCGTCACCGCCAACGACGTGATCCAAGTCTGCCTCGGCGAAGGACTCCAACGCGGCACGTCCGGCTACGAACTCGGCGCGGAACAGATCCAGGCGCCCGTCATCGCCGAGGATCCGTTCCATATCGACTACCAGTTGGCCATGCTTCAGAACTACCGGCCCACCATGCTCGTCACGACGCCGACCAACGCCATCGAACTCGTCCGGATGATGGAGCAGCGCAAAATCGATCCGCCGTCCTTGAACCTACGCACGGTGTTGCTGTCGCGGCCCGTCGACGACGAGACGCGCGACCAGATCCGCGCCGGACTGCTCGTCGCCGTCAAATGCAACTTCGGCGTCGACGAGGTGCTGAATCCGGGCCTGTGCGTCGAGTGCGAGTCCGGCCAGTTCCACGTGAACGAGGACCATTTTCTCGTTGAGACGCACTCCGGCGAACTCATCGTGACCACGCTCGGCCGCGAGGCCATGCCGCTCCTGCGGTACGCGACGCGTGTCTCGTGCGAGATCGTCCACGAGAAGTGCTCTTGCGGACGCACCGGCGCCATCCTCAAACCGGGCCCGCGGCTGGACCGGCGGCTCCGCGTCCGCGAGATGTCGGTCTACGAAGAGCAGATCGCCGAAGTGCTCAACCAGATGCTGCCCGCCGAGCGGCCCTTCCGGATCGACGTGCTCGAACGCCAGGTGCTCATTTCCGTCCAGATGACCGCCGACATCTTCACCGACACCGTGTGGCCCATCGCCAATCTCCAGCGCGAGATCGAGTCCGAGGTCCTCGCCCGCCTCGGCATCGACGCGGAGGTCCGTTTCCGCCAGACCTGCCCCCTGACACAGCCCTAACGCCGGGCGCGTCGGCTGAAGAGGTGGCATGGCCTCCCAGGCCATGGACGGCTGCGCAGAATATCCCTCGTTCGAACGCTCCCGCGTGGGAATGCAGATCCGGACGTGCATCGAACGATGGCATGGCAAGACGCCAGCCGTATGCATTCCCCACGGAGGACCGTGGGAACGAGGGAATCGTAGCCCCGGCGCGACGCGCCCTACTCCAGATAGCCGAGTGCCTCTAAGGCCTCTCTGCGCTGGTCCGAGTCCTTTTGCGTGTCCTTGGCCTGCCAGTCCACCGGCACCAGCCGGAATCCATTTGCGATGGCCCACATGCTGGGATTCCCCACCGCCAGCTCGACATCGAAGGAACCGTCCTTGATACTGTACTCTCCCGCATCGAAATAGGAGTAGGTTTCGCCCTTTCTCGGCCAGCCCCGGACGAGGCGGAAGCCGGTATCATCTTCAACTTTCAAATTAAAGGCCGATGCTTTGAGGCCTTCCAAGTTGTCGGTGCACAGCAAGCTGATCTGGACGAGGTAATCCCCGTTGCGAACCTGGCAATGCAGCGTCACGGGAGGCGGGGCGTTGCCTGCGCCTGGAAAGCCACGTAGGCTGCCCTTCTGAAGCAGCCACTTTCCTTCAGCACGGGCGACGTCCGGATTCCCGTCCGTCTCCGCCGTCACTTCAATGGCCTCCTCGGGCTCGAACCGGACGCCGTCCTGATTGAAGCGAAGGTGGATGGATACGTCGGGCCTCGATTGGTATTCCCCCCATAGCGGTTCGAGCTTTGCCATGACGTACGCTCTCATGGTATCGGCGACCGCACGATCCTCGTCAAGGCAGTCCCTGCGTGGGAAGACCGTGTCAGGGAGGCGCCACAAGTGCTCCTCTTGGGTCTCCCAATTCAGTTCGTACTTGAACGTGGCGTTGCGAAGGATGAATGTCGGCGTACCGCCATCGATGCCGAAGAACTTGGCGAATGCATAGTCACGCACCGGTTTGCTGGTCTCGCCGCGCAGGAGTGGAACCAGACTTGTGCCATCCGTCCGCGCATCGGTCTGTAGGCCCAGGAGATCGATCAGCGTTGGCACGATATCGACGTTCTCCGTCAGCACGGACACGCGGTGGCCCTCAGGAATGCCCGGGCCGACCATGATTAGTGGCACCTGCATAATCAGGTCGGTGCTCACCAACGTGGCGTGTCCCCATTTGACGCCGTCCTCGCCGAGCATTTCTCCGTGGTCCGAACCAACAATGACCATCGTGTTTGGCGTTAGTCGTCGCTCATCCAGAGAGGCCAGGAGAGCCTGTAGTCCGTGGTCCGCGCACCGAATGCTGCCGTCGTAAAGGCCCCGGAGATACTCGAGGTCCGCTTTCGAGAACGTATTGTCGCCATGGCTCACCGGCTCGCCGATGTCAAAGTCTATTTGTGAACTCTCGTGTACGGGATTCAGCCACAGGTCGTGAGGCGACTTGAGTTTATGCGGGAAATGAGTGTCCATCGTGTGAACGTAGAGGAAGAACGGCTCCGAATGCGGTCTGTCCAGCCAATCGTCGAGTGCCGCGTTGACTTCCTCGAAGGTTGCGTAGGGTACACCTTTCTCTCGTCTACTGGAATCGATCTTCAGATAAATGCACTCATCAAACGCTGCACCAAGGCGGCTTTGTGGAGGGAATCCGGGATGCGCGGTAATCATGACGGTATGATAGCCGTTCTCCTTCATGATTTAAGGAAGAAGATACTCGTCCGATGCGGGCGAGCGATAGACGTCGACGGCGGTCGGAAACCGGTCGCACGAAATGGGAAAATAGCGGCCTGACATGTAGCTGGGCACCGAGACGCGAGTCCAATAGGCCTGAGCGAAGTGCTGCTCGAACAGAACGCCTCGCGGGGCCAACGCATCAATGTTTCGACTTGTGTCGCGCGAGTAGCCGTAGCATGAAAGGCTCTTGGCTCGTAGCGCGTCGAAGAGTACCCAAACAACATTTGGCTTGGCTGCCATCCTCGTCTCACTACGGTTCGGCAGCCCTGGGGTCTTCGCCTCTGTCCCAACGGCTCTCGAGTCAAAGGCACCGAATATGAGCAAGGACACACACGTTCCACACGCAATAATCCACCGTCGCATAGGTCTTCCTCCGACGAGAATTGGGGAGGCCCTCGGTTCACTCCATAAAACGCGAACAATACGAGCGATAGGAGAGTATATCCTAGGGGCCGGACCTCTGCAAGAACGGTGAATCTCGATGAATCTCGAATGGAGAGACCTTAGGAGCCGCGCGCTTTCCAGAAGTCGCTCTTGTGATGTGAACCCGATCCGCCGGCGTTCATACCGCTTCCCTAAGCCGTTCCGCGCCCCCGAATCGTAGCCCCGGCGCGACGTGTCCTACTCGAGGTAGTCGAAAGGCCGGTGCTTCACGAGAGGGGCTCTTGGGATTTGAAAACGGCGCGGCTCCTCGGCCATTCTGATATCGACAACATGAGGAGGCTCGATACCCTTGTCTGACTTGGTTCGCCTGAGCATGTCCATCGAGAAATCGCTGTATGATCGGCTCGAGCGGTTGGTCGCCCGAAGCGGCTACTCGAATCGGTCCGAGTACTTGCGCGACCTGATTCGCGAGCGGCTGGTCGAGGAGGAATGGGCGCAGGACGAGGAAGTGGTGGGCGCGGTCATGCTGCTGTACGACCATGAAGTGCGCGAACTGAGCGCCAAGCTCACCCACGAGCAGCATCACCACCACGATGCGGTGCTGGCCACCATGCACGTCCATCTCGATGCGCACGTCTGTGTCGAGAGCATCCTCGTCCAAGGCACCGCCAGCGACATCCGAGCCCTGTTCGACCGCCTAAGGCAGCAGAAGGGCGTGTTGCACGCCGCGCTCTCGCTCAGTTCGACCGGCAAAGACCTCGCGTGAGGCCGCGCCCTGCTATACTGGGCGTCCCAGGCCGCGCCGACCGAACGGGAGTCCATCCGAATGCGCATGACATCGATATGGGGCGTCGCAGTGGCCGTGCTCGCGCTGGGAACCGGCATGCCCGCGCACGCCACCGAGACCGCAGCATTTCCCGACCCCATCCTTTTTCTCGACTTCGAGGCCGCCAATGCCTTCGAGGCGCTGCTGAAAGCGGACGGCGAGGTCATGCTGCTCTCGGGCCGATTCCACGGCGACGGTCCGCTTCCGACAATTGGCCGCAAGATGGGCATCGCCGGCACGGCATGTGTTGACCTGCGCATGCCCAACGGCAACGCCCGACCCTGCGCGCTGTACTACGAGGACGTCCCCTTGCTGGACGCCCTCGCCGACGCGCGGTCGCTCTCCGTCACCGGCTGGATCCGGGCCAATCCCGGTGTCGACCGTGAGGAACCGAGATACATCCTGAACTGTCGCGGCCGGTTCAGTATCGTCTACGGCGTTGGCGACGGCTGTCTCGGTCTCGACCTGTGCGATGACGGCGAGGATCACCGGGTCGTCCGGTCAACGCCGCTCGCGGCGTTCCTGCGGGATGACCGTTGGCTGTTCTTCGGCGTGACGTATGACGGCACGCGCGAGGCCGACAACGCGGCCATCTACTTCGGCACCGAGCGTTATCCCACGGAACTAGACCGGCGGATATCCGTGCGGCCCGGACCTGTCGGCCGCCGTCCATGCGACCGGCTCGTCGTCGGTGGGGCCGATGGGAGCGGCGTGGCCGGTCTCGATGGGCTTCTGGACCATCTGCGCCTCTTCGCGCGATCCGATCAGGACGGCAGCGCCGCGCTATCCCTCGAGCAGGTCGAGGCCGTCCGCCGTCGCGATCTCGGCAAGACCTGGCTGGATCGTGTTGCCCACGACGAACACGATGCCGAGGCCGCCGAGCGCGTACGTCTGAGGCACGTTGAAACCAGTTGTTGGAGCTTGCCGCTGAACGTGGTGCGCGTCGACGCCCTTGATCGTGTGTTTGCGGACCAAGCGCCCGAACCGGCCGCCGCGTCGGACGCCGTCGGCGTGCCGCGCGGTGTTGTCTCCACGCTTGTCTTCGGTGTGATGTCCCGGCGCGATGCCAAGGCCGCCGTTGCGATTTCGCCCATCCGCAGCGCGAACGGAGACGTCCTCGATTCGGCACCCCGATGGTTCGAGGTGGTGGCGGTGCCGGTCGAGGCGAACAACCATGGTGCCGGGCGTACGGCCGCCGGCGTCAGACCGTCGAGGTTCTGGCTGGATTCGCTGGTGCGCGAGGCGCCTTTCGAAGTGGCTGAGCCGTTGATCGCGTGCGACACGCTCGATCTTAAGGCGAGGCGGTTCTGTGCCATGGCCGTCGAGGTCGACGTGCCCGCCGATGCCGCCCCGGGCGTGTATCTGGGGGTTGTCCACGCCGAAGCCGGTACGTGCGCCGTCGACGTGCCGTTTTCGCTGCGCGTTTACCCGGTGACGATCCCGGCCAAGCCGAGCCTTCATGTCAGCCATTGGTTCTGGCCACAGCCGGAGAACGTGTGCCGCGGCAACACGCCGGATTGGTGGAGCGAGGAACATTGGCGGCTCATCAAAAATAGCGGCCAGGCGTTGCGCGCTTACGGACAGGATACGATCTTCACGCCGATCATCGACGGCAAGCAGCCGCTGATCCGCACGATCCGCGCTCAGGATGGCGCCTACACGTTCGATTTCGCGCGGTTTGACCGCTGGGCGGAACTCTTTTTCGACCTCGGATTCGAGACGCTCGAGGGGCATCACGTCGGCGGCGACCACGAGATTGACGTGCCGCCCATGGCCTCGGGCGGCGGCATCTGGCTCACCGACGCAGTCACCGGCGCGTCGAGTCCGCTCGTTGCCGATGCCGAGGATGCTGAGTTTTGGCTGGCCTGGCTTCCCGCGTTCTACGATGCCCTCTACGCCCACCTCGTCGAACGCGGCTGGACGGATCGCTACGTCCAGTGTCAGCTCGACGAACCGCGCGATCCGGAGCTATACCGTCGCCTCGCCGAGCTTGCCCGGAAGCATCTGCCTGGTATCGCCACGAAGGACGCCATCAATAGCCGGCCCGGCGACTTCTCGCCGTTTGTCGACATCCCCGTGTTCTCGCTAACATCCCTCGCCGCGTCACGCGATCTCGCTGCCGAACACCGCGCCGCCGGCCAATCCGTGTGGTTATACCATTGCGCGAGTCCCTATCCGCCCTATCCGAACCGACATCTTGACGACCCGTTGACGGATTCAAGGCTCTATCCGTGGTTGGCCTATCTCCTCGATGCGGACGGCTACTGTTACTGGGGAGCAAACGCTTATCGCGGGGCTGATCCGTATGTGTCCAGTGTTGGTCCGTTGCCCAATGGCTCGCAGAATCCCGGCCACCCGCCCGGCGACAACTGGATGTTCTATCCGACTGCCGATGGAATCGTGCCCGGAATGCGTATGGTCGCCTTCCGCGAGGGCCTGATCGATCATGCCCTCTTGACCATGCTGGCCACGCACGACAAGGCCGCCGCCGAAACCATCGTGGACCAAATTGTCCGGTCCGTGCACGACTACACCAGGGATCCCGAGGCGTTTTACCGCGCCCGCATCGCCCTGCTTGAGACCCTAAGCCAGTAACGCCTTCCGTAAGAGTAGGCAAAACAATGCAGAAGGTCGAATCCCTGTCCGGCAGAGGGATCCCGCACGTGCCCTGGTCTGGCCCGCAGGCCGCAGGATCTTTGACTTGGTTTCTCGGGGCTGTTATACTCCGGTTGCTGCCTTGGTTAGTCCCAACCTGTTTCGGCACAAGCGTGTAGTGGCTGCGTATGGAGCGTTTCCGAGAGCATGCGTGCCGTGGCGGGGTTGAGTGATCTTGCTGGGGAGTCGCCAAGTGGAAAGGCACCGGGTTTTGGTCCCGGCATGCGCAGGTTCGATCCCTGCCTCCCCAGCCACTATCATTTGTGTCCGGCCTACAACGCAGGAAGAAGTCGAGTGGGCGGTTCGCTGTCCCTAATGGGGGATGAGTGACTATGGTGTACGCGCGCGAATTGAAGGTATTCAGCGGCAACGCCTCGACGGCGCTGACCGACGGGATCTGCTCGCACCTCAAGGAGGTTCCGGGCGAGATCAAGGTTGACCATTTCAGCGACGGTGAGATTCGCGTGCAGATCGCCGACAACATCCGCGGCGACGACGTATTCATCATCAACAGCACGTCGCCGCCGGTGAACGACCACATGGTCGAGTTGCTGATCATGATCGATGCGGCGCGGCGCGCCTCGGCCGAACGCGTAACGGCCGTGATGCCGTACTTCGGCTACGCGCGGCAGGACCGCAAGGATCGCCCCCGCGTGGCCATCACGGCGAAGCTGGTGGCCAACCTTCTGGTGGCAGCGGGCGCCGATCGCGTCTTGACGGTGGATCTTCACAGCGGCCAGATCCAGGGATTCTTCGACATCCCCGTGGATCATCTTCGGGGCGATGTGCTGTTCGCAAACTGGTTGCGCCAGCGGAAGATGACGGACGTCGTCGTGGTATCGCCGGACATGGGCAGTGTGAAGCGCGCGCGCGAGGTGGCGAGTCGGATCGACGCCCGGTTGGTCATCGTCGACAAGCGACGTCCCAAAGAAAACGTGGCCGAGGTGATGAATATCATTGGCGACGTCGAGGGGATGCACGCGGTCATCTTCGACGACATGATTGACACGGCGGGGACGTTGGTGAACGCGGCCGAGGCCGTGAAAGCCCATGGCGCGTTGGACGTGATCGCCTGCGCAACGCATCCGGTCTTGAGCGGCAAGGCGGTGCAGCGCTTGAACGATTCGGTGTTGAACGAGGTTTTGGTGAGTGACTCGATTCCGTTGAACGGCGAGGCGGCGGCAAGCCCGAAAATCAAGGTGATTTCTCTTGCTCCTCTCATCGGTGAAGCCATCCGCCGTATTCACGATGAGGAATCGGTCAGCAGTCTGTTCGAATAGGACGATTTCGGAGGCAATGGTACGATGAAGATACAGACACTCAAGGTGAAAACCCGGAGCGGCCGCGGCACGGGTGCCGCGCGCAAGTTGCGCCAGGCGGGCGAGGTTCCCGGCATCCTCTACGGCGGCACCGGGGAGGCGGTAGGCATCCGCCTCAATGCGCGCGCATTCGAGCGCATGCTCCACGCGCACGCGGGCGAACAGGCCGTGGTACAACTGGATGTGGAGGATCAGCCCGAGTTGAGCACGCCTGCGTTGCTCAAGGTGGTGCAACACCATCCTGTGCGTGGCGACGCCATCCACGCGGATTTCCTTCGGATTCGCCTCGATGAGCGGATCACGACCATTGTGCCGATTCGCTCGGAAGGGCGCCCCGTCGGCGTGGCCGATGGCGGCATCTTGGACCATCAGTTGCGCGAAGTCGAGGTGGAATGCCTGGCCCTGGACGTTCCGGAAGAGATCCGGGTGGATGTCTCGGCGCTGAACGTGGGCGACAGCCTGCACGTTAGCGAGATCGTTCCGCCCGAGGGCGTCACGATCGTAACGGATCCGGCGCGCGTCATCGCGGCGGTTCACGCCCCGCGCCTGGCGGCGACCGAAGAGGTGCCGGCCGAGGGTGCCGAAGAAGGGGCGGAGGCCAAGGAGCCCGAACTCATTGGCGCCAAGAAGGACATCGAGGAAGAAGACGAGTAGCCTCCCGGATGGGGCGCGTTGGGCGCCGTTTCCGCCGAGGGCCGATACCGGCACTCTCGGAAGGCAGATCGCGTGAAGATAGTGGTTGGACTGGGCAATCCCGGATCGCCGTATGGCCGGACGCGTCACAACGTGGGTTTTCGAGTGCTGGATTGTCTAGCCGCGCAGCTGGGCGTCGATTTTGATCGTGAGAAGTATCATGGTCTTGTGAGTGAATCGGTGATCGACGGCGTTCGCGTGCTCATGGTGAAGCCGCTTACGTTCATGAACGCCAGCGGCGACTGTGTTGCGCGTGTCGTACGAAACAACACCGAGTCGGTATCGGACGACTTGTTGGTGATCGCCGACGATGTGAATCTGCCGTTGGGCAAGATTCGGATTCGGCGTGGCGGTAGCGCGGGCGGCCACAACGGGCTGAAGTCCATCGGCGAGCGCATTGGCACGACGGAGTTCCCTCGGTTGCGCTTGGGCGTTGGGCGCAACGAGGTGTCCGATGGCTTGATCGGTCACGTGTTGGGACGTTTCCGTCCGGACGAGGCGCCGATGGTTGAGGACATGGTCGCGTTGGGCGCGGAGGCCGTCGTTTGTGTGGTGCGTGACGGCCTGGATCGCGCGATGAACCGTTTCAATTGAATGAGACCGCGATTCGCAGGCAGGATGCCGAGCGTTCTTGAGTCGAAGCGGGAAGACGGATGGGTGTTATGAAGCACACGATTAGCGTACTCGTCGAGAATCACTTTGGCGTATTGGCGCGCATCGCGAGTCTGTTCAGCGCGCGGGGCTATAACATCGACAGTCTGTGTGTAGGCGAGACGGAGAATCCCGAGGTTTCGCGAATGACCGTGGTCGTGCGGGGCGACGACAGTGTCATCGACCAAATTATCAAGCAGCTAAACAAGGTAGCCGACACGATTGAGGTGTCGGACTTGACTCGGCATCGCTTCGTCGAGCGGGAGTTGGTACTGATCAAAGTTCAAGCCAGCGGCGAGGCGCGGAGCGAAGCGCTGGAGATCGCGGGCGTCTTCCGGGCTACTACCGTCGATATCAGCGCCGAGACAATCACGTTCGAGCTGACGGGATCGGAGAGCAAAGTCGAGGCCTTCATTGATATGATGCGGGCCTTCAGCGTGCAGGAATTGGTGCGCACCGGGGAGATTGCCATGAATCGGGCCGCGCGGACTTCTCAGCCGTAGTCCGTTCGGGCCATGACCGGGTCGGCCACGCGACGAGGGCTCGACTGAGGCATACGGCGACGTGGGTGACGACATTTGAATCGGACCTCGTTACGGCGAGGCAGCAGGCGAAGGCCGCCAATGAAGCGTGCGGGAAGCCGCGGGAAAGGTAGTGCTCTTGGAAACGTTGTTGTGCCTACAGGAGTTGGATCTGAAGATCGAAGCGCTGAAGATGCGCGAGGTCGAGATTCCCAAGCAAAAAGGGAAATACGAGATCCATCGCAAGCGCATGGTGGCCGAGTTGGAGGCGCGGGAGGCCGGCTATAAGAAGCTTGCTGTCGAGCAGCACGAGTGCGAGGGCGAAATCGCCCAAATGCAGAGCCACATCGACAAGTATAACCAGCAGCTCTACGCCATCAAGAAGAACGAGGAGTACCAAGCGCTCCTCCACGAGATCGACGTGCTGAAGAAGCAGATCGGCCTCAAGGAAGAACGGATCTTGGCGATCTTGATGGAGATGGACGATGCGAAGGCACGGCTCGAGGAGGACAAGAAGCGGATCGATGCCGAGCTGAGGAATATCGACCGCGAGTGCGCCGCAATCGATGCCGAGCTCGAAGCGGCCGTCAAGGCGCGTGAGGCCCTCGAGGCGGATCGGGCGCCGCTGAAGAAGCAGATCGCTCCCGATCTGCTCTTGCGATATCAACGGATCCGGCGCAGCAAGAAGAGCGGTCCGGCGGTCGTGGCGTTGAACGACGAGGTGTGCACGGGATGCAACATGGCGATTCCGCCTCAGATCGCCAACGAAGTCCTCGAAGGCGGTAAGATGCACACCTGCAACCACTGCGGACGCTTGCTGTACAGCAAGGAGAACTTCCCGAAATCGCAGAGGAATGAGTAACACGGGTTCCCAACCGGACGGCCGCGATCGCGGAGGCTCCGGCTCACTCTTTGTCCCGGCACCGGACCTCGCTCCCCAAGAGTACCTGCTCAGCCTGGAGCGTCACGGGATCAAGCTGGGCCTCGAAACCATCGGCTATCTGCTGGACCACGCCGATCGACCTCACCAAGGCTATCCAACCACGCACGTCGCCGGCACCAACGGCAAAGGCAGCACCGTCGCCATGCTGTGTGCGATCCTGCGCGCGGCGGGCTACACTGTCGGCCGGTTCACGAGTCCCCACTTGATTCACCTCAATGAGCGGTTTCAGATCGATTCTATTCCCATATCGGACGATGCGCTCGATGAGCAGATCGTGTTCTTCCGGCGCATTGCGGAGGCCCGCGAGTGGCTGCCGCCGACGTTCTTCGAGATGAATGCCGCCATCGCCTTTCGTTGGTTCGCCCAGCGTCGCGTGGATGCCGCCATCATCGAAGTTGGCATGGGCGGCCGATTCGACGCGACGAACGTGCTGAATCCCGAGGTAGCCGTCATTACCAACATCGAGCTCGATCATATGCGGTTCCTGGGCGATACGCTCGAAGCGATTGCCTTTGAGAAAGCCGGCATCCTTAAGGAGGGCCGGCCGGCCGTGGTCAGCGAGATGAAGCCCGGGCCCTGCCAAGTCATCCTCGATCGCGCCCAGGAACTGGACTGCCCGGTGAGTCTCCTGGGCCGGGACTTCACGTGTCATGTGGAAGGGACGCCTCTCGACGTCCGATTCTTCTTCAAGAGCCCGGAGCTCGATATCGGCCCGGTGCCTCTTGGTCTGGCAGGCCGGTTCCAGGGCCCGAATGCGGCCGTGTCGACAATGACGGCGTGGCTCTTGCGACAGCGGTTTCCCAATATCGACAGGGGCGCTATCGAGCGCGGCCTGCGCGGCGTCCGATGGCCCTGCCGGCTCGAGCGCGTCCTCGACGATCCGCCCGTCATCATCGACGTGGCGCACAACGTGGCCGGGGCCGTCACGTTGGCGCCGGAACTCCCGCCCGGATGCATCCTCGTGTTTGCGGTGTCCAAAGACAAGGACGCGTCGGCCATGCTCGATGCCTTGGCGCCGCTCGCGCACACGTTAATCCTGACGCAGTTTTCGGGTGATCGGGCCCTGCCCGTTGGACAATTGTGCGCCGTGGCCAATCAATACTCGCATTACAGCACGCCGGACCTTGCCGAAGCCATTGCCACGGGCCTCGATCTCGCGTCGGCGGAGCATCCGTTGGTTATCACCGGATCAATCTTCACTTGCGGCGAGGCGCGCCAGATCCTGATCGAGCGTCACGGCGCCCCCGCGCCAGCCTTCTAGGGCGGCCATCATCGGACCGATCCGCCCGACGGGTTCGCGCTCGGGTTTTCGGCCAAGCCCCGGGCGTCAGTACGCGCCCATCTCGAGTCCAGCGTCGATCCAAGCGAAGTAGTTGCGTTCGGTCTGCGGCGAGAGGGGCTCGTTGATGGGCGCAGCGGTAGGCAGCATCACATAGCCGCCGCCACCTTTCGCGGCATTCATCTGTGCTCTGACACAGGCCCTCACCTCGTCGGCGCTGCTGTGCTCGAGGACCTTGAGTTCGGTGTTGCCAAAAAGCACGAGCCGATCGCCGTATAACGCCTTGACCTCGGCCAGCGTGATATCGCCGTCAGGCGGCGGCTCAAGGGGATCGACGCCTTTGGCGCCGATCGCGACGATCATCGGCAGGGCTTCACGAACGCGACCGTGCGAGTGGAGCCGGAGGAAGATACCACCTTCGTCGAGGATGGCCGCGGCGGCGGAAGCACCGGGCACGACCATCTCGCGGAAGAACTCAGTGGGGAGGTAGGGCGGGGTGTAGTACTCGGGGCCGCACATGCGCAGGATCGGGCCGAAGCCCTCGGCGGTGTCGATGCGGAAGCGTTCGAGGATCGGCCCGACGAGGGCGTCGATAAGCTCGAGAATGGCATCTTTGTGCTGGATGCACATGAGGGTGAACACGCCGAACTCGAAGAGGTCCGGCACAAAAGCGGACGGATCGCCGCAGTCGTTCATGACGACGCCGTGATCGCCCACGCGCTCGTCGGCAATGGCGTAGCTCTCCCGGGCGGCCGCCACGCGCCGCTCGTCGATGGTGAACAGGGCCGGTAGGACGCCCAGGTAGCGGTCGATATCCTCGGCGGACTTGAGCAGGTGCTCGGTTTGCCATGAGGTGTGCACGTCCGATTTGAGCACATGGGTACACGTGAGATCGCCTCTGGGGGTGCGCAAACGGCTATGCGTCACCACGCTGCCGTCGGCGAGTGCCTCGTCTCGGCTCGTCCAGAGACCGCTGTCCGCAAACGGGCTCCAGCCCCACATGTAGAGACAGTCCGTGTCGGTGCGGATCTTGTCCATGAGGCGTTGGTACGAGGGGGCTTGGTTTTCCCACGCGTCCGGATTGAAGCCGTTCAGCTCATAGGTGGATATCGGCACACGATCGACAGGTTCGCGGCGGAACGTACGGAGCAACCGATCTCGAGACGTCATCGCGCACATACCTTTCCTCGGCGGCGAGGCCGCCGCGCACACGAGAAACCAATCCCCACGCGTATCCGGGCGCACACCACAGCGCTACAGCGGGCAACTCGAGGGGACACAACGGCTCGTCGGGTTTCTGTGGATTGAATATACGTCCATCGACCGCCGGTTGCAAGCGCGCTGGACGGCTTGCCGGCGGTATTGTAGTATATGGCTTTGGCGTTGCCTGGTTTGGGCGAGCGACGGAACAAACGGCGGCCCCGTGCCGCCAAACGGATCTTGGGAGGATCTCAGAATGACTCGTATGCGAAGCCTGTGTGCAAGAGCCTTGCTCCTGGCGATGGCCGTGGCGGTGATGCCGGGTGCAGTCGCCCAGGAAGGCTGGATCGATTTGTTTGACGGAGAGACCCTGTTCGGCTGGCAGCAACTCGGCAATCTCGAGTGGCAGGTCGAAAACGGCGCGATGGCCTGCAAGCACGTGCGAGGCGCGGCCGGCTGGATTGCCACGACCAGCGTCTTCGCCGATTTCGAGTTGTCAGCCAAGATACGCGTCGGGGACGGCGGTTCGACGGCGGTTGCGGTGCGCGCCGGCCTTGATGGCCATCCCAGCGAGAACGGCGCGTCGTGGATCACGCTGAGTGAGCCGGAGCGGTCGAAACCGGCCTTCCGTGACGTTGCGATCACGGCGAAGGGCGATTCCGTCACGGCCACGGTGGATGGTCAGTCCGTCGAGATCCAAGGCGGTGGCGCGGCGTGCGGCCACGTGGGCGTGCTCTATCACTGCAGCGGCAAGATCGAGGTGCAAGAGATGAAGCTGCGGCCGTTGGACATGACGCCGATATTCAACGGCAAAGACCTCGAAGGCTGGAACGTTATTCCGGATCATGCGTCGGTATTCTCGGTAGTGGACGGCGCGATTAACATCAAGAACGGCAATGGCCAGATCGAGACAGCGAACGTCTACCGCGATTTTGTGCTCCAGATGAGCATCTTCTCGAATGGCGACCATCTCAACAGCGGTGTCTTCTTCCGTGGCCCGGTGGGCGAGTTCTGGCGCGGCTACGAGTCGCAGGTGCGGAACGAGTGGCGTCAAGACGATCGCACGAAGCCGGTGGATTTCGGCACGGGCGGGATCTACGGCGATCAGGAAGCGCGCAAGGTGATGTCGAGCGATCGCGAGTGGTTCGAGAAGACCCTCGTTTGTCACGGCAACCACATGGCGGTGTGGATCAATGGTCACCAAGTGAGCGACTGGCTGGACATGCGGCTGGTGTCCGAGTCGTGGAACGGCAAGGAAGGATATGTCCCAGGGCCGGGCACGATTCACCTGCAGGGCCACGATCCGACGACGGATCTCTCGTTCAAGGATATCCGGATTCAGACCTATCCCACGGAATAGCGGGACATAGCGTCCAATGAGCATAGAGAGGAAAACACGATGATGAGGACCATGAAATCCGTACTGGTGGTTGTGGTAATGGCAGTGGCCGTGTCGGCTGGCGCGTTCGCCGCGCAGACATGTCCGGCGACGGGCGGCCCGTGCTGCATGGCGCCCGATGAAGGCTGGATCACGCTATTCGATGGCAGCAACCTGGATCAGTGGCAGAACGCGCGCAATCCGGAAGCCGAGAACAAGTGGTTCATCGAGGATGGCTGCATGACCAATAAGGAGCATGCAAACAACATCGGCACGAAGGAGAGCTTCAAGAACTTCGACCTCAAGCTCGAGTACAAGATCGTGGCGAAAGGCAACAGCGGCGTCTATCTCCGCGGCCGCGTCGAAGTCCAGATCCTCGATAGCCACGGCAAGGAGCATCCTGGCAAGGGCGACGACGGCGCGATCTACGACAAGTTCGTGCCGCTTGTGAACGCGTCGAACCAGGCCGGTGAATGGAACACCCTCGTCCTGACGTACAAGGACGACGTACTGACAGCCAAGCTCAACGGAAACGTGATTCACGACAAGCAGCAGATCGGCGAAGTCACCGGCGGCGCGTTGCCGGGCGGCGTGAATGAGGCCGGCCCGGTCATGCTTCAAGGCGACCACGGCAAGATCTGGTTCCGCAACATCATGATCCGACCGTGCAAAGCCCAATAGGTTGGGACGCCACCGTCAGCGACGCGATAGGCGATTGGCGGATTCCTCGAGGAGGCCGAGACATGGCCAGAGGCATAACGCGTCGAGAGATGATTCGGTGCGCGGCGGGTGCTGTAGCGGCCACCGCCTTGGGATGGCGCGGATCGGCATGGGCCGAGACGCGCCGCCCGAACTTCGTGTTCATCAACATCGACGATCAGGCCTGGAACGCCCTCGGGGCTTCAGGTCGCTTTCCGTTTCTCGAGACGCCGAACATGAATCGGCTGGCACGCGAAGGCGCACGGTTCGACAATGCCTTCGTGACGATCTCGCTGTGCTCGCCGAGCCGCGCGTGTTCGCTCACCGGCTGCTATGCCCACCGGCACGATGTGCGCACCAACGAATCGACGGATCCGCTGCCGGAACTGCCAACCTACGCCCAAGTGCTCCAGCAGGCCGGCTATGAGACGGCCCACATCGGCAAGTGGCACATGGAGGCGAAGGCCGATCCGAGGCCCGGTTTCGACTACTGGCTGAGCTTCAAAGGCCAAGGCCGATACGAGAATCCGGATCTCAACGAGAACGGCCGCGACTTCACCGAGCAAGGCTACATGACCGATATCCTGACGGACTACGCCGTGAAGTGGCTGAAGGTGCCGCGCGAGAAGCCCTTCTGCATGAACCTCTGGCACAAGGCCGTCCACGGGCCATTCACACCGGCACCTCGCCACACCGGCGCGTTTCCCGACGCCGAGTTGCCGAAACCGCCCAACGCCGACGATACCTTCGCGGACAAGCCGGCTTGGCTTCGCAGGAACATGACCTACGGCGCGCGCCGGGATGAGTGGAAGGCCTCCGAGGGCAAGCCTGTTCCGGAGAGCATTCCGCCGGTGCCATGGGACGCCAAGAATGCCGCGCGCCTCGACTACCTACGCACCCTACTTGCCGTTGACGAGAGCATCGGCCGCGTCCTGGCTACGCTCGATGAGATGGGTCAACTCGACCACACAGTCGTTGTGTTCACGAGCGATAACGGCTTCTTCCTGGGTGAACACCGGCGCGGCGACAAGCGTCTGGCCTACGAGGAATCGCTCCGGATACCGCTGATCGTTCGCTATCCGGGCCTGGCCACGCCGGGCGCCGTACTCGACTCGATGGCGCTCAATATTGACGTAGCGCCAACCTTGCTCGAGTTGGCCGGCGCGGCGATTCCGGACTCGATGCAAGGGCGTTCGCTCGTGCCGCTACTGCGGGGCGACGCGGGAGGCTGGCGCGAATCGTTCTTGTACGAGTATTTCCAGGAGGCCTGGCAGCAAGGCATTCCGACGATTCTGGCCGTCCGCACGGCGCGCTGGAAGTACATCACCTATCCGGATCTCGACGGCGAGATGGTCGAACTCTACGATCTCGAGAACGATCCCATCGAGATGCACAATCTCGCGCAGGATTCCGCGCACGCGGATCGCCTCGAGGCCATGCGCGCCGAACTCGAGCGCCTGAAGAAGGAAACCGAATACGGCGCGCCGAGGCCGCGACGTGTCGACACCAAGCTCGAACTGGCCTTGGCCTACGCGTTCAAGGATACGGCCGGCGGCCGCGTGCCGGACGCCTCGGGCAACGGCAACGACGGCATCCTGAATGAGCTTGAGGGTATCGTCGAGGCCGGAGGCCTGGTGTTTGACGGCAACGGCTACATCATGGTTCCCGGCAAGGGCAAGCAGTTCTCGTGCGGCCGGAAGTCGCTGACGGTCGGCGGCTGGGCGGTGCCAAGTAGCCGCGACGGTGTGCTTGTCGCCTGGGGCGGCGAGAGCAATGGCTTCTCGCTCTACGTACGCGGCGGGCAACCGTGTTTCGCCATTCGCGCGTCCAGCGCCGAGCACATCGTCGAGAGCAAGGTCGAGCTGGCCGAGGGGCGGCGCATCCATCTGGCGGCCGTGTTGACCGGTAGCGGCGGCCTTCGCTTGTTTGTCGACGGGCTGTGCGTGGCCGAGCAAGAGGAAGGCGGCCATATCGTGACGCGACCGAATGAAGACCTGACCGTCGGCGCGGACATCGGCTCGCTCGTCGGCGAGTACGCGAAGCCGTTGTTGTGGAAAGGCCGTATCGATGAGGTCCGTTTGTACTGGGGCGAGTTGGACGACACGTCCATTGCGAAATGGGCCAGGAATAGCCTCGATCTGAGGTGAGGAAGGACACCATCGTGTTGAAGTTCGAGCGAATCAAGATCAGCGACACCACCTACGAGGCGGCCGGCGTGTTCGACGTGAATGGCGACGGCATCCTCGATATCGTCTCCGGCGAGTACTGGTACGAAGGGCCGGGTTTCACGGTACGGCACAAGGTCGGCGACATCCAGCCGGTGGATGACTACTTCGACGATTTCTCGAACTACCCGATGGATGTGAACGGCGACGGCTTTCCGGACATCATCACGGGCGGCTGGTGGGGCGAGACGCTACGCTGGCGCGAAAATCCGAAGGGTCAACCGGTCGACTGGGCCGTGCACGACGTTGCCAAGGTGGGTCCCATCGAGCGCGCGTGCTTCTTTGATATTGATGGCGATGGCGAGGTCGAAGTGATACCGAACACGCCGGGCCATCCGTTGCGCGTGTTCAAGCTGGCGCGCGACGCCTCCGGGCGGCCTGCGGGCCGCTTCGACTGCTTCGTGCTCTCCGGGCAGCCACAGTCGCACGGCATCGGTTTCGGCGATGTGGCCGGCAAGGGGCGCGTGGATATCGTAATGGCGAACGGCTGGTATGAAGCGCCGGCGGAAGGGCTCCGTGGCGAGTGGCGGTGGCATCCGGAGTTCGATCTTGCGAGCGCCAGCGTGCCGGTGCTCGTCCATGACGTAGACGGCGACGGCGTCAACGACTTGATCGTTGGCCAGAGCCACGCCTACGGCCTCGCGTGGTGGAAACAGGGTCGCGACGCCGCCGGTAATCGTACATGGACGAAACACGACATCGATCCGGATCGATCGCAGTACCACGACATGCAGCTCGTGGATATTGACAACGATGGCGAACTCGAGCTGATTACCGGCAAGCGATATCGCGCGCACTGCGGCCACGATCCGGGCGCGAACGATCCCATTGGCCTCTATTACTTCAAAATCAACGGTGGCGCCTTCGATCGCGTGACCTTGGACTATGGCCCGGCCGGTCAAGCCAGCGGCGTCGGGATCTACTTCTGGGTCGAAGACCTCGACGGCAACGGTTGGAAGGACATCGTTGCGCCCGGCAAGGACGGGCTCTACCTGTTCAAGAACCTCGGCCCCGAGTGAGGCACACGATCGGACGGATCGGTCCGATCCTCAAGGGGCGATAACGCGCACCGGCACGCGGCAGCGGAAACCGAAGTGCGTGACAAACTCGATCGCGCCCTCGACGTCGGTGGCCGGCCCGGAAGCGCCCTGCGATATCGGTAGTGTTGCGACAGCTTCGGCCTGCGGCCCGATGTCGTCCATCGCGATAGGCTCGATGGGTACCGCATTAGCCGACAGCGTCATCCGCACTTCGCGCAGCGTGCAGCGCCGCTTGTTAACGATCTTCAACGCGATTCCATCGGCGCGCTTTTCGACAAACTCGACGCGCGCGTCGGCGAAGGCCTCGATGATCGCGTCGTTCATGATCCGATGTGTGTTGAGGCCGTCGTCGAATACGCCGGGATGGCGATCCGAATTCTGCTTCATGTAGAAGAAGCCGCCGGCCATGCCCCGATCGATGCCCCACATGAAGAGATCGCGCATGGCCTCGACGCCTGTCGAGTGCACTGCGCCGTACCACGAGTTGAACTCGTCGTAGATAACCGGCCGGTTGTGCTCATGGGCGATGTCGACGCTACGCGCGACCAGTGGCTGCCGCATCGCCGCGGCCTGGCCACGGCCGAAATAGGTGTTGACGCCGACGACGTCCTGGCCTTGCCAGAAGTCTTGGCCGTAGAGGTTGGCGTACTGCACTGGCCGCCGATACGGATCCAGATTCGCGTACACCGGATAGGCGCTGACGAGGAGGTGCTCCGTTTCGCCGCCGATCTCGTTGCACGAGTTCCAGAACAGCACGCCGGCGGAGTCCGTGTAACGCGCCATGAACACGCGCGAGAGTTCGCGGGCCGTCGTAAGCGGCGGCGCGCCGGCCTGACGCCGGAAAATCTCTTCGGTCGACGTGCAACTGAACGGCGCAAGGACGTTGTACGCCGTATTGAGTTCATAGGCCAAGTCGACTTGCCATCGCGCCGGATAATCGCCGCGCCACATGTTGAAACCGAGATCGCGCATGATCCGCATCATCGCCGCCGTGCGATCCGGACTCCCGCCGTCCATGCCGTGAACGTTCACGCCCTTCACGATGAACGGCTCGCCGTTGACGAGGATGTCGGCGCCATCGGCTTCGACCACCGTAGCCACGAGGCGCTGATCGTATCGGAAATCGCCGGCTATCACCTGCACATCGTAATAGCCGAACCACGGCTCGCACGCGATGGTCACGGCATCGCTATCGGACTCCGCCTGGCCGACGCAGCATCCATCGGCGTACACGGCCGCGGACCACAGCGCACCCAGGGATTTGCCGAGATCCACGGTGATCGGCGTTGAGAAACGGTCTCCTTCGTGCTCGACGCGGTTCGCCTTGGTGATGTCGACAGCGAATCCGGCGGGCGGTTCAATGCGCACGTCGCGCTTGGCCTCGGTGACGACGCGGCCGCCGTGCATCACGCGTAGCGAGAAGACCGTCCCGCCGGCGGTGTCCGGCATCCACGCGAGGTCCACGGGAGTCTGGGTGCCGCCCGCGAGCGTCATCACGCGCACTTCTCGATACACGACGCGGCCTGTCTTGGCGACAGCGGAGAATACGACTTCGCCGTCGAAGGGATGAGTGCCGACGTTGGCCACGAGGAAACGATCGGCACGCGGATTGAGGACGACGCTGGATTCCGGGTCGAGTTCACGGATCTCGAGGGGCGCTTGAGCGATGTACACCTCGCGCGCGCAGTAACCGCTACCGGGCCTATCGCACTGCGGGCCGGGCGCGTTGCCGAGAAGCAGGGACGCGCCGGTGGCCGGATCGCGCACACCGACGACGAGGTAGTGGTATTCGTCGAGGACCTGCGGCTGGCTGCGGTTCTCACGGCCATCGAACCCGTCCTCCGGCAAGACGTCGAGCGTGACGCGCTGCTCGTACATCTCGCCGGGCCGCCACTGGCTTGTTGGCACATCCGGCGCGGTATTCGACGCCGCCACGCACCGGTTGCCGAGGGGACTCACGAGGCGCACCTCAAAGGCGAAGTCGCGATCGGGCGTCGCGCCTTCGACATGCCACGGAATGACCGCCTCGTACGAGCGGCCCATCGAGAAACTCGACGCGGCGCAGCGCACGTTGCCGAAGGATAGCCGGTAGTCGCGGCTGAGTAGCTCCGTGGATCGCTCCTCCGGCTTCTCGTCCGGCGCCGTGGCCGTCGATGCGATGGCGATCTCCGGAACGGGCCGACCGGCGGCGGCCTCGCGCAGCCAGGCGCCCTTGTAGCCGCTGAGTTCGTCGAGGGCCTCGGCCGCGTAGTCGGCGCCGCTGATTGCGTCGTCGATGCGTGTTTCCACCAAGGCGCTGGCGGCCAACTCGATGTGTGCTCGCGCCGCTTGTGTGATCACGCGCAGAAGGTCGACCTTCTCGTCGGGTGTAGCGACATCGAGGATCGCGTCGATGCTATCGGTGAGTTGCGTGAGGTGGTCGAGGCGCTTGCGGATCGTGTCGACGGGCAACACCTCGAAGGCGGCTTCGGCTTTGAAGGCATCCGAGGCCGACGCCAATTGCGCGCGGCACGGCCCCTCGGCCAACGTGCGATCGAGAGCGCCGCTAGCGACGTCGTTCACGGCATGGCCGGCGGCGATGGCCAGGTCGAGCTGGGCGGCGACCTGCGCGCCCTGTGCATCTTCGATGCGGAGCTCGAAGGGCCCGGCCGCATCGCTGTCGAGATTCGTGAACAGTTTGAGCGTGACGGATTCCATATCGGCGGTGCGGCCGCCGGGCATCACAAGATAGGCCGGCGGTGGAGGCACGACGATGTCGGCGGCATCGGCGGCGAAATAGGCGAGGTGCATGTCGCCCGAGGCGATGTGCAGGCCGATCCGGCCCTCGGGCGGCCAATCGAAAGTGCCTTCGATGCCCCACTCGGCAGGCTCGGGTGTTCCGGCAGACCAGTACTTGGCGGCGTACCGCGATCCCTGAAGACGAACCTTCTGCCAAATCCAACCGGTGACGTTCCACTCGCCGGTGACCAAGCCAAAACCGGGCCGCTCGATAGGATTCACCTGGACGCCGTTCGCGTCCACGTAGCAGAATTGGAGCCCCGCGTCATTGTCCTGCTCGAGCCAGGCTACCGATTTGAGTTCCTTAACGTTGTGCGCCTCGGAGATGTCTTCTCCGTATTGCGCGCGGAACAGGATCACGCCATCGGCGTCATCGCCGGCCGCGTCGAGTTCGCGATACAGCGCGACGATCGTGCCGTCTCCCATCCAGGCGCCCTTGGCCATGGCGAGCATGCGCGTGCCGCGCAGATGCAGCACCTCGGGGCCGTAGCCGGACGGACACGTCGCGTCAGTGGCCGTCTCGGCCCGGCCGTCGCCGTCGATGTCGAGGATGTCCCACTGCTCGATGGGAACGCCGTGAATCTCGGCCGTTAGCGCCGAGGCGTAGCCGGGCGTGGCGCACACGAGTATGAGCAAGACGACGCGCTGCGCGTGAGTGGTCATGGCATGATTCTCCTCTGTCGTGGACGCCGCCGCGCGTCGGCCTCACAGGCGGAACTTGCGGCCTTCGTCCAGCATGGCCAGGTAGTTCTCTACCGGCACGTAGTTGGCGATGCTGTTGCCTGAGCCGAGGACATAGCCGCCGCCTCCCATGCAGATCTCGAGCGTGTCGCGCACGCGCGCGCGGACCTCTGCCTCGGACCGGCGGCACAGGAAATCGAGGTCGATGCCGCCGAGCAGGGCGATGCGCTGGCCGTAGGTATGCTTGGCCTCGCGCACGTCCTCGATGGTGTCCTCGAACGAATGCTTGGCGTCGATTTTTACATCGTCGATCAAATCGTCCATGAGCAAAGCGAGGTTGCCGCACGAGTGGAGGAGATACGGCCTTCCGGCGGCATGCGACATCTCGGCCATGAGCTTGTGGCCGGGCAGCACGAACGCGCGCATGTCGTCGGGGCTGATCATCGGCCCGCCGCGGAAGCCCATGTCATCGCTGCCCCAAACGATCTTGACGCAGCGGAACTCGAGCATGCGGTCGACGGTGTCGCGGTAGATCGCGGTGAGTCGGTCCGCAATGGCCTGGACGAGGTCGCGCTGCTCGAAGAGGGCCGTGCACAGCGTCTCATAGCCCATGAGCCACGTCAGCAGCTCGGCGAAGTGCGCGAAGCCGCCGCTGCCGATGACGCACATCGAGTCGGGCAGGTTCTCTTCGTACCACTCCAATGATCGAAATGTCACGTCTTCCGGTTTGGGCCACGGATACGCCTCGAACTCGGCCCAGTTCGTGATGGGGCCGACGTGTTCGTTTACAAACGAGCGGCCACCGTCGCGGGCGAGCCCGGCGGTATCGGCGGCGATCTCGTGACGGAGCGGCATGTCAAATCGATCCGCGCCGCAGCGGATGAAGTCGTAGCCGAGGAAGGACTGAAGGGCCACTTGCTTCTTCTCGGCGAAATACGGGTCCGATGCGTCGAGACCGTCGAGAACGCCGAACCGCCGCGCGATCTCGTCCTGCATCTCTCCGTCCAGGAACAACTCGATGTGATGGACACGATCCGGCATGCCGTCGCGTAGAACGCTCTTGACCAGGCCCTGCCAGTCCGGTGTTACGGGAACGCTAAACGGGCTCTTCATCGATGAGGCCTCCTCGCTTCGGTTCGCCACGTGTCGGCGGTCTGCCAGGGAGAATCTAGCAGAGAGTCCACTATCCCGTTCAACCCGGAGGCGGCCCGCCCCAGCATCCCAAGCCGATCAGACTTGAGCACCATGGGCTGTATCGGCAAGAGGAATGGAGGCGGGAGGCGAGCTGCGGAAGCGCCGACAAGAGGGAAGTGGTACGCGGGATTGGGTTTTCTCGGAATAGGCAAATCACAACATATTGTATGCATATATTTCCAAACCACATTATATTGTTTATTTCGAGATCTTTCGTTGCCATTGAAGGGGTCTTTTCCGGACATTTGGCCCGCGCTTTCGCAGCTTTGTCCAGAATACCGCCCCGGGGTTCCCCACGATAATCAACACCTAGTGGTTCATATCAGAATTAACCACAATATTTTGTTGCGTTTTGGGGTCTTCTCTGTTATCATACTTGCGCCAACGGTTTTGATATCATTGTTTTAGGGGTCGGAAATGCGTTCGGAGTCAGGTCCCCAGAACAAGCGGTGGCGAGAAATTGCCGGGCTTGTGGTGCTTCTGCTCACGGCGTTGCTCTTCCTGGCACTCGTGACGGACGGTTACCGGGGCGAGCCGCGCCGTTCCTTTGCGGGCATCACGGAAGTGCCGAACAAGCTTGGGGTTGCGGGTGCGATGACGGCGGGGGTGCTCAGCATGTTGGTGGGCCCTGCGTCGCATCTTCTCTACTTCTTGCTTTGCGTCTGGGGCATCATGTTGTTCAGGAATCGTCCGTTCGATCGGTTTCCTCTTCGGCTATTGGGGATGTTCCTGCTGGTAGGATCGGTGGCCGGGTTGCTGCACGTGAATCTTCTGGCGCGAACGGATTGCACAGCGCCGGGGGGCGCCTTTGGCGCGTTTGTCGGGGATCACCTCTTGCGCTTCTTCGGCGTCATTGGGGCGAACGTGATCGCGGCGACGCTGGCCGCCATTGGCGTGCTGCTGGCCACCGAGTTTCTGTTCGTGCGCCTGTTCAAGCTGTTCCACGACTTGGCACTCGTGGCGGCGCGCGGAATGCGGGGTTCCTTCCGTTGGCTTCGCAAGCAATGGCAAGGCCACAAGGAGCGAAGGCTCCAGCGGCGGCAGCCGTTCCGCAAGGCCGCGGAGCGGATCCTGCGTGCGGAACCGGTGCCCGAGGCCACAACGAGTCAGGCGTCTTCGGGATATCCCGAGGAGGAGACGCCGGACACGGTGCAGGACGACCTGAGCCGCATCCTTATCCGAACGCATGTGCCGGCCTCCGGTCTGGATAGTGACGAGCCCACGACGAAGATCGCGGCGCCTCCCAAGGCTTCGCGCAAGACGAAGAAGACCGACGAAACGGAGGCAGCGGAGTATCGGCCCTTCGAGGCCATCGCAGAGCCGCCTACGGCCAGGATGCAGCCGGATCTCGAGGATGCGTTGGGGGACGCTGTGTCGGCGCAGGACGAGGATACCGACCTCGAAGAGGTGTCGGACGAAGCGCAGCCGGCGACCGTGCCGACAGTTTCGGGAACGCAGCTTGGCCTGGAGGCGTTGCTGGGTCTCGATGCGGGGGATGCGCGGCAACGGGCCGTATTGCGGTGCAAGACCACCGAGGCGCAGGAACTGCCGCCCGATTACGAGTATCCCAAGGAATACACGAAGCCGCCTATCGACGTGTTCGATCCGCCGCCTGCACGGATTGTGACTGATTTGACCGAGCAGCTTCGCCAGGTCAGCGTTCACCTCGAGGAAACGTTCAAGACGTTCGGCATCGAGGCGCGCGTAACGGAAGTGGTACGGGGCCCGACGATCACGCGGTTTGAGCTTCAACCGGCGCCGGGCATCAAGGTGAGTCGCTTCCATGCGTTGGCCGACGATATTGCGTTGGCGCTCAAGGCGCAGGGCGTCCGCGTGGTCGCGCCGATTCCGGGGAAGGGCCGCGTTGGCGTCGAGATCCCGAACAAGGTGCCCGAGCCGGTCGTGGTGCGGGAGCTATTCGAGTCCGAGTCATTCCACCACAGCAAGGCGCGGCTCAATCTGGCCCTGGGCAAGGACATTGCCGGCGAGGTGGTCG
Source organism: Candidatus Hydrogenedentota bacterium (assembly GCA_036769985.1). Taxonomy (GTDB): domain Bacteria; phylum Hydrogenedentota; class Hydrogenedentia; order Hydrogenedentales; family SLHB01; genus DAIPKA01. The sequence continues at coordinate 14,206 of DAIPKA010000034.1, read as the reverse complement.
ACGTGGATCTGAGCACGATGCCGCACTTGCTGGTGGCCGGTGCGACGGGGGCTGGCAAGACGGTATGCATCAAGACGTTCCTGGCAAGCCTGCTGTTCACGAATACCCCCGATGAGCTTCAGTTCGTGCTCATCGACCCGAAGATGGTGGAGTTATCGATCTTCAACGATATTCCACACCTGGTGACGCCGGTAGTCACGGATCCGCGAAAGGCGTCGACGGCGCTGAACTGGCTGATCAATGAAATGGAAGAACGGTACAAGCTGTTTGCCCATCTCCGGGTCCGGAACATCGAGGTGTATAACGAGCGGGTGGAGAACGGCGAGATAGAGATGGTCGCGGCGGCGGGTGGCGCGCAGCAGTCATTCACCGTAAACCGAAAGCTGCCGTATATCGTGTGCATCATTGATGAGCTGGCGGACCTCATGATGCTGGCCCGGGCGGAAGTCGAGGGCGCTATCGCCCGTCTGGCGCAACTGGCGCGCGCGACGGGAATTCACCTGATCATCGCGACGCAGCGGCCGTCGGTGGACGTGCTGACGGGGGTGATCAAGGCCAACTTCCCGGCGCGGATGTCGTTCCAGGTGTCGTCGCGGGTGGATAGCCGATGCATCTTGGACGAGATCGGGGCGGAGCGGCTGATCGGCCGGGGCGACATGCTGTATCTTCCGGCCGGGCGATCGAAGCCGATCCGGGTTCAGGGGGCGTTCGTGAGCGACCGCGAGATGGAATCGCTCATCGGGTATCTGAAGACGCAGGCGCCGCCGCAGTACCGCGACGAGGTGCAGACCTTCGGCGAGAAGAAGGAAAGCAAGCAAGATCTCCTCGACGAGACGGACGAGTTGTTCGACGATGCAGTCCGGGTGGTCTTGGAAACCGGACAGGCGTCCATTTCTATGGTGCAACGACGGCTTCGTGTAGGCTATACTAGAGCCGCGAGGCTAATTGACATGATGGAACTGAAGGGGATTGTCGGCCCGCACACCGGTAGTAAGGCTCGGGAGATACTCACGAGTCTACCGCGCAGCGAAGACGAGGTAGCATGAAGAACGCTCACTATCCGGGAGATGAGCTTCGTGATCGGCGAGAAGCCTTGGGGCTGAGCACGGAAGATGTCTTCCTCGAGTTGAGTATTCCCCGGGCGTACGTCGAAGCGTTGGAGGGCGGCAACTTCGATGCGCTACCGGCGTCCTGCTACGCGTTGGCGTTCTTGCGGACGTACTGCACATTTCTCGGGCTGGCACCCGAGCGGTTTCTCGATAGCTTCCGGGCCTGTGCGGGCACGACGCCGCGGGTTGTTCCGGCCGTGGCGGAGAAGCGAAAGGCGCGCCTGGTCGTCCTGAAGGAAGAGCTGCTCACGTGGGCGACGATCTTCGCGATTCTCCTGTTGGGATGGGTGACCTACGCCTTGGTGTTATGGCCCAAGAGCAACATCGAGGAAGGGCGGGTGGAAGCGGATACCATCGAGATGGTGGTTCCGCCTTCTTCGTACGACGGCGACCGCTAGCCGCTTGGGGTTGTTTGTGGCGATCACAAACCGCTTGCACTTGGGGTGGGTTCTGCTAGAATAGACCCCGTTATGAATCTGCCTAATCAATTGACATTGGCGCGTGTCATCATCGCCCTCGTTTACGTGGTGCTCATGTCGTTCTCGAGTCTCGTGTGCGAGGTGATTGCGCTGACCTTATTTCTGGTGGCGCTGGTCACGGACTACTACGATGGCCGCATCGCGCGATCACGCAACCTCATCACGAACTTCGGCAAGCTCCTGGATCCCGTGGCGGACAAGGTGTTGGTGGTCGCGGCGCTGATCATGCTGATGGAAAACCGGTACCTCGACATTCCGGCATGGACGATTGTGCTGATCCTGGGCCGCGAGTTCTTGGTGACGGGGGCGCGGTTGCTCGCCGCGAGCAACGGCGTGGTGATTGCCGCGAACAAGTACGGCAAAGCAAAGACGGGGCTCCAGATGGGATACGCCTTTGGGGCCTTGCTCTTGGCCATCGTGGTCCGTCAATTGGATACCATTGGCGGTATCGCGCAACGATTTCCCCGGGCGGTGGCCTTCTCGAAAGACGCGCTCCTTTCGGTATCGTTCTGGGCCATCGTGCTGATCGCCCTCTACACGGCGTACTCAGGCGCGCAGATCCTGCACGCCAATTGGGACGCCCTGGACATACGGAAGACCTGACACCTATGCCGGCCAGTTCTCGCGCCATCATCGATCTGAACGCGTACGGACACAACCTTGACGTCGTTCGGAATCACATTCCCCGCGAGTGCGGCATCATGGCTGTCGTGAAGACGAACGCGTACGGACTGGGCGGCATTCCCTTGGCGCGCCACGCCGTGGATTGCGGCGTGGACATGCTCGCGGTGGCCACGGTGTCCGAGGGCATCGCTTTGCGCGAGGCCGGCATCCACATCCCGGTGCTGGTGTTGGTACAGCCGAGCGAGAGCCACTTGGCGGATGCCGTCGAGCACGATCTCCGAGTGACCGTGTCCGAGCCGGCCTTTGCCGAGCGGCTCAGCGAGATCGGCCGGCGGATGAGCAGGCTGGTTCCGATTCATTTCAAGGTGGACACGGGTATGGGGCGCCAAGGCGTCGACGTTGAGCGAGCACTGGACACGATGGAGTACCTGGTCCGTTTGCCACAGATTGATATCGAGGGCATCGCAACGCATTTCGCCCAGGCCGAGATACGAGACGATCCGTTCACGCTCGAGCAGATTCGCGCGTTCAAGAAGCTCCTGCGCGACGCAGACAAGGCCGGGCTTCCCTACGATTTCGCCCACGCCGCGAACAGCGCCGGGATTGTGAACTATCCGCATGCCGCCTTCGATATGGTTCGGCCCGGACTCATGACGTATGGCGTGTGGCCTTACGATATCCCTGCCGAGCAGAGCCCGTTGAGACCTGTGCTGCGCTGGATCAGCCAAACCGTCGTGTTGAAGGACATCGAGGCGGGCCAGAGCGTCGGCTACGGGCGCACGTACCGGGCCGAGGCGCGGATGCGGGTCGCTGTGGTGCCGGTGGGTTACGCGGACGGTTACCGCTATCACCTGGCGAATCGGGCCGAAGTGCTGGTGCGGGGCGTGCGCTGCCCGGTGCGCGGCAGCGTCTGCATGGACCAGATCGTGGTGGATGTCACCGGGCTCGAACACGTGCGCCTCGGCGATACCGTCACCTTGATCGGAACCGACGGCAGCGAAACAATCACGCCGTGGGAACTGGCAAAGATTGCCGGAACGGTGCCCAACGATATCCTCACCGGACTCGGTTGGCGCGTGGCGCGCGAGTACGTCGACTAGTCCGCTTCCTTCCCGGGGTGGCCATGTCTTGGACATACTACATCGACGGCTACAACGTCATTCACCATTCGGACGCGCTGCGGCACCTCGCCGACGAGAGCTTCGAAGCGGCCCGAGATGCCCTGATTGAACGAACCGGGCACTTCTGCTCCACCAGTGGCGGCACGACCGCCGTGATCGTGTTTGACGGCCAGGGCCGGCTCGAGGAACGCAAGGCCGGCCCCCTGCCGCGCGGGGTTCGGGCCACGTACTCCGCCGCGGGCCAGACCGCAGACAGCGTGATCGAGCGCCAGGTGTTTCTGGCGGCGGATCGCGCGAGCGTGATGGTGGTTACGGCGGATCGTGCGATCCGCGCCGTATGCGCCGGCATGGGCGCGAAGGTCATGTCGCCCTACAACTTCCTGGGCTCGGTGCTCGAAGCGCGGGCGAGCATCGCGCGGAGACTCCGGCAGGGCCGCGAAACGGGCGGGGCTCGGCGCATTGAGGAAAGACTGGGGGCGGAGGTGGTCCGTCGGCTCGGTGAGCTGCGGGACAAACTCCATCGCCGACCCACTCCGAAGAAGCGCGTGCTTCCTGCCAACGCGGGGCACGAAGCGCAAGGGCCGGCGTCTACGTCGCCCACGGTTTCGGAGGGACTCGAAGCCCTCCCCTGGGTCGAGCAGTTGCGGTTCCTCCGAAACCAGCTTCGCCGGGCCGAGCGCGAGGCACAACGACCGCCGGTCCGACTAAGGCCATCGGCGCAGCGGCCCGAGCGGCTCTACCGATCCTTCTCATCGGAGCGCGTCGAGGCGCGACTCGACGTTTCGTCACAGGCGGCCCTCCGCGAGATCCGAAACGCGCTCAAGCCTCCTGAGCCTGTCCCGCCACCCGCGCGCCCTTCCACAAGAAAGCTCCGAAGCCCGCGTGTGACGCGGCGAGTCGTCGAGCCGAGTCCACCGACGTACACCTCCGGATCCCAAGGCCGGGGCCTCGACGAGAACGCCCAAGAGCGACTCGCCGAGATGCGGCGGCGGCTCGAGCCGGAGAAGCCTCCAGCCACCTCACCTCCGAAGTCAGCGCCGAAGGGCCAGAGCAAGGCGTCTACACGCAAGCCGGCGCCCCCCTCGGAACCCACACACACCTCCGGCGCTGCCCAGCGCGGCCTCGGCGAAGAGGCCCTCGAACGCCTCCGGGAATGGCGCGACAAGCTGGGAGAGAAGAAATAGGATGGGGCTGTTTGCCTCGAGCTGGCCAGGCGGCCACCGCCGGGTAGCTGGGGCGGGTGCCATCAACAATACGGACCGGATGGACGGAAAGGGCATGTGAAAAATGGCTTGAGCGGCGGCGTACATCCCAGTCCATCGAGTCCATTCGGTCCCTATCGTCCATAGCCTGGACCCGAGGCCGGCGCGCACGTCTCAGAAGTAGATGACCGTCGAGACGTAGGCGGCGTGTTGGTCGACGTCGGTCTTGAAGCCGCTCTCGATGATCCGATTGGGCGTGCGGATCGTCTCGCTTCGAACGTCGGAGCCCCAGCGATATTGGTACACGGCATCGATGTTGACACGGTTCTTGATGAGGACGCCGGCGCCCAGTGTAACACCGTAGTAGTCGTCGACCTTGCCATCGCCATCCTTGACCCACCAGAGAAACTGCTTGCGGCCGCTGGCCGGCTCGGGATCGTAAAAAAGGCCGCCGCGGAGGCTGGGCAGGAAGTTCTGGACGGGTTTGGTGGCGTCGACGAAGACGTATTCCGCGCCGAGCCGCACCGAGTAGGTGGGATCGTGTGGGCTCATGTCTTTGCGCAGGCCCGTAATGGGCGAGATGCGGCCGCGGCCGCCGAGTTGGTCGTCGGTCTGCACGAAGTCATCCCAGTCGCGGCGGGTGACGTCCAGGGATAGGGTGAGCTTCTCATCGGCGAACCGATAGGCGGCACCGAGGCCGTAGGCTTGGGGGAACTCGATTTCGAGGCGGCTGCGGTAGGTGGGAAACACGATGTTGAATACGGGGAATGGGTAGTTGAGCGATGTGTAGCGCCGGGTGTAGTCGACGTGAGCCTTGAATCCGGCATGATAGACGGCGCCGAGGCTGAGTCGCTCCATCGGTTTGTATAGGAGACCGACGGTGTAGTTCGTGCCCTGGAAGTTCTCGTATTCCTCGTACGTGGACAAACGCCCGATGCCACCGAGACCGCTGTTGAGATGGCCCCACACGCGGCCTTCGGTGTAGGACTCCCATCCGTTCGAGGAGATGAGGTCGCTGTCCCAGAGATTGGCCACGAGACCGCACGAGAGCTTGTTGGTGATCTCGAAGCCGAACGCGGGGGATAGCGCCGAGAGGCTCCCTTCCTGTTTGTAGCGGATGTCGTAATTCGTGTGGTAGAAGAGGCCGCCCCCGAGGGCGGTGAGTGGGGAGCGCGCTTGGAATTGGAAGGCGCGGTCGAAGTCGAACTTATGTTGGTAGTTGAGGCTGAGCACGAAGTTGCGACCGGCGATAGTGCGCTTGAACGGGTAGGCAACACTGAGATAGTTGAAGTCGTCGAGATGGACCTCGTATCCGGTTTTCGGGGCAATGAAGGTGGTATGGGCGAATTCCTCGCCGAGCCACTTGAAGCTGTACACCGCCGAGATCTCGGGCCGTTCGAGCTGGGTCAATCCGCCGGGATTCCACGAGGCGGCCGTGGCATCGTCCGCGACGGCGATGAATGCGCCGCCCATACCGAGCGCCCGTGCGCCGCTGCCAACGAGGTTGGGGGAGGAGTTGATCTGGATCTGGCCCCAACCCGCCGGGGCTACGAGCATCAGCGCTCCGCAAATCAAGACGCTACATGGTGACCGCCGCCATCCCTTGAACAATCTCGACTCCTTCCGCCGTGCGCTGGACGACTACGGCTTTGCTGCCGCTGGTGAGAATTCGGTCGATGCGGGCCTTGCTGACCTCGACGATCTCGCCCGGCTCGAGTACTTCGCCGGTCTGTTCGTCGATCCAGGGCTCACCTTCCTGGACAACCAGCATGTACATCCCCTCGACGATGCCGTCCTCCTGGGTCCAGCTCACGAGTAGTTCGTCGCCGCTCGGATTGGGCCGAACGGACAGAAGCTCGCCCGACAGCCTCGGGAATCGATCCACGACCTGTGTCGCCAGCGTGCGACACGCGAGATCCACCTTGGCGCTGTCTTCGCGATCTTCGACGAACACGTCCATGGTTGCCACAATATCCGAAGTCTCGGCGCTAATGGCGCGCGCCTTGACCTCGATGCCCTTCTGATCTCGGGGAAAGACGTCGGCCACGAGGAAGACCTGGGCGTTGGTCAGTTTCCCGAGTTGAATCGCCTGGGTCGGGTCGGCCAAGGCGGCAGCCAACTGCTGCTCGGTGAGAACGTCCTGCAAGCGCGTACGATCGAGCATCCGGAATCGATCGCTATCGAAGAGCTTCATCTCCGTCGTCACGCGCAGCATGTCGCACGTCGTCGTGTCGAGATCGCTGCCGCCGAAGGCCAGCACGGCCACGGGCATCTTCGAATCGCGGCTGTTCAACTGGATGGGACGAATGGCGACCTCGAACGCGCTTGTGGCCTCGTGGCCTGCGTCATCGGTGGCCGCGATGGTGATGACGGCCTTGGCGTTCTCACCGTCCGATTCGTCAGTATCGATGGGAATCCGGCGGTTGAAGCTTTCTTTCGGGGCGCCGGTGATGGTCTCGAAAGGTTCGCCATTGATGCTAAGCGAGGCCACCTTGGTCTTGGCAACGATGTCACCCGAGATACGCAGGGTGCGGTTGTGCCGGTAGGGGCGTTCCGGATCGGGCGATTTGAGGTGGATCTCGACGGGGGCGCCTTCGGTCTCGGCCAGGGCCAAGTCGAGGACGGGCAGCATCTCGGGGAACCCGTTGGCCGCGTAGGCCAGGAGGTGAGGCGCCTTCTGCCGGATGAGCCATAGCCGGGCTTCGGTCGAGTCGGGCCGGCCTCGGAAGACTTTGAGGGAGGAGCGCGTCTCGTTACCGGCGGTATCCTTGGCCACAACGACAAAGGAGTTCTCACCGCCGGTCAGAGGCATCTCCGTGCTGAACTCGAGGCGGGGCTCGCCGGTCGATTCGGCCAGGATACGCTCACTCAACGCCACCGAGGTGACGCCGTTCGTGTCGATGGTCACACCATCAAGCTTGACCGTGACGTTCTCGGTAACGGTGGGATCGATGGGGGTGAAGATACCGATGGTCGGGCCCGTGAGATCGACCACGACCTCGACGGTCTCCTTGGATTCCTTGTCGGCGAGGTCGCTCGCGGCGACTTCAATCTCGTGGGTTCCCTCGTCGAGGATCACCTCTTCCCTAAAGACGACCTCCTCGGAACTGCCTCGCTGGGGCAGTGCCTTACCATTCATCTGGACCGCCGCCACGCCCACGTCGTCGTTTGCCCGGATCTCGAAAGGCAACTCGCGACAGGCAATCAGGGTCTTGCGATCCACAGAAGTCGAGACTTGCGGCTCGGATCCGTCGTTGACCTCGCCCAGCGCGATGCGTTTGCGCGTGACGAGGTCTCGGTAGCAATGCGCGCGATCCGTGTCGGTCTGATCGAGGGAACGCTGCAGGGATTGCTCGGCAGCGTCGAGCTGACCCAGATGGTAGCGGGCTATGCCCAACTCGCGATTCGGGAAGTACTCGACGTAGTGCATGCCGTAGGTTCGGGCGCGCCAGGTGTCTTCGGAGCGCATCTTGATAGCCGCCTCGAAATCGGCCGCGGCCTCCTCATGAAACCCGCCCGCCTGATAGGAACAGCCGCGCTCGTAGTAGTTCCACCACCGTCCGTGGAAGACACCTTTTGTGACGCCATATTCTTGACCTTCGCGAACAAGGCCCTGTTGCGTTGTGCAGCCCCAGATGACCACCCCAATTCCGATAGCCGCCACGACCCACGCGTACGTTTTCTTCATAATATCACCCTACCCCTCCATGCCCTAAGAATAACATACGCGCGACGGCCTGTAAAGCAAATGCGTTGCGGGCGCACACCCCAATGTCTTGAATACCAGCAACTTAGCCGTCGAGGTTGTATAGGAAAGACCTGATGGACCTGGGATCACGAGGCCATTCCTAGCCTTACGGAAGAAGCGGCCTCTCAAGTTGACAGCATTGTCGGAGCGTCCGCACAATGATTGCGGAAACACGGCCCGACTTAAGCAGTATCGGGTATGCTGGACGGCTGGAAGGAGGGGCAGGGCGTGGAACGCGACCGGAACATCCTATTTGGCGTGCTGGCAATGCGTCTCAAGAAGGTGAAGGCATCGCGGCTGCGACAAACGGCCGAGCAGTGGGCGCACGATCCCGAGTCGGATCTCGGCCAGCGCTTGGTGGCGGCCGGGGCGCTTACGGAGAGCGACCGCGAGAAGATCGAGTCGATGGTGGACAGTGCGGCCAAGGTCTATGAAGGCAACGCCACGGCCGCCCTCACCGCGTTCGGAGGCGACGAAGAAGTGCAACGCACCTTCGGCGATTCGCTGGCCCCGGGGGCGCCCGAGACGACGCCGACGATACCGGGCGGCGCGGTGAGTGAAGGCGCCGACGAGATTCCCGCGGTGCGCGAGCATCCTGGCCGTTACACGCAGATTCGCGAGTACGCCTCCGGGGGCATGGGCCGGATCCTTCTCGTGCGCGACAAGCACATTGGCCGCGATGTCGCCCTCAAGGAATTGCTGCCCGAGCAACTCGTCGGGCATGGTTCGGTATCGGGCGCGCCTACATCGGAGTGGCTGACGATTCCGGCATTCGCTCGGTTCGTGCAGGAGGCCAAAGTTACCGGCCAGCTCGAGCACCCTTCGATCGTGCCGGTGTATGAGTTGGGGTATCGCGAGAACGGCAGCCTGTACTACACGATGAAGTTGGTCAAGGGCCGCACGCTTCAGGAGGCGATCCAGGAGGCTGGCGGTTGGGCCGGACGCCTCACCTTGCTCACGCATTTCCTGAACCTGTGCCAGGCGATCAGCTATGCGCACAGCCGTGGCGTTATCCACCGTGACATCAAGCCGAAGAACGTCATGGTGGGCGAATTCGGCGAGACGGTGGTGATTGACTGGGGCATTGCGAAGGCGCGGGGCAAGAAGGATATCCACGCGAAGGATCTCGTCCAGACGGTGAAGGCCCTGGGCGTGGCCGAGGAATCCACCGTGAAGACATTGTACGGCCAGGCCTTGGGCTCGCCCTACTTCATGCCGCCCGAGCAGGCCCTGGGCAAAGTCGACGAGGTAGATGAACGATCCGATGTCTACTCGCTGGGGGCTGTGCTCTACACGCTGCTCACGGGCCAGGTTCCGTTCGTCGGGCTGACGGCCCGAGAGTTTCTGGCCAAGGTCGTCGCCGAGCCGCCCCGGCCCATCCGCGCGATCGAGACGAAGGCGCCGGCCGAACTCATAGCCATCTGCGAACGCGCCATGGCCCGGGAGCCCAGCGAACGCTATCAGAACGCAACCGAACTGGCCGAGGAGATTCACCAGTTCCTCTCGGGCGGATTGGTGCGGGCCTATGACTACCGGTTGCGTGAGCTCATGGGCCGCTTTGTGCGCAAGCACCGGGCCGCGTTGAGCACGGCCGCCGCGGCGTTCGTGGTGTTGCTGGCAGTGGGCGTGTACTCGTACGTCCGGGTGGTCCAACAGAAGCGGGTGGCGGTCGAGCAGCGGCAGTTGGCCGAGGAGGCGCGGGATGTGGCCGAGGTCGCGCGACAGCAGGAGGCCGAGGCGCGCGAACGTGCCGAAGAGGCCCGACAGGCCGAACAGGCAGCGAGACAGGAGGCCCAGCGCGAGCTGTATGGCTCGAACACCGCCCTCGCGGAGCGATGCCTCGACGAACGTCGCCTTGCGCAAGCGCGCAAGTTGCTCGCGGGGTGTCCCGAGCCGTATCGGGCATGGGAATGGGGGAGGCTGCAGTATCTCAGCAACGCCGACCGCATGACGATCGCGGCCGGCGGCCGGTTCGTGGCATGGTCTGGCGATGGCGAGCGGTTGGCACTCGGTTCCGTGGACGGGACACTGGGCGTGTATGCTGCCGGGGACGGTTCGCCGCTCCATCCATTGGCCGACAAGAGCGGCTTTGGTTGTGCGATGGCGCTGAGCGGGGATGGCCGGCGGATGGCCATGGCCGGTGATGGGGCGATCACCGTGTGGGATACCGCCATCGGCACCGCGTTGTTCTCATTCGACACGATCGAGAAGACCGACGAATGGGGCCATGCTATCGCGCTGAATCGGGACGGCACGCGTCTGGCTGCCCGCACCGACGCTAAGACGGTCAGGGTTTGGGACGTCGACGCCAAGCGCGAACTGAGCTCGGTACCCATCGAGCGCAATATGGGATTCACGCTCGCGATCAGCTCCGATGGCGGCCGGTTGCTGACAGCGGCATCGGTTCTTGGTGCGGGGAGTTGGGAAAACCGGCTCGAATTGCGCGACGCGGCGTCCGGCGAGGTGACGGCATCGCACTCGTTGCCGGCGCCGCCGTTCGTGCACGCGGCGTTATTCAGTCCGGACGGCGTGCGCGCAGCGATCGGCACGGACGCGGACCTCACGATCTGGAAGCTGCCCGATTGGACGAAGGAAGGAACGATTCCGACGGGTATCTACTACCCAAGCGCAGTGGCCTTCAGTCCGGATGGCGGACGGTTGGCGGCGGCCTCGCGCGACAAGTGCACGCTGACGGGGTGGAACGTGGCCAAGGCGGCCGAGGAGTTCCACGTTCGTGCGCACTTGGACACGATTCACGCGGTGGAGTTCGATCCCTCCGGGCGGTTCGTCGCAACGGCAAGTTCGGATCGTCTCGCCAAAGTGTGGGACGCCTCGACGGGCACAGAACTGCGCGTGTTGCGGGGCCATAACGCCGCCGTGTTCTCGCTCGCGTTCAGTCCGGACGGCGCGCGCCTGGCTACGGCGGGTTATGACGGCGTTACCAAGGTCTGGGATGTCGCCTCGGACCTGGATCGATTGGACCTTGCGGTCAACGCCGTGGCATATAGCGCCGCGCGCGATTTCTTGGCCGGCGCATCCGGCCCGGCGGTCTGCGTGTGGGACGCGCGATCCGGCGTACTGGCGCATAAACTCGAGGGGCACAGCGCGAAAGTGATTCGCCTGGTCTGTGACGCCGAGGGCGCTACGCTGGCATCGGCGGCTATCGAGAAGACCGATGGCGCCGAGGTGGTGCACGTTCGGTGCTGGGATCCAGCCTCAGGTAAACGCACGGCCGAGTTCACGACCGAGTTGTCCTCGATCCATGAACTGGCGTTCAGCGCCGACGGGGCCTCGCTGGCCGTTCGAGGTGGCACGGTACTCGAGATCTACGAGGTGAAGACCGGCAAGCGCCGGCAACGCCTCGAGGCCGTGCACGGATTCCAGTTTGCGCATCGGGGTGGCGCGTTGGCCGTCGGTCGCGCCGTCGCGGATCACGAGAAGATGCTGCGGGTGTCGGTGATGGACGGGCCATCCGGCGAGGTCCTGCGCGAGGTGGACGTTGAAGTGTGGCAGGATCTCTGCATCGGATTCTCGCCCGACGGCGCGCAGGTGCTCGCGGGCAACGAGTCGGCACGGCACGAGGAAGGCAACACCGCTTCCGCCTTCACGAACACGCTGCGCCTATGGAATATCGAGAGCGGCGAGGAACTGCCGCCGCTGGCGTGCGACGGGGCGGTGACCTGTTTCACCTTCTCGGCCGACGGCACGCGCCTGGTCACGGGCGGCCGGGCCAACAAGGCCGCCCTGTGGGACCTCGGCACGCGCGCGCCGCTGGCTACCTTCGAGGGGCACGCCGGCGCCATCCGCGCGGTATTGCTCACGAGCGACGCCAAGCGCCTCGTTACGGCCAGCAGCGATGGAACCTTCCGCCTATGGGATTGCGAGACGGGCCGAGAGCTCCTGACGCTTCAGGATTCGGCGCTCCGGGCAAACACGGCGAACGCCGTGCCCAGCCGCGTGGCATTCAGTCGCGATGAACGTCGACTGGTCGTCATGACGGATCCCGAACCGCTGCCGCCGTTCGTGTTGCACAGCTTTCCCGTCGACCTGGCCGAGTATCCCGGTGACGCGGGTACGGACCTCGGCAAACGCGTCGAGGCCTTCAAGCGAACCTATCGCTGAACCGGCACCGTAATGTCGGGCGAGTCAGACGCCGTGTAGCCTTCGCGTGAAGGGACGGCATGCCACATCCGACAGTGAGACCTCCCCGTTGATTCCCCGGACACGCGGAGAGAGAAAGTCGGAAAGCCAGCTACTGCCATGCAAAGATGAAGCGTACACTGGCGATCCTTTGATCGTGCAGGAGCGCAGGCTATAGCGTCTTCTCCGTTACCTGAATCGGGGCGCCCTTGCTCGGTGCTTGCGGTGGGGCAGGCCGGCTGCTATCATGAGTCCTGTCTCGCGCCAACGAGACACGCGAGGAGAGATGAGTCTCTATTACCCCTACCTTGGGCTAGTCGTCGTTGTGCTCGTCGTGTGGATCGTGATCGCCCTTCACGATGACACAAAAAAAGACGACAGCGAAGGCAAGGAGTAGCGTTCCGGCGCAGGATCCCGAGTCAAGCGCCGTGCGAAAGGAAAGAAACACCATGCTCAAACCGTCTGTCTGCATCGAAATGTTCTGGCCCGAGATCGCGCTCGCCGACCGCATTCCTCGAGTCGCCGCCTTGGGCTATCCGGCCTTCGAGTTCTGGGGATGGTGGAACAAGGACCTCGACGCCATCGAACGCGCTGTGAAGGACACCGGTCTGGCCATGGCCGTCTGCTGCGTCAAGACGGCGTTTTCGGGCGCGCCGACCTCCATGCTGACGCCGCAGGGCAAGGCGCCCTTCGTTCAGGCCGTCAAAGACTGCCTTACCGTGCGCGACCGCCTCGGCTGCACGCGATTCATCGTCACAACGGGCAACGAGCTCAAGGATGTGCCTCGCGCCGCTCAGCACGCAGCCTGCGTTGACGCCCTCAAAGCGGCCGCCCCGCTGGCCGAGGACGAAGGCATCACACTCGTGCTCGAACCCTTGAACCTGCTCGTCGATCATGCCGGCTACTACCTGGCCACCTCGGCGGAAGGATTCCAGGTCCTCCACGAAGTAGGAAGTCCGGCGATCAAGCTGTTGTTCGATATCTACCATCAGCAGATCACCGAAGGCAACCTCTCGCTCAACATCTTCAACCACATCGACCAGATCGGCCACTTCCACGTCGCGAACCATCCCGGCCGACACGAGCCCATGCTCGGTGAGATCAACTATCCATACCTCTTCTCGCGGATAGCCCAGACGGCGTATGACGCCTTTATCGGCCTCGAATTCTCGCCCAGCGATGCCGACAACACCGAGGGCATTCTCAAGGAAGTGCTTGATGGGGTACGGCGGCTCGACGCGTAACGCCATCACGCGATGCCGACGCCACCGCCTAGTCGTCGGCGGCGTCGCCGCCATCGTCCGGCGCGTTGAAGACGCCGAGAGACCGGAGGAACGAGTCGATGTCGACCTCGGCGTCTACGCCACCCTGTTCCGGATGGAAGCGCAAGGGGCTGCGGATGAAGGCCCGCTGACACGCGGGACACAGATCCAACCGGATGTGCTTGTAGATGGTCTCTTCGATCTCTTTGGGATCGCGATGGCGAAGCTTCTCAATCAGGTCGAGCATCTCGGCGCGATGGCTCTGCACCAAGTCCACCAAGCCGATCTCGAGTTTGTCGTAGGCCGCCTTCACCTGGATCTCGACCGTGTATCGCAGGGCATGCCGCCGGAGTTCTTTGCCACACCCATCGCAGCGGTACGTGATCATCGCCGCGTCCTTCCCGGCTACGCCTTTCCAGCAGTATACCAGATTTCCAGACCCCGTCCCGGGAAACGCAGCAATCCCCCAGGGCAATCGCATTAAAACCTAGCTCCCCGCCCTTGGCGTGTCACGTCACCCC
>DAIPKA010000085.1:0-19743 GCA_036769985.1 Candidatus Hydrogenedentota bacterium | reverse complement strand
CAGACCGCCTGCTCTGCCCATTGATTTCTACCTATCATGGAAGTCCCCGTTTTCCAACCCTCCCCCCGTTTACGGGGGGATTGAGGGGGGTGTGCGTGCGGAGGGCGACCAAAGGGGATAGACCGGCCCCATTGCGCAGAATCAATCTGCGCTGATTCCACGGATCCTTCGTGTTCCGTCGCCGGCCCGTTGCGTGGCGGGGACAGCTGATTCGCCCCGTTTCTTCCGGAAATCGGGGACAGACAGCCCTCCTCGGGGACTCGGGGAAAGCGGCTTTCGCGCTTTCCGATTCCGTCGTTCCGGAAATCGGGGACAGACAGCCCTCCTCGGGGACTCGGAGGGAGTCAGTCCCCGTTTTCCGGTGCGTTGCACAGGGCGGGTGGGGCCGTTGACCTTATTGACGCTATTGACCGCATCGACGACAGCACGGCCACCACCGACTTCGCGTGGTTGCAGCCAACAGCCGCGCGCCGGATCTGCAGTCCCACGGGGACCGTTGGAACGAGAGGAAAAGGCCGACACATCTGCATGGTGGAGGCTCTGAGTTAAGGCGCTGCAATACAAGATCTTACGAAGTACGCTGCCTGAAGAGAAGCAGGATTTCCTATGCATCGTCGTCGGAAAGAATGGACTGATTCGTCCGCCAAGACTGAGAACGCGTTGGCGTGGCGAACGCCACCATTCGACACTGGGCCAAATAGGGATTACTGGAGGTGGCCGATGTCACTGCCTCCGGCTATCAGCTTCATGCGCCGGATACGGTCGCGCGAATTGCAGAGATTCGTGCCATGAAGAAGAAGCGATATACCCTACGGGAAATCCAGGCAGCCCTCGATCGATAGTTGCGCGAGCCCGATGGGTTACGGCGTCGGGCCAGCGGGTCTCACAACCCAGAGATAAGGTCGCGGGTTTGAATCCCGCCCCCGCTGACCACGCGCTACCAGTCCAACAGGGGCACGGAACCCGGGCCGGGTTCTACGGCCGCGCCGGAGTGGATGTAGACGCGCAGCGTTTGGGACGCCTTCGGATCGAGGTCGGTCTCGAATCCGATCATCCGCGTATTTGGGTTGGCGGCGTCGTAGTCGCGCGGCGGCGTCTCGGTGTCGTAGATCTTGAAGGCTACGCCATCCGGTGCCAGCAGCTCGAGGGACACCGTTTTGCTGTCCTGCTCGAGGGTCGCGTGGGAACCATCCATTGATACGGTCGCGTTCGTGACCATACCCCAGCGTACGTGGGTGGGCCGATCGGGCGCGGCGATCTCGTCCTGAATCAGCACGCTTTCGCCGTAGAGCCGTACGCCCCGCATCGCCGCGTCGAGTTCGCCCTGGTACGCGGTCGCCATGTCTACGATGGTGAAGGGCGTCTCACTGTTGTCCGAGAACGCGGTAATCGGCGCGTTGGCGTCGACGCGCTGCAGGGCGCCGTTGACGACAAGGGTGTTGTGACTGAAGTTGTTCAGGCGGAACACGGTCCAACGTTCGCTGTCCTGAGCCCGGTTCCAGAGGTCGACCCCCTTCGATTCGAGGCTGTCGTACCCCTGGGCGCCCAGATCGATGCCCCAGCGTACGCCGTCCATCTCGAGCACAAAGGATCCGATGTCCATATGCGCGTGGTTTGTGTGAGGCGACCCGCCTTTGATTCCGACGAAGGTCGCGTCGTCCGTCCAGGCGGTACGATGCAACGCGATGGGCGTGCGGCCCGCACCTTTCCAGTGGAGCGTCTGCGGCGGTTCCAGCTTGCCTAGCGGCTGACCCCAGACAAGAAGAAATGGCAGTAGCCGAGAGGCGCTGCCGTCGCCTTCGGGTGTTTGCTCCGCGAGGGAATCTAACAGCCCTTTTTCACGCCAGAGCAGGCCCGGATCGCCGGTCCGTGTGGCGAACCAGTGCATGGCCGGGCTGGCGTCCGAGCGCGATCCGGAATCGGAGAAATTGAAGAACAGCCCCGAAGGCCCGGCGGAATGGAGGTAGTAGCCGGGGGTGCGGTCGAACCCCTCCAAGTCGGCCAACCCAAAGCTACTGCCGAGTGCGCTCTCCAAAGCATCAATGAGCAGCACATTGAAGGTCGTGCCGTAGAGCCAGTACCCCGGTCCTTCCGGGTATACACCGTCGGGCGCGTATTCGCGCATGGCGATGGGCACGTTCTCCATGGCCCTGGCGACGACCTGCTGGGATAGGTCCGGATCGCTCTCCAGGGTTGCAAGGGCGCCCAGCACCATACCGCCGTGGCACACCGGGTTCCAGTTGTTATCCGCTTTGATCCACCCATGTTTTCCGAACGACGCCTTGAGGCCCTTGTCGGCGATGGCGGTGCGGATGGCGTCGCGGGATTCCGGTGAGAGCGCCGCGTACAGCCAGTCGTACCCGATGGCGAGGGCGGCGGTCATCTCGCCTACGTCAAGGAAGTGGCTCGGATTCCAGTCCTCAAAGGCGGTTACGGCCAGCATGTCCCGCTCGGCGCGTTTCAGGTAGACTTCGCTTCCCGTCATGCGGTAGGCGTAGGCGAGGTAACTCACGCGACGCAAACACGTACGCGACACCCCGAGCAGACGCTTGCCCACTTTCTCCCGCTTGAGCAGATCGAGGGCCATCATGTCGTCCGCGCAGGCGATCACATAGTCGTTGCACGCCTTCAGCGCGGGGTCGCCCAGGACCTTGTCTTTCAGGGCAGGCCATTCGGCATCGGTTGCGAACAGGCGCGGATGGTCGGAGTTTGCCTCCGCCATACGTTTGGACACCCCCTCGACGGCCCCCGACGTGGGGCACGCCAAGTTCAAGATAACAACCAGCGCGGCGGATAGCGATACGCCGCTCCCGGACTTGAGGTTCGCCATGCGATTCTCCTTGTTCGTTGTTTTGCGGTGATATCGTGGGCCGCTAGGAGCTCGTCGCGGCGGATGTGAACCGACGTTTTCCCTATGAATCAGCCCGAGCCCGTCGCGCGCCGGTTTCCGATGATGTTAGGGACGCCTGCCGATGTTTTCAAGATCGGTCTTGCTGTGTGCCCCCGTATGCCGCGCGAAGGCTGTTGCATTGGGGGTTGTAGTAATCTGCAAAGACTGGGGGTCCGGGGGCGTTCGGTGGGAATCCCCGCGAAAGGGACAACCGAGACGTGTGCGATTAGGGCCGATCTGCTCGCGCGTGAGACTCTGCGATGCTATAATCCTCGCCTCTTCGCCTACTTCATCACGCTCAAGGAAGGACGCTCGACTTGACCACGCGACACGCCCGACTCCTCGAAGGCCTTAATCCGCAACAGCGGGCGGCCGTCTGTCACACCGAAGGCCCCGTACTGGTGCTGGCCGGTGCCGGCAGCGGCAAGACGCGCGTCATCACGACGCGGATCGCCTATCTCATTGCGGAGGGCCTCGCGCAACCGGAAGACATCCTCGCCGTAACGTTCACGAACAAGGCGGCCGACGAGATGCGCGAGCGCGTCGCGGACATCGTAGGCCGCGAGTTGGCGTCCGGTATCGTCCTATCCACGTTTCACTCGTTCTGCGTCCGGGTACTACGCGCCGAGATCGGCCACCTCGGTTATCGCCGCAACTTCACGATCTCGTCCGAGAGCGATGCGCGAACGCTCTTGCGGCGGAGTCTCGAGGACATGGACGGCGTGCGCGAGACCTTCGACGCGGGCACGTTTCTCGAGCGAATCGGCACACTCAAGAACGCCGGCATCGAGCCGGGCGACGAGCCGGAACCGGAGGCCGACGAAGGCGACACGTCGCGCAAGTATCGCGAGTGGCTACCGGTGGTGTACGAGCGTTACACGTCGGCCCTGCGCGCGGCCAACGCGCTCGACTTCGACGACCTCCTGCTGCTCACGCTCCGGCTCTGGCGCGAGCACACGAAGGTGCTCCAACGCTACCAACAGCAATTCCGGTATGTCATGGTCGACGAGTATCAGGACACCAACCGCGTGCAGTACGAGTTGCTGAAGGCCCTGAGCGGGGAACACCGCAATCTGTGCGTGGTTGGCGACGATGATCAGTCGATCTACAGTTGGCGCGGCGCGGATATCGGCAATGTCCTGAGCCTCGAAAAGGATTTCCCCGAACTCACCGTGATCAAACTCGAACAGAATTACCGATCGACGAAAACCATTCTCGACGCGGCCAACCACGTGATCTCCCATAACGTCGCGCGCCGACCGAAGAACCTGTGGAGCACGCTCGGCGCCGGACGCCCCATCGATTGGTTTGTCACGGGCGATGAGGAGTCCGAGGCGAAAGAGGCGGTAACCTGGCTCCAGCACATCCAGGAGAAGACCGGTGCCCATTTCCGGCATTTTGCCGTGCTCTACCGCTCGAACATACAATCGAGGCCTTTCGAGGTAGCCTTTCGCCAAGCGGGAATCCCGTACCTCGTGCTCGGGGGCCAGGAGTTCTTCGAACGTGCGGAAATCAAGGACATCGTGGCCTACCTCAAGCTCGTGGCCAATCCCCATGATGAGGCCGCCTGCTTGCGCATCGTGAACGTGCCGCGCCGAGGCATCGGCGACGTGACCCTGCATCAGGTGCACGAGATCTGCCGGACAGAGTCATGCTCGCTGGCCAAAGGCCTGACCTTGCTCCTGCGGCAAGGCGGCCTCGCGCCCAACACGGATATCGGCATTCGGCGGTTTCTGGGGCTGATTGCGGAGTTTCGGAAGCGTTTCCGCGAGCGGAATACTCCGCTCGCCGATCTGGCCGGTGAACTCGTGGGCCGAATTGGCTACCGCGACGAGCTCATCCGAACCGGCAAGTCGCCCGAACAGTTTCAGGCACGATGGGAAAACGTTCAAGTGCTGTTGACGGCCGTATCGGACTACGAAGCCAATGCGGCCGAACCCACATTGGCGGGTTTCCTCGATGAGAGCGCCCTCGTCTCGACGGATGATCGCAAGAGCAAAGAGCAGCGTCGTCAGGATGCGGTGTCGCTCATGACCATCCATAGCGCCAAGGGTCTCGAGTTTCCCTTCGTGTTCATCGTCGGTGTCGAGGATGGAATTCTCCCTCATGAGAAGAGCCTCTCGGACGCGGCAATCGAGGAAGAACGCAGGCTGTTCTACGTCGCGTTAACGCGGGCCAAGCGCCACGTGACGCTGTTCGAGGCGCTCGCGCGCGAGAAGTATGGCAAGCGGCGCCTGTCTAAGACGAGCCGGTTTGTCAAGGAGATTCCGGAGAACCTACTCCAGCAGCAGATCCGCGCCGCCGCCGACATGGTCGAGGCATCGGTGCGCGAGTGCGAGAAACCCAAGCCGAGGAAGAAGCGAAGGCGGTAGTCCCACCGAGTCGATACGGACGCCCGGTCTTCGGTATACTCGTGGCACCGAGGCATCCATGGGATCGCCCGGCGGAGAGTGGGGCGCACCCAAATCGATGAGTACATACGGAAGAGCGCTATCTTTCGCCCTCGAGGCGACGGATCCGGCGTGCGACGCCCGGGCCGGCCGGTTGTGCCTGCCGCACGGCGAGGTCGAGACGCCGGTGTTCATGCCGGTGGGCACGCAGGCCTGCGTCAAGGCCATGACGCGCGAGGATCTCGAGGACGCGGGTGTCGGGATTCTCCTCTCGAACACCTATCACCTCTATCTTCGGCCCGGCCTCGACGTGATCCGGCAGGCCGGCGGATTGCACGCCTTCATGCGCTGGGATCGGCCCATCCTCACGGATTCCGGTGGTTTCCAGGTGTTCAGCCTGGCCGCACTCAACAAGGTGACCGACGAGGGTGTGGCCTTTCAGAGCCACCTCGACGGCTCGCGCCACTTCATGACGCCCGAGGACGCCATTGATTACCAGATCGCCATCGGCGCCGACGTGATCATGTGCTTTGACGAGTGCACCGCCTATCCGGCGACGAAGGAGGTTGCCGCCGAATCCATGCGGCGGACCCTCGCATGGGCGAATCGGTGCAAGCAGCGCTGGATGGAACAGAATACCGCCGAACAGGCGCTGTTCGGGATCGTTCAGGGCAGCATCTTTGGGGATCTCCGCGCCGAGAGCGCCTGCGCGTTGGTGGACACGGGATTCCCCGGTTACGCCATCGGCGGCGTGAGCGTTGGCGAGAGCAAGGACGAGATGTACGCGGCCGTCGAGCACAGTGTGCCGCATTTGCCCGCCGATGCACCGCGGTACCTCATGGGCGTAGGAACCCCCGAGGACATGCTGGAGGGCATTACGCGGGGCATCGATATGTTCGACTGCGTCATGCCGACACGCAACGCGCGCAATGGCTCGCTCTTCACATCGGAAGGGCGGCTCAACATCAAGAATCAGCGATTCGCGACGGACTTTGGGCCGCTGGATCCCGCCTGTGAGTGCCCGGTCTGCCGCAACTACACGCGAGCGTATTTGAGTCATCTGTATCGGGCCGGTGAGATTGTGGCGTTGCGGCTCAATACTTTACACAACATTTTCTATATGGTACAATTGGCCGCTAAGGCGCGGCGGGCCATTCGGGCCGGCCGGTTTCCGGCATTCAAGCGCACCGTTCTCGAACGCTACTCCGTTTGAGGACGGGTATTCTCGTTGATACGAGGGAGGATCGCTCTCAGTGTGGCAAAAGGTCTATGCCCAGGCCCAAGGCGCACCGGCAGACGGTGCGGCGCCGCAGGGGCCGCAGAGTTTTCTGCAGAGCCCGATGATCATGATCGCGGCGTTTCTTCTCATCATGTATATGTTCTTGTTGCGCCCGAATCAGAAGCGCGAAAAGGAACGCCGAGCCATGCTGGCGGCGATGGCCAAGGGCGACCAGGTCGTCACCACGGGGGGCATCTGCGGCACCATCGTCGGATTGAAAGAGAAGACCGTTATCCTGTGTGTCGATGAGAAGGACAACACAACCCTGGAGCTCTTGCGCGGAGCGATCTCCCAAGTGGTATCGCGTGCCGGCGAAAAGGGCGAGAACGGCTAGCAGCTTCGTCGGTCGACCGCGAGTCGGCCGGTCGGCGAATACGTTGATGTCTGACACGAATCACAAGATCTCACAACAAATGTCTGGTTACGGCTGGAGTCCCCCATGAAGAAACATCTCTCACGCACTATTGTAATCTACGCCGCCGTGGCGATCGGATTGGTCCTTGTCTATCCCACCATCGGCTGGATGTTGCTCAGTCCGGAGCAACGCACGGCCCGCCAGGCGCTGTGGGCGGAAGAAGACGCCGTGTACCACGAGCCGTCCGTCTTCGGCGATGCGGCGCGCATCATCAAGCGGTGGGCGCAGTTCGATCGATCGCGCGTCATCAACCTCGGCCTGGACCTCCAGGGCGGCGTCCACATGGTTATCGGCTTCGATCTGACCCAGGAACAGATCGACCAGGAGTACACGGAAGAGTACATCCAGCGGCTCGTCCTGCAGCGAATCCGGCGCCGCATCAGCGAGTTCGAGGCCCAGGAACCCATCATCCAGGCCCTTGGCAAGAGCCAGATTCAGATTCAGTTGCCGGGCGAGAAAGACGTGGATCGCGCCAAGCGTCTGATCATGAAGACGGCCCTACTCACGTTCCACATCTCGGCCGGCACAGATGAAACCACGGATCTCTTCAAGAAGATCAAGGATCAGTTCCCGGATCGGTTCACCCCGTTCCTCCTGCCGCCGACCATGGGACGGCCCTGGTTCCGTGTGCCCGAGGAGCATGCCGACACGATCCGCGCCGTCATCAAGGAGGCGGAGGCCATCGAGGGCTTCATGCCGGAGGACAAGATGATTGCGCTCAGTCAGCCGCCCAATCCGTGGGATGAGTACAAGGGGTACTATCTTTACGTCCTGGACCGGAAGCCTTTGATGACGGGGGAGGGCCTGCGCATGGCCACGGCGCGGCCCGACCAGGAGAGCCCTGGCCGTTGGGAGATCATCTTTGAGTTCACCGGCGAAGCGGCCCGCCAGTTCGGCGAAGTGACCGGCTCCAACATCGGCCGGAACATGGCGATCGTCGTGGACGGCGTGGTGGCCAGCGCCCCGACCATCAAGAGCAAGATCACCAACGTTGGATCGATCACCGGCGATTTCGGCGCCGAGGAGGCCACCGATCTCTCGATTGCGCTCACCTCCGGCTCGATGCCCGTCCAGCTCCGGGAGGACTACACGGGCGTGGTCGGCGCCAGTTTGGGCGCGGACTCGGTCCGCAAAGGTGTCATCTCCTCCATCACCGGATTGATCATCGTCGTCATGTTCATGATCGTGTATTACCGCCTGGCCGGTTTCGTCGCAGATATCGCCCTCGTGCTCAACGCGGTGCTGCTCTTGGCCGCGATGGCTTACTTTCGCTCGACATTGACGTTGCCCGGTGTGGCCGGCTTGATCCTGACCATTGGTATGGCTGTCGACGCGAACGTCCTCATCTTCGAGCGCATCCGCGAGGAGCTTCGGAACGGCAAGTCGCTGTTGGCCGCCATCGATAGCGGCTACAGTCGCGCGACGGTCACGATTCTGGATGCCAACGTGACCACCTTGATTGCCGCCGCCGTGCTGATGCAATTCGGCACGGGCCCCATCAAGGGCTTCGCCGTAACGCTCAGCATCGGTATCTGCTCCAGCGTGTTCACCGCGCTGGTCGTCACACACGCCGTTTTCGATTTCCTCACCGAACGCAAGATGCTGTCCAAACTCACGATGATGAGTCTCATCAGCCCGGACAACAAGATCCCGTTCATCGGCAAGATGCGGTTCGCGTTCACCGCAAGCGCGGCCGTCATCGTGGTGGGCCTGATTGTGTTCGGCGTGCGGGGTGAGGACAACTTCGGCGTGGACTTCACCGAAGGTACCAGTCTGGTCGTCGGTCTCCAAGCGGACAGCACCATTGACGTCGGGGCCGTGCGCTCGGCACTCGAGGAGGTCGGCTTCTACACGCCCATCGTTCAGGAGTTGGCGGAAGATGTCGAGGGAAGCAAGAACCAGTTCGTCATCCGCATAGGCCAAACCGCCAACACGTTCAGCGCCCGCGAAGGCGAAGACGTGACGATCTCGAGCCGCGTGCAAGAGGCCCTGGCTTCATTGGTGGGAGGCGACTCTGCCAACGTGCAACTGGATAGGGTGGAAACCGTGGGTCCCGCCGTCGGAAAGGAACTACGGCAGGACGCGATCAAAGCCATCCTGGGCGCCTTTGTGTTCATTCTTGCCTATCTGTGGTTCCGGTTCGAACTCAGGTTTGCGATTGGGGCGCTGCTGGCCCTGGCTCACGACGTTCTAATCACCGTGGGCATCTTTGCCCTGCTCGGGCGCGAGATCTCAATGGGCGTCATCGCGGCACTGTTGACGATCATCGGTTACTCGCTGAACGACACCATCGTCGTGTTTGACCGGGTGCGCGAGGACATGAAGCTGTATCGCGGACGGGGCATGCATTTCGGCGAGATTCTGGACCTGAGCATCAATCAAACACTCAGTCGAACCTTGTTGACCTCGTTGACCACGCTGTTTGTCACCGTGGTGTTGTTCATCTTCGGGGGTAGCGGTATCAACGATTTCGCCCTTGCATTGAGTGTCGGCATCATCGTTGGTACGTATTCGTCCATCTTCATTGCGAGTCCGGTGGTCTACCTCTGGCAGCGGTTCCAGGGCAAGCACATCTCGCCTTCGGCCCAGGGCCGCAACGCCGGGGGCAAAGGCAAGGAACGCAAGGTTAAGGACGCCAGTCCCGCCTAGCCAACTCGTCGAAAACACCTATCCCCCGGAGGTCTCTGGACGTGGACCTCCGGGGGATTGTCTTTGTCGCGGTTCTATTCGCCTGCGGCGTCGTTCCAGCGCGGCTCGAGCCGGAAGAAGCCGGTGACCGCGCCGGCGCGGCAGAACACGCTGATCTCGTTGGGCCGATCCTGGGCCACCGCATCGACGGCCGCCTTGAAGTCGTCGATGTTCGTCACCGGGTGGCGCTCGAAGTTCAAGATGATGATGCCGGAACGCATGCCGGCGCGCTGGGCCGTACTGCCGGACTTGACACGGCGAATGATCACGCCCTGCACCGTGTCCGGAAGGTTCAGCAGGATTCGCACATCCGTCGTCAGTTCACGGACGGTCAGGCCGAATACGGGGTCTTCATACTCGATGGCTTCACTGGCCGGTTTCGGGCGAGGCTCGAGCATCACCTCGATCTGCGTGGGCTGCCCCTCTCGAAGGAAGGTCATGGGCACGGGTTGGCCCGCGCCGGTCTCGCGCACCAGCTTTGTGAACTGGAGCACTTCGCGATCCAGTTTCGACCGCACCGGCATCCCATTGAAGTCCACAACAACGTCGCCCGTCTTGAGACCCGCCTTGTCGGCGGGCGAACCGGACACGATGCTGCTGATGATGACGCCGCCCTTCTTCTCCATGCCCCAGTACTCGGCGAAATCGTCGGTCAGCGGCTGCGTGAACACGCCCAGCCACGCGTCCGGGACATCGGCCACGGCCTCCTGCTCGCCGGGGGGCTCATCGATATAGCGGCGAAACAGGTCCGTTTGGTACACCAGGGGGTGGCCGCTCCGGACGTAGAGTTCGCCCCCTTCCTGAACCGAGAGATCGAATCCAACGACACCGACGACCTCACCGGCCGTGTTGACGACCGGCCCTGTCACGAAGCCGAACCGCAGCGCTTCGTCAAGACAGTATGTTACGCGCGGTTTATCCAGGATCGCGCCGACGCGCGCGAAGAACACGCCCTGGGTGTTATCCAACGTCTCCGACAGAACGCCCACGATCATCAGGGGCTCGCCGATGGACAGCGTGCCGCCACTGCGAAACGTGACGTAGGGCAAGTCGAGCGGTTGATCAGAGACCAACCGGAGAAAGCAGATATTGATATCGTCCGGCTTCTTGAGAAGCTTGACGTCGTATTCCTGCTCATCCTCGCCCCGGCCGAGGGTGAACCGGATGTTCACCGGCTCCCGATCCTCTTGTAGGATGTGGCCGTGGGTGATCAGGAGGCCATCGCGCGCGATCACAAGACCCAGCGCATTGCCCGCCCGCCGCGACAGCTCACCCGATGCCGACTTCGTGATCTCGGAAGTGAAGGTCAACAATCCCACCGCCGGGGCGACTCGGTTGAATGCGGCATCGATCATGACCTGGTCGAAGCCGTCGCCCGACGCAGAACCGGCCACGGACAAGGTCAGGAACACGGCGGCCGCTAAGTTACTCAACATGGCTGTTCTCTCCCTCCCCTTCCTGTTCCATTTCGACGTCGGCCTCGTCCTCGCTCGTCTGCTTGATCAACACAAATCGGGATACCGCGCCCCGTTGGACAACCATCATCACCAGGCGCTGGCTTGACGCGATCCGCTCTTCGTACAGGCGACGAAAACCGGCCAAGTTATCAGCCACCGCATCATCCATCTTCAACACAATGTCGCCTTGCTGGAGCCCGGCCTTGAATGCGATCCCGCCTACTTGAACACCCGATACGGCCACCCCCGTGCGGCCCGGCAACTGGGCGCGGCGAACCATCTCGGGCGTCAATTCCGAGGCGGTGAATCCCCACTCCTCGAATTCGAGTTCATCGCCTTTTAGGTCGCTTCGCTCCTCCGTCGTCACCGCAACATCGATTTCCTCGTCGCCGCGCGCCACGCGGAAAACCGCTTCCGAACCCACCGGGATGTCGGCCACCAACTTGCGGATCGCCGGGAGGTCTTCCTCGAAACGAGCGTTCGTGAGCGTACCGGCGATGGATAGGATGATATCGCCGGGTTTCAAACCGGCTTCCTGCGCAGGACTCAGCGGCTCGATGTCGGCAATGATGACGCCGCGCACGGAGGGATCATTGGTTTTGCGGCGCATCTCCTGTACCGTCACGCCGACCCAACTCCGGGAAACGCGCCCCTGCTTGATGATCTGGTCGACAACGTCGCGCGCGGTGTCGATGGGAATGGCGAATCCGACATTCTCGGCCCCGACCAGCATACGGGCGTTCACGCCGACGACTTCACCCTTCAGATTGACGAGGGGGCCGCCACTGTTGCCGCGGTTGATGGCCGCGTCGGTCTGGATCCAGTTGTTGTACGGCGACACCACGTCATCCTGCTCCTCGAGATATCGATCCGTCACGCTCACGATCCCCAGCGATACCGATCGCGCCAGTCCGTGTGGACTCCCGAGCGCGAGGACGGTCTGGCCGGACTCGAGCGCGCTTGATGAGCCCAGCTTCACGAAAGGCAACGGATCATCGGAAGCTAGTTTGAGGACCGCCAGATCGGTATAGCGATCCGCACCGACGACTTCGGCCTCGACTTCCTCCTTGTTGGACAGGACGCACTCCACAAAGCTCGCTTCGCCCACGACGTGCTCGTTCGTCACCACATAGCCATCCGGCGAGATGATGAATCCGCTCCCGAGGACGAGGATCTCCTCGCGCTTGCCCTGGGCGAACACCTGTTTCACGGGCCGAATGTGCACCAGCGCCGGCGCGACGCGATCCTTGGCGCGGATGACGGTCCGTTGCGTGGCGCCGCCTGTTGTCACGCAGCCGGTGGCCAACACCAGCAGCGGTGCAATGTACCATGCTACTCTTCGCAAACCGTATCCTCCTCTTGTGTCGGCGCTTCGAGCGCGCAAAACGCTTCAGCATTATAGGAAACGCCGGGGTCGTCGGAAAAGGCGACGCTGTTGCCAAGCATCGCCTGACGCGATATGATGGCAGCCGTGCAAAGCAACGGCGCTTCCATGCACCCGTTCTGTGATTCCGAGTGGTCAGCGCCGCCGGGCGGCGGGACAAGGATCTCACAGGAAGCACGGCGGCCATGTGGACTGCGGTAGCTTGCTGCCGCTCTTCTTCGGGCCAGCTTGCTGGCCCGGCTGTGCGGCGAGTAGGATTCGCCGGCGGCGGAGCAAGCTCCGCTCGAGCCAAAGCGCAAGCAAGCTTGCGCAGTCCACATGGCGCCTTGTCCCTTGGGCCGGCTCCGCCGCGGCGGGTCACACCGGTGGCGCCGCCGACGGAGGATTGGCTCTCTGTCCGCTGAGCGGTGCACGGCGGTACTGGTCACTTGAGATGACGGAACGAGGCCATTGTTGAGGTCTGGATAGCGGCGGGCGAAGGGCCGGCGGGCGTCGGTCGTCGCCGAGCAGCGTCGAAAGAATCATGAAGGCGTTTGTTCAGACATACGGCTGCCAGATGAACGAGCACGACAGCCGACGGATGGAAGCCATTCTCGGCGCCATGGGCTACGCGATGACTTCGGAGGTGGAAGAGGCGGACGTAATCCTCGTCAATACGTGCTCCGTACGCCACAATCCCGAGAACAAGGTCTTCAGCTTCCTCGGGGCGCTGCATCCGCTGAAGGCGGCCAAGCCGGGCCTCGTCATCGGCGTTGGCGGTTGTGTCGCCCAGCAACTCGGCGAGAGTATCCTCAAGCGCAACCCGGACGTGGACATGGTCTTCGGACCTGACCAATACTTTCGGTTGCCGGACATGCTAGACGCCGTCCGTGCCGGCCACCGCGTGGCCTGGACGGAGTGGGGCCCCCGCAAGCCGAGTGTACAGAACTTCATTCCGGACGCCTGGGTAGAGGCGGGTCTCGTTGCCGACCACCGTGCCTCCATTGCCATCATGACGGGCTGCAACAACTTTTGCAGCTTCTGCATTGTGCCGTATGTCCGGGGCCGCGAGATCAGCCGCGAACCAGGGAATATCCTTCGCGAGGCGCGCTCACTCGTGGCTCGCGGCGCCAAGGAGATATGGCTTCTCGGGCAGAATGTGAATTCCTATCACGCCAACGGTTGCGACTTCAGGGAACTCCTCGAGGCCCTGGTCAAGCTGCCCATCGCCCGGATCCGATTCACCTCGCCTCATCCCAAGGACTGGGACAACGCCCTGTCGGACCTGATGGCGCGCGAGCCCGTCCTCTGCAATCAACTCCATCTCCCATTCCAGGCGGGGTCGAACCGCATCCTCGAGATCATGAACCGCCGCCACCGAATCGAGGACTACCTCGCGAAGGTCCGCTACGCCCGTTCGGTCATTCCGAACATCGAGATCAGCACCGACCTCATCGTCGGATTCCCCACTGAAACCGACGCGGAGTTCGAGGCGACGCTGCGTGTCCTCGATGAGGTCCGGTTCGGCCAGATCTTCTCGTTCATGTACTCGGTCCGGCCGGGAACGCGTGCGGCTCAGCTCGAGGACGACGTGCCTCGGTCGGTGAAGGCGGAACGACTCCAGCGTGTCATTGCGCGCCAAGAGCAAATCAACCGAGAACTCCTCGGTGCCTACATCGGAACGCCGCAACGGGTCTTGATCGATGGGGCACACCCGAAACAGGCGGGCACGTTCCGTGGCCGGACGGATGGTTACCGCCCGGTATCGCTCAAGGATCCCACCGTGGGCATTGGGGATCTCGTCGACGTCACCATCACCGGTTTCCACGGCCACTGGCTTGAGGCGACGCGTGATGAGTAGGCCGAGCCGCCCGAGAGCGTCCATCTACACGCTGGGATGCCGACTCAACCAGTCGGAGACGGCGATCATTGCCGACACACTGCGCGAGGCCGGATACACCTTGACGCCCTTCGGCGAGCCGGCCGATCTCGGCATCATCCACACGTGCACCGTTACGGCGGAGGCCGATGCCAAGTCACGCAAGATGATCCGCGCCTTCGTGCGTGCCAACCCCAAAGCATTTCTTGCTGTCATCGGGTGTTACGCCGAACTGGCCAGTCTCGATCTCGCCGAGATCGCGGGCGTGGACCTGATCATCGGCAACCATCGAAAACTGGACGTCCTGGATTTCGTGTCCGACGCCAAGAACGCCGCGCCGCGTATCGTGCGCGATCCTATCGCTTCGGATGAATTCGCCATCGACGCTCCCGCCGGCCCGGACATCTGTCGCCGCATGAACCTCAAGATCCAGGATGGCTGCGACTCGATGTGCAGCTACTGCATCGTACCTCACGCGCGCGGCCGATCGCGCAGCCGGGCAATCGGGAATCTCGTGCAAGAGGCCGAGCGGCTGGCCGAACGTGGCGCGCGGGAGATCGTCCTCACCGGCGTCAACGTGGGTGCGTACAACGCCGGCGGCAGGACACTGATTGACGTGATCGATCGGCTCAACGCGATCCGGGGCCTGGCCCGTATCCGGATCAGCTCGATCGAGGTCAGCGGGGTTCTCGAGCCATTCTTCGAGCGGATGAACGACGCTGCACACGCACTCGTGCCGCATTTGCACATTCCATTGCAGTCCGGTTCGGACGCGATCCTGATGCTCATGAACCGCGTGTATACCGCCGCGCAGTTTCGCGCCGTGGTTGACCGCGCGGCGGGGGCCGTGGCCGACCTCGGCATTGGCACGGATATCCTGGTCGGATTCCCCGGCGAAACGGAGGCCGATTTCGAGGCCACGTGCCACCTGCTCGAGGAAAGTCCCATCGCCTACGCACACGTGTTTCGTTACTCGCCGCGGCCCGGCACACCCTCGGCCGAGTTCCCGGACACCGTGCAGGCGCCGGTCCTCAAGCATCGCAGTAGCGCCGCGCGACACATCGCCTCCGAAAAACGGCGACAGTTCAACGAGTCGCATATCGGAAGGACGATGACGGTCCTCTTCGAACGCGAGGAGGAAGGCCGCTGGACGGGCTACACGGGCAACTATATCCGCGTGGCCGCGCCATCCGAGTCTGACATCACGAACAGGTTGTGCCCGGTCGTTCTCGAGAAGTGCGTCGGCACATCGGTGCTAGGAGGAATCGTGAGTGACTGACGAAAGATCCTCCGCGGAAGCCAAAGAGCAACGCCTCAAGGACCGTTTGGCACCCCTGGACGGTCTCGTCATCGCGTTTTCCGCCGGCGTGGATTCAACGTACCTTGCCGACGTCGCGCACGAAGTCCTCGGCGGGCGCATGCGACTTGTGATCGCGGATAGCCCAAGCCTGCCCCGCGGCGAACTGGCCGAAGCCAAGGCCCTGGCAGCGGAACGCGGCTGGCCACTCGAAGTGGTGGCCACCGCCGAGTTCGAGCAAGATGACTTTCTGCGCAACGACGCCCTGCGCTGCTACTGCTGCAAGCGTGTTCGCTTCGACGCGCTGACGGCATGGGCGCGGGCGCACGGGGTCGATACCGTGGCCCACGGCGAGAACGCCGATGACGCCCTCGACCCCTCGCGCGTCGGCGCACGCGCCGCCGCCGAGCGAGCGATTATCGCTCCCCTGCAGGATGCCGCCCTGACCAAGGCCGAGATCCGGACGCTCAGCCGGCGCCGCGGCTTGCGGACCAGCGACAAGCCCTCGTTTGCGTGCCTCGCCACGCGCATCCCGACCGAGACGCGCATCGACGTGCATTCACTCGCGCAGGTCGAACAGGCGGAGGAAACGCTGAAGGAAATGGGATTCCGCCAGTATCGCGCGCGGCATCACGGCGACCTGTGTCGCATTGAGGTCCCGCCCGAGGACTTCGAGCGGTTCCTGGATCCGGCGCTGCGTGCCCGCCTCCTTGAGACGTTCGGACGCCTTGGATTCAAACGCGTCACCCTCGATCTCGCCGGATACCGAGGCGAACCGGTGCGGACGACAAACGCGCCGCCCGCCTACTGACCGAGGAATCGACCGATGAGCGGCACCGGCTTGCCCATGGCAATCATGATGCCGATGGCCAGCGCCACCACGAGGATCAGCACGAATATCGTTGCCACCGTGTCGCGCATGCGTACGCTCATGCAATGACCTCCCTCTTGACACCGCTCAACGCCACCATCCCGCCGACGGGGCCGCGTGAGCGCTCCGCCAACTACGCCAGGCCGCGCAGCTCCTTGACAAGCCGGACAAGCCGGCGGCCGTACTCGGTGTAGCTTTGGTACAGCTTCGACATGTCGCTCGTGGACTCGCCGGTATGGATAATGGCCGCCAAATGCGGTTCGATGGACAGGCCGCCGTCATAGCCCTTGGCCAGCAAGTCCGCGACGATTCGCCGGACACACCCCTCGCCCTCGCCCGGATACGTGTACACGTCCTCGCCGTCGACAACCTTGGCGTCCTTGATGTGAACGTACACGATGCTGTCGTAGACTTTCTCGTAATACTCCCAGGAATCCTGCCGGTACGTCACCGGATTGCCGGTATCGAACACGACTTTCAGCGCCGGGCTATTCACTTCTCCCAGGAGGATGTTGCTGTGGTCGGCCGATTGGCCACCCCAACCGCTGCAATTCTCGTGGGCCAGGATGATGCCGCCGTCCTCGGCGATCCGGGCAAGTTCCTTCATGCGCTTGATGGCCTCGGCGCGCCATTCGGCTTCCGGCAACGGATGATCCTTGTCGTTGGGATAGCTCATAACGCGGATGAACGGCGTGCCGAACCGCTGCATGCGCGGCACGGCGCGTTTGAGATCCTCGATGTCGATTGCCGGATCGCAGGTGATGGGCCGCGCCCAATTCGCGATGGCCGAACCGAAACACGAGACCTCCATGCCGGCCGCCGTAACCTTGTCGTAGACCTCGTCGAACTTCTCATCCGAAACGGCGGTGAGATTATCGTCATCGATCATCCGCAACTCGAGGTGAGACCATCCCAATTCGTTATGTGCTCGGATCTGGGTATCGATCGCGCGTCCGGCTTCATCGCTGATCCCTGTGAAATACATGGCGTTCTCCTTGTCCAATAACTACTCCCTCGCGCTCGGGCGCACGAGTTTCTCTTCCACAGCCTTGCGCACATCCGGCCCTCGAAGGGCCTCGACCAATGCCAACGCGAAATCCATCGCCGTGCCGGGCCCACGGCCGGTAATGACGTTGCCGTCGACCTCGACCGGCGCTCCGGTGATCGTGACGTCCGACAGGTTCATCGCCTCCAAAACGCCGGGATAGGCCGTCGCACGCTTGCCCTTCAGCACGCCCGCTCTCGCCAACGCCGCCGGCGCCGCACAGATGGCGCACACCCACCGACCGTCGGCGTCCATCGATTGGATGCGCGACATCAGTCGCTCGTCGTTGGCGAGATGGTCCGCGCCCGGCAATCCCCCCGGCAACGCGATCAGATCGTACTCGCGCGTCAGCGCCACATCGAGGTCCGTGTCCGGCACAAGCCGCGTGCCGCGACTCGCCACCACCGTGTGCGCATCCAGGCTGGCTGTTGTCACATCCACCTCGGCGCGACGCAGCAGATCGATAATCGTGACGGCCTCCAGCTCCTCGCAGCCTTGTGCGAGCGGAACAAGCGCTCGGCTCATCGCGTGTCCTCCTGTGCCGGTGCGCGCATACGCGCGACACGTTTCACAAAGCGCTCCCGCAGCCGATTTCCGACGTCAAGTCTAACCGGCACGGGGCCAACAGTCAACCGGTACCTGCGAGCCGCGACGCCCTCTATCATTTCAAGCGAAGTCAGACAATCTTCAATAGATCTAAAGTACACATAGAATATTCATTCCTTTACGTAGCTATCAAAAAACGACTCACTGGAAGAAACCTTCCATGCAAGACACGGAAGCCATGTGGAGTGCGGTAGCTTGCTACCGCTCTTCTTGGGCCAGCTTGCTGCCCCGACAGTGCCTAGTGTAGGCGCGTCGATTGCGGAGGAAGCTTCGCACAAGTCAGAGCGCAAGCAAGCTTGCGCAGTCCACATGGCGCCTTGCCCATCCGGGCCAGCATTGCCCGCGGATCCTAAATCCAGCGAGCGGTGTGGCGGCGCAAGACCTCGAGTTTCGAATCCCAGTCTCGGTCGGGCACGAGGTTGGGAATCTCGTCTTTATGACGCGCCAGAATGCGCGCACACCAGGCGTGTCCCATCTGGTACTGAGTCCACCGCTTCAGTCGGGATTACCGGGGATTACCGGGACGGACTGATTCGGGACGGACTGATTACCGGTGATTACCGGGTGATTACCGTGATTACCGTGATTACCGTGATTACCGGGATTACCGGGACACCATACTGTTATTACCGAGACACGATACTTAATTCTGGCAAAGAAGAGCCTCTTCTGGTAGGATCAGGGCATGTTACGCATAGTACGAGCGGTGATCGCGAGGCGGCTGCACCGTGTAACGCAATGGGGCAACCGGCACATGCAGGCTTTCTTCGTCGAGACCGACTACGAGGAGTACGGGGCCTTGATGGCCGCATGATACCGACGGCGTGACAGATGCTCTTGGATCATAGGCCACCCACAGCGTGAATGGATGAATAAGAAGCACGAAGACAGACTGCCCGGCCCCCCCGCGGGGTTCCCCTGGAAGAAGGCCGTGGCATTCAACCTTCTGGGCTTGCTCGTCTTTCCTTTTGGATATGTTCGTGCCATGTTCAGGCTATGGACCCTTATTCGAGCGATAAAACGGCACAGGAAGGGCCGCTATGCGCGCGCGCTTCGCCTTTACGGAAAATTCGTGGCGTACAGCAACAGTACATGGGGCGTCCTTCTGCCCCTTGCCTATGAGCAAATGGCCGAATGCTATGCCAAACTTGGCGACCTTGAGGGGGCGCGAAATGCCATGCGGAGGGCAAGAGAGTCTGAAGCGCTCGAGGAAGAGAGGAAGAAGCGCCAGAACAAGCACAGGAACGAGCTGACAGGAGATGGCGATTAGGGACACGCCGTGGGCCAGGTGACGCACGTGAGGAATCCCCTCGGGCGTGTGGAGTGCAGGGGTAGCAGGGCGCGTGGAGCGGAGCGGAACGCACCGGCTACCTCAAGCCCGATGCTCCCTTTCCTGTCATCTCGAGCGCAGCGAGAGATCCCCTTCCGCGACGTTGGTTGCGCCCAACGGCGGCGCTGCGATCAATGCGCTCAATGCGGCCGATTCAGCCAACACCCCACCCGCCCTGTGCAACGCACCGGGCCAATCTATAGGGTGTTCTTCTCGGAACTTCCGTGCACGGA
>DAIPKA010000033.1:74899-75039 GCA_036769985.1 Candidatus Hydrogenedentota bacterium | reverse complement strand
GACCGCCTGCTCTGCCCATTGATTTCTACCTATCATGGAAGTCCCCGTTTTCCGAGACCGTTGGCCGCAACGAAGGCATGTCGGGTGGACCAGGGACCGTATTGACTCTGTTGACCGTATTGACTCTATTCGGACGGGAG
>DAIPKA010000033.1:0-74799 GCA_036769985.1 Candidatus Hydrogenedentota bacterium | reverse complement strand
GGGGACCGTGGGAACGAGGGGGAGGGTCAGAGCGCGACCGTTGGCCGCAACGAAGCCGAGTCGGCTGGACCAGGGACCGTATTGACTCTGTTGACCGTATTGACTCTATTCGGACGGGAGTCCGGCCACGGGGGAGCCGTGGTGTCAAGCCGTGGCCCCAATCCGCAAGCGCGCCGGATCTGCATTCCCACGGGGGACCGTGGGAACGAGGGGGAGGGTCAGAGCGCGACCGTTGGCCGCAACGAAGGCAAGTCGGCGTGGGCCATGAACCGTATTGAGCGCATTGACTGCGGGTGAGTCGTGTTCGGAAGACGGGGACAGACAGCCCTCCTCGGGGACTCGGAGGGAGTCAGTCCCCGTTTTACGAGACGCGCGCCGGTTACAGGGCGAGATCGGATGGTTTCACGCCGCGCTTGTGTTTGCCGACGCCGATATCGTTGGGATCGTACTCGCCGACGATGTCGACATCGCTCCGCGCGGGGATCCGATCCTCCATGCCGAGGCACCAGTAGCAGGCATTCACGAGGAGACGGCGGAATCCTTCGCTCTTGACGTCGAAGGAATGGCCCATGGTAGTCGTGAACACGCGGGCGGCCTTTCCTTGCGTGCCGGTGTAGGTCTTGAGCCACGCCACGGGGAGCGGTTTCTTGTCCGGATTTGGCGAATCACCGGGATCCATGCCGCGCAGCACGTGGCCCATGATCAGCGGCTGGCTGTCGCCGGTGAGCGTCGTCAACGCGTACACGTCCGACGGCCCCCAGATGTCTTCACAGCCCTGCACGATGGGATGATCTTCCATGCCCGGCGCAACCACGCCCCGTGTGCTCTCGATTCGGTGCATGCCGTGATGGGCGACCCAGGTCTCGCCCAGGACCTCGCGGCCGTATCCCCCTGCGGGCGCCGTGCTGTCGAAACTGTATCGGGCGTAGGGATTGTCCGGATGTTTGACGTACCGGAACGCGTGCGTGGACGTGCGCAGGGCGAGGATGGGTTTCCCCGAGTTCGTGTAGTCCATGAGGTACTTCATCGACTCGTCGGGAAGTTCGCGGAACCGGACGAACAGGACCATGAGATCCGCCGTACGGAGCGCTTCGAGGCCCGGAATGTTGTCCAGCGTTTCGGGATCGATTTCGCCGGTATCCCCGTTGACGGCGAAGAGCACGATGCACGTGAAACCGTGATGCACGGCGAGGATCTTGGCGATCTGGGGCATCGATTCCTCGGAGCGATATTCTTCATCGCCCGTCACGAAGACGATGTGCCTGCCTTTGCCCGGCCCTTCGGCCCCACCATAGACCGTCCACGCGTCTTCCGCCTGAGCCCGCCGGCTTGACAGGCAGACGGCCAGCATCGCCAGCACCATCCAAAGCACCACCGGTTCGCTTATCTTGTCCATGGCACCTGCGTCTCCGTTTCCCTCAGTCCTATCGGCCACACGCTGCGAGACCATTATGCAGCGCAATGCATGGGCATCCAACTTTTCCCTGACGACGCCGAGACCCTCTGGGGTCGTCGTCGCGGCCGCGCATTGCGCTTGTGGCGGCTCGTTGATATAGTGTGATCGATCCTGGTTGGTAGGTTCTGAAAGACCCTCGGAGGATGATCATGGCTAACGGGAACAGCTTCGATAAGTGGCAGCAGGCGCGCGATCGCGTAAGTGCCGCTTTCGGCAAACTGGCTTCGGCGGAACGCGCCCAGAATGCCCTCGAATTGCTCGATTACTGGATGAAGGACCCGTTGTTTGAGCCGCAATGGCCGGGCGTCTTAGCCCATATCGAGGCGGAACGATATCCGCTCCTTCTCGAGAGCTTCTACCAATTCATCCCCTTCGGAACCGGCGGACGGCGCGGCCGGGTCGGTTTCGGCCCCAATCGCATCAGCGAGGCGACCGTTGCCCTATCCGTTCAAGGTCACTGCAACTACCTGATCGAGCGGATGTCGGGCGAGAAGACCGTGGTCATTGCGTGCGATGTGCGGATCTTCAAGGATATTTGCGGCACGTATGATTTCCTCGACGACAATCCCATGTTAGATCTCTCGTCGCGGATACTCGCCGGGATCGCCGCCGAGATCTATGCCGGCAACGGCGTCATGTGCTTTTTCGTGAAGCCGGGCGAACCCAAAGGCTACCTGTCCACACCGGAACTGTCGTTTCTGATCCGCCATCTCGGCGCCCTGGGCGGCATCAACGTCAGTGCCTCGCACAACCATCCCGACGATAACGGCTACAAGTTCTTCAACACGGACGGCGCCCAGGACGTGCCGCCGCATGACGAGGAACTGGCCGATTTCATGAACGGTCCCGGCGCGATCAAACGCATGCCGTTTGCGGACGGCGTAGCGGGTGGCCTGATCAGGGGGATTTCCCCCGAAGGCCACACGGCATATCTCGAATCGAGTCTCGAATTGCGCCGAGGCACGCTGCCCGTCCTGGGCAAGCAGGCGCCGCCTATTGTCTACACGCCGCTCTCGGGCACCGGCCTGACCACCGTGGCCGAAGTGCTCCGGGCGGCCGGGCACAACCTCGTTCTTCACGAGCCGCAGGCCACGTTCGACGGGACCTTCCATACCATCCCGTTCCGGCTGCCGAATCCCGAAGTGCCACAGGCCCCATGGCCGGCGACCGAGACGGCGGACGCGTGCGGCGCGTCCATCGTGATCTCGACGGATCCCGACGCCGACCGGCTCGGCCTCATCGCCAAAGGCGCCGACGGTCGATGGGTTCATCTCAACGGCAACGAAATCGCGTCGATTCTCGCGTATTATCTCGTCATCGACGCGGAGCGCGGCCCGCGCAGAAAGGGCATCGTCATCACGACGGCCGTCACGACGGGGATGATCGAACGCATCGCGCGCAACGGCGGCTGCTCGATCGTCAGTGACCTGCTGGTGGGCTTCAAGTATATCGCCCACGTGCTCCACGGCCTCGAGTTCGACGGCCGCTACCACGACGTCGACGGCCGCGCCGAGGACCTCATCCTCGCCTGTGAGGAGAGCCACGGATTCTTGCTGACACCGAAGATCCGCGATAAGGACGCGGCCGGCGCCGCGCTGGTACTTGCCGACCTCGTGGTCAAACTCGCCGCCGAAGGGAAAACCATTCTCGACTATGTGGACGAGGTGGCCGCCAACTCCGGCAATTTCGGAAACGATATCCGTTCGGTGCTCATGAGCGGCATGAAGGGCTCGGATCAGATGAAGGCGCTCATGCTCTCGTTGCGCGCCGATCCGCCCAAACGGGTGGGCGACCGCGACGTCGTCGAGTTCCGCGATTTCCTGGGCGAGCGACCCATCGGCCAGACGCCGGGATGGCCGGATGTCGAGATCGTGTCGTCAGAGGACAAGTCAAGCAACCTGCTCATGTTCCGCTTCGACGGGGCGCGGACGATCATCCGCCCGTCCGGCACCGAGCCCAAGGTGAAGGTCTACGCCGAAGCAGAGGCGCCGGGCGCGAGCCGCGCCGAGGCCAAGGCCCGCGCCTACGGCCTGGCGACCGAGATGTATGGCGTCTGCCTCGAACGCCTGGGCTACTCGCTCTCGAAGGCCGCCGGTCGGATTCCGGATCACGTCGAGACGGATCTCAAACAGGCCTTCGACAAAACGTTCACGCCGGCGTTCCTCGGACGCGCCTCGGAACTGGCCGCATCGGATGCGGCAACGATTCTCGGATGGTTGCGCGAGAACCTCAAGGCGTATGGCGGCGGCTCGGATCCTTTGGCCGTAATGAAGCCGGCGCTGAAGGTCTTGTGCGGGGCGCCATCGGGTAAGGCGAAGGCCGGCGACCTCGGCATCATCGCGAAGGCGCTGGACTGAGGCGCGCGGCCCACTGCGGACAGGGCCACGCTCTATAGCTCGCCGCTCTCAATGATGTTCCAGATATACGCCAGCGCCCCACTCACGGGATGCGTGCTCGGATATTTGACGAACTGCACATGGCCGTCCATGTACAGGACATTCGAGCCGCCGGGCGCATGGTTGAAATCTTGGACATTGGGACTGGCAATGTCCGACATGACCGGAATCTCGCTTTGGGAAACCGAGCTGGCACCGGCATTGGCCACGTCCTGGATCATGAATCGCTCGACGCCCTCCCTCAGGCGGAAGACCGTCATGGGACCTCGGTCTTCGTGGACAAACGGGATGTCGTTGTCGACAAGCGCCAGCAGGGCCTCCTGGTCTTTGGCCTCGACGGCGGCGATGATCCAAACAAGCTGGGCGATGAACTGGCCCGAGAAATCGCTGGCCAGTGTATAGTCGGGCTGGTTCTCTCCGACGCCGGCGCGGAGGTAGTGCTGAGGAAGCAACGCCCAGCCCAGGTATAGGTAAGACAGGCTGTCGAACGCGCACGGATTCACGGGCCGCCCCGGATCCTCGGCTTCGTGCCAACGACCGCCCTGCAGTTTGTCGAAATCCGCATCGGACGGGCATCCCAGCACGTTCTCATCCGTCAAGTACTCGGGATAGATCGAGCGTCCGTTGGGCATACCGTCGAAGCCGGTCTGGCAGGCCATGTTCTTGACGCCGCCGACCTCCACGGCCGTCTCGATCTGAAGCGTCGGGAACTTGAGTTCCGCGGCTTCACCCGAGTACATCTTGAACACGATACCCATTTGTTTGAGGTTGTTGGCGCAACTGGAGCGCCGGGCCGCCTCGCGGGCCCGGGCCAGCGCCGGCAACAGAATTGCCGCCAGAATCCCGATGATCGCAATCACCACGAGGAGCTCAATCAGTGTGAAACCAGGCTTCTTCATGGCCCATCTCCTCTTCTCGTTGCTCACGGCCGATAAGAGCACGGAGCGCAGCAGCGCCACTGCGCCCTTCCGTGGGGCATTGTACCACGGACACGCGCGGCGGGAGCACCCATGAAGAGCCGCCACAACCCTAGAATCGAACCAGGCGGCCGAAGGCCTGATAGCGCTCGGCGATGTCGTCTTGGCCGATACGGGCCAACCCGTCGGTGCCGAAAGCTTGACACGTGAACGAAGCCACGACACTGCCGTGGACGGCGGCCTTGCGCAAGGTCCCGTCGTCGGAGCGATCCTGGGCGGCAATGAAGCCCATGAATCCGCCCGCGAAGCTGTCACCTGCGCCGGTGGGGTCTCGTACATCGTCGAGCGGAATGGCCGGCACGGCAAAGACATCCTCAGGGGTCACCAGCAGGCAGCCGTGTTCGCCCTTCTTCACGAGCACGATGCGCGGTCCGAGCGCCTGGACGGCGCGAGCGCCTTGGACGACACTGGCGTGGCCGGTGAGTTCCTTCACTTCGGAATCGTTGATGAGGATGGCGTCGACGCGTTTGAGGACTTCGTCAAGATCCTTACGCGTCGTTTGGATCCAGAGGTTCATCGTATCGAGACCGACGAACTTCGGCCGTGCCTGTTCGAGTACCTCAAGTTGCAGTCGCGGGTGGATATTACCGAGGAACATGTAGGGGGCGTTGCGCGCGCCGTCGGACAGGTTCGGATGGAATTGCTCGAAGACATTGAGCTGGGTGTCCAGCGTGTCGCGCACGTTCACGTCCTCGTGATAGCGCCCGCTCCACCGGAAGGTCTTCCCGGAAGCCCGTTCGAGCCCGTCCAACACAACGCCCCGATCCCGGAGCAGGGCCATGTGACCCTCGGGAAAGTCGTCTCCTACCACCCCCACGAGATGCACGCGCGCGTAGGGCGCCGCCGCGAGGGAGAAGTAGGTAGCCGCACCGCCGAGGCCGTCCTCGTTTCGGCCCCATGGCGTCTCGACGGTATCAAGCGCAACCGATCCGACCACAGCAACATCCATTGACCCCACTCCTGTTTCGAGCGCATCAGGCGTGCGATGCGTCCGCGGCCTCTTCACGCGGCTCCGTCGGTTCGGTCACATTCGCTACGGGGATGGACACGGTCACGGTGGTGCCCACGCCGATCGCGCTTGACACGTCGATTTCGCCGCCCATCTCGGTGATCATACCGTACACGACGGCCAGGCCCAAACCGCGTCCCTCGACCTTGGTAGTGAAGAACGGTGTGAAGAGCTGGTCCAGGTGTTCCGGGGCGATTCCACAACCGGAATCGCGGATCGTAACCTGCCGGCACAGCGTCTCGCGCGTGGGAACCAGTACGTCGCGCTTGAGGTGCTTGCGCGTGTTCTCGACGGCCACGCACAGTTCGCCGCCGGTACCCTTCAGGGCGTCCAGTGCATTCAGCAAGAGATTGAAGAAGATCTGGTGCAGTTGCCGCGAATCACCTATGACCGGCGTCCCCGTTCCGTCGAAAACGCGTTGGATGACGGCGTTGGCCTTCTTCACCTGGCTGCCGAGCAGTTTGAGAACGCCCTCGAGTACGGGCTCGAGGGCGACTGGTTCCAGCACCACCGGCCGGGGCTGGCCGAGATCCAGCATCTGCCCCACGAGTTCGTTGATGCGCGCCACCTCGTCGGGCACGACCTCGGCGAAGGTCTGGCGGAAGTCCGCATCGTCGAAATGGGTCGGCAGGAGCTGCGCGAAGGTTTGGATGGACACCAGGGGATTCTTGATCTCGTGGGCCATGCCCGCGGCCAGTAGGCCCACCGACGAGAGACGCTCCGCGCGTTGGACGTGTTGCTCGAGTCGGCGCAGTCGACTCAGGTCGTAGATCATCACCATGGCCCCGGAGCGTTCGCCCTCGGGCGTAGCGAGGCAGGTCGAGGCGATCGCCACGGGGATCGCCGTGCCGTCGGAGCCGCGCGTGGCCGTCTCGAACTCCGGCGTCTCGCGGCCGGTCTCGATGGCATGCTCGATGACTTCACGGATTTCCTCGGGCAGGGAATCCACGGGTTGGCCCACCATCAGCGGTCCCAACAGCCTCACCGCACTGCGATTGAACGTCGTCACCGTCCCCCGTTCATCTACGGCGACGACGGCCCCGCGCATGCTCTCGAGCAATCGAGTCAGGTGGACATGGGCTTCTTCCAGTTGGCGGTACAACCGGGCGTTCTCAATGGCCGTAGCCCAAGGACCGGCAACGGCGGCGAACACCGCCATGTCGTCTGCCGAGTAGATGTCCTGAGATGTCTTGGGGCCGAACGCCAAGAACCCCACGAGCCGGCGCGTCTGGCGCAAGGGGACGCATACGTAGATCTCGGCCTCGGCGAGAAGCGCCGCCATGTGGACGCGTTGGTCGCTGGGCGGTTCCTGTACCAGTTGATCGAGACGCACGGCCTCGGCCTGGTTGGCGGCATACCGGACCAGGTCGGCATACTGCATAACCTCCCGCCCCGCCTCAGCGCCATCCGACGAGTACTGAATCGTCACGGCGCCCGGCGCGCGTTCACTGACAAGGAGCACGCGAATGGTGCGGGCCCCGACGGCGTCCTGGATATCGCGCGCTACCGCCCCGATCATCTCATCGAGATCGGCCAGTTCCGCCACGTACGAGCTGATCCGGCCGAGCAGCCGGCTGATGTCATAGCGGCGCTTGAGCAGCCGACGCTCGAGAAGTCGTTGCAGGCGCTCCTTCAGCGGCTGAAGCAGCATGACAATCACCAGGGCGCCCAGAATCGTCGGCACGAGACGCCGCCCCAGCCACCACGTCTGGAAGAGGACATCCACAAGGAAGACGGTGCCTAGGAAAGTCGCGGCGACGAAGACCGTCAACACGGTATACAGCACCGTTCTCGAGAGCAGTTCCGGAACGCCCAGCAACTGGTACCGGGCCATCGAGTAGGCCACCCAGGCAACGAGAATGAGCGTCCAGATCGGGCCGTACACATAGAGCTGCTTTTCGCCCAACAGCGGCGCGACGACGTTCGTGAGCACAACAAGGATTGTGGTCATCAACGTGCCGATGAAGACGTGCTCGATCTGCCGTCGTTCCGAACCGGCCGCGTGGCGATGCTTGATGGCCAGGTTGACGGCGATATACGCGATCACCAGGAGCAGCCACGCGAGGATGCCGTACACTAAGGGTCCGTGCGCGATCTCCAGGCGTCCGTTGGGCTCAAGATGAACCTCCCGGACGAATAGCCGCGTGAGGCCGCTCAACGCCATCACCGGCACGCTCGCGGCAATGAGGCCGAACAAGACCCGATTGCACCGGAAGGGGTGCTGCGGAAACAGGGTCACGAAGACCAGAAGCGCCGGCACAATCAGAACGCCGGCCGCGCCGCGCGCAAGCAGCCAGAAGCGCGCTTCGGCGTCGGTGTCGGAGCGCAGCGAAAGGAGTATCACGACACACCACAGGACGACGGCCAGCGCCAAGA
Source organism: Candidatus Hydrogenedentota bacterium (assembly GCA_036769985.1). GTDB lineage: Bacteria > Hydrogenedentota > Hydrogenedentia > Hydrogenedentales > SLHB01 > DAIPKA01. The sequence continues at coordinate 66,585 of DAIPKA010000033.1, read as the reverse complement.
GTGCAAACGCCCGGTTCACGGGTTTGGCGGGGTTACGGAGCAGGATGACCGCGCCGAAGCAGAGGTCCAACGCCGCAACCGCCAAGAGCGTGCCGGTGGCCAGTGCGGTTTCCATCAGTTTCCGACAGCGGCGAGGACCGGCGTGAAGGGCCTGCACACTATCGTGTGAGGAGGTACGCACGCACGCCGATTAAAGCCCTCGAGCGCCGAGGCGAGCGCGAGGGCATCGCCAGACAGAATCGCGCGACGAATCGCGCGCTGGAATTCGGCTTCACGGCCGCCGTAGTCGGCGACGCGTGCGAGCAGCGCGACCTCGGCCGAGACCGTCGTGTTCACGCCGGTCTCGCGGAGTTCCGCCACGATCTCGGCATATTCCCGTTCGGTCTTGCGCAGTAGACGAGGGCCGACGCGTATGGGCGAAGCTTCGCCCCGACCGGCGCAGGCCATCTCGAGGTCATCCTCGCCGGCGATCCATCGGCTGTAGGGTTTCTCGGGAAGCGAGAAACCGAACTCGTCCAGCCAGCAGTGCCAGTCCGAACCGGGTGGCGCTTCGGGAGGAATTACCGTAACCGTATGCGGGCGCGCCCGATTCACAATGCGCAGCGTTTCCGCCCGCGAGTTGTAATCGTCTCGCGGACTGGGATACATGATTCGGGCTTCCGTGAAGATGTCTTCGGCCACGCAGGCTCGGAGCATCTGCTCGACCTCCGTCACACCGAATCCCCGGCCGTAGTAGTCGTCCAGAAGCCGCTGACTCCCGGAGTCCAGACGCACGGCGCAGGCTTCGCATCCCGACTCGCGCAGCACCGCCGCGATGCCCGGTTCGGCGTAATTCGGTGGAAAGGTCTGGCTGTACGCCACCGACATGCGGGCTGCCAGAATCCCGTGCGCCACGGCTTCCGCGTGGAAGGCCGGCGTTCCCGGCCCCGTGAAGCGGAAGGTCCGCAGGCCATAGGTGCGCGCCAGGTGGCTCATCGTCCGGCGAATATGATCCACGGGCGCCAGACGGACGCGTCTCTCACTCAAGGTCGGCAGCGGGCACGCGTGGCAGTTACGATCGCATCCTCGGCTCATCTCGATGCCAACGACTCTGGCCAACGTCGAGTCATGAAATGCGGGATAGGTGTCCGCGTCATACCGAGGAAGAGGAAGACCCTCGAGGCCATAGTCCGAACGGCGCACGGTCACCCGCCGCGCGGCGATCGATGTCAGCACCAGATTCGGTATCATCAGCCACGTCTCGGGCTTTGCGAGACGCCCGGCAAGCTCACACAGCGCCCACTCGTAGTCGCCCACGCACAACGCATCGAACGTGTCCACCGCCCCGTGGCGCGCCAGCAACTCGCCGTACACGTCGATCCACGCCCCCACCGCAACCAGACGCACATCGGGACACTTCTCGCGCAAGGACGCGGCCACGGCCTTCGCCATGGGCAAGTCTTCGCGTCGGCCCACGTGAAACACCACTAGACCCAGATCGGGAAGGGAGGCCACACGCCCTGCCACACGCTCGACCCGCGCCGTGAGACGTCCGTCCATGATCCGGGCGAAGGGCCGTATTCGGCGCTGCAGTTCGCCGCGAAGACCTCCCGCGCGCTCCGGCTCGTCGAGCAGAACCGCAGCAAGGGGCGCAAACCTTTCGCGCCAATCGCCGGGAAACAGCTCGTCAAACGCCTCGGCGGTGCCGAAATCCCAGATCCGGGCGGAGTGCCCTTGGCCGACCAGACAGGCCGCCGTGCTCGCCAGGCGGCCTTCCGGCATGAACGTCTCCAGGGTAAACGGAGGACCGGGCAAGCGGATCAAGAGACAGCGAATACTCATAGGCTCTCCCACACACGGACCATGCCAGCAGATCCGGCCAACCACAAAATATGGGCTACAAGTCCCGAAGGATACAATATATTGATGCAAATCCTACCACGAACGCCACCTATATGCAAGACCTATCCTCGTTTCCGACGCCATTGGTAGCCGGATTGCGCTTCAGGGAGGTCGTTTTGGACCCGGCGACGGTCATCCCGTATACTAGGGCGTATGAACCAGACAAGAGCTGCCTGGATGGGGTTGATCGGCGTCCTGCTGGTGTTTTGCACGACCGCCCCCTGCCTGGAGAACGATCCCATGCCTTCGTCCCCATCTCCCAGTGTGCTGCGCGCCCTTCTCGAGAAGGCTCGCGCGTCGTCTCTGTTGCCCGAGTTGGCGGCGCGCACACCGTCGGCAATCGCGGCGCATCCCCTTGCGAAACCCGTGCTGGAGTGGGCGGCTGCGGGCCGGGAGACCCCCGCGATACCGGAGACGACGTACTCGCTGTACCGGGAGTACCAACGGACTGGCGCTCGACGGCCCTACGAGGCGCCCTATTTCGGGAAGCGGACGCTGCTCACGCAGGAAGTGATCGCCTTGTGGCTGGGCGACGAGGCCGCGCGGGTCGAGCGCATCAACGATGTTCTTTGGAGCATTTGTGAAGAGACCACCTGGGTGCTTCCTGCGCATGAGCGTACGGAATGGACCATCGACCTGTTCGCATCCGAGACTGCGGTCGAACTGGCGCACGTGCTCCTGCTGGTGGGAGACCGGCTTCCGGAAGAAGTCCGCCACCGTGTCGTCGCGGAGATCAAGACCCGGATCATGGATCGCTACCTCGAGCATGGCGAGGAATACTGGTGGGTTGCCGGCCGGAATAACTGGACCGGCGTGTGCGCGGGCTCCATCGGCCAGGTGTTCCTCATGATGGAACCGGACCTCGACCGGACGTGCGCGGCGCTCGCGCTTGTGCTCGAGCAGTTGGATAGGTTCATCGAGTATGGCTTCGAGGAGGATGGCGGTTGCCTCGAGGGCATCGGTTACTGGAACTATGGCCTAATCCACTATGTCGCCTTCGCCGAGATGTTGCGCGCGCGCACCGAAGGCGCCATCGATCTTTTGGCCCAGGACAAACTGAAATCCATCGCCCGCTACCCTGGTTGCGTCGTCATGGGTCCGGAGGTGTATGCCAGCTTCGCCGACAGCCACGAGGCATCCTCGGTCCGGCCGTTCCTGGCCTCGCGGCTTGCCGACCGGGTCGGCGCAAGCACGCTATTGCCGCTCATCGGCGGCACCACGGATTGGCGCGTGACCACCGTGATCCGGAATCTGATCTGGTGGGATGGCCGCGTCACGCCGTTCTCGGCCCTCGACAACGCGGTGTTGCCCGTTTCGGGCATCGTGCGCATTGTGGACACCGTGGGCGAGGGGCCGCTGGTGCTCATGGCGAAGGCCGGCCATAACGGCGAGCCGCACAACAACAACGATGTCGGCAGCTTCATCCTGCGTATCGGTAACCAGACGTACCTTTGCGATCCGGGCGGCGGGCTCTACTCGAAGGACTACTTCTCGAGCAAGCGCTATGAGAACGTGTTCGCAAACTCCTACGGCCACAGCGTGCCACGCGTCAACGGCCAGCTCCAAAAGACCGGCTCCAAGTACCGCGGCACCCTCGAGGCCGATGGCGGCCACCAGGCGACGATCGTGTTCCAAGATGCCTACGGCATCGAAGAGCTCACCTCCGCTAGTCGCATGCTCGGTGCCGAGGGCGGCATGGTCACGCTCGAAGACCGCTACGCCTTCACAGGCGGCGGCATGCCGGTCGAGGAAGCGTTCATCACCTGGCTCGATGTGACCGTCGAGGGCAATACCGCGCGCGTTGACTCGTCCGAGGGCCATCTCGATATCGCGGCGGACCGCGGGGTCTTCAAGACCGAGCGCCTCGAGCAGGCCTGCCGCGACAACCAGAAATCGGGCATGCTGACTCGAATCACGTTGGACCTCGATCCCGCCCCCGAAACACAAGTCCGGTTCACGATGACCTACCATGGCCGACCACGTTAGTGGACGCAGCGGCGTCAGATGGTTCCTTCTTCGCGCTGAACGGAACCATGGCGTTCGAAACAGAGAGAGGGGAGGGTGGTCAGCGACCACACCGGCGACTTCTCGTCGTCGACGTCTGGGTCGAATGCTCGCCTGTGAGTCCTTTTGCCGCCTTCGTTCGTCGTTTCCTCGTCGGGCTGTGAACGGGCCTCGGAATGCGCCGAACGCACGGCGGAGCGGAGCCTCAACCGAGCTTTGCAGGGATCGGATATTTTGTTTCCGCCGTTGAGCATAGACGAGAGCCCATCTGCAGGAAGCAGGGATTTCTCGCGTATGTCCTGTAGCAAAAGAAAGGGTATGTGGGCCTCGCAAGGTTTGGTTGCGGCTCGGCTGCGCCATGTGTTCCGCGCATTCCGGGGTTGGTATCGCCGTGCTGTCTCCATTTGGCCTTCTCGTGGTCGAAGTGCTATAATTCCTTATGGTGCATCGCTCTGGGGCCCTGTGGCGCCGTGGTTGCGCCGAGGCTTCTTGGGGATGGGTGTTCTTCGGAAACGGAGCGTGCGATGGCCGCTTCCGTGTTCGGTGCAGATAGGTGACTCGTGCCTTCGTATTCGCGTTTCGGGGGTGTTCTCCGGAGGCGGGTATCGACGGCAACGGAGGTAGGCGTTCGCCGCGTGAAGGGTGATACCCAGGGCGGGCGTCCGCACAGGGAGCAGAGGCCGTGGGTTCTTGTCGCCCCACAGCATTTGGGGACCGGGGCGGGGGAAAGGCAGGGATCCGCTTGGCATTTCTATTGAAGACCCCGGTATCGCTATGCCCATGGATGACGAGATCGAGGTCCATCGTGGATTCATGCCTAAGGTTCAAGAAGGAGTAACCGGAGTATGTCACGCGTGAAGAACCGAACGGGAGAAATCGTTCCGACAAGCCTGTCTCTGTCCAGCACGATGTGCCGTGTTGCGCTTGTCGCGCTCGTCGTGATCGGAATAAGTTCCGCGGCTCGTGCCAACACGACCGGGTCGGTCATTGCGATGGACGGGGCGGCGTGGACCAACACACTGTACACGGTCCCGATCACATGCGATGTACAGAGCACGCTCTCGCCCCCCGCGAACCTCCTCGAGACGTGGCAGCTATGGACGGGCCCCACGGACACCGGGAGTTGGGGACCTTGGCAGGCGTTGCCGAATCCCGCCAATCACTGGCAAGGCACGCTGACGGTGGACCTCTCGCCCGTCTCCGGATCCACGTACAAGGCTCGGGTGCGTTTTGCCCACGCGGGCGGCGCGGATCCGGGTCCTGCGATGGAAGACACGATAGGTTACGACAGTCTGAGCCCCGGTGCGCCCGGCAAGCCGTGGTACGCCGAGGGGGCGTATAGCACCAGCACAACGATTACGTTCAACTGGACCCACGCCTACGACCAGGGGCCCAGCGGGATCGCGGACTACTATCTTGAGGTCCGCTCCACCGAGGCATCCCCCGTGTTCCTTTTCGCGAATTGGCTCGGCTCGGCGCCGAACCACAAGACGGTCTCGGGCGGCGTGGATGGCCGGACCTACGTTGCCAGGCTCTATGCTCGAGACGCGGCGGGCAACACGGGCCCGTGGTCGCTCTTGAGCGATGGGGTAACGGTCGACATGACCCCGCCCGGCGTAGTCTTGAGCTCAACGGCCCCCAACCCAACCAACATGAGCGTACCCGTGACCGTCGCCTTCACGGAGTCGGTAACAGGCTTCGATTCCTCGGACCTGGTGTTGGGCCATGGTTCCCTGGTGTCCGGTAGCTTCGGTGGCAGCGGTTCATCCTACTGGTTCACGGTCCAGCCGGAGTGGCAGGGCGCCGTAACCGTGAGCATCCCGGCCAACGCAGCCACCGACGGGGCGGGCAACCCCAGCACCGCCGCCGAGCCCCTGTCAAGGACATACGACACCGTGGGTCCCTCGGTCCCGGAAATCACCAGTCCCCTGCCGGAACTGAGTCCGGGGACCGTCGTATGCGCATGGGACGCCTCCATCGATCCCGTTGGGTCCGACTTCGAACCGGGCGCAGGTATCAAGGGCTATGACGTTCGCGTCGGATCCACCTTGGGGGGCAACGACATGTACTGGGCGGCAAGCAGCACGAGCCGATCCCATACGGTGTCCGGGCTGCAGCACGGCCGGACGTACCACCTTCAGGTACTCGCGCGAGACAACCTGGACAATGTCAGCGGCTGGGCCTCGCGCAGCTTCCCCGTTGACGCGATCGCCCCGCAAGCGCAGAGCATCGTCTCGCAGACGGGATACGGCCCTACGCAAGACCCGACGGCGGTATTTGCCATCCACTTCAGCGAGGATGTGTTCGGGTTCACCGAGCCATCCGATCTCGACATCACGTTAACGGGTAGCGTTGCCTATGCGGGCGTCGCGATCTCGGGAAGTGCGCAGGATTTCGTGGTCACCTTCACCGGCCTGTCCGGCGACGGCACACTGGCCTTGGCCGTGGCCATGGGCCCGGGCGTGGAGGATATCGTGGGCAACGACCTATCGGCCAGCGTGACAAGCGCGCCGGTCATCTTCGATGCCACGGCCCCAACGGCAGGACCCATCACGCCGCGAAGCGGGACGGGTCCCACGAATGCGCGCACCGTCACCTTCGATGTGCACTTCAGCGAACCGGTCATGAACTTCAACAATGCCCTGTATGACCTCGTGGTGATCGAGACGGGGAGCCTGACGCACTATGGCGACGTGGTGATCGAGGGCGGGCCGCAACTCTATGCGGTCACGGTCGAGGAGATCTACGGCGACGGCACCTTGAGCCTGGCCGTGCAAACCGGCGAACACGTTTGGGACTTGGCCGGCAATGCCCTCGCCACCAGCGCCACCAGCAACGCCATCACCTTCGATTTCTCGCCACCGGCGGCCCTCATTGTGGCGCCTCGAGACGGTGTCGGCCCGTCCAAGGCATCCACCGTCACCTTTGATATCCAGTTCAATGAGGTGGTAACGGGCTTCAACAACGTGGTCACCGCTCTCGTCTTCACGGAATCCGGCTCTGTCGCCCACGGAGGGGCCAGTATCGCCGGCGCCGGCCGGAACTATGTGGTGACGGCGATGAACATCGTCGGGGCCGGCCAGCTCGCGTTGTCGGCCCGAACGGGTGCGAGCATCCGCGATGTCGCGGGGAACTCCCTGACGTGGAGCGCGACGGGCGCCGTCCGCATCGATCGTTCTGTACCGCTTGTGTCGTCGCTGAGTATCAACGGCGGGGCCACGTATGCCACCGACCGGAACGTCACGCTGACGCTAGATGCGGAGGATCCCGACGTACCGGAGGGTTCGGCGTCGGGACTCGTCGAGATGGCGTTCAGCTTGGATGGTGTGTCTTTCGATCCGTGGACAGCATGGGTGGACACGACCTCCTTCGAACTGCCGGACAGCGATGAAGAACACACGATCTACGCAAGAGTGCGCGACGCTGCGCAGAACGAATCGGATGTGGCGAGCGCGAGCATCACCCTCAAGCGATCCATTCCTTCGGCGACGGTCAATCAGGCCGCCACGCAGACGGAAGACCCCACCGAGAACCTGCCTATCCATTTCACGGCGGTCTTCTCGGAACCGGCGTACGGATTCGAAGCGGGCGATGTCGTCAACCTCGGTTCGGCGTCCGGCCTCGGCATCACCCTGAACACCACTGATAGCATCACCTGGGACATCCAGATAGACTCAGCCGTGGACGATGGAACCATCGAGCCGTTCCTTCCGGCGGGCAGCGTGGAGGACGTGGCCGGGAACGGCATCACCGATTCGTCGGACGGCGGCGGCGACAACGTGGTCGCGTACGATGTGTCTCCGCCCACGGTCACGGTCAACCGGGCCGCCACGCAGCGCGACCCCACCAGCACGGCGCCGCTGTACTTCGACGTCGTGTTCAGTGAGCCGGTGTGGGGCTTCGGGCACAGCGATGTGTTCATAGGGGGCACGGCCACGGTGGACAGCTACACCGTGATGACCGTCAGCCCGTCGGAATACCGGATCGAGGTCCAACTCGCCAGTGCCGATGGCACCGTAACCGCTTCGGTGTTGGCCAATGCCGCCCGAGACATGTTCTTCAACTGGAGCCTGGCATCGACCAGTGATGACAACATCATCACGGTGGACACGATCCGCCCGACCGTCAGCGTCGAGCAACACGCGGCCCAAGGGGATCCGACAGGCACGTTGCCCATCGTGTTCGATGTCGAGTTTTCGGAACCGGTTACGGGATTTGGCGAGGGCGATATCGTGTTCAGCGGTACGGCCATCATTCTCGACTTCGATCTCGTCGGGCCTTTCCCTGGAGACAGGTACGAGATCCGGGTCACGGATGTGGCCGATAGCGGTTCGGTCATCCCCAGTATTCCCGAGGGTGTGTTGATGGACATGTCGAACGAGATCAACCATGTCTCGACCAGTCTCGATAACCGCGTGGATTACGACGCGCAAGCGCCTTCCGTAACCTTGACGCAGGGCGCCGGCCAAGGCGATCCGGCCCGGACACTGCCCATCGTGTTCGACATGACGTTGTCCGATCCGGTTGTCGATCTGGACGTGGCCGACATCACGAACGCGGGTACGGCCTCGGGCGTGGTGTTCTCGTTAGTACCGATCAGCGATGTGGAGTTCACCGTTGAAGCCACCGCCACCACGGATGGGACCATCGTGCCCGTGATTGCGGCCGGCGTGTGGCACGACACGGCCGGGAACGGCAACTCCGCGGCCACAGGACCCGATGGGGCTGTGCGCTACGATGCCACGGCACCGACGCTGACCATCGAGCAAGGCGGCACCCAATCGGATCCCACCGCCTCACTGCCCATCGCGTTCGACGTGGCATTCTCGGAGGAAGTCGTGGACTTCGCTGCGGCGTCTGTAACGAATACCGGCACGGCGCGGAACGTCGTCTTCGAAATCATCGGGACCGGGCCGGTCTACACGTTGCGCGTTGTCTCCGCGAACGATGGCACTATCGTTCCGGTTATCGCGGAAGACGCGGTTCACGACGCCGCCGGTAACGGGAACGCGGCATCGGCCAGCGTCGATAACTCCGTCGCCTATGAGGCCTCGGCGCCCACCGTCACGGTCGAGCAGGGCGCAGGACAGAGCGATCCGGCCGGGAGCCTGCCCATTGTCTTCGACGTGACCTTCTCCGAACTCGTGGACGGTTTTGCCTACGGTGACGTCCAGATAGGCGGCAGTGCGACCGGTGTCACGTACCACGTGAGCGGTTCCGGGGCACTGTACACCATCCAGATCGACAGTGTAGGGGCGGACGGCACGATCACGGCGGCCGTCGGGGCCGCTGCGGCGCAAGACCTCGCCGGGAAATCCAGCGCGGCCTCCACAAGCGAGGACGGCCAGGTTAGGTACGACACCGCCCCGCCCACGGGCACGCTGATCATCGACGGTGGTACGGCGATAGCCACGAGCACGGCCGTGACGCTCGGCCTGACCGACGGCGACCTGGGCTCGGGTGCCTCCGAGATGCGTTTCAGCAATGACGGCGGCGCTACCTGGAGTCCGTGGCAGCCGTTCTCGACGAGCACCGCGTGGGATCTCGGAACTGGGGACGGCATCCGTGTCGTTCGTGGTCAACTCAAAGACGGCGTCGGACTCGTGACGACAACGCCCTTCGCCGACAGCATCATCCTGGACACCGAACCGATCGAGGTGACCCTGTTGGGCGACACGGCGGTGTCCCGAGGCGTCAAGGAATCGTGCCAGTTTGAGGTCGTCGCGACCGGAAACACAGGCGTTATCCATTACCAATGGTTCTTCGACTCGCTGACGGATGATGCCATGCCGATTCCCGGGGCGACGGGACCGCTCCTGCAAATCATCAATATCGGCCCCTACGATGAGGGCGAGTACTACTGCGAGGTCTGGGACGTTACCGAGACGCAGTACTCGTCGCCTCGGTTCCAGTTGTCGGTCATCCCGGAGGTGCCGGCGGCCGGCGGACTCGCCGTGGGTCTGCTGACGGGGTTGACCGCGCTGGTTGGGGCCGCGGTCGCGCGTCGCAAGAGGTCGTAACCGCCGAGAAAAGGCGCCCCGCCGAACGTGTGGCGGTTTGGCGGGGCGCTTCGTTTGGCTATAGGTCGAGTACTTGATTCATACGGCGCGCAATGTCTTCGAGACGTTCGCGACCGCCGCCCCCCACTTCGGCCGTGGCCCAGCTCGAGTATCCGATCTTCTTCAACTCGCGGCGCACCGCGGTCCAGTCGATGCTTCCCTCACCGATCTCGACGTTAAACCCCTTCCAGAGCCCCTCGTCATTCTGCTTCTGCCGGCTGTACTCTTTGATGTCCAGTTTGCGGATCCGCTTTCCCAACACCGGGATCCAATGCTCGGGCCAGGCGAAGCGCACCACGTTGCCGACATCAAAATACACCCCCACCCACTCGCTCTCGAGTTCGTCGATGTACCGCGCCATTTCGAGCGGACTCAGCAGGAAGTTGTTCCAGACGTTTTCCACAAGAAGCATGATCTGATTCGCCTCGGCGTAGGGAATGGCCTCGCGAATCGTCGCTTGAGTGGCCGTGTAGTTGTCCGCGTACGACATTTCCTCGTTGACGCGCCCCGCCACGACCAACACGCTGCTGGCGCCGTAGCACTTGGCGCGGTCGACGGCGGCGCGGAGGTCTGCGGTCGATCCGTTCACGACGCCGTGAATCGGCAATCCGGTGGCCTTGCTCGCCGCCAGCATCTCTTCAGGATCCACCTTCTCGCGGACGCTGGGTTCGACGCCATCGAAGCCGATGTCTTTGAGCAACTGAAACTTCTCGACGACCGAGAAGTCGCCTTGGATCATGTCGTATTTCACGGCCTTCTTGATCTGGCCCGTGAACTCGCCCGAGGTGGCCGGGCTCGCCGCGCTCACAGCGACGGTGGCCGCGGCTACCGTGCCGGCGGCCTTCATGAATGATCGACGATTCATCGCGGATACCATGGATGCGTTCTCCCTCAGATGTTGCAGACCACCCGTCGGTTCGCTCGATTGTGGTTGTCCTCGCCTATGGATTCAACCGGTTGGCCACGACGCATCAGCGGATCTTGGCCGCTTCGTCCTCATTAATGCGCCGGACACAACGGAACCCGAACGTGTCGCGCGCGAAACACGCATCCGTGATTCCCGGCGACTCGGCGGCACGCGCCGTGGCGCGGCACGCGTCGGCCCCCGAGTTCCACGCGCCGCCGCGCATCACACGCTTGACACCCTCATCCGGTCCACGGGGATCTGTCTCGGGACTCTCGGCATAGTACGTGGCGCTGTACGCGTCGTGACACCACTCGGCCACGTTTCCGTAGAGATCGTGGAAGCCCCAACGATTGGGGCGCTTGCGTCCGGACTCGTCGGTCTTTTCCGTGGCGTTGTTCGCGTAGCACGCGTAGGCTTTGAGCTCGCGAGCGTCGTTGCCGAAATCGTAGACGGTGTCCGCGCCGGCGCGCGCGGCGTACTCCCACTCGGCTTCCGTGGGAAGGCGATAGCCACTGGCGTCGAAGTGGCACTCGAAGGAGAACTCATCGTAGCACGGTTCGAGACCGTCCATGCGCGAGCGGATGTTGCAGAACAACGCCGCGTCCGACCACCGGATCTGCTCGACGGGCCGCCGCGGCCCCTTGAAGTGCGACGGATTAGGCTCCTGCGCGTTGGCGAATTGGTCTTGCGTGACCTCATACGTGTCCATGGCGAAGGATGACACGGAGACGGTATGCGGCGGCGCCTCGTCGTCGGCGCCCTCGGTTGAACCCATCGTGAACGCACCGCCCGGCACGAGGATCATCGGCACGCCGGACGGGGTTGTGATCTCTGTGCGTTGCGTTTTCGATGGGGCGGCATGCGTGGATCCGAAGGGAGCGGGTTTCCCGCACGATACCAGCGTGACCGCGCAGGTCAGGATGAATGCGAGCCGCGTCATTTCGAATCTCCCGTGCGGCCGGGCAGCCATTCCGATTCCTTGTTCGATTTGCGAGGCTCCTGAGTGAGGCGGATGACGGGACCCGTGCCGTCGGCCCGCTTGAGGTAAACGTCCCACACGCCGCACACGCCAACCATCTCGGCGACGTCGACATGGGTTCCGGGGCCTGCCGCCGGCATGCGCCCGCCCGGTCCCCCGCTGAAGGTAATATACTTTCCATCGGGCGAGAAGTCCGGATGGTAGAGGTGCGTCTCTTCCTCGTGATACACGTCGGCCAGGTTGCTCACCTTGGGCTCATCGCCGCCGAAATCGATGCTGGCCCGTTCGATCGTGTGGTCGTTGGTGCTCCACGTCAGGGCGCTGCCGTCAGGACTCACACACGGGCGGCATCCGCCGACATTCAGATTCACGACACGCATGCCGCCGATCTCGATGGCCACGATGCCGTGGCTGAGCCCCATCCCGGCGTGCACGGTCGACACGATCCAGCGGCCGTCGGCCGCCCAGGACAGATTGTAGAGATGTTCAATCGCCGCGTTGGGATGCTCGGTGGTCGCACCGCTCTCGAGGTCGTAGAGATACAGCCGCTTGCTGGCGAAGTCCGTGGTCTTGAACCGATCGAACTCCTGTTTCACGAAGGCGATCGTTTTGCCGTCCGGACTCCAGCAGGGCTGCCGCACCTTCTCGGCAACGCATGTGCGGCCGGATCCGTCCGCGTTCATGTAATACACGCTCCGGATCGTGTCGCCGGCGCGCTCGACATCCAAGAGGAAGCAGATGCGCCGGCCATCGGGCGAGGCTTGTGGATACAGCTCGTGGCTATCCGGCGTCTGTGTCAGGTTGAACGCATCGGATCCGTCCGCGTTCATGATGTACAGTTCCCAGTTGTTGTCGTCGTAGCGCTCGAACAGGATCCGGTGCGAGACGGCGCGCAGCTCGTCGCGGAGCGCTTGCTCGGCCGCGTCCTGGGCACAGGCCGCGCCACACATCGCTACGCCGATCGCCGCAAGCCAATTCAGCGTGATTCCGTATGCCTTCATTGCAGGTCCTCAGTCAGGGTTGGTTGGGTGCTCCGGACTCGACGCGTTCGGAGTCGCGCTATTGTGCACCATTTCGAGCGTCTTATCCATATCGACGCGCACGGTGGGATGGGCCGGATTGAGTTCGAGCGCCCGCCGGAAGGACTGGATCGCTTCGTCGAATCGCCCGAGCTCCCGCAACGATAGACCGCAATACACCAGGGCGTCCACGGACTCCGGCATCCATTCCAGTACGGCTTGGTACTCGGCAACGGCCTCGCTGTGACGGCCTTGCTTGGCCAAGGCAATGCCCAGATTCACGTGGGCGTCGACGTACTCGGGATCGAGGTGGAGCGCTTCGCGGAACGCGAAGATGGCTCGCTCGGTCTCGCCCGAACGCGCCAGGGCCAGGGCCAGCCCTTGACGGACCTCCGCGTCGTAGGGCCGTAGCGATACTGCCCGTTCGGCGGCCTGCACGGCCTCGACCGGCCGCCCGGCGTGTAGCAGGATTCCGGCCAAGAGATGTAGGCCCGCCACATCGTTGGGACGCGCCACGAGCGACCGGGTCAGTTGTGCGCAGGCGTCCTCGTACCGCGCCAGGGCAGTATCGAGGAACTGGGCATAGTTGCACCGGATGTCGCAGTCCTTGGGGTATTCACCGACGGCCTGCTTGTATTGCTCATCGATGCCCTGGACGACGTCGGGCGTGATTGTGTTACAGAGATCGGCGAAGGCGACGAGTCGCTCGTGCAGACGGGCCTCGTGATCGATTTGGTTCGTGAATGGAGGACGCGCAAGGAAACGGTTCAGCATGAACTCCTGCACGTTGTATTCGTCCCATTGTGTGTACGCGAGGCGTTCGGCGCAGGCATGGACGCCGAGGATCACACCGGTCTCCGTGCCGAACCGATCGCGCAGCGCGTCCACGGCCTCCCCGAGGATGGTTGTCGCCAGGAGGTGGTTTCCCGCAAGGTTGAGGTGAACGTGCTCGTGGAAGAACTCGTTGCCCGGCAGGCCGTGAGGACTGGCCTGACCGAAGGCGTCCTCGACATCCACGAGGCGCACGTGATGTCCTCTCTCGCGCGCGGCAGCAGCTCGAATGATCGCGTTGATGCGCGCATCGGCCCGGAATCGGAGGGTATCGAGCTCACGCGCCTGGCGGAAATGATCGCCGGCCTCCTCGTCGCGGCCGAGACTCGAAAGGGCGCGCGCCATGCGGAACTGGAGCGCGGCGTGCGCGGCGTCGATCTCGAGCGCCTCGCCGCAGCGATCCACCGCCGACGCAGAGTCGCCGGAGGCTTCGCACGCCGTCGCCTGTTCATAAAGGGCATTCCACTGCGCCTCGGCATCGGCGGCCAGACCTCGTTTGTGTTGCGAGGCGAAGGGCGGACAGTCGCGGAGGTTCACGGCTACCGTGCACAGCAGCGTTGGGATACGCTGTCGTTCGGCCAAGGCGCACAAGGCGTCAAGGTTCTCTTCGAAATGGCGGTACACCGTATCGAGGGCGGGCGCATCGGCCGGCACTTGGTGGTCGAGAAACATCTGCATACCACGCCACGGCCCCGACGGCGAATGACCTGCGCGGTCGCGAAGCGTGTCGAGCCACTGGCCGACACGCGTCGCCGTTGCGAGAAGCCGCGCACGGATCAACGTCCGACTCGACACCAGGGGATCGAACACCGTGCCAGCGCCGAAGGGGCCAACGACTTCGTTGTTGCCGAGGTAGACGACGAACAGGTCGGGATCGAGTTCGGCGCAGTCGCGGGCAATATCCAGCACCACATGGGAGTTGACGGCGACGAGGGCGGCGTTCACCACCTCGAACCGGACGTCCGGAAACTCGGCCTCAAGTTGGGCATTGAGCATACGCGCCAAGCCAAAGGCGGGCGCGGGTGTGCCGTGGGCGGCCGATCCCCCCAGAACGAAGACCCGGCACGTCCGCTCGCTTTTGCGCACCGGTATCGTGAAGGGCCACGACTCGCGCGCCATCGCCTTGGGCAAGTACCGCCAAGTGAAACGCACGTTGTTGACGTACGCGGCCTCGCCCTGGACAGGCTGTTCGAGCGCAAACGAGGTCGGGTACCCGAACCGGGCCAGCCGCAGCCCGACCTCGAGCGCCGCCAGCAGCCCCACGGTGATCGTCAGAACGACAACGGTCTCGACGAGACGTCGCACAAGACGTCCACGCCCGGCAGGGCATTCGCTGTTTCCGCGCAACGTTCGCGATGTGTCATCCATAGCCGGAATCGGATCAAGACGGGTTGGGCACGTAGTCGCCGCCGCGACATCGCTTGAGGTAGTTGAGCCCGTGCACCTGTCCGGTCATCTCGAGGGCCTCGCGGTACACGGGATCATGCCATCCCTCGATGTCGATGCTGCCGCGGAATCCACCGCGCCGCAGTTCGGAGATGATGTCCGCCCAGTTGCTGTCGCCAAAGCCGGGGGTCCGGTGAAAGGCGAACGGTTGGCCGCCGAAGATGCCCTGCTCGCGTACGACATCCCAGAGGATGGTGGCGTCTTTGCCGTGGACGTGGAAGATGCGCGAGACGTAGCGGCGCAGTTGAGGCATCGGATCGATCAGCTTGACCATCTGATGACACGGCTCCCACTCGAGGCCGATGTTCGACATCGGCAAGGCCTCGAACATGAGATCCCAGGCGGCCGGGATCTGGGCCATATTCCAGTCGCCCCGCTCCCAGGTGCCGCCCATATCGCAGTTCTCAAATGCCAAACGAACGCCCTTCTCGGCGGCCCGTTCAGCCAACGGCATGAAGATCTCAACGAAACGAGGCACGCTCTCGTCGATGCGCCGGTCGACCAGCCGCCCGGC
Source organism: Candidatus Hydrogenedentota bacterium (assembly GCA_036769985.1). Lineage (GTDB taxonomy): Bacteria > Hydrogenedentota > Hydrogenedentia > Hydrogenedentales > SLHB01 > DAIPKA01. The sequence goes on along the minus strand of DAIPKA010000033.1, from coordinate 50,945 downwards.
AAAGCCCGCCACGATATCGCACCCGAACCTCGGCGCGGCGTCGATGAGGCGACGCCAGCCGTCGCGCGTGGCTTCGGCCGTCTCGTTCGTTTCGAGGGGATTGCCGAAGATACCGAGGCTACTGATCACGGCGCCGCTATCGGCCAGGACGCCGCGCACCTCGTCGGCGAGCCGATCAAGGTCGACCGGCCCGAGCACCTGCCAGAAGGTGATGCTGAACGACTCGAATCCGTGCGGCAGGATTTGCCGAATGTAGCCGGCGGTGTTCCGGCCGCCGTCGCCGCCGGATACCAAGGTCCCAATGCGAATAGCCTCTTCGTACATCGCGTGTCCTCTCCCGCGCCTTCGCGCACGTCATCCGCGCGCGGACAGCACGTCTGCTTCGTACCGCTTGACCTCGTCCAGCCAGGCCGCGCCGGCGGGAACCCCGTGCTGCGCGCAGTAGAAATCCCAGACCGCGCCGGCGGGCAAGGTCTTCAGTTCCTCCAGCAGGGCCAGCCGCGAGGTGAAATCGCCGCCCACCTCGAGTTGCCGCAACCGATCCGTTGGCTCGAGCAAGGCCAGCAGGAGCGCCTTGATCATGTTGCGCGTCCCGATAACCCATGCCGCGATCCGGTTGATGCTGGCGTCAAAGAAATCGAGGCCGATGTGGACCCGATCGAGATAGTCGCCTCGGACCAGTTCCTGGGCGATAGCGCGCAGTTCGTCGGAGAGGATGATCACGTGGTCGCTGTCCCACCGTACGCCCCGACTCACGTGGAGCAAGACCTCGTCCAGGAAGCTGAGCACGGCCGAGAGCTTGTCGGAGATGACCTCGGTGGGATGAAAGTGTCCGGCATCGAGACAAAGCAGCTTGCCGCGCTGGACGGCGTACGCGAGGTAGAACTCATGCGACCCGACCACGTAACTCTCCGAGCCGATGCCAAACAGCTTGCTCTCGACGGCGTCGAGGTTGTACCTCGGATCGATATCCTCGGCGAATATCCGATCGAGGGAATCGCGGAGCAACTCGCGCGGCGCCCGGCGGTCCACGGGGATATCCTTGTAACCGTCCGGAATCCAGACGTTGGTGACCGCGGCACTCCCCAGGGCCCGGCCGATATGTGCGCCGATCTTGCGGCAGGCGATGCCGTGTTCGACCCAGAAGTCGCGGATGCCCTTGTCGTAGCTGGCCAGCGTGAATCCGCCATCGGCCTTGGGATGGGCGAAGAATGTCGGGTTGAAGTCGATACCGATCCCGACGGCCTTCGCCCAATCAATCCACGCGGCGAAGTGCTCGGGCTGCAATGCGTCGCGATCGACGCGCACGCCGCCGGTCTCGGCATAGCAGGCGTGCAGGCTGAAGCGATGCCGCCCTGGGATTAGACGGAAGGCCTTCTCGGCGTCGGCGCGGAGTTCATCGGCCGTGCGCGCCTTGCCGGGGTAGTTTCCCGTGGCCTGAATGCCGCCGCCATCCACGGCCTCAACGCACTCGAACCCACCGACGTCGTCGCCCTGCCAACAGTGCATCGACACCGGAATTCCTTCGAGGCGCCTCATCACCGCGTCCGTATCGACGCCCCATTCGGCGTAGTGCGCTCGGGCGAGATCATAGGCCTTCTGAACCGTGGCGTCCGTAGTCATGGCGGGTTCCTTTCTCGACGACGGGAGACTGCTTGCCCCGTCGAAGAACATCATGCGTGATTGGCCGAAGGCATGCTCCGCAGCCGGATGAGAGCATAGCAGGTTTGTCTCGAAGGACGCACGCGCCAGCGATGCGACGCTCAGGCATCCACGAAAGGCGTATAGACCACCGCCAGGATCCGGGCGTCGGATTCCCCGGCCGCTTTGACTTGATGCGCCGTCGTCGAGTCGTAGTAGATGCTGTCGCCGACGGCAAGAAGGTACCGATCGTTGCCGTAGGACACCTCGATCTGGCCGGCAAGAACGTAGATGAACTCCTCGCCTTCGTGGAACGAAAAGGTGCACTCCTCCTCGACGGACGGATGCACGTCGATGATGAACGGTTCCATGTGGCGGTCTTTTTTGTTCTGGGCCAGGGCAAAGAAATCCAACGTGCTCAGGCACGTCGGCCCAAGGCCCGAGAATCGCACCACTGCCTCGGACTGACCCGCGCGCACCACCGTGGGCGAGGCGTGCGGATCGTCGTCCAGCAGAGTCCCCAAGCGGACGTCCAGCCCCCGCGCGATCTTGAGCAGCGGCGCGAGTGATGGCACTAACTCGCCCGCCTCGAGTTGCTCGATGGCCTCCTCGTGCGTCTGACTGCGTTCAGCGAGATCGTGGACAGACATATCTCGGGCTTCGCGCAACTGCCGGATCCTAGCGCCAAGCCGATTCTCTTCCGTCATGGCTTTCCTCCTCTGCGGTCCTGTTCAACGATGATGCCAGAAAATCACCATTTCCTCAACTTCGCCTTGGCACAATCTTCAGACAACTGAACCTGAACCAATACTCACCTGATGCGGCGTGAGCTCAGCCGCGCGATCCCCCACCGTAATGGTGGTTCCGGGATTCCTACGCGAATGTAGTTTCGGATCCCGAGGCATACGCGCACGTGGCGTTTCTCGATAATTCATGCACTCGAGCGCTCCCTCTTCGCAGCACGCGTAAACCACAGGACAGAAACCATTTAAGACCTCCATGGCCCCGTGTGGCACAGTTCGTGCTTTCGGGAGCCGTCGGCTGCACGTCCCGTCGGGATGGTGCATGCAACGCGGCTCAACGAGGTCGAGGATCCTCGACGGAGGACAGCACACCATGAAGAAGATCGAAGCCATCATCAAACCGTTCAAGCTCGAGGAGGGCAAAGAGGCGCTGGCCTCCGCCGGTATCGAGGGCCTGACGGTAACGGAGGTCAAGGGATTTGGCCGACAGCGAGGCCACAAGGAGATGTACCGCGGTGCGGAGTATGCTGTCGAGTTTCTCCCGAAAGTCAAGATGGAGGTCGTCGTGACGGACGACAAGGTCGAGCAGGTTGTTCAAGCACTGGTGGCCGCCGTGGGCACGGGGCGCATTGGCGACGGGAAGATATTCATCTCGCCGGTGGAGGAAGCCGTCCGGATCCGAACCGGGGAAACCGGCGACGCGGTTGTGAGCTAAGGCGACTGGACAAGCATCGGCGCCCATGGCGCCCCCGAGAAGAAGGAATAGCACGATGTTGAAGCACAATGCAGTTCGAATCGCCCTTTTGGCGATCATGGCGTTGGCGATTCTGGCGCCCGTCGTGGCCGCCCAGGAAGACGGGCCGTCCGGCGGCGACCTCCAGGTGATGGTCGACACGATGTGGGTGATGATTGCCGGATTCCTGGTGTTCTTCATGAATGCCGGTTTCGCCCTGGTCGAATCCGGATTCTGTAGATCGAAGAACACGGTGAATATCCTCGCGAAGAATTTCATTGTGTTCGCCATCGCCTGTCTGACTTTCTGGGCGTCGGGTTTCGCCCTGATGTTCGGCGACGGCTCGGGCCTCATCGGACTGAAGGGCCTGTTTCTGGCAGGGGCCGACAACAGCCCTGCCATGGGCGACGCGTATGCCGGCGTGTACGGCGCCCTGAACTGGACGGGTATCCCGCTCGAGGCGAAGTTCTTCTTCCAGCTCGTGTTCGCGGGCACCGCGGCCACCATCGTCTCGGGCGCCGTCGCCGAACGGATCAAGTTTCAGGCATATATCCTGTTCTCCGGACTGCTGGTGGCGGTCATGTATCCGGTGACGGGCCACTGGATCTGGGGCGGCGGTTGGTTGAGTGATATTCGCGGCACGGCCTTCGGCGACTTCGCCGGCTCGACGGTCGTCCACAGCGTTGGCGGTTGGGCCGCCCTGGTCGGCGTCATCATTCTCGGCCCCCGGCTCGGCAAGTACGGAAAGGACGGCAGCATTCGGGCCATTCCGGGCCACAGCATCGCCTTGGCGACCCTGGGCGGGCTCGTCCTGTGGCTCGGCTGGTTCGGATTCAATCCGGGCAGCACCATGGCGGCGGACGGCGCGGCCATAGCCCACATCTCCGTGACGACCGCGATGGCCGCCGCGGCCGGGGTCGCTGCCGCTACCGCCTATGCGTGGATTCGTATCGGCACGCCCGACCTGAGCATGATCATCAACGGCTGCCTTGCCGGATTGGTGGCCATCACGGCGCCCTGCAACGCAGTCAGCATCTTCGGTTCCGTGGCGATCGGTCTCGTGGCCGGCGTGCTCGTCATCGAGGCCGTACTCACTTTCGACAAACTGCGCCTTGATGATCCCGTCGGTGCGCTCTCTGTGCACCTCGTCAACGGCATCTGGGGCACGTTGGCCGTCGGTCTGTTCAGCGTCGACGCGGGCCTCTTCTACGGCCACGGCGTCAACCAGTTGATCGTCCAGACTATCGGCGTGCTGGCCGTCGCCGCGTTCACCGTCGCGGCGTCCTTCATCCTCTGGGGACTGACGAGAGCCCTGGTCGGCATGCGCGTTACGCCCGAAGAAGAGTTCATCGGCCTCGACAAGAGCGAGATGGGCATCGAGGCCTATCCTGAAGACGCTACCGCCCCCGAATACATCGTCGCCGCACAAGAGGCATGAGCACAGCACGATCGAGGAAGACAGGCGCACACCGTCGTCCCAGAAGACTGGGTCACGGTCCGCGCCCGTTTTCCGCCCAACAAGGCAGACTCCCGTTTCCGACCTCAGGCTACCGGATTCCGGCAACCGCCTCCGGTAGCCGAGGTAGGCTTCCTGTGACGTGGCACGGGCATCTTGCCCATGGCTTGGCTCAGAGCGTGAGCACGCCGGATCCGGGCGACCTCGTGAAGCCGTCTCCAAGGCCCGGGCGCGTCAGTCCACCTTCTCCGGAGGGCGGGGCCGGATTCCTGCGGGGGCGACATCGATGAGTTGGAGGTGACCGTTAAACGCGGCCGGCACCACCGAGATCCGAGTGAATCCCCACGGCACAGTCTTCTCGTCTTCGGTGTTGGCGCGATGCCAGTGGCCGAACAAGAGGTAGTCGAGCGGATTGTCGACGAAGAGGGTAATCTGGCTACGCATCCCCATGCCGGGTTCGTAGCGATGCGTGAAACCGATGGACCACCGGGCGCGCTTGATGGCGCGGCGCGCGATCTCGAGATCGGCGTCTTGGCGCCCAAGCTCGTCGGCGGGGCAGTAGTCCTTGGTGTCGAAGGCGAGGTACCCATCCTGGCCGAACCGGAAGGTGTACGTCAGGGGGCCGAAGAAATGCTCGTAGTGTTGGGCGAGGCGATCATGGTTTCCGGGGCATACGAAGGTGGGCCGCTGGCACGTGTCCAACACATCGAGGAAGCGCTGGAACTGCTCGATGGCGCCGCCCTCGGTGAGATCGCCGGTGACGAGTACGAAGGCCGGCTCGGACTCATTGATGGATGCGAGCACGTCCCGGAACACGTCGGCCGGTGGACGGTCGGTCTGCTCCTTCCCGATGTGGGTGTCGGAGATATGCGCGACGATGTACTGCTCGGGGAACGCGTCGAGCACGTGGACGGCGCGCGCTGTCCGATCGACGGTACGCGCGTCGTCGCGGGCTTCAACGGCGTAGGTTCCGGGCGTCACGTCGGGCGGGATACGACACTCGAGACGCGTCCGGCCGTGGGCCGACTCGGACCGCCCGGCGATCTCGACGGCGTGTCGCGTCCCGTCGGCGGACGCGATATGGATCGAGAGGTTCGAATGGTCGGCAATGACCACCTCGAAGAGGCCCCCGGCGCATTGGACCGCCGGCACGCCGTTGTTCGGCGTGATCACGGCACCGAGCGTACCGTCGGGTTGGCGCGCCGCGGCCGAGGCCGCCATCAGCCCGCACAGGATGCATAGCGCGCTGCGTCTCATTCATCGACCTCCGGCCGCCACGCGGGCGCGTAGTCTCCGCCGCAATGGTCTGTCACGCGGTGGCACTCGTTGCCGGAGGCATCCGTGAAGTAGATTTCGGGATCGCCCGTCCGGTCAGACACGAAGGCAATCCATTGCCCATCGGGCGACCACGTTGGCGCCCAGTTGTCGTGATCGGCGGCGACGGCGACGGGAAAGACGCGGGTGGTTTCCGGATAGACGCGGTACACGCCTCGGCGGCCGCTCCGGAAGGACTCGAACGCGAGCCACTGGCCGTCCGGCGACCACACCGGATTCCAATCGGCCTCGCGATGGTTGGTGACGTCGGCCATCCCTCGCTTCGAGTAAACGAAGATCTCGCGATCGCCGCCGTCGTTGGACTCGACCGCAATCATACTGCCCCGATCGCTGAGCTCGACGATCCACTCGAAGTAAGACCCCGTGTTGAGATCTCTCGGCACCAGGGGAATAGTCGCGCGCGCCGTGACAATGAACAGATCGGTCGAGAAGGCGCCGGGCGCGCCGACCGTGCCGACAGCAACCACCGCATTGAGCTGCTCGAGTTCGCGAAAGACGTCGTTCATCGCCGACGCGCCGTACAGCGCCTCCTCGCGCTGTTTGAGACTGTAGAGCAGCTTGACGCCGTTCAGCCACACCGGGCGCATCAGGCCCGTCTTCCCCTCGCCCCATTCCGACTCGACCCCGGTTTCGAGATCGCACACGATGATGCGCGTCTCGAAGGCATCCCACTCTGCAGCGGCATAGGCCAGCCGTTTGCCGTCGGGCGACCACCGCGGCCAGAGGTTCCAGCCGTGCCGTTGCGAGACAATTCGAAGGCCGCTGCCATCCGCCCGCACGACGGCCACGGCCAGACCCTCGGCGGATCCCGTCGTGAAGGCCAGCCATTCGCCGTCGGGCGACCATGACGGTGCGCCGTCGCACTTGCCGATGCCGATACGGCGGACGGCACCGTTGGCGAGGTCGAGGATGCACACGCAGTGGTCTTCCTGCTCGGTACCGGAGACGTAGGCGATCTGTCCGCTGGTTCCCCCGAGCAATAGGGAAACCGCGCCTATGAGTACGACTGTGCCGCACATGGTTGGATACCCTTGGCCGGCCGACAATAACAACGCCGCCACGCACAAGAGCGCAGCGGCGTGCGTTCACTCCGGTGAAATCACTTGCTCAGGACCACGTTCACAACGGCCTGGATGTCGCCCGCGTTCACGGCACCGTCACGGTTGGCGTCGGCATCGACGCCGGCCTTGGCGCCGACGCGATCCAGCACCACGTTAACAACCAGTTGCACGTCGAGCGCGTCCGTCCGCCCGTCGCGATTGACGTCGGCCTTGACGATGGTCGCCCCGAGATCGACGAACGCGTAACCGCCGAGCAGATAGCCGGTGCCCTCGGCGGTGGTGACGAGAATATCCACCACGCCGGGCGCATGCGCGGGGCTAACCACCTCGAGTTGCGTATCACCCAGGCATCGGATGTTCTGCACGGGGATTGAACCGAAGGTGACTTTCTTCGGATTGCTCAGCCGGGTGCCCGTGAGTAGAACCGTCGTCGCGCCCGTGCTGGGTCCGGTGGCCGGCGTGGCGCTGGTGATCGTCGGCATGGATACCACCGTGACGGTGCACGAACGTGCCGGCTCGCCCCGGACGCCCTGCTTGGTCATCGGCGTCACAACGAAGAACCACTTGTCGCCCGCCCTCGTGAACTTCGGCGGCACCTGCCACGCGTTATCGAGCGCCGCCACCGCTCCGCCGTTCCTCACCCAGTAAAGAAGCGGGATGCTCTCGCCATAGAGGTCGGGATCCTTATCGGCCAGCGGGTGGTAGTAGGTATATTCGGCCATAAGGGGCGACTGGCCGTCGACCGGCCGATCCTCCGTGGGATCCTCGGTGGGGTTGGCCGATCGCAGGCGCAGGTCCCGCGCCTCGGGTTTGGGCGACGGATCGCCGACATGGATCCGGACGTCCTGATATGCGCCTTCCTCGCCCAGGGCCGCGGTCACGCGCAACGTGTAGATCCCTTCTTGGCCGAGCACCGTCCTCCAGTAGAATACGCCGGTGCCATCCCCCTTATCCGCGAACGGCGGAACAGCCAAGGGGCCGTCCCACTGAGCGAGGAGGCGTGGCACGCCGGCCGGCGAGTGCGTTGTCACGGCAAAACTCACGGGTTGGCCGGCCAAAACCCACTGCGGCGCGACGGGATCGATGCTGAGGAGCGTGCGGTCGTTCGGCAAGTCGGAGAGGTCCGTCGTGTAATCCACCTCGACGAGATCCGGGAATAGCTCGCTCGGGTCGATGGGAACGCCGCGGCCATCGGAGATACCGCACACGATGCTCCCCACATTGTAGACCTGGAGATAGGTGATCCGAATCTGGCCGTTGTAGAACAACTCCGTTTGAACCGTGCTCCGCCACGAGGCCGGGGGCAGGAACATCGACTCGTTGTACTCGAGGATGCCGTCGAAGGTGACCACGACGCGGTCCGGCAAGTCGCGCACCCAAACCTCCCCGCCGCTTTGGGGCGAGAGGTCGCCGAACAGGAACGAGATCCGAGGCGAGGCGAAATGCGCCGCCAGCGACGGGAAGTTCTCGTCGTAGCTGGGAGGCTCGAGAGCGATGTACCCATTCGCCGCAAGATACAACGTATAGTACTCCTTGCCGAAGAACGGGAATGGGTCGTCCAACCTAAACGCGATGAAGCTGTCGTCGTTCAACGGAATCCCATACGCCGTTCCTTGACTGTCGTGCCGAGGCACGGGAAGCTCAACAACACCGGGCGTGTTCGTCGCCTCGTAGTTGAAATAGTCGGCGTATCCCTCGTCACCACCCAGGGCAGATTCCGGCGGGCCGACGGGCGTAAACAGCAACTGCTGGAACTGCAGATCGATGAACTCGTCCAGGTCGATCTTCAAGCCCACCTCGCCGGCCAGATTCATGTCGAAGGCCTCGCTCAGCATGTTCGGCGGTTCGGTGCCCGCCGTCGCACGGCCATAGAGCACCTGCGGGAAGTCCTTTTTGAAGTCCGCGAAGATCGCGTAGTAATACTCCGTGTTCTTGACCACGTCTCGATCCAGCGCCTTCTCCGCTTTGCCCGAGTAGACAACGACTCCGTCACCCTGGTCCAGCGGGAACCGGTAGAGATTCCGGACTACGGTCACGCCGATGAAGTCCGTCGTCTTCGGATTCCCCCAGGTGAGCACGACCACGGGATTGGCCGCGCGGTCGTAGGCGGGCATGACGCGGAACCGGTCCAACTCGCGGCCCGACCCCAACGGGGCGATCTCCACCGCCAGGCCCGCGGCGCGGACGTTCAGGCGTTCATCGAAGGTGTACCCCTGGTTGATAGTCGCCTGAGCCAATTGCATGTACATGTCGTTGTAGTCGGAGGCCGGCGTGAGCAGTTTCGTCTGGAGTTCGTAAAACAGATCGGCCACGCGGGCAATGCTCGCATCCGACTCCTCGGCCAGCGGATCAATGCGGTAGCCGTTGAAATCGTCGCCATCGGTCAAGAGATAACACAGCTTGCTGCCCACGCCGCAGTTGGTATGCACGCCGCCCTGGTCGTCCCAAATCCAGTCTGTAGGTCTCCAGTACGGACTCCCCATTCGATCCGGAAGGCCATACTCCGGCGGATCCGCCATGTTGCGTATGACGCCGATGCTCTCGGGAAGGTCTTCGCCCACGAGCCACCGGACTTCTTCCGTGTCGTTGCCTCGGCCGTTGGTGAGATCGACAAACTCGCCCCAGACGTCTGAAAAGGTCTCGTTGATGGCGCCCGATTCGCCCATGTAGATGAGATTGGACTCGTTGCGCGTCACGCCGTGGGTCAACTCGTGGCCCACCACGTCATCGGCGGAGGCGAAACCCTCGCCAAAAGCCATCAGCTTGGCCTGCGGATCCCAGAACGCGTTCTGCATCGGGCATCCATAGTAGATACTGCATACCCGCACGATAGCGGTCAGCGTCATGCCTAGGCCGTCGATGCTATCACGCGCATGTTGCTCATAGTAGAAATCGTACGTGTCACCGAGGTGGTTGTAGGCATCGTTCACATCGACGACGGCGGACGGCGGATCACCCTCCTTGCGTGCCAGATCACCTGCCGTGTCGTACATATTCGCGGCATCGTAGACCTCGCGATACCGGGCCTCGGGAATGGTGTTGAATTGGAGGAGCACTTCGCCGCTATGGGCGTCCACAAAAACGTCCTTGCACAGTTGTGCGTCGTAGAGGCTGGCCACCGTGACGTACCACGCGAGGGCCGCGTCGCCGTCCAGGCCCAGGACGGCCGGACTGTAGATCACGAGCGTTGGGCCGGCGATGACCTTGAGATCGCCGATCCCGTGGCTGGGCGATTCGTTGGCCACGGCCTTTCCGGCCAAGGTGCGCGCGTCCTTCGCGCTGACCTCGGGAAGGGTATCGATCGCGCCGTCGTCGAACGCCTCGGTGTCGCGGAGGATATCGCTCAGCACGCTGTTGATGCCCCCCGAGCCATCGACCTGCACCACGACCTGCCCGGCGAATACGTCGACGCCGTCATAGGTCTGCTGCAGTCGCACATACGATTGGCTGGTACCGGCGGTGACGCGATCAAGTCGAAAGTCGACGCATGCACTCAGGATGCCGAACGCCCGACCGTGGTCCACCAGAAACTGATTCGAACGCTGTACGGGATCAAGTGCCTTGCCCGGTTCGCGGGGGACATCGAACTCCCCGCCGGGTGGGGCGCCGAGATAGCGCAGGAATCCTTCGTCGGTGGTGAGTAGACGCGGCGCCTCCTGGGCGGCGGGCGCATGGAGCGTCTTCAAGACCTTGTTCAGATCCTCGTGATCCGCCTCCGGCGCACCGAACGATGCCAGAGGAAGCAGACAGAGGCACAGAACGACCCAGGGCAGAATAACTTGTGCTCGCATTCACCCTCTCCTGAAGAAGCACCGCCCGGCCAGTCGGGATCGTGCGGCGTGGACCCTGCCGAGAACAACCATTCCGTCCTTCTCCCAAGTCAAGACACACGCCACCCGTTCGCAACAGGCTTTCCAGACACTATGTATAGCCAATCCTTTTGTACACCAGTGCCCGCGCACAAGTCAAGAAAAAACCGGCCACATTGTATCGAAATCTATGAATTCTATTAACAACAGGACTTTCTTGTTTCGCCCAACGTTCAGGGCCATGAAACGGTCTCCATGAACTTGATCCTCTGAGTTCCGGACGGTATGATCCTCCTGCTCAGTGACGCAACCTCGCCCTGTTCAATTCGCGGAACGAACCGACACCATACCATGCTTGAAGTGAGACCATTCCGAGCGCATCGTTTCGACCCCTCCCTCGCGGGGTTGTTGGACGACGTAATCACCCCCCCGTGGGACGTCATCGGCCCGGAGCACCGCGCGGCCTTGGCCCAGCGCAATCCCTACAACATGGTGCATCTGATCCTGCCTCAGCCGGACGCGGAGGAGATGCCGGCCGACGCGGCAGGACGGCGAATCGAGGAGTGGATTGCCCGCGGCGTTCTCCAGCAGGAAGACACGCCGTGCTTCTACTTGCTCGAGCAGGAGTTTGCCGATGGGGAAGGCTACGTTCAGCGACGCCGGGGTTTCTTCGCGGTAACGCGCCTTCCCGAGCCCGGTCAATCCTTCGTGTTGGGACATGAACGCACCTTCGACGTGCGGGTCGATGACCGGCTGCGCCTCACGCGGGCGACCCGGGCGAACCTCGGCCCGGTCTTCGTGCTGTACGACGACTCGGCGGGCGCCCTGTCCAGTTTTCTGGAAGGAACAAACGCATCCTCGCCATCCTTCGAGGCCCGGACGCACGACGGCGTGATCCATCGGGTGTGGATCACGCCCGACGAACCGACCATCACCCGATTCTTTGCCGACAAGAAGCTGTATATTGCCGACGGGCATCACCGATTCCGCACCGCGATGCTCTACCGGGACGAACAGCGCGCGATCGAGCGGCCTGACGGTCTTCGGCCCTACGACTACGTGTTGATGGGATTCGTGGCGTTCCAGGATCCGGGCTTGCGCATCTATCCGCCGCACCGAATGGTCTCGCTCGGACATCGCCTCGACGAACGCCGGTTCCTGGCCGATCTCGAGCCCTGGTTCGAGGTGCATTACGTGGATGACCTCCCGGGGCGCGTCCGGGCGGAGAGCGGCTGCGCCATCGGGCTGATTCTCGACGGCATTGGCCAGTATCTGCTCCGGTTGCGTCCTATCGACCGCGTCGCGCTCTTGGGTAACGATCACGGGCCGGCTTGGCGCAATCTGGACGTGGCCGTACTCCATCGGGGCATCCTCGAGCGCATCCTAGGGTTGGGGGCCGATACGCCCTTCGAGTATGAATGCAACGCCGCCGAGGCCATCCGCGCCGTTCGCGAAGGCCGGTTCGACATGGCGTTCTTGCTCAAGCCCTCGCAGCCGGAGGACGTGGCGGCGTGTGCCGAAGCCGGAGACACGATGCCGCAGAAGGCCACGTACTTCTTCCCCAAGCTTCCCTCGGGTGCGGTCATTCACCGCCTGGTCTAGGCGGGCGTAGCCTCCAGCCGGTGTGATCGGCCCCCGACGGCCCGCTACCCGCGGTCAGTTGACTGGCCCGAACGGGGTCGGTACCATGTAGTCGAGGGTTGCGGCAGGCAGACAAGACGATGGGGCCTGTTCGTCAGGGCTTGTGTCGGCACGCATCCTGGGGAGCACTCAAGGGAAAGGAGTCCGGATATCCGGGAATTGAGGGAGGAATGGACATGAGCTATGATAATGTGTTGGTGAACAAGGGTGAGGCGTACGGAGTCATCACGTTGAATCGTCCCAAGGCAAACGCCTTATCGTTGGGTTTGGTTCTGGATATCCGGGCGGCCCTCGAGGAGCTCGAACAGGACGCGTCGGTTCGGTGCGTGCTGATCACGGGCAGTGGTCGGTTCTTCAGCGCCGGCGCAGACGTGCCCACCATCCAGTCTATGTTGGCGGACCCCTTCGTCGAAGGCGGGCTGCTCTCGGAAGGCGTGAAGACCATGAACGCCGTCGAGGCGTGCACGAAGCCGGTGGTCGCGGTGGTCAACGGTATGGCCCTGGGCGGCGGTTGCGAACTGACGCTCGCCTGCGACCTTCGTATCGCCGCGGATTCCGCCGTCTTCGGACAGCCTGAGATCAAGCTGGGCATCATTCCGGGCTGGGGCGGCACGTTTCGGCTGCCTCGCCTTATCGGGCAGGCCCGCGCCACCGACCTGCTGTTGACGGGCCGGACGTTTACGGCGCCGGAAGCGCTCGAGATGGGTTTCGTGAGCACAGTGGTCCCGGCCGAGCAGTTGATGGATACGGCCAAGGCGTTGGCGGCCGATCTGGCAAAGCTCCCGGCGAGTGCCGTCCGGGCCACGTTGAGCGCGTTGAGTGCGCGCGCCTACGATACGTCGCAAGGCGTGGCCGTTGAAGGTGACGCCTTCCTTGCGGTGTCGAAGAGCCCGGATGCCCTCGAGGGAATCACCGCGTTCCTCGAGAAACGGGAACCGAGATTCAGTCATCAGTGATGGGCAGAATACGCGTGCCGGAGCCGGCGCGTGGGTGACATAATACGGAATGAGTATGAATAACCGATGGCGATATTCGGCGCGTCGGCGCGCGTTCGCGACGATCCTCGCCTTGGCGTTTGTGGGCGGCTTGGGCGCCGATCACGCGGCGAGCGCGATCGAGGCCGGCGCCGCGAAGGTCGCGATCACCCCACCCGTGGGCACGCCGCTCAACGGCTATGGGGCGCGACTGGGCCGCGAGTCAAGGGATGTGCACGATCCGCTCTGGGTGCGTTGTTTGTACCTCGACGATGGCAAGACGGAAGTGTTCCTCCTCAGCGCGGATCTGTGCTTGATCAACCCGGAGCTTCGCGAGCGCATCCACCAACTCGCCGCGACCTCGTTACGCGACGGTTCTTCCACCGAAACAGATCGCCCTCGATTCATCATCTTGACGGCCACCCACACCCACAGCGGCCAAGGCGGCATGATCAGCGCATTGCCGTTCCGGGCGGTCTCGGGCCGATTCATGCCCGAGGTACTGGACGCGACGGCCCAGGCCTTCGTCCAGGCTATGCAAAGTGCGCGGGCCAGCCATCAGCGGGCCGCCGTGGGTTTTGCGGCGGGCGTCGCGGAAGGCCTGTCCGTCAACCGCCAAGAGGACGGTGGACCCGTGGATACGCAGTTGGGGGTCATTCGCGTTGAGAATGCCGATGGCGTGCCGATCGCGGTCGTGGCCAACTTCGCCATGCATCCCACGACCATTGACGGTCCAGATCTATTCTCGATCTCCGCCGATTTCCCTGGTTACTGTTGTGCGACGATCGAGACCCTCGCCGGCGGCGACACCATCGCGCTCTTCCTGAACGGGGCCGAGGGAAACCAGGGACCGGGCAATCCCGAAGCCAAGAAAGGATGGGAGCGAACGGAATCGCTCGGCCGGCTATTGGGCGAGCGCACGTGGGAAGTCGCGGGCAGTGTCGTCTGCGGGGATGCGGCTTTGCGGGTAGCCCAAGCGGCGCCGAGTCTTCCGCGATCCTTGGCGGACGCCCTTCTCCCGAGGGAAGGGATACTCCAGGTGCTCGAGGTCGAGGTCCAGAGCGCGGCACCCGGCGAAACGGCACAAACGCCCCCCCCTGAAACGCTCGCCGTTCATTTCCTGCCTGGCGAGCCGTGCGTGCAGATCGGACTTGAACTCCGCCGACGCGCGGCGGAATGGGGTTACGCGGCCCAGTTCACCGTGGGCCTGGCGAACGATTTCCTGGGATACTTCGCCCCCGTGGACCTGTACGGTACCGCCTCCTATGAAGCCTCGATGAACTTCTTCGGACCCCATATCGCGCAGTGGCTCTACGTTCAGCTGGCCCTACTCACCAGTCGGGCACCGCATGGTGAAGACGAGGAGGCTGAAGCCGAGGAGCCGCCCGCCGTTGAAACGCACAATGGGGCACGGTGGGTGACCTTGCGCGGAACGGACTTCGCCATGGGCGCGCAGCGCGCCCTGGCTTTCCGCGACGAGATGGAGCGCGCGTACAAGGACCGGGTGGTGGCGAGCATCGCCGAGGCGAAGATGATCCCCGAAACCGGACTGGGCCGTTTCCTAGGGCGATACCTCGATCCGACGCCGCTGCTCTTGCCGGCCTCGGCGATCAAGGCGCGGCCTCGCCTGTACGGCGTATCTCAGCACGTGATCGATGGCCTCGCCGGCCAGGCGGAGGTCCTCGGCCTCCCCTTCGACGCCCTATGGCTTCTCGAGAGCGCGCAGCCGTCGGCGCCGGCAGCCGGGCCACTGGCCGGCACGCTGTTCGCGGCGCTCGGAGAACGGGCCGGCGCGGATGATCTACTCGTGGGGTTCAATAGCGCCGCGAACGGCCTCGGAGCGATGCTCGTTACGGATGTCGCGCCAAAGGAAGGGCATCGGTTCGTCGCGGTGAGTTCCACCACGAGTATGGGAACCTTCGCCGGCATGAACGATTCCGGCCTCGTGTTGTGCGCGGCGCCGGTATCAACCACTCCCGTTTCCGGAATCGACGTCCCATCGCTGGCGGCCATGTTGGCCGATGAATCCGAGAAGGAACCGCGTCCCGTGGCCGGCCCACCGCTTGGCATCGTGCTCCGAAGCATCCTGCAAGACACGGACGGTCTGGATCGCGCCCTGGCCCAGATCCGGGATATCCCGGAACTAGCCGGCTACCATGTGATGCTGGCCACGCCCGCGAAGAAGACGGAGCGGGACCGGGCGTGCGTGCTCGAGTGCGGCCCTATGCCCCAGGTGCGCCTGCCGCAGAACGACGTGCTCCTAGGCGTGGCCACCGATGCGTCACAGGCCGATCCCGTCGCCTGCGCGCGACACCGACGCGTAGCCGAGTTGCTCGAGGAAGAGCACATCATCTCGGCGGCTGAACTGGAGCGCGCCCTCCGCGACACGGAGCCCCTGATGGCCGACTCGACGCGCGTTTGGAGTGAGCAGACAGACTTCGGCGTCGTGTTCCTGCCGAGCCGACGTCTTGTGCGCATCGGCTTTGCCGGGGAGGATGGCGTGCCAGGCGAGTTTTTCGAGATCCATGTCGATAGTGCGTCGGAAGGCGAGAACGAATGAGCGAGGCACTCAGGACATATCCGCGATCGCGGCGACCCATTCAGTCGGCGGTGCCTCGAGGCCGCGGACGGCGCGGTTGTGCGTATGGCGCCGTGATGGTGTTGGCCGTCCTGATTTACGGGGTCTGGGCGAGTCGCGACTCGTGCGCCGTCAGTCGTATCATTCCCAGGGAGCAGGCCTTCCGGATCTCGGCAAGCAACTTGCTCGACAGGCGTGCGAAGCTGGCGACGTCACACGTGTGGGACGCGCTGCCGGAGTCCTGGGGTGGCGAAGCGTTGGCGCGTTTGAGCGGCGACTTGGGCGCCCCGGAGTGGGTCATCAACAACCTGATCGGCACCGTGTGCCACATCTCCGGCAACGACACCGAGCAGTTCAGCGACATCCTATTTGTGACCAAGATGAGGCGAATCGGTTGCCTCGCCGAGAAGCTCCGACGATTCGTGCCGGGCATTGAAGAAGACGAGGCCGGCGGTCTCAACGTGCGCCGCGTCGAGAAGCTCGGCGTCTACTATGCCGTCCGCGGCCGCGTGCTGGCGGCCAGTCCTTCGCGCGACGCCCTGATCCGCGCGTTGACGCTGCCCGAAGATGAGGCCATGACGCGTGAGGAGCTTGCGAAAACCGCTGAAGCCTTCGGCGGCGAAGACCTGCACGGCGCCATCCGCTTTCCCGACACGCCGCCGCCCGACACGCCGGTCTCGTCGGCGTGGGGACGCGCCGGCACCATGTTGGCCTCGTTCAGCTTTGCGGTGCGCATCGATGCGTCCGAAGCCTGCCTGCGTTACCGCGCCGCGCTGAAGCCCCAATGGCAAGAGCGCTTTTCCGGCGTGCTCTCAGCAAGCGCACCACGACCACTGCAAGTCCCGCCCGAGGGGCTCATCGAGTTGTCGGCCGACCTCGGTGTCTCCGTTCAGGCGCTCTGGTCGGAGGTGGCCGAGGCCTTCGAGTCGGAGATGTCATTGGACGATCTCATCGGCGCGTGGACACCGCAGGACATCGAGCCGACGACGGGGGACTTGGCCCGCCGCTTTCTGGCCGGCCTCGTGGCGCCCCTCGGCCCGGGTTTCGCCCTGTGTTGGCGGGGGGTTGACGTGAATGAAATGGTGCCAGTTCCAGAGTTCGTCGGCGTATTCGGCGGCGAGCGCGAGGCCATCGCGGCTACGCTGGCGTCAATCCCGACAACGCCGGAAGGGTTGTATCCCTGGGATACGTTTCCGCGCTACGACGCGGAGCTGGGCCGAGCGTGGCTGCCGATGATTGGAGGCCCATCGATCGAGCCTACGGCCGTTCCGTGGGATACCGGTCTGCTCGTGAGCACCAGTCGGACGGCCCTCGAGGCCGTTCTGGCCGGCGGTGTATCGGAGACCCGCCTGGACGTGCCCGGCAACGTATACGTGCGCATCAAGCCGGGACCGTGCATCGAGGCCGTCCGTGCCCTGGCCATGGAATGGGCCAAGAGCGGTATGCTCCGAGGCTACACGTCTGCAACGCTGGACGAGGCTCTTGCGCCCTGGTCTGAACGCGTCTCCGCAATGCGCGAGGTGTCGCTCCTGATCGCGCATGAAGACGGCGAAATCACCGGCGAACTGACGTTGGAGTGCCCGGACGAACCGGCGGCCGAACCGGCGGAATCCGCGGCGACTAAGGCTGCAGCACCTGCCTGACCGCGTCCGCGGCGATTTCCACATCCTCGTCCGAAACATCGAGGTGAAACACGGCCCGTAGCCGCCCGGCCGTCACGCCCACGTACACCCCCAATTCCCGGAGTCGCGCCGCCGTGCCCGGCCCATCGGCCACCTCGAAATACACCATGTTCGTCGGCGATGGCATGGGAAACGAGACGCCGGCCGTTCCTTCGACCAGTTCCCGGAAGCGCCGGGCTCGCCGGTGGTCGTCGCGGAGTCGCCCGATGTGATGATCGAGGGCAAACAGACCCGCCGCAGCAAGGATGCCGGCCTGTCGCATGCCGCCCCCCAGCATCTTCCGGAACCGGTGCGCTACGTCGAGGGTCGCCGCATCACCCGCCAACACCGAACCCACCGGCGCGCCAAGGCCCTTGGAAAGACAGAAGCTGATCGTGTCCGTATGCGAGGCGTACTCGATCGCCGGCACGCCCGACGCCACGGCCGCGTGGAAGATCCGCGCGCCATCGCAGTGCACCCTCAGGCCGTGCCGGTGGGCGAGATCGCCGATGGCCGCCGCCGTCTCAATGGGATAGACGGCGCCGCCGCCCCGGTTGGACGTGTTCTCGATCGAGACCAACGTCGTCGGCGCGAGATGATGGTCGGCGTCGCGCGGGACGATCCACGGCGCAATGTCATCCGCGCTCAGAATCCCATACTCGGCGATCACCGGCCTCGGCAACACGCCCGCCACCATGGCCACATTGCCCGATTCGTAGTTGATGGGATGCGCTTCGCGACTCAGAATGATACTGTCGCCGGGACGCGTCTGCGCCAGGATGGCCACGAGGTTGGCCATGGTTCCCGACGGCAAGAATAGCGCGGCCTCTTTGCCCATGAGTTCGGCCGCGCGCGATTGGAGCGCCCTAACCGTTGGGTCTTCGCCATAAACATCATCGCCGACGGCCGCATTGGCCATGGCCTCGCGCATGGCCGGGGTCGGCACCGTGAACGTGTCGCTCCGAAGCTCCACGGCCTTGCCGTGGCGGGCAACGGCACGGGCCTGAACCTGCGTGTACATGCCTGCCTCGCTCCTTCACGCGCGGGGGCTACCGCAGCAACCGCGCAATAAGAAACGCCAACTCGAGGGCCTGGGCCCCGTTCAGACGAGGATCGCACGCCGTTTCGTAGCACCGATCCAGGTCGCTCTCGGCAACGCCCGCTGATCCGCCAATGCATTCCGTCACCGGATCGCCGGTGAGTTCGAAATGCACACCGCCGAGCGAGGTGCCCATGCCGGCGTGCAGGTCGAAGGTCTGCTCGAGTTCCGAGAACACCGCGTCGATTCGCCTCGTCTTGCGTCCGTCGCGCGCGGTCTCGGTGTTTCCGTGCATCGGATCGCAGCTCCACACGACGGAATGCCGCCCGCCGGCCACGGCCCTCACCAGGCGCGGCAGGTGTTCCGCGACGTGCCGCTCCCCGAAACGGGTGATGAGCGTAACGCGCCCCGGCTCGCAGCGCGGATCGAGGGCGTGCAAGAGGTGCACCAAGTCCTCGCCGCCCGTATGGATACCGACTTTCACGCCGATAGGATTGCGGATCCCGCGCAGATACTCGATGTGCGCGCCGTCAACGGCGGCCGTTCGGTAACCGGCCCAAAGGAAATGGGCACCGAGGTTGTACACGCGGCCATCATCGTGCGCCCGCGTCAGGCACTCCTCGTAGGGAAGCAGCAGGGCCTCGTGCGACGTGTAGAAGTCGACGCGCTGGAGGTAATGCGTCATACCGGCCGCACCAATGCTCTCCATGAAGGCAATCGCATCGATAATCGCGTCGACGGCCTGATGATACGCCTCGCGATGAGGACTGCTGTCGATGAATGCCAGATCCCACTGACGCGGATAGTGAAGATCGGCGAATCCGCCCTCGATGAGCGCCCGGATGTAGTTCAGGCTCGCCGCGGCATGGTTGTATCCCTCCAGCATCCGTTGCGGATCGGGCTTTCTCGACTCGGCGTTGGGCTCGATGCCGTTGATCAGGTCGCCGCGATAAACCGGCACCTCAAGATGCCCAACGTGTTCCAAACCCTGACTCCGAGGCTTGGCGTATTGCCCCGCCATTCGACCGATGCGTACGATGGGTTTTCGTGTGCCGTACGTGAGCACGACGCTCATCTGGAGCAGAACCTTAAGCTTCGTCTTGAGCGCCGCGCCGGTACAATCGGTGAACCGCTCGGCGCAGTCCCCTCCATGAAGCACGAAACGGCGACCCTCGGCCGCCTCGGCCAGGGCCTGGCGCAGCCGCTCGATTTCGCCGGGCGCCACGAGCGGTGGCCTGTTACGCAACGTGTGTAGGGCGGCGGCCACAGCCTCGGCGTCGTCGTACTCCGGCTGCTGTAACGCCTCTTTTGCGCGCCACGAATCCGGACTCCACGAGACCGACTGCCCTCGCGAGTTGACGGACGATACTGAATCGTTCATGTTGTCAATCCCACAACGGTTTCAACGCGAGAAGAGGGCTATCATAGCAGAATCCGGTGCCGCCGCCGCTAGTCGCCCATAGCCTTCACGACGACGCGTTTGCGTCGCAGGCCGTCAAACTCGGCGTAGTAGATCTGCTGCCACGGACCGAGGTCGAGGCGTCCGTCCGTGATGGGCACCACCACTTCGTGATGGACAAGCAGATTCTTGAGATGGGCGTCGCCGTTGGTCTCGCCGGTTCGGTGGTGCCGGTAATCGGGCTTGAAGGGCGCAAGCCGCTCGAGCCACTCGTCGATATCCTGGATCAGGCCGGACTCCGCGTCGTTGACATAGACGCCCGCGGTAATATGCATCGCGCTGACCAACACCATGCCTTCACGAATACCGCTCTTCTCGACGATACCCTCGACGGTGTCCGTCATGTTGATGTACTCGCGCTTTCGCTTGGTCTCAAACCAAAGGTATTCGGTGGCGAATCTCATGGTGCCTCCTCGTCAGGACGTTCTGAATGGTCGTGACCGCGTTCCGAACGCCAGTGTGACCTCGGCGATAGGCAAATGCAAGGCCTGCCGGAAAGGACGAGACGAGGAGACGGCGAGGTCCGCGCGCTTTGGGACCGAGCACTCGCCAGGTTGTGAGGCCAGAGAAGTCTATGGTACTCTCCCGAACGGGAAATGCTGACTATTCGATAGAGCGGCGGCGCACCGGAGGAAAAACTGTGTCTGTGAAGAAGTCGGTTGGGTGGGTGATCAAACTTGCGGTGACGGCGGGTCTTTTCCTGCTGTTGTTCCGACCGGAGACGTTCGGGCTTCCCTCCGACCGGTTTGGCGACATCAGCCCGGCCGACATGATGCGCGAGATTCGTGAGTCGCAGGCGCATGCGGTCGCGTTCTGGCTGACCTTTGCGCTGGTCGTGAAGCTAGTCGGCATGCTGTGCGGAGTGCTCCGGTGGCGACTTCTACTCCACGGGCAAGGCCTGAGTATTCCGTTCTGGTACTTGGTCCAGAGCTGGTTCGTGGGCCGCACGATTGGCATCTTCCTGCCGGGAACCATCGGTCTGGACGGCTACCGACTCTACGATTCCTCGCGGTACACCGGCGAGGTCATCAAGTGCGTCACCGTGATCGCTGTCGAGAAGCTCATTGGCTTCATCGCGCTGACGGGCCTCGTCTTCCTGACGTTTCCGCTCGGATTCCGTTTGCTGAACATCAACGTGCCGGTCTTGGCCGTCATTCTGGCGGTTCTCGGCGGCATGGTGGCGGTGTTCCTAATGCTGCTGCTGAACCCTCGGGTGATTCAGGTGCTCGTGTCTGTGGTGCCGACACCGGGCTTCGTGCGGAATAAGCTTCTCAAGCTGGGCGCGGCCGCGACGGCGTACAGCGGAAACCGGTGGGATCTGCTCCTGGCGGTGTTCTTCGGTTTTCTGGTGCATGTGGGCACGTGCATCATGTACTTTGGCACCATGATGGCCATCCGCGCCACCAACACCGATCTCCTCGACATCCTGTTCGCCAGTCCGCTCATGATCTACGGAACGGTGCTCGGGCCGTCCATCGGGGGCGAAGGCATTCGCGAGATCGTGTTTGTCACCTTGTTGAGCGCTAAGAGCGGCGCGGCGGCGGCGGCCACCTTCGCGCACCTCGGGTGGTGGATAGGCGACGTCATTCCATTCCTCATCGGATTGCCCATCTATGTCGCGCGCAAGAGGCCCGGCAAGATGGAACTCCAAGCGGAACTGGCTCAGGCGCGCCGCGAAGCGGCCGCCGCCAAGACTGAGGAATACCTGCATCTGGCGCCGGAAGCCGTGCAGAGGTACCGGTGTAGCCTGATCGGCTGTGTGCTGGCCGGCCTGTTCGGTGGCGCGCTCGGCGGCGCCGTGATCGCCCTGGCCGAGGCCGGCTGGGTGGTCCGCACCGTACAGGGCCTTCAGGAGCTCGGCCTGTTCTGGTGGGGGCCGCTGGCCTATGGGGTCATGTTCGCCTTGGTCGGACTCGGCGTGGCCGGCGCGCTGGCATTCTTCTACCTGCTCGTGGACCGGTTCGCCAGCGGCCGCACCACCTTTGCGCTTAGCCTGGGCGGTGTGTTGGCGGCAGGCGTACTCGTGATAGGCCGGTTCCGGTTCCAACGAGACGTGCTCGAGGGCCACGCGCCTACCATGAGCCAGAATGGCCAGATCCTGGTCGCGGCCCTCGGCATCGGACTGGCGGCAGCCCTGGTTGTCGGCGTCATCCTCTGGATCGTGGGCGGCGGGCGTATGAAAGGCCTCGTGGCCGGCGCCGTGGCGTACGGAGTGCTCGTCGTCGTCGGTGTCGGACTCAGTGCGGCCATGAAACCGGCGCCGGTAGCCGCGGCGCCGTTCGAGCCAACCGCCGGCGTCCACGGCCCGAACATCATCCTGGTGGCGGCGGATGCGCTCCGGGCGGACTACTTGAGAATGTATTCGGACGCCGCCGCCGCCGAAACGCCCAACCTTGATGCGCTCAAGAAGGACGGCCTCTTCTTCGCGGATTGCTTCGCCCAGTCAACGTGGACCAAGCCCAGTTTCGCCACCCTCTTCACAGGACTGTATCCCGAATCGCATACCGCCACCACGAAGACCTCGTCGCTGCCGGATGAGGTAGAGACCGTAGCCGAGGTGCTCCGCGACGGCGGCTATTACACGAAGGGCCTGTCGAACAATCCGAACATCATGAGCATTTGGAGCTTCGACCAGGGATTCGTCGACTACACCGACCTCAAGCCGAGCGTCTACTATTTCGGCGCAACGCCCTCGGCCTCGAAACTCTCGCTCTACGAGGTGCTTCGGCACGGCAAACAGAAGGTTGCATCGAAGATCTCGAACAAGCTCGACGTAACCGAGTTCTATCAGCCGGCGGACGTCGTCACCCACGACGCGTTGGCATGGCTCGATGCCGGCGCGGTACCGGAAGGCACGCCGTTCTATCTCTTCCTGCACTACATGGATCCGCACGATCCCTTCATGGACCACGACAAACCTGGCGTCGGCTACGCCCGCGCGCGTATGGGCGATCCCGACCCGAAGATGGCCGAGCCCATGAAGAAGGCTTACAACGACGACATCGAGTACATGGACAAGTATCTCGGCGAGTTGTTCCAGGGGTTGCGCGATCGCGGTCTCTACGATGACGCGTTGATTGTATTCACGGCCGACCACGGCGAGGAGTTCTACGATCACCAGGGGTGGTGGCACGGTCAGACCCTATTCGACGAGCTCATGCATGTGCCACTGATCGTCAAGCTACCGGCCAATGGCCGCGCCGGCGAGACCAATGCGCACTTTGCGCGGCACATCGATATCCCGGCAACCTTCCTTGAATACGCCGGCCTCGAAAAGCCTGCCGCCATGCCCGGTAAACCCCTCGTCGATCGTTCCGGTAACGACGTCAACGCCGATACGGCATATGTCTACGCCGAGGTGGATTTCGAGGGCAACGATCTGCAGGCCGTCCGCACGACGAGCGCCAAGATCGTCCACGCCAACGAGGATAATCCGCGTGGATTCGCCCCCGTCGCGTTCTATGATCTTGCGACCGATCCCGGCGAGCAAACCAACATCGCCGGCGGAGAGAATCCGCGCAAGAACGATGAGGAGGAGTTGGATCGTCTCCTCAACGACATGGGCCTGCACATTCGCGAGAATGCCGCCGAGCCGGCGCTCGGCAAGGACGCGGCGGGCGACACGCGCAAGCAACTCGAGGCGCTCGGCTACCTGTAGACCGCCGGCTACTCGTCTTCGTCGGAAGCGTCGGTTTCGAGCCCGTGCTTCTTGAGGCGGTACCGCAATGAGCGCGGCGTAAGACCGAGGAGTTGGGCCGCACGCTTCTGCGAGTGCTTGGAGCGCTCGAGTGCTTGGCCAATCATGGCCGACTCAATCTTGTCCATGCGGGCCTCGAGATCGAGGCCCCCGGGGGGAAGCTCGACCATGCACTCTGCCGGCTCGGCCATGAAATTGCGCACGTTTTGAGGTAGATCGTCCACGTTGATCTCCTCACTCGAGCACAGGGCCACCGCGCGCTCCATGACGTTCTCGAGCTCACGAACATTGCCGGGCCAGGCGAAGCGCTGCAGGGCCGCCATTGCGGCCTTCGAGATGCCTAGGCGCTGCCTTCCCATCTTCGAGGCGTGCTTTTCGATGAAATGCCGCGCCAGCAGCGGAATGTCATCCGCCCGGTCGCGGAGCGGCGGCACATACACCGGAATCACGTTCAGGCGATAAAACAAATCCTTGCGGAACGTGCCGTCGGCCACCATCTTCTCGAGGTCGCGGTTCGTGGCCGAAACGATGCGTACATCGACCTTGATCTGGGACGTTCCGCCCACGGGCATCACGCTGTTGTTGTCGAGGACGCGCAGGAGACGGACTTGGAGACTGAGGGGCATCTCGCCGATCTCGTCGAGAAACAAGGACCCTCCGTGCGCCACCACGAACAGACCTTCCTTGTCGTCTACGGCGCCGGTGAACGATCCGCGCTTGTGGCCGAATAATTCGCTCTCGAGGAGGTGCTCGGGGATCCCGCCGCAGTTGATGGCGACAAAGGGCTTGTCCGCCCGGGCACTGAGCGTGTGGATGGCGCGGGCCACGACTTCCTTTCCGACGCCGCTTTCCCCGTGGATCGCGATGGTGCTGGGAAGCATAGCCACGCGCCGGATCATGGTCTTGACTTCCTCGATAGCGTGGCTGTTGCCGATGATGTTGGTGATCTTCCCCCGAGCCACCTGGTCACGACGGAGCGCGACATTCTCTCGAAGGATATTGCGTTGCTGGATCGAGCGGCGAATCAGCAGCCGGATTTCGTCGTTTTTGAACGGTTTCATAACGTAGTCGTCGGCCCCGCGCTTCATGGCTTCGATGGCCGTCTCGACGGATCCGTGGGCCGTCATCATAATGGCCGGTGTAGTCGGCGCATTCTCGCTGAGCCACGTCAGGAGTTCCATGCCGGCTTCTTTCTCGTTACCGATGCGGAGATCGGTGAGGACCGCGTCGAACACCGTAGCGTTGCACGCCTCAATAGCCGACGGCACGTCGGGAACTGACACCACTTCGTATCCGTCCGTATCGAGAATGATCTCGAGCAGTTCGCGCATGTTGATTTCGTCGTCGACAACCAACACCCGTTGCTTAGCGATCATCGAGGTTTACTCCGTCTGCGGGTTGCGGGCAGCCGGCAATCGCACCGTCATCCGCGTCCCCCCCTGCTCCCGCGGCACGGCGCGCAGCGTGCCGTCGTGGGCCGTGACAATCCGCATGCAGATGGCCAGGCCCATGCCTACGCCCGACTGCTTCGTAGTATAGAAAGGCTCGAACATGCGCGCAACCTGATCCGGCGCGAGGCCGCTGCCTTCGTCGTCGAAATGAATCTCGATCGATCGTCCCGCAGGCGCGACGATAATCGCCAGCAGGCCACGCCTATCCATGGCTTCCACCGCGTTCGTGCCCAGATTCATGAACACCTGCCGAATCTGCGACGCGTCACCGGCAACCGAAAACGAGAGATCATCGTTCCGGAGCTCGACGGAGAGCGCCGACGCGTCGGCGTACTGATGCCGTAGGGAATCGGCCACCTCCCGCAACAAGGCACACACGTCGAACACGTCATGCTTGCGGACGGGATTGCGCGTGAAGTCAAGGAAACTGCGGACGATCCGATTGAGATGATCCGATTCCCGCAGAGCCAGCGCCGCCAACTTCCGGACCTTCTCCGGCGACTCGATACTGTTCTGCAACTCTTCCACCGCGCTACGGATGACGGCGACCGGGTTGCGTATCTCGTGCGCGACGTCGGTGGCCAACTCGCCCAAGGCGGCCAGGCGATCCTGCCGGTGCAGCTCCTGACGCATCGTGTCGACTTCCGTCATATCGGCGAACGACGCAATCAAACCCGTGAGCCGGTGGCGCTTGTCGTAGATGCGATTTGTGCTGAGTCCGAGCAGCTTGGAGCCCCCCGAATGAGTCACCGCGTGGAACTCGAACGACGTGAAATCGCGCTCCGACCGGAGCGCCGTCATAATGGGACACTCGCCGCCGGACTCCGGCCTGAGGATCTCGATAGCGGAACGGCCCAGCGCGCTTCCGTCCGGCAGGCCCAGCATCTCATCGGCCGCGCGGTTTTGAGCCGAAATGACGCCCGTGCGATCCGTGATCAGAAACCCGCTGCTCAGGTTGTCCAGGATCTCGCGCTGAAACGAGCGCAGCCGGAAGATCAGGTTGTTCCAGTAGCCGCTGATGAAGGCGGTGAAGAGAAAGGCAAGGCTCTGAATAAGGATATCGTACCAGAGCTCAGGAGGCACCTGGGCCCTATCGCTGGGCCATGCCTGAACAGCCACGTATACGATGCTCAGCATGGCAAACAGAAAACCTTGCGGCAGTCCCAACAACAGCCCGGCCTCGAGAATGACAATGACCAACAGCACCGTGAACACGCTGTTGCTATCGCCCGTGACACTGATCGTGCTCACCACCACGCTGAAATCGAGGAGGACCTGTGTCCAGGTCATGATGGCCGTGGCGGCCCGATGGCGGTGCAGCACGCCGAGGTAGACCACACCGGTGATCAGATTGAAGGCGTAGAGCGTCACCAGAAAGATGACGATGTAGCGCGGGACCGCGAGGCGATAGACGCCGCCCCGGCTGATGAAGAGCTCACCAAACCAGTAGAGGCCGAAGGCCGCAACAATCAGCACCGCCACGCGCGTGATGCCGATGATCCACGGCACACCGCCGTGACTCTCCGAAACGGGTCGCCTGTGATCCAGGCTCGTCTTACTCACGTCCCTTTTCCATGAGCCGTTCAAGGCCTTCCTGGTTGGGGCTCCGCGTCATGGCCACTTCCGTCGTGATGAGCCCCCGGCGAGCGAGACGAAACAGCGACTGATTCATCGTGATCATGCCCTCGCTCGTACCGATCTCGATCATCGATGGGATTTGCTCG
Organism: Candidatus Hydrogenedentota bacterium; assembly: GCA_036769985.1. Taxonomy (GTDB): domain Bacteria; phylum Hydrogenedentota; class Hydrogenedentia; order Hydrogenedentales; family SLHB01; genus DAIPKA01. Next base: position 23,943 of record DAIPKA010000033.1, on the reverse strand, counting down.
AGCTTCTCACTGCGGATCAAAGAGCGGATGGCCGGATTCGGCACCATGATCTCGAGTCCGAGCACGCGCCCAAGACCATCCGCGCGAGGCAATAACTGCTGCACCACCACGCCCTCGAGCACGAAGGAAAGCTGGGTCCGAATCTGCTCCTGTTGGGTGGACGGGAACACGTCCACGATACGGTTGATGGTCTGAAGGGCATCATTGGTATGCAGCGTGGCGAAGGCCAAGTGGCCGGTCTCGGCCACCGTCAACGCAGCCTGAATTGTCTCCGGGTCGCGCATCTCGCCAATCAGAATCACATCGGGATCCTGGCGCAACACCCGCTTGAGCGCCGCACCGAAACTCTTGGTGTCGGCATTGACCTCGCGCTGGTTGATAATGGATCGGTTGTGCGAGTGGAGGAACTCGATGGGGTCCTCGACGGTGATGATGTGTACGGCGCGCTCCGCGTTGATCTTGCCGATGATGGCGGCCAACGTCGTGGACTTGCCGCTGCCCGTGGCGCCGCAGACCAGCACGAGACCCGTCGGGCGGTAGGCAAAGTCCGAGACCACCTGAGGCAAGCCTAGGTCCTGGAACGAGAGGATCTCGAAGGGGATCGCGCGGAACGCCGCGACGGTGCTGCCTCGGTCGCGAAAGACATTGAGCCGGAATCGGCTGAGACCCTCGATGCCGAACGAGAGATCGCACTCGAACTCGGACTCGAACTCCGCGATCTGCTCTTCCGTCATCACGGTGTAAATGATCTCTTGGGTGTCATCAGGCGTCAACGGGTCGTAGCCGGGCAGCGGCTCGAGACTACCGTGGACTCGAATCGTCGGCGGCGCGCCGACGACAATGTGCATATCACTGGCGCCCTCCTTGATCATCTTGGTCAGGAGTTCCTTGCAACTTGGCACCATAGTGTCGTCGTCCTCCCGTGAGTAGTTCCTCAGCGAAGTCCCCGAACGTTCTTCAGTCTGCGATCGTATGCTCAAGCACTTGGTCGATGGTCGTCAAGCCGCGGGCTGCCTTCGACAAGGCGTTCTGGCGGAGCGACCGCATGCCGCAGGCCATGGCCGTTCGCTTGATAATGTTGCCGGATCCCTGTTGCATGATGAGGTCTTGCACTTCCGGATAACACGGCATGGCCTCGATGGTCGCCAGCCGGCCCTTGTAGCCACTATTCTTGCACTTGGCGCAACCTCGTCCCCGAGCAAATTCGGCTGGCGGAGATCCCGGGTCCGGCCTGAACTGGATCCGTTCGAGCGCATCCGCCGGAACACGGATGGGCTCCTTGCAGCTGGCACAGATGCGTTTGAGCAGACGCTGCGCCGCAGCTAAGACGACGGACGATTGGACCAGGAATGGTTCCACGCCCATATCGATCAGACGGGGAAACACGCCGGCGGCATCGTTGGTGTGGAGCGTGCTGAGCACGAGGTGTCCGGTGAGCGCTGCCTTGACGGCGACGTCGGCCGTCTCGCTGTCACGGATCTCGCCCAGCATCACAATGTCCGGGTCTTGTCGCAAGATCTGGCGCAACGCGTCGGCGAAGGTGAGGCCGATGCGGGCGTGCACCTGGACCTGGTTGATCCCGTAGAGCTCGTACTCGATGGGATCCTCGACGGTCACGATGTTGACGTCCACCTTGTTCAGCTTGAACAGGGCGCTGTAGAGGGTCGTCGTCTTGCCGCTCCCGGTCGGTCCGGTCATCAACACCATGCCGTTGGGGCGATCGAGCGCCTCCCGAAAGGCATCCATCGGCTGGTCTTCGAACCCCATCTTGTCAAGGTCGAGCGTGAGACTGCTCTTGTCGAGCACGCGAAGCACCACCTTCTCGCCGTACCGACATGGCAGGAAACCAACACGAAAATCGATATCGTTGCCCTTGTATCGCATGCGGAACCGGCCGTCTTGTGGCAGCCGGCTCTCGTCGATCTTGCAGCCGGCCAGGATTTTCAGCCGCGCGATGATCTTGGTCTGTAGAGACTTCGGTGGACCTTTGGCCTCTTCGAGCGAACCGTCGATCCGGTAGCGTAGCCGCATTTCCTTCTCGAAGGGCTCGAGGTGGATGTCGCTGGCCCCCACCTCCAAGGCGTTGAAGACGACCAGCCGGACGAGTTTCTTGACGGGCTCGTCCTCCGACCCGGCCTCGAGGGCGCTGACGTCCTCGATCTCCTCTCCCTTGGATTCGACTTCCTGGATCTTCGCCTGCTCGGCGTCCTGCTTGCCGAGCAACTCGTCCAGCATTTCATCCGCCTTGCCGCCGCCATAGTTCTTGTCGATGGCGGCGGCCAGTTCCGAGCGGATGGCGACGACGCGCTCAATCTCGTAGCTTGTCAGCATCTGGAGATCGTCGAGAGCCATGATATTGAGCGGGTCGGCCATGGCAATCGTCAATACGTCGCCGGTCAACGAGACCGGTAGCATCATGTACTGGCGCGCGAGCGTCTCGGGAATCTCGTCCAGGATGCTTTTGGGAACGTTGTAGTGGCCGACGCGCATGTGCGGAATGCCGAGTTGTTCGCTGAGCGTGACCACGAGATCCTCTTCCGAAAGGTAGTTTCTCTCGACGAGGATGTCGGCCAAACCTTGTCCGGTGGCACGATGGATTGCCATGCACTCCTCGAGTTCTCGCTCAGTGACGAGTCCCTGCTCGAGAAGCATATCCGGCAACCGGCGCCGGGTTGCTCGTGGAGGCATAACGCTTCCTCCTATGCGGCTATGCCGCTTCGACCACACCGAGATGGCTCAGAATCTCGTTGGCCATCTCGTACGTGATTTTCTGATCGATCAGCTTGTCGAAGGCGATGATCTTCCGCAACGCCCCGACCATCATGCGCATGTCGTTCGGAACGCGCATGGCAATGACGGAAATGATCTCCTCCGGAATATCCGCCTTCGCCTCGTTCAGCAAGTGCCGCAGGATGGCCAGGCGCGTGGCCATTTCGGGCGGCCTGAGTTCCGCCACAATGCCGCCGGCGAAACGCGATACGAGCCGCTGTTCCAGCAGACCCAGCTTCTCCGGCGCCTTGTCTCCGGCAATGATAATCTGGCGTCCCTCCTGGTGCAACACGTTGAAGATGTGAAAGAACTCCTCCTGCGCCTCGATGCGCCCGCCCATGAACTGAATGTCGTCCAGAATCAGAACGTCCCAATGGCAGTAGTTCTGACGGAACATCTCGAGCGCATGCCCTTGGAGCGCCTCCGCCAGTCTGCGCGCGAAGTGACTGGCCGACACGTAACCTACGCGCCGGTTGTGCGACGACTCACAAATCGCGTTCCCTATGGCGTTGATGAGGTGAGTCTTCCCGAGCCCGACATTGCCGTAGAGAAAGAAAGGATTGTATTCGCCGCCCGGATTGGCAGACACGGCCTGTCCCAGCTTGTATGTAAACTCGTTGACCTTTCCGGCGTAGAACGTCTCGAAGGTGAATCCCGCCAGCGGCGTCTCAGACGCCATGGCGTCCATCACGTGCCGATCATCCTCCTGCATCTCCGGGCCCAGCGCGCCCCTATCGGGGCGGAACGGCCGCACCGATGCGTGCTGAACCCGTTGGCGTTTCTCACCCGCCTCGACGAGATCGCGCATGGCGGCCTCACGCACCGCCGCCGACTCGGCCTGCGCGAGATGGAGCGACGGCACCGCCCGAAGCAGGTTCTCGGACGCCTCGCGCACGGCTTCACGCACCGCCGCGACCAGCGGCGCAGCCGCCGCATCCTCGACGCCACGGCCCTCGCCGCCTTCGTGCCGCCGCGGCGGAGGCGCCTCGGGCTCCCTGATCGCCGCCGACGGGGCCTCTTCCACCGGCGCGGCGCTTGTCTCCGGCCCGGTTGCGTCACCGGGCACCGCGACGTGTCCACGGGGCTGTGGGGGCACCTCGGGACCCGCCGCGGCCGCTGCGGTCTCCGCCGCACCCGCAGCCAGATTGGCAACCACCTCCTCGAGTGCTTCCGGTGCCGCTTCCTCCGCGCCCTCCGGGCTTTCGGAAGGAGACGGCGCCTTCGGGGCAGTGCGGAGCTTCGGCAGGCCAAGGCTGTCCGCCGTGACTTCGTTCGAAACCCCGGCCTGCACGCCGAACAACTTGTGGGCCACCGTCTCGAAGTGCCGCCAGTTGCACAGAATGGGCTTGATGCGCAGGTCCGGACACAACTCCCGAACCTGGTCCAGCGTGGCCGAATCCAAGGGGTCCACCATGGCCACGGTCAGAATCTTGCCCAGCTTGTCAATGGGAAGCAGGTGGTGCTCGAGACAGAACTCCATCGGAATCAGGTGCATGAGGTCGTCGCTCACATCGTAGTCGAGCAGACTCAGATGCGGGATCTTGCACTCCTTGACGAGAAACGAAACAATCGCGTCCTGCTTAACATGGTCAAGGTCGACCAGGATCTGGCCCACGAAGCCGCCCTGCTTCTGTTGGATCGCCAACGCTTGGTCGAGCTGTGCCTGCGAGATGACTCCGTGGGCCACCAGGGCCTCACCGAGGCCTTGCACCTGGGCATGCGGAGTGGGCGTCATCGCGGCGTTCGCGGAGGCATCACTCGCGGCCGGTTCCGTCTCGCCACTCTGTTTTTTGTATCGGTGATAACCCAGCATGCTTCTCTTCGTTCCTGGCCTACGTCATGGCCGCCGCCTTCGCCCGTGTCCCCGGAGCCGGGGACCCTCGCGCCTGTCATCCTGCGCCGACGAAACGACGATGCCAGTGTAGCATACACCAGTGTCGATTCTATCACCAGGGCGAACTCTCCGTCAAGTGAATACGCTCCATAAATCCTTTTGTGTCAATTATTTGTCCATTTTGACGAGTATCCGGCGCCGAAGAACGGCCACGCCTTCTCGCGGGTTGTCGGCAGCACCCACAGGGCCGCGCCGATGGAGAGCCCCTATCGAGAGATGATTGCAATATCGCGAGCGCTTCGGGCAGAATGGGTGCGCTACGGCAAGCCCGGTTCGGCCGCCAGAGAAGCGCGGCGTCGGGAAGACAAGCGTTCGTTCCCACAGCGAGTGGCGCGCGGAAACGCCTACCGCTCGACACGAGGTGGCCCATTGATAGAACGACGAAAAACGGTTCGGCGTCAAGCCGACAAGGAGTTGTTGCAGCGCCTCCGCGAGCAACAAGCCCTCATCGAACGCCTGAAGACCTCGGACAGCAGTCAGGTCAAACGCGAGCGCCGGCATCTGATCCGTCACAACTGCCGCGTGGTGATCAAGCTCGTGATCGGATCCTCGGCCGGCTACTCGAACGATTGGGCGGTGGATGAGTTTGAGGTGAAAGGGCGCCTGATGGATCTGAGTCACGGGGGTGCCGCGTTGGCCACCCGGCAGCCCCTCGAGACATCGCAGCACCTCCGACTCGAGATCGCCCTGCCGAACAAGGCCATGGTTCGCGCCAACGGCGCCGTGCGATGGGTAAAGGCAATCCCCGAGAAGGGCGCCTTTGCGTGCGGCGTGCAATTCGTCGATATCTCGAAGAAGGAACAGAGCGCACTCAACGATTTTCTCAACACCTTGGATTTCACGTCCGAGAAGTAGCGCTCGAATCGAGGCAACGCACCTATAGCGCGGCGATCTGCTCCGCAAGCTTCTTGGCCAGACGTTCGGCCTCGCGGACCGCCCCGTGCTGAACCATAACGCGGATGATGGGCTCGGTGCCGGAGGGCCGGATCACGACACGCCCCGATCCCTTCAGCAGAGCCTCCGCCTCGCGCGTAATCGTATTGATCTGTTCTTCAGACGGGCGTTTGCCGTGCTGCACCGGCACCGACGTATGCGCCTCGGGCATGGGCTGATACTCATGGGCTAGAACAGACAACGGCTGGTTGTTCCGGATCATGGTGGCCAGCACGTGAAGCGCCGTGATCAACGCGTCGCCGGTCGTGTTGTGTTCGAGCATCACAATATGCCCCGATGACTCACCGCCGAGCAGGAGTCCGTGCTCGCGCATGGCCTCGACCACGTACCGGTCGCCCACGGACGTCCGCAGGACTTGACCGCCATGGGCCTCGATGGCGCGTTCGAGGCCGCCGTTCGCCATGACGGTAGTCGCAAGCGTCTTCTCGGGAAGGTCTCCGCGGTCCAGCATATCGACGCCCAGAATGGTCAGCAGGGCGTTCCCGTCCAGCAGGCGGCCCTCCTCATCCGCCATGGCGATCCGGTCGCCGTCGCCGTCAAACGCCACGCCCAAGTCGGCCCGCTCACGGATCACGCGGGCACGCATCTCCTCGGGATGAACGGAGCCGCAGCCCGCGTTGATGTTGCGCCCGTCGGGGCGGTCGGCGATAGGAATCACATCGGCCCCGAGTTCCCGCAGCGTGAAGGGACCCACCTTGTACGCCGCCCCGTTCGCGCAATCGCAGACGATCCGCAGTCCATCCAGCCGCATGCCCTTGGGGAACGAGGCCTTCGCAAACTCGATGTAGCGACCGACCGCGTCATCGATGCGGCGGGCGATCCCGACGTGTTCGCCGGTCGGACGAACGCCGTCGATCTCGCTCGAGTTGATGAGGCGCTCGATTTCGTCCTCCACTTCATCGGGAATCTTGAATCCGTCGCGGGCGAACAGCTTGATGCCGTTATCCTCAAACATGTTGTGAGACGCCGAGATCATGATCGCGGCGTCGGCCCGCAGACTGCGCATGATGTAGGAGACGCCCGGCGTCGGAAGCGGGCCGACGAGCAACACGTTCACGCCCACCGAGCAGATGCCTGCCGTTAGGGCATACTCAATCAAGTAGCCCGATTGCCGGGTATCTTTTCCGATGAGAATCGAGTGAGGTCGGTCTTCCTTGCGAAACACATAGCCCGCGGCGCGGCCTACGCGCAACGCCATTTCCGTCGTCATCGGATAGGTGTTCGCCTGACCGCGGATTCCATCCGTTCCAAAGAGTCGTTGCTGTCTAGGCATAGCTGCGCTTCCCCATGATGGCGTCGGTCATTCGTGCGACTCGCGCCATCGCTTTCACCTGGTGCACGCGCACGGCATCGGCGCCTCGCATGATAGCTACGGCGACGGTGGCCGCCGTCCCTTCCAAACGCTCATCCACCGGCAGATCCAGCACCGCCCCGATGGTCGACTTGTTCGATGTGCCGACGAGCACGGGACGTCCGAACCGCTGGAAGACGTCCAGTCGCCGTAAGATTTCCAGATTGTGCTCCACACGCTTGCCGAAACCGAAGCCCGGATCCAGCCACACGCGCTCTTCGGCGATACCGGCACGCACGGCGAAGCTCAGGCGTTCATCAAAGAAGGCGGCGATGTCATCGACCACGTCGGCGTAGTGCGGCGCTTGCTGCATGGTCTTCGGCGTTCCGCGCATATGCATAAGGACACAGGCGCATTCCGATTCCGCCAGAACGGCGGCCATTTCCGGGTCGCCGCGCAACGCCGTAATGTCGTTGACAACGGTCGCCCCGCAACGCAAGGCCTCGCGCGCCGTATCGGCGCGATACGTGTCCACCGATACCGGAACGCCCAACGCCGCCACGTGCTCGATCACCGGAAGGACCCGCCGCTGTTCCTCGTCCGCCGAGACCGGATCGGCCCCCGGTCGCGAAGACTCGCCCCCGATATCCAGGATATCGGCCCCATGGGCCACGGCCTCGCGGGCATACTGGAATGCCTCCTCGACGGTTTGGATCCGACCGCCATCATAAAACGAGTCCGGAGTGGGATTGATCACGCCCATGATCAGCGTCCGATCGGCCGCTCGGACTAGCGCGGGGGCCGCCATGAACTCAGGCCGTGTCCGGCACGGCTTCGCCCGGCGCCGGGGCGCCGCTCACAGCGGGTTTCTCGCTCACCGGCGCGGGAATCGCCGGCGCTTTGGCGCGCTCTTCGGTGCGAATCGGCTCCTTCTTGGGTTCGACCTTGGGCGGAAGGAGGTCAGCCCCGCCATGGGTCCGGATGATCTCGTCGATCTGCGCGGACTCCAGGATTTCGCGTTCCACCAGCTCTTGAGCCAAGGCATCAAGCAGATCCCGGTGTTCGACAATCAAGCTTTTGGCGTCCGCGTACGCCTCTTCGAGGATTCGGTGGATCTCGCGATCGATCGCCGCTGCGGTCTCCTCGCTAAAGGCCCGCTCATGCACGAAGTCGCGCCCGAGAAACACCTCCTCTTGCGTACCGAAGGAAATGGGGCCGAGATCGCTCATACCCCACTCGCACACCATCTTATGGGCGCGCTCCGTGGCCGAACGCAGGTCGCCGGCCGCTCCGCTCGAGAACTCGTTGTACACCACCTCTTCCGCGGCGCGGCCGCCCATGGCCATTCGGATGGTGGCCAAACAATACGACTTGGAGGCATTGTGCCGGTCCTCTTCGGGAAGCCAACTGGTCAGGCCCAGCGATGGCCCCCGAGGAATCACCGTGGCCTTGTGAATCGGATCCGCGTCAGGCAGCAGACGCCCCACCAGAATGTGCCCGGCTTCGTGATAGGCCGTCAGCCGTTTTTCCTTCTCGCCGATCACCATGCTTCGCCGCTCCGGCCCCATGAGCACGCGGTCCTTCGCGTTCTCGAGGTCGAGCATCGACACGTCATCCTTGTTCGCCCGCGCGGCGAGCAGCGCCGCCTCGTTGATCAGGTTGGCGAGATCCGCGCCGGAAAAGCCCGGCGTGCCCCGGGCGAGCGTGTGCAAGTCCGCATCCGACGCGAGCGGGACCTTATTGTTGCGGACATGTATCTTGAGGATGGCCTCGCGGCCGCGAATGTCCGGATTCGGGACCACAATCTGTCGATCAAACCGGCCTGGCCGCAACAAGGCGTGATCCAGCACGTCGGGTCGGTTCGTGGCGGCCATAAGGATAACGCCGTCACTTGTGTTGAAGCCGTCCATCTCGACCAATAGCTGATTCAGCGTCTGCTCGCGTTCATCGTGGCCGCCGCCCAGCCCGGCACCGCGCTGGCGGCCGACCGCGTCGATCTCGTCGATGAAGATGATGCACGGCGCGTGCTTCTGGCCTTGCTGGAATAGGTCGCGCACCCGGCTCGCGCCGACACCCACGAACATCTCGACGAAGTCCGAACCGCTGATACTGAAGAACGGCGTGTTGGCCTCACCGGCCACGGCCCGGGCCAGCAACGTCTTGCCGGCGCCCGGTGGGCCCACCAGCAGAACCCCCTTCGGAATCCGCCCGCCCAGCCGCGTGAACTTCTTTGGCGCTTTGAGGAACTCGATGATCTCCTCGAGTTCCTCTTTAGCCTCATCCACGCCGGCGACGTCATCGAAGGTCACCACCTTGTCGCTGTGATCGACCAACCGCGCCCGGCTCTTGCCAAAGGACATCGCCTTGTTGCTGCCGCCCTGCATGTGGCGGAACATGAAGAACCACATGAGACCAATGAGGAACAGTACGGGCAGGATGTTCAGCAGCAATCCTGTCCACATCGTATCCTCGAGCTTCTGCGGATACGGAATCTTCTGCTCATTGAGCATGGCCTTCCACTTCTCCGGAAACTCGTCGAAGTAGAAATCCATGCTGTCGCGGCCCTTGACCTTCGGATTGAAATGCGGCTTGAACCGGTACTTGTTCTGTCCGGACAGCAGCGTTACCTCGAGCTTCTCGACGTGGCCGTCGGCCAGGGCCTGCTCGAAATCCGCCGAGGACAGCTCCTCCTTCGGGCCGTTCATGTTGCTGAATGAAGACAGTGCGAGAACAACGATTATCAGGATGACGATCCAGAGGGAAACCTGTTTGAGAAATCCGTTCATGGTATTCGCTGCGCCAACTCTCTCCTCGACATGTCCCACCACGCCGGAACAGCGGCGCCCGAACGCGCATTCCGCTGCACTGCCTTGACTCGACGGGGACGGACGCCGAGCGCGTCATCAGCCTTTCTGCTCCTATACCCTTCTCAGTCTAGATCATAGCACATGAACAGGCCTCGTACAACGGAAAGCGCAAATGTCCACTCGCTTGAGAGCCCGTGATCCATGCCGCCCCCGCCCAGGACGACCTCCGGCCGATCGAAGTGGCCTATCCCGGAGCCGCAGGCTCCGCGCCGACAAGATCGACGACCACGACCTCCGGGGGACACCAGAACCGTAACTCAGGCGTCACCGGTTCACAGCCCACGCCGCGCGAAACGATGAGGTGCGTGTCATGCTCGTAGAACTGACCTGATTCCCAACGCTTCCCATAGCGGTCCAGCGTGATGATCGCGCCGTAGAACGGCAAGCACACCTGGCCGCCGTGCGTATGGCCCGCCAGCATCAGGTCGGCCGGCGTATCCCAGGTCTGCGGAAACCCTTCCGGGTGATGGTACAGCACGATGTTGAACGTCTCATCCGAAAGCCTATCGAGAACCGGCCGCATGGTGTCCTCCATGCCGGAAGCGAACCCGCTGATGCTCAGTCCGACGCCCCGGATCTCCACGGCGGCCGTATCGCCGCTCAAGGCATGGAGTCCCGTCTCCCGTATAACGCCCCCATAGTCACCTAGGACATCGAGGTTACCCTCCGACACAAACTGCGGCGCGTCGAAAGAGCGCAAGAGCGCGGTGACGAGGGCCTCTTTGTGCCCCAAGCCAAACAGATCGCCGGTGTGGAGGATCAAGTCGGGTTTGAGATCCCGAACAATACCGGGCAACGTCCGCTCGCGGTGACCCTTCGCCCGAACATGTAGGTCGGAAAGATGGACGATCCGGACGTGCTCGCCCGGTTCGAGTTTCGCCGTGGCTACGGTGTATCGCCGAACGGTCAATCGATCCGGCGCCAAGGTACAACCGTAGATAATGCACAGCAAGCCAAGGCCGGCCACGCCAAGAATCGCCGCCCCCGCCCGGCCACTGCGAAACCAGCGCGCAACGCGGCTTCCGGGAGACGATGCGCGGCGCCGCCGAACCCACAACCAACGGATGGCCAAGTAGTATACGAGGACCACGAGGACGACGAACACGCTGAGCCGGAACAGTTGAGCGCCAAGTCCCGGACCGGTATCGGTAACGGCCCACGCGCTCTCAGGAGGACCGGTAATCGAGCAGCCAATCCCCAACAACAGCATCTGTTCCTTCTCCAAAGTCGCGAAACACCGGTCCAGAATGTCGAGGGCCGCGCCCAAAGATTCGCGTCCCCTTCCGGCCAAAACACCCCTTTGGCCGAATGCTGTCTTGCCCAGAGTTCCCGACTCAACGCGACAACCCTTTCCGCATGGGCTTCTCTTAATGGGGTAATCATGCAGGAAGACCATCATCCGCTTCAAGAATGGAAAGGGTTACGGCAGTTCTGCGGCAGAATATTACGTGATATTATCATAAAAATCACTATGATTGGACCGCTCCCGCCGAGCCCTCGTGCTCATCCTCTTGGGCCGGGGATGCGAACAGACCGAGACGCCTTTCGCAGGCGGGCGTCCATACCGAATACAGGGAGTCTCCGGATGTGATGCCCAATATATGGGGCCAGAAGGGCGGGGTCGGCAGCGAACCGGGCCGATGGCGGATGCCCGCAACGATTCGTTTGAGCCGGGAAGAATTCACTTGACAAAGTCCCCCAAAACGTCTTGACTTCCCACCGGGCCTTTGTTATACTGACATCGTTCTTCAAGGAGGAGTTGTGTATTCTGGGGTGCGTTGCGCACCGGGAATCCAGCGTAGACAGTACCATCGTTAGTGGTTCTGTAATTTTGAGGGCCGAAAGGAGGGATGCAAGAAGCCGCAAGAGCGACACCCTCGAGAACCGCTAGACCTTGATGAGGCTTATAGAGAAAGGGCCGAGCGATTGGGCCCAGCGAAGTGTTACGGAAGAAGAGTGAACAGAGCTGTTTCTGTTTCACAGGTAAACGACACGAATACTACCCGGGACCACCGGGAAGAAATAAGGGAGAATACGCTCCATGCGTAAGATTATGTTTGTGCTTGTCGCGGTGGCGATGGTCGCCCCGTTGGCAGTTGCCGAACTGCAGAACGTCGAAGTCGGCGGTTCGCTGCGGATTCGTGGCAACTGGTATTTCAATGAGGTGAATGCGTGGGACGACAGCGTCGGCAACGACATCAAGTTCGTCGAGCAGCGCACGCGCCTCAATGTGAAGGCGGACTTCACGGATTCGGTCTGCGCGTTCATCGAGCTGGACAGCTACGATACGTGGGGCCAGGATTTCCGTTCGAACTACATCACGGGCGTTGACCGCGCTGCGGCGACGGCGGATGATGTTGAAGTCTACCAGTCCTACGTTCAGGCGGACGAGATGTGGGGCCAGCCCCTGAGCCTGCGCGTCGGCCGTCAAGAGCTTGCGCTGGGCAGCCAGTGGCTCGTGGGCGTGAATGACACGTCCTCGCTGTACACGGGCCTGTCCTTCGACGGTGTTCGTTTGACCTACGCGACCGACATGGTCAGCATCGATGCCTTCACCGCCAAGCTGGCCGAGTTGAGCCCGCTGGAGCAGGATGGCGACGTCGATCTGTACGGCGTGTACGGAAGCTACCTCGGTGTCGAGGACATGACCTTTGATGCCTACTGGCTGTTCGTGCGCGATGCGCGTGGTCTGGTCCCGCTCTGCCCCCTCAAGGACTGGGACGTCACGACCCTGCACACGATCGGCCTGCGCGCCGCCGGTAACGTTGCCGCCTTCGATTTCGAGGCGGAAGTCGCCTATCAGTTCGGCAATGCGGATCGCCTTGGCCCGCTCACGACCGCCAACGTTTTCGAGCGTTGGGACGGCACCGATGTGGACGCCTTCGGCGGCAACGCTGAAGTCGGATACACTTTCGACATGCAGATGACGCCCCGCCTCTTCGTGGGCGCTGCCTATCTGGAAGGCGCGGAAGATGATGCGTTGGCCTTCAACCGCCTGTTCTCGAACTGGGAGTACAGCGAGTTCTTGGATGCCACCGAGCTGAGCAATGCGTGGGTGTTCCGCGCGGGTGCCAGCGCGATGCCGACCGAAAACGTCGAGTTGATGCTCTGCGGCGCGTACATGCTGCCGGAAGAGGCCCTCGAGACCCGCGTGCATTTCTGGCCGTGGGAAACCGAAGACCTCGACGACGAACTCGGCTGGGAACTCGGCCTGTATGGGACCTACAACTACAGCGAGGACCTGACCTTCGAGGCCGGTTGGTCTCACTTCTTCACGGGTGAAGGCGTCAGCAAAGACAACTTCCACCGCTTCATCGGCAACTACGTCGTGAACAACGGTTTCGCGACCGCTGTCGGCACGGACGACGACGACGCCGACTACCTCTTCTTGCAGACCAAGATCTGCTTCTAAGGTCTACGAGCTAGAGTCGAAATCGAACCGCCCTCGCGCTCCGCGCGAGGGCGGTTCTCTTTGTCCCATCAACGCGCAAAAGACCCAAAAAACAAACGTGTCCACCCACTGCGTGGACACGCCCATTGAGTCGCCGCGCGAATCTAGCTTCTACTCCATCGAGACTGCCACATAGGCGCTCAGTCTCGCCGCCACTTGGAGCACCACGCGCTGGACTCGGTACGTACCTCGATTGAGGTTCTCCTGCGCGCGCGCAATCTCCTCCTCACGCCGCTTTGCCTGCTCTTCAGAAAGCTTGAAGAGCTCGGAGAGCTTGGAGGCCTTCTGCGCCTCGTTGCTGATCGCAAGATCGTCGCCTGCCGTCAGGCAGAGATCCGAGCGGACCTCCCCATCGGCCACTTCGGATCCAAGATTGGCCGGCTTGTAGATTTCGTTAATGCCCTGAATGCCAACCATTGGACTTCTCCTCGTCTGTCATCCGTCCGGCGTCCCATTCGCCGTTCCGCTTCATGTATCGGCATCTTGTCGAATGAGCTTTAGACCCCTTCCCGAACGGGACCGACCGGGAGAAGATACAGGGCCGCGCACGAATGAGTTGGGTTGCCGTAAGGCTACCTAGAAGAAGAGCTGCCGGATGGCGTCCAGCACCATCCGGATTCCGGATGGACTTGTGTTGGCGCTGTCGATCCGCTTCTCGCGGACAGCCTTGCGGAACTCGAAGGCGTGGTGGGCGATGCCGACCGCCGACACGAACTCCGGCGTGTGTATTTCCTTAGGAACGCTGATGTTCTCGGGCAAACCGACCTGGCATGGCACCTCGAACACGGACTCGGCCAGAGCGACCTGGTTCTTCAGCATGCTGCCCCCCCCGGTCAGCACAATTCCCCGGACCAGGTTGTTCATGAGGTCCTTCTTGTGCAAATGCTGGCGCATCTTGGTCAGGATTTCTTTGGCGCGCAGATAGATGATCCGGTCTAAAGCGCCCCGCTCGACGCTGTCGCGGGCGCTTCGAACGGCATGATGCAGCTTGATCAAGGGATTCACGTCGCGTCCTGGAGCCCCCTCGGGACCGGCCTCGCCATCCGTCCGGATAAGGGCGTCCGGCACACCGTACTCGAGAACCAGTTCCTCCGCCTCCAGAAACGAGGTGCTCAGGCCGCCGGCCACATCATTCACAATATCGTTGCCCCCCACAGGGATCACAAAGGTATCCAGGATGCTCCGGCCGCGATACAGCGCCATGCCGGTCGTGTTGTGCCCAAGGTCGAGCACAGCCACGCCCAATTCCATGTCCTCGGGCGTGAGGCAGCCCAGGGCATTGGCTACCGGCAGGAATATCATGTCCTCGATCCGACGATGTTGGGACAGGACACACGCGGCCAGGTTGTCGACGATGACGCTCGGAAGTTGGGCCAAGTGGACGCGCGTCTTCAGCACCTGACCTCGGATATTCAAAGGGTTGGCTACACGAAGGCCGTCTACAAACCACTCCTGAGCACTGATGGACGAAACGATCCTTTTGCCGGCCTCGGCGGCCTCCGTGGCGGCGTTCTCATGGGCCTGCTTCATATCCTCGCGGTCAACCCGCTCGTGGGTAAGGGTGTGTTTTCCTTCGCGGATCGAGCTGTCGACCTTCGTGCCATTGATCCCGCAGAAAAGCGTACTCATGTGGGCATGGGCGCGATCTTCCGCCTCGGCCAGCGCCTTGCCCAGGGCCGATTCGGCCGCGCTCAGATCCTGCACGACGCCCCGGGAAACGCATCCTCGGGCCGGCGCCGTGCCGTGGCCGGTCACGGCAATCGTCTCGCCCTCTTTCCGAGCAATCAGGACGCGCACATCACGCGATCCGAAGTCGACTACGCCGATGGTCTCTCCCTTTGTACGCACACCACGTCTCCCGGTTCGATACCGAGACCGGACTCGCCACGGTCTCCAGAACGTGAACTCCCCTGCCGGGCCGCAACTCTTGGCCGGAACCCAGCCCTGGTTCAGAACAGCAGATCCGCCTGATCGCCGGGCAACGCCTCTTCCAGGCCACGGATCTGCGAGATTGTCTTCTCGATGCCGTCCGACGACGAGGACTGCCGGCCAAGCATCTCGCGGGCATGCTCGAGCGCCGACTCAATCTCCGTACGCCGATGCTGCAGGATCTTGACTTCCTGCCGCGTCTCCTCAAGCCGGACCCGCGCCTGCTGTTCCGCATCGCGACGCTCATCCAGCTGCTTCTCGGCTTGCGCGCATGCGTCGCGCGCTCGTTCCGCTTCGGCATCCGCCTCGACGGCCTGGACCACCTCGGCCTCGCGCCGTTCCTGAAGGGCGCGGATCTGGTCATCGATTTCGATGATCCGCCGATCCACCTCGGCCCGTTGCGCGAGGGCTTGCTGAACCTCCGCTTCGGCCTCGGAGCAACACCGCGTCCCGTCAGCAACGGCCTCTTCGGCCTCGCGTACGCCGCGCTCAGCGGCCGACACCCGGCCTCGGGCATCCTCAATGGCCTGACCGCCATCCGCCAGACGCTGTTCCGCATCGCGCACAAGCGCCTCGGCCTTCCGCGTCTCCAGACGCGCCAAGCTGGCCGCGGCCTCAAGCGCCAGCAGCTTGGCGTCAAATACCTTGCCCTCCGCGAAGGCCTGTTGGGCCGTCTTCAATAGGGCCTGCAACGACTCATGATCCGCCTGTGACACCGGGGATTCCTGCGGTCCCGGGATCGACTCCGCGACCGCCGCGTGCGTGTTCGACTCGGACAACCACCGCGCGTCGGAAGGCTCGTCCGCGCCCGGCCCGGACACGGCTTCCTCGGTCGCCGATTCCGGAAAGCACGTCTCGTCCGGCCGGGCAATGATCTCGGCGCCCGGCGTTGCAGGAAGCCGCTGCGGGCCAAGCGCTGGATCAATACCCCGTTCGGGCGGCTCGAGAGCCTCCACGGGTTCCGGCTCGAAAACGGTGGACACCGTGGCCCCCGTCGCCGGCTTGACATCCCCTTCGTCAGCCGTCGTCTGATCCAAGAACGACGGGCCCAACTCGAAGTCCGGCCCAAGTTCAAAGGTGGGTTCAGGTAGCGGACCGGGCGACGGCGACCGCATCGGGGAACCAATACCCTCTTCCATTCCGGCCCGTTCGCGATCCGGCGACCAGGCCTGCGGCGCACTCGCCACGCCGGCCTGGGCCGTCACCTCATCGATGAGTCGACGGGCGTCGTTATCCCAGTTGGTCACCTCGGGACTGTCGGTCCGGTTGTGGGCCTCGGCAAAGGCCTCGCAGAAACCGTACATGACATCCAGGAACGCCGCGGCCACCTCGTCGCCGGCGGTCGACACGGCCTCGACAAGCTCGGCCGCCCTTTGGCATAGGGCGGCGGCATGGCCCCGGCTGCCCTCCTGCGTCTCCGCGTCCAACGCGGCGATCTTCTCGCGCACGGCGGCGGTCACGAGGTCGAGGCGCTCGCCGGATTCGAGCGAGGCCAGGTCGTCGCATAGCGCATCGAGAAGACCCGCCACCTCGGGGGCTATACCTGAGCCGCCGGCGTCGGCGTTAGTCATGTCAAGGTCCTCCTCCGATACCCCACGGTCTGCGGACGACGCTTCATCGTATCCCCGTGCTTCATCGGCATACACCATCTGGTCGTCGGCAAGGCGAAGTCCGGCCGCCTCGATCTCCTCGGTAGCCATGGCGTAACAGGAGCGCCACTTCTGCAGAACACCGACACGAACACTTCCCACAATCAGATCGCCGACCATCAGGCAGAGAATCTCGTGGCCTTCGCTGAGGAAAGGAACACACAGATGCGCGTAACCGGCGCTTTCATACGTTCTCAGGACGCGGCCGATTCCGGCCAACGCGTCCACAATCTCCCCCCACCCTTCCCGGGCGGCGATCTCCGCCGCGCTCACCAACTCCTCAATACAGCTACCGGCCCACTCATCCTGTTCGGCCCCGGCCTCCGCACGGGCGATCTGCCGCTGAAAACGGCCCAGAATCGTGAGCAGTTCCTGCGTCGGATCGCCCCCGGCGCGGATCTCGACGGGCGGATCCGGCGGCATGTCAACCGTGCGCGACTGAGGATGCAGCAGCGCGTCTCGTTCTGCCCGGTCGACAGGATCCGGCGTGGATGGCGAGGGGCGCCCAACGCGTCGGCTGCGGTTGAGCAGCGAACGGTTCCTATCACGTTTTCCAAAGCGCACTTCTCATCCCTCGCGTCTAGAAATTGTATCACAGTGTCTTCGCGCACGCAACAGATTGTGGTTCTCTGCGCATTATGGGACCAAGTCGGGTTGTTTTCGTTCAATCCTGTTGACAAGGGGGCGGATCTCGACCGGCTCCGGGTCTTACCCGCAACGCTTCCCGACGAGGTGCTCGTGCAGGCATGGGAGAACGGCGCACGGACGATGGGGGATCGACAACCATGGGTTCAACGAGCTGTGTAACCCCTGGCACGGCGACCACGCCCAGCAGCGCAACGCCCATGTACTGGTGACCTGCACCTGCTGCTCTTCATGGCCTTCAACCTCTTCCACGCCTGCCCGCAACGCCGAGCGAACCCGAGAAGACGCCATGCGAATCGGCTCGGCCACGGATCCCCTCACGGAAACCGACGAGGATAAACCCGCCCGCAATGCCGCCATCGCTGGCCCGCCTCTCCTAACATTGAAACCCACTGCGCAGGCGTGTAAGATCAGGGCTTCCGCATCGATTCGGTTGCTTCTTGGAAAGGCAGTATGCACACAGCAGACCGGTTGACAAAGATTCCCCCGTACCTGTTTATGACCTTGCGGCGCAAGATCAACGATGCTAAGGCGCGCGGGGTCGACGTGATTAGCTTGGCCATCGGCGATCCGGTGGATCCGACGCCCGATTCCGTCGTGGAGGCGCTCGCCGCCGCGGCACGCCTTCCCGAGAACCATCGGTATCCGACCGACGAGGAATGGGGCATGATGGCCTTCCGGGAAGCCGTCGGGCGGTGGTATAAGCGCCGGTATGCCGTCGACCTGAATCCAGGCACGGAGATCGTGGCGCTCATTGGCTCGAAGGAGGGGTGCCACCACTTCGCCCTCGGCGTCGTGAATCCGGGCGATCTCGTTCTGGTGACGGATCCCGGCTATCCCGGCTACAAGCCAAGCATCTGGTTTGCAGGGGGCGAGCCCTATGCCGTGCCCATGCTGGCCGAGAACGATTTCCTTCCGGACCTTTCCCAAGTGCCGTCCGACGTGGCCAAGCGCGCGTCGGCGTTCTTCCTGAACTATCCGAACAATCCGACCGGCGCCGTGGCGACGCCGGCTTTCCTCGCCGATCTGGTTGCCTTTGCGAAGGCCAATGACATTGCGATCTGCTACGACAATCCGTACTCGGAGGTGGTGTTCGGCGTGGAGCGGCTGAGTTTCCTGAGCGCCGACGGCTCCAAGGAGGTCGGCGTCGAGTTGAACTCGCTCTCGAAACCGTTCAATATGACCGGTTGGCGCATCGGCATGGCCTGTGGTAATCGGGATATCGTGGCGGCCATCGCCAAGGTGAAGTCCAACACGGATTCCGGCATCTTCAACGCGATTCAGTACGCCGGTATCGAGGCGCTGGACCACGGCGATGCCTTTACGGCCCGGATGATCGCGATCTACCGTAAGCGGCGCGAGCAGATCCTTGATACCCTGAGAGCCCTCGGCTGGAAGTACGATCCACCTCAAGGCGCGTTCTACCTCTGGGTGCCGGTGCCGAAGGGACACACCTCGGCCTCGTTCTGCGATCTGATGTTTGAGGAGTGTGCCGTGGTCGTTTCTCCAGGAGCGGCCTATGGCGTGAATGGTGAAGGATACATACGTTTTTCGTTGACGGTGGAAGATCGCCGTCTCGATGAGGCATTAAGACGGATGCGCGAGAACCTTTCCGGACTCGAGTTCGAGTAGGCAGGGGCGGACCGGCGTCGGGCCTACGCCTTGGGAGATGGCCGAAGGCGTCGATGCGGTTGTCCGCGGATCGAGCAGAGGTCCTCCGGACCGCCATTCTGAACAGAAGGGCCACCTTGGTCCTGGTATGAGTAGCTATGAGTCTCTTTGGTGTTGACATTGCGGAATCCTGTGTGCACATCTTCGGGCCGGGAGTCTCGAAACGGGAAGCCCTCGACCGCCTCATCGATACGGTGGTCGCGAACAACCCCACGGCCGATGGCGAGCTGTTCCGCCTGGCCGTGTATCAGCGCGAGGCCATCATGAGCACCGGCATCGGCGGCGGTGTGGCGATCCCTCACGTGCGCTTTCCCGGAATCCCCAAACCCATGCTGGTCATCGGCATCTCCGCCGAAGGCGTGGACTACGGCTCCCTCGACAATGAACCGGTTCACGTCATGGTCCTGTTCGCCATGCCTGAAGGCTCCGACAAGCAGTATCTCGACGTCCTGGCGCGCGTCATGATGTCGCTCAAGCGGCCCGGATTCTTCGAGGCCCTTGTCGCGTGCGGTACGCCGGCGGAGGCGGTCTCCGTTCTCCACCGGCCGGCCGCGTAGGTCGCACACGGGCAGCGCGCCTCCGAGGGCAACCACGGAGTTGATCGAAGGGGACGATCCGTCCTATCTTCTTCGCCATAGGTGCGCCGAGGTTCATGGGTGTTCATGGTGAGAAGACCAGGGAGGTCACGCGCCATGCCCGCGTACGATTTCCACGCTATTCGAGCTGAGGATCACGAAGAGAAGTCCTTCATCGGCGGAGTCGTGGTCGCCCGGTCGCGTCAAGAGGCGAAAGAGAAACTCCGCCAGCAGGGCCTCAAAGCCACCATGCTCTCGCAGGCTCACGGTATCATGGCCGTGGTGAAGTGGATCGAGGCGGATATTCGCTGAACGATGGATTCGCCCTATCGAGGCAACGCTTGACGAGGAGGGTTCCATGTTTCGTTACGGCGTGTGCTATTACCCCGAACACTGGAACGCGAAACAAGCGGAGCATCACCTCTCGCTCATGCGCAAGGCGCAGATCAACGTGGTGCGCATGGGCGAGTTCGCCTGGTGCCGGTTCGAGCCCGACGAGGGCCAGTACGCCTTCGATTGGCTCGACCAGTCCATCGCCGAACTACATGCCGCCGGGATCGCCACGGTGTTGGGGACGCCCACCTGTATTCCCCCGCCATGGGCTGTCCGCAAGCATCCGGGCATCCTTCAGCAGGATCGAGACGGCCACGTCCGGAATCCCGGCTCGCGATGCCACGCCTGCAAGAACGCCCCCGAGTTTCGCGCGCTGGCGGAGCACATCACGCGAGCCCTCGCGCGCCACTACGCCGATGTGCCCGGCGTGATCGGGTGGCAGACCGATAACGAGTTTGGATGCCACGGCACGACCCGGTGCTACTGCGACCATTGTGAGAAGGCATTCCGCCTCTGGCTGCAGGGAAAGTACCACGAGGTCGAGCACGTCAACGAGGCGTGGGGTACGGCGTTCTGGGGATCCCAGTTCCGGCATTGGAACGAGATCCCGTTGCCGCGCAGCATGCCCGCCGGGTGCAATCCCGGCCATTGGCTCGATTTCGCGCGTTTCAGTTCCGACACGCAGATAGACTTCCACAAGGCCCAGTTCGATATCATCAAGGAGCACTGCCCGAATCACTTCGTCACCCACAACTTCATGGGGCGTTTCTCGGACATCGACTACTACCGCCTCGCCCGGTTGGTCGATTTCCCCGTGTGGGACAACTACCCCGACGCCCACGATGACCCATTCGCCGTGTCCTACGCCCACGAGATCACCCGATCATTCAAAGGTACATTCTGGGTAATGGAGGAGAAAAGCGGTCCCACGGGCGATGCGACCGCAGGTCTGCTGGGCGAGCAACCCGAGCCCGGCGAAATCCGGCGATGGACCTGGCAGGCCGTGGCCAACGGCGCCGACGGCATATGCTACTTCCGGTGGCGTCCCTGCCTGACCGGCGCCGAGCAGTACTGGCACGGCATCCTCGATCATGACGGAAAGCCGCGGCGCCGCTATGCCGAAGTCCGTCGGACGGGCGAAGAGATTGCCGGCATTGCCAGCCGGCTCGAGGGAAGAACGGTCCGCGCCTACGTGGCCCTCATCCGCTCTTTCGAGGTCCTGTGGTCCTTCGAACGCCAACCCGCCGCGCCGGGATTTCGCTATGACGAACACTGCCTCGATCTCTACCACGCCGTCAAGCGCGTCGGCCACGGCTGCGCCGTGGTGGACACCGACGCGGACATCGCCGACTACCGGGTCGTTCTTGCGCCCGCCCTGAGCATCGTCGGCCCCGTGCTGAAGGCCAAGCTCGAGGCCTACGTGAAGGCCGGAGGAACCCTCGTGCTCACGCCGCAATCCGGCGCGCGCACGCCCACGAACGCCATGCTCGACATGCCCCGCCCCGGGTTGCTAGCGGATTTGGCCGGACTCACCGTCGAAGAGATCCGGCCCTATCACCACGGTCAGCAAGACACCATCCGCTTTGTCCAAGGGCCCTTGAAAGATGAGACCTGCGCCGTCGGCTCCTGGGTCGAATGGCTTGAATGCGATGGGGCCGACGTCTTCGCCGAGTACACGAATGGCATCGGCGCTTCAAAGCCGGCCATTGCGTGCAACACGCTCGGCCAAGGCCGCGTGCTCTACCTGGGCGTGATGCTGCCCCGCGACGTGCTCGCGCGGTTCCTGGCGGATATCCTCCCGGACTTCCCCATCAAGGGAATCCCGGAGGGCGTCGAGGTCACCCGACGCCGCGCCGATGACGGCCGCCTCATCTTCCTCATCAATCACACGGCCCACCGCAAACGCCTCGTGCTCCCCGGGCGATTCCCCGAACTGCTGACCGGCGAGAGGGTGGGCCCCAAGGTTACCATCGGCGCAAATGGTGTGCTCGTGCTACAGGCCTAGACGAAACGATCCGTTCGGTGGACTTCCTCGGTAGACACGAGGGGCGTTTTGTAGTACGCTGGAGCTCATGGCGGGAAGAGTACTGGTCATAGACGATGAATCGACTGTGCGTCACGTCGTCGCTCGGCTGGTCAAGCGCGCCGGATTCGAGGTGACGGAGGCCGAAAACGGCCGCGATGCCCAAGCCAAGCTGCGCGAGGAGGCGTTTGACGTCGCCCTGGTCGACCTGGCCATGCCCGAGATGGACGGTATCGCCCTCTTGGACTGGATGCGCAAGTCCATGCCCGACGTCATTCCCATCGTGTTGTCCGGAACCAGTAACGTTGCCGACGCCATCAAGGCCGTGCAGCACGGCGCCTTCGATATCCTCTCCAAACCGGTCGAGTCGCCCGAGATCTTCGGCCAGTACATCGCGCGCGCGCTCGACCACAAATGGCTCCGAGACCGCAATGCGGAACTCGTCGACGAACTGCAACGCAAGAACACGGAGTTGGCAAACCGCCTTCGACAGCTCGAGTTGGCCCATTCCGCCCTGCAGTCGCAGGCCGTAGCTACCCAGGTTGAACTGCGCCGCGCCATGAGAGTCCAGCACGCGCTGCTTCCCAAAACGTTGCCCTTCTCCGACCGTCTCTCACTCTCCATCCTGTTTCATCCAGCGGCGAAAGTGGGGGGTGACATCTACGACACGCTCCAGCTCGACGACCGCCATCTCGGCGTCTACATCGCCGACTCCGCCGGGCACGGCGTCGGTTCCGCCATGCTCACCGTCTTCCTCAAGCTCGCCATGCGCCCCCTCGCTGAAGCAAGCGAAGGATACCGGATGGTTGAACCCGGGGCAGTCCTCCGTGCCTTGAACCACATGGTTTTCGAAGAGGCCTTCGGCTTCGATATGTTCATCTCGGTAACCTACCTCGTGCTCGATGTGGACACCCTCGAGGTGCGCTATGCGAACGCCGGCCATCCGCCGCTACTGATTCGCCGCGCCAACGGCACCGTCGAGCCCGTCCGCCTGCCGGCCCCCGCCCTCGGGCTCGATCCCAACGTGCAGTACTCAGACGGCGAGTTCCGCCTCGCCAAAGACGACGTTCTCGTGCTCTATACCGACGGCGTGCTGGATGCCCGAACCTCCACCGGCGCCTCCTTCGGCGCGACACGTCTCCGCCAGGTCCTCGCCGCGTCCGAACCAACCGCCGACGCCATCACCCAGACCCTCGACCGCGAGCTCTCCATATCCCGGCCGGCCACGGAATTCCCGGACGATGTGACCGTCTTGGCCCTAGGTATCGCGCCCCAGCCGAACCCCTACGCCCCACCCGAATCCCCCGTCGACGCAAAGCTCAGAGAGGTCCCCGCTGTAGGCGAGGTCGAGGTGCGCACGGCCAGTGACAACGGTTGCCTCTTCATCACCGTCACCGGCCCCGGCACCTGGCGCGAAGGCCAGCGCGTGCTCGATCTTGTCGACAAAGCCGCTGAAACCGGCGAATCCTCCATCATCCTCGACTTCGCCCATTGCCGTCACCTCGACAGCACCTTCTACGGAATCCTTCACCGGTTAGTCCTCCGATTCGACGATGACGCCGACCGACGCATCGAGATCCAGAACGTTCCACCGGCCCTCCTACGCGAGATCAGCGACCTCGGCCTCACTTCCGTGTTAATGCACTTCCGCTCGCGCCCCGCCCCATTACCCGACGAAATGCGCCCCCTCGATGCCAGCAAGCCCGAGGATGCCCAGATGGGACACCTTCTCCTCCATGCCCACGAGGCCCTTGTCGAGGCCGATCCGCGCAACGCCGACCGATTTGCCGCCGTCCTTGAAGTCCTCCGCGAACGCGCCCACCGCCCCGCCCCGCCGTCCTAAAAAGGGGACATCCATGATAGGTAGAAATCAATGGGCAGAGCAGGCGGTC
>DAIPKA010000032.1:0-75043 GCA_036769985.1 Candidatus Hydrogenedentota bacterium | reverse complement strand
CCGCCATAGCCCATCTTGACAAGCAACTCCACAACGATACGTTCGAAAAAGGACGGCGAGACAGCCTTCAGCTTCCCGAGCAAATCATCGGCCAGCTCAGAACGCAGGTTCTCATACGCAGACTCCAAAGTCTCAGAGGGAGTTGCCGTCGAAGCATCAGCGGCCGTCCGTGACTCGGGGCCTCTATCGCTGCTTCTCGTGCCTTTGAGCTGCAGGAACTCAACGAACTCAGGATATCGGCTCAGGAGCTTCACGTCGACAGCCGTGGGCTGCTCCTTCAGCAAGGCTTCGCCCCGCTCCGTAATCCGGTAAAGCCCTCTCCGTGTTGCCTCGAGCAGTCCGGCCTTCTTCATGTATGTGGATGCCCAGCCAACTCGGTTAACGAACCTTGACTGAATGCCGCTCGGAAGCATCTCTTTCAGATCTGCATCTGTAAGGCCCAACTCAGATGCCAACGCGTCAACGGCCTTGCCGGTCGATACTTCACACCCTTCTTTGGCCGCAAACCGAAGAAGTGGAAGCATTAGCATCTCGCAGTCTGGAACGGCCATGGATTCATCTCCCTTTCTGCTGTCGCTGTTCCCTCAGAATCGACGGTGCTGCTCCTTGCGCTCTTCGATTGAGCAAGTCCGCCCTGATTATTCGACCTGCGCAAACCAGCTACTGCCTCTCTGGCCATCATAGCGCAGAGCGATCAAACAAACAAAGCTCTGTTTTAGGTGCTGAGGCTATGTTTCGTCAACGTAGCGCGCTGCCTCAGTCCCGCTTCACGGTGGCGCGGTCGAGGTCGTTGGGCAGGCCGGGGCGCTTGAGGGGAACCTTCTGCCCATGGCGCTTGGGCCGCCGGCGGGATGGCGACGACGCTGGAGAGGCTCTGGGCGGGAATGCCCACAGCCTGGCGCAAATGACCGAGGATGAACCTCGGTTTGGTGTTGGACTCCGAGGACTGATGCCGGCGTTTGGCGCCGGGCACAACGACGCCCTGTTTCGTCAGGAGATGGATCGAGATTGCACCGTCGAGCCCGGCAACGGCAATGCCGGCGGCGACACCGTGTATCGCCTGCGAGAAGGCATCGAACGCTTCGTCATCACGAACGTGGCCGATCCGGCGGCGACTTCCGTCGCGGCGAGCGAAGTCTTTGTGATGTACGACAACGTCGCCGTGAGATCCGAGCAATTCAACCACGTGCCGGGCGGCGGCAACGTGCTCTACATGGACGGCCACGTCCAGTTCGTCAAATATCCCGGCCCGCCGCCGATCAATCAGAAGATGGCGTCGATCATGCGCATGTTCGACCACCGCCCAGGACACTGAGCCGGCTCGGGGGCGAGAGAGCGCTACTCGGTATCGCTTTTATTCCGTCTGGTGGTATATCCTGTGCCCGCACAATGTGGGCCCCGGAAGAGAATGATCGATGGCACACGCCAGACCACACCACACCGCAGATGACAGCTTCGAGCTTTCGGCCGGGGAAGTGATAGAACCTGTGTGCCCCACGAGAAACTCGCTGGCGAACAAGGTGCTGGCCGTGGACGCTGCGGCGCACCGTTGGTATCGGTTTGTTCTCTCCTTCCCTCCGCATCTCGTTCGCCAATATATCGAGCGATTGGCGGTGCCGCAAGGCGGTGTTGTCCTAGATCCTTTCTGCGGCACCGGCACCACCGTTGTTGAGTGCAAGAAGCTTGGGATCCCTTCCGTTGGCCTCGAGGCACTTCCGATGGCCCATTTCGCGTCCGTCGTCAAGACGGATTGGACGCCGGATCCTGAGGGACTTGTCCGTCACGCCAAGTCCGTGGGCGTGAAAGCCGAAGAGGACCTCGCCAGAGACGATATTCAGGACATTCGGCTCTTTGTCGAGCAACGATTGCCGGAACACGCACGCGTTCTTCCTCCGGAGGCGCACGCCTTACTTCTCAAGGACTCGATCAGCCCCCTGCCGCTGCACAAGACACTGGTCCTGTTGCAGGCAATCGAGGATCTCTCGGATCACCGATACCGAGATCATGAGCGACTCGCATTGGCGAGATCGTTGATCGACCACATAGGCAATGTCCGCTTTGGGCCTGAGGTTGGTGTCACGAAACCCAAAGAGGACGCAGCGGTGATTGGGCCCTGGCTTTCGGCCATTCGCGAGATGGCTGAGGATCTTGCGGGTTTGCCCGGCCGCGGTGGCTTGAGTAGTCGTGTGCATCTCGCGGATTCCCGGTGCGTAGGTGAACTCGTCGAGCCGGGCTCGGTGGCAGCGGTCATCACGTCGCCGCCGTATCCCAACGAGAAGGATTACACGCGAACCACCAGACTCGAGAGTGTCATCCTGGGCTTCATCCGCAGCAAGGCCGAACTCCGCCAACTGAAGAAGGGGCTGGTCCGTTCCAACACAAGGAGCGTTTACAAAGAGGACGCGGATGATGCATGGATTTCAGAAAACGAGGATGTCCTGCATCTGGCGGAGACCATCGAGGCGCGACGCATCAAACTGGGCAAGACATCCGGTTTTGAGCGGATGTATCCGCGCGTGGCGAAGCTGTATTTTGGCGGAATGGCGCGACATCTGGCATCGCTCAAGACGGTCCTCCGTCCCGGCGCGAAGCTTGCCTATGTCGTTGGCGACCAGGCCTCCTATCTCCGCGTGATGATCCGTACAGGACAAGTTCTTGCCGACATTGCCACGTCGCTGGGGTATGAGGTAGTGGACATCGAGCTCTTCCGGTCGCGACCAGCAACTGCGACCGGCGAGCAGTTGCGAGAAGAAGTGGTGCTGCTCCGCTGGCCGGGCAGGCAGCCTTAGTACGGGGGAAGTCACGTGGACAAGCACAACCGATACGAGCAGATCATCGAGCGTGTGTTCTTTCGCCACTACGAGAAAGGAAACCGCAAAGTATCGTTTGTTCGGCACGATATCGAGGAGGTAGCCGCAGAACTCGGCATTCAACTTCCCAAGAACCTGGGCGACATCCTCTACAGTTTCCGCTATCGTGCCGTCCTGCCACTTTCCATACGACAATGTGCTCCCAAGGGCGAGGAATGGATCATCCGGCCCGCTGGACGAGGCAGATACCAGTTTGTCACCACGAAGGTCGCCAGGATTGTGCCATCGCCCACGTTGGCGGAAACCAAAGTACCGGATGCCACACCAGGTATCATTGGCATGTATGCGCTTGGCGACGAACAGGCGCTCTTGGCCAAACTCAGGTACAATCGGCTGATCGACATCTTCACGCGGGTGACCTGCTACTCCTTGCAGAGCCATCTGCGCACGACCGCGCAACATCTCGGGCAGGTTGAAACGGACGAGATCTACGTCGGTGTGGATCGAAGAGGGGCCCATTACGTCTTCCCTGTCCAGGCGAAAGGTAGGGGCGACAAACTGAGCGTTGTCCAAGTCGAACAGGACCTCGCTGTCTGCAAATAGAAGTTCCCGAACCTGGTTTGCAGACCCGTCGCCGCTCAGTTCATGGACAAGGACCTGATTTCCCTGTTCGAATTCGAGGAAACGAATGTGGGAACCGTTGTCCTTGCCGAGAGGCACTATCGTCTCGTGCCGCCCGAGAGCATCGAGGCCTGCGATCTTGACACCTATCGAAAGAGAAGTGACACTGAGGATTCATGATGTCACGCCCGCCACGGCTCGGCCGAGGCACGATCTCGCACATTCCTTCTCGGTGGATCTCTTCTCTCCGCTCTTGCAGAAGCGCCGTCAGTCTTTCTTGGCGTGAAGGCGCTGATAGGCCTGGCACGCGGGGCAGTTCTTCTCGGCCTCGCGCAGCTTCTGGGCGAACTTCGAGTTCGGCCAGTGGCGCGCGGAGATGCAGAAGGGGCAGATGCTGCACAGGAATGCCAGAAATTTCTCGTTCATCGGATTTCCCTCATCGCAATGTGGCTCATGCCACGTCCTCCTCGCTATCGCTTCGCTGCGAAACAGTCTAGCACAGGCCGAAGCATCAACGCCTGATCCGGCGATTCGGGCGTAGACCATGGGCGACGCGCGAGGCCATGCCATGTTACAATGCGATGCGTGCGGGCCTCGGACTACCGTGCAAGAGGAGGGGATGTCCAATGCCGACGGATTGGAGGGCGCTAGGCGGACAGTATCGGGAGGCGCTGCTAGACGATGTTCTGCCGTTTTGGGAGCGCCACTCGATCGATCGTGAGTGTGGGGGATACTTCACCTGTCTCGAACGGGACGGCCGCGTGTTCGATACGGACAAGTTCGTGTGGCCCCAAGCGCGTCAGGTGTGGATATTCTCGATGCTCTACAACCGCCTCGAGAAACGCCCCGCCTGGCTCGATATCGCCCGGCACGGCGCCGATTTCCTGCGCGCCCACGGCCGCGACAAGAAGGGCAACTGGTATTTCAGCCTCGATCGCGCCGGGCGACCTCTCGTCCAGCCGTACAACATCTTCTCGGACTGTTTCGCGGCCATGGCCTTCAGTCAGTACGCTCTGGCATGCGGCGACGACGACGCCAAACGAATCGCCCTAACAACCTACAAGAACAT
The DNA here is from genome assembly GCA_036769985.1 of Candidatus Hydrogenedentota bacterium. Taxonomy (GTDB): domain Bacteria; phylum Hydrogenedentota; class Hydrogenedentia; order Hydrogenedentales; family SLHB01; genus DAIPKA01. Next base: position 70,543 of record DAIPKA010000032.1, on the reverse strand, counting down.
CCTCGCGCGCCAAGCCAATCCAAAAGGCCAGTACAACAAGCTCGTGCCGGGCACGCGTCCGCTCATCGGACTGGCCCTGCCGATGATCCTCGCCAATCTCACGCTCGAACTCGAGTGGCTCCTGGATGCCGATCTCCTCGGCAAGACGCTCGACGATTGCATCGACCAGGTGTTCAACCGGTTTCTCGATGATGAGCGGCTCCTGATCCACGAGCACGTCGCGCCGGATGGCTCGAAGGTCGATTGCCTCGAAGGCCGGGTGATCCTGCCGGGCCACGGCATCGAAGCCATGTGGTTCTTCATGGATATCGCGCGCCGTCGCAACGACGCGTCGCTTGCACGGCGCGCCACGGACGTCGCGATCAGCCTTCTCGAGTACGGCTGGGACGAGGAGTACGGCGGCCTCGTCTACTACCGGGACAAGGAAGGCCATCCGCCGCAGCAACTCGAATGGGATCGCAAGCTGTGGTGGGTGCACAACGAAGCGCTCGTTGCGGCAGTCATGGGTTATGCCCTAACCGGCGACGAGGCGTGTCGGACGTGGTTCGAACGCTTGCACGAGTACACGTGGGCGCGATTCCCCGATCCGGAATATGGCGAGTGGTTCGGCTACCTGGATCGGAGGGGCAACGTGTTCCTAAGCCTCAAAGGCGGCAAGTGGAAAGGCTGTTTCCATGTGCCGCGCACGCTCTATCGCTGCTGGCTCGAACTCGAGGCGCTCGCCCTGTAGACGGCACAGACCACGGCGCGGAACGCGTCGCTTGGCGGCATGTCGAACGTGACCACGCGCGCATCCGAATCCCACTCGAATGCGCGCGTGGCGCTGTCGATCTTGACCTCGGCCGGCAGGCCCGCAGGGAAGAAGACGCGAACCGGCACCGGCGCCGCGTGGCGGTACTTCAGGCCGAACTGGAAGACGTCGTCTTCGTACGTGGCGCCTTTGCCCATGAATGACGTGCCCGGCACGCCGGTCTTGCTGTCGAGCACGATCGGTAGCCTGTGTTCTTCGGCCACGGCGGCGAAGTGCGGCAGCGCCTCGATCATGACATGGCTCCAGACCGAATTCAGCGTGCTGTTCGAGAGCGGCACGCCGCCCTCGGCTGTCTGGTGATTCAGCACGTCCACCCATGCCGCGTTGGCGCTGTAGAAGTACTTGAGATCGCCCGTGGCCAGGTATGCGTTGAGCAGGTTGTCCGCCCAATGCGAAGTCACGGCGTAGTTGCCTTCGATCTCGATCGTCTCCGGTATGGGCGTGGTCGATGTCGGCCCTTCCTTGGCGCGGTACCAGTACGAGTTCGGAAACGCGCCCGGGTTCTTGCCCTGCGCGTCTTCCTGCATGCTCCACTGGAACTCGACGGCTTTGAGTAGCGTATCGAGGAGCCGCGTGTTGCGCGTCGCGTGGTACAGTGGCCAGAGCCCCATGCAGGCATAGCCGGCGAAGATCGGTGAGTTCCGGTACTCGCGCGTCGCGTTCGGCGTATCGCGCCACCAGCCCTCGGCCTCCTGACGCGGCATGATCCACTCCGCCAAGCGCGCCGCCGTGTCGGCGTACGCTGTGTCTCCGGTGACTTCGTACATGCGCAGCAGCATCTTGGCGATGTACGGCGATCGATACTGCACGCCGCCGTAACCGCCGTGGACACTGCCGTCGCGCGGCTCGCCATCTTGCCACGCCCGGACGCAGTAGTCGGCCATGTCGCGCGCCGTCTCGAACCACCATGTGTCGCCGGTGACCAGCGCGCCGAGAAGGAGTCCCTCGAAGCGTTGGTAGACGTAGGGATTGCCGAACCAGTCGCAGTAGTAGTGGCCGAGTCCGCGACTGACGGGGGCGTGGCTGATCGAGACGTCGGCGAAGACCTGGCTGTGGACGCGCGCGAAATCATCGAGCGTGCCGTCGCCGGAGCGCAGGTATTCCTGGTAGAGGGCCAGGACGATGTCGCCGTTGCGGTAGGTGTAGCGGCCGCCCGTCAGGACGTGTCGACGCGGCACACCGATCTCGTCGCAATACTGCGCCAAGAACGCGGCGTCCGGCTCGGGCGTGAAGTACTGAAACGCCTCACCGAAAACCATGCCGCCCGCGTGGAGGTCCACCTCGTAACAACCTTCGCCGCTCGGGTCCGGGCCGGCGTCCGCGCCGCGGCAACACCGGACGTACTCCGGCCGAGTGACCTGTGCGCGCTTGAAGTAGCGCGCGGCCTCGGAAACGGCGTCGTCGAACAGCGTCGACACACGCGGCTCGCGCAGCACCCCCATGGCCGTGAGGTGCTCGCGATCGTAGACGACGTGCGGCAACGCCTTCACGGCGCGCGCGAGGGACGCCTCCTCGCCCGCGGCCGGATCGACCACGAGCCAATACGTGAACGTCCGTGCCATGCCTTCGCGCAAGCGCACGTCGGCGGTATCGGCCAGCGGCGTGTAGTGCTCGACGCAGAAACGGCCTCCGTCGAAGGAGAACGTGCTGGCGAGGTCGTCGTCGCCGGCGGCCATTTCCTGAAAGTGCGGCACGACCACCATGAGTCTCGCGCCGTTGCCATCGAGCGTCATCCATTCGCCAAGATCATCCTCCGTGCCTTCGAAGCGCGACTCGTGGCCATGGTAGGTCGATGCGGCTGACCAGCCGAAGGCGCGCTGCTCGACGCGAAACACCGAGGCGCCTTGGCTCTCGCCCCCCTGCAATCCGTATGTCACCTCGGCGATGTCGACGACTTCGGCGTCGAGAAGCGCAATGCCGCTGGTTGGCAGGTCCTCGGCGGTACGGTTGATGAATCGCACATCGCACTGGACGAAGGGCGAACCGGCGCAGAACACGAACTCCTGGTGCAACTCGAGCGCCGGCGATAGCGCCGACGTGAGCCGCACCACCTTGCGGATCGGGCCGTTGCGTAGCACCGTAGTCTTGGCGGCGCCCGGAACGAGGACAACGCCGTCCTTCGACGTGAAACGGGGTGTCCAGCGCCGAATATCGAACGTGTGTCGGCCGACCGTGACGTTCTCGATACCGCTACTGTCGAGGGTAATTGCGCAAAGGCCATTCTCGATGCGCAGGCCGTCACCCTTTCGCTCCATGTGCAGCGGCGATTCCTGCGCGGCGCGCGGCTCGCCCCACGCGACGGCCAGTCGGCGGCGATCTCCGGCCTGCGGTGCATCCAAGACGCACGAGATCAGCGCCCAGCGCGCCGGTGGCGCGCTCCAGTTGCCGAGGGGCGTCACGTCGACGGCCAACGACTCGCCCGCCTCGTCGAACACGGCCACCTGCTCCGGTAACGCGACCTGGCCGAGCGGAATGCCGAAGGTCACTGGCACGCGTTGGGCCGCCTCCGGGAACACGACCTCGACGCTGGTTTCCCCGGCCGAATCGCCGCGCGGCGGAATCGAGACGCGCCACTCGGATTCCGAGGCTGACCGAGGCGCGTTGTGCTTCTCGAGGAAGGCCAGCATCTCCTCGAACAAGGCCTTGCGCTGTTTCTGATGGAAATAGTCGAATCCGTGCTCGCGTTTCGGAAACAGGCGCAGCTCGGTGGCGACGCCCGCGGCCTTGAGCCGCTCGTGGAAGGCCTCGGACTCCTCGTACGGAACGATGTGGTCGGCGGTGCCGTGGGCCAGGAACACCGGCGGCATACCCGCGTGGATATACGTGATCGGCGAGGCGTACTCGTACCGGTCGAGGCCTTTCATCTCGCCGTCGATCCCGGCGAACCGCCCCACGTAGCTCCGGCCAATGGCGCCTAGGATTCCGCGTCGAGGCGGATCGCGGTATTTTGTCAAGTCCACGGCCCCGTACAGACTTACCGCCGCGCGCACTTCCGAGGATGCGCACGGATTCTCCGTGCCTTCGAAGCCGTCCTCCGGCCGTGCCGCCGCCAGAAACGCGGCGAGGTGGCCGCCCGCGGACGCACCAAAGGCCACGATCCGATCCGGATCGACACGATACTCCGCAGCGTGGAGCCGCAACCAGCGCACCGCCGCCTTCGAGTCCTCGAGACATGCCGGAAACGGGTAGTCCGGCATCATCCGGTAGTCGATGGCGACGACGACGTAGCCGTGCTGGGCGAATGAGCGGCAATACCAGCCCTGTTGCGTGCGCGGGCCGATCCGCCAGCCGCCGCCGTGGATGGCCACCATGCCCGGCCGGAGGCCTTCGCCGCCGTCGTGCGGCTGATACACGTTGAGGCCGAGTGTCACGCCTTCCGGCTCGGCAAACACGACGTCGCGCTGGATGTCGATGTGGTACGTCGCGTTGCCGCCGCCCGCCGCGGCAACACCTACGATGATGAGTCCGATGGCGATACTCACGATGTCACGATAGCCCGTCACGATAGCGGCCAGAGGTGGTTGAGGGGACCGTGGCCGTGGCCGAGGGGAAGGCTGCGGCGAATGGCCTCGATGAGGAAGCCCCGGGCGCGCTCGACGGCCTCGGCGGCGGGGTATCCTTTGGCCAGAAAGGCCGCGATGGCCGCGGACAGTGTGCAGCCCGTGCCGTGCGTGTTGGGCGTGTCGATGCGGGGCGCGCGATAGACTTGCGCTGTATCGCCGCCGATGAGGTAGTCGACGACCTCATTGCCCCCGAGGTGGCCGCCCTTGATCAAGACGTAGCGCGGGCCGAGGGCGAGAATTCGCTCGGCGGCGTTGCGCGCGCCGGCCTCATCCGCGATCGCGATTCCGGCCATGACCTCGGCCTCGGGGATGTTGGGCGTGATCATGAAGGCTCGCGGAACCAGGGCTTCGATGAGGGCGGATTGCGCTTCGGGTTTGAGCAGCGCGGCGCCGCTCTTCGAGATCATGACCGGATCCACAACGAGTGTCTCGATACCGTTCCGCGCGACGGCCTCAGCCACGGCCTCGACAATGGCCGCGTTCGACAACATGCCGGTCTTGGCGGCGTCGATACCGATGTCTTCGGCGACGGCGTCGATCTGCTGCGCGACGATGTCGGCGGGCACATCGTGAATGGCGCGGACCTCGGTCGTGTTCTGCGCCGTGACCGCTGTGATCGCGGCCATGCCATACACGCCCAGGACGGTGAAGGTCTTGAGGTCGGCTTCGATACCCGCGCCGCCGCCGGAATCGCTTCCGGCGATGGTCAGCACGCGCGGTGGCAAGGCGTCCGTCATAGTGTCCAAATCCTCAGCGTTCTAAGCTAGCATTCCTGCGACGCAGGCCGTCATGAAACACGCCAGCGTGCCGCCGATGAACGCCCGCAGACCGAGCGCGGCGATCTCGCTACGGCGTTCCGGAACCAATCCGGACAGGCCGCCGATGACGATACCGACGCTACCGGGATTCGCGAATCCGCACAGGGCATAGGTTGCGATCGTGATCGAGCGAGGACTGATGGCGCCGGTGTCGATGAGGGGTTTGAGGTCCGAGTACGCCAAGAACTCGTTCAGGACGGTCTTGGTGGCGAGGAGTTGCGATACGGCCGCGACGTCGTGCAAAGGCACGCCCATGATCGCGGCGAAGGGGCGGAACACCCACCCCATCACCTGCGTGAAGGTCAATCCCGTCACCGCGCCGAGTGCCTGATCGGCCAGGTAGACGAGGCCGATGAAGGCAATCAGCATGGCCCCGACGTTCAATGCCATCATGAGGCCTTCGGATGCGCCACGGGCGGCGGCATCGACGATATTGTGGCACTCGATCGGGACCTCGATGCGCACGTCGCCGCGCGTCTTCGGCTCTTCGGTTTCGGGCACGAGGAGTTTCGCGATGAGGATGGCGGCGGGCGCGCTCATCAGCGAGGCGGATAGGAGATGGCCCGGCTCGGCGCCGAATCCGGCATAGGCCACCATGACGCTCGCCGCGATGGTGGCCAGAAACGCGGTCATGACGGTGCACAACTCCGAGCGCGTCATCGTGCGCAGATACGCCCGCACGGCCGTCATGGACTCGATGCCGAGAAACACGAGCAACGCCGCGCTGAAGGTCTCCGCGCCCGAGGTCTTGAGCGTGCGACGCATACCCCACGCCATAAACCGGACGACACGCTGGATGATGCCGAGATGGAACAGGATGCCCGCCAGCGACGACACAAAAATGATCACCGGCAACACCTGGAACGCCACCACGGCGCTGATCACGAAATCCTGATCCGACGTGAGCACGGCGTCCTTGCTCAGGATGAAGAACTGCGTCAGGTTGCCGAATAGGAAACGAGCACCCTCGGCGCTGGCGGCCGTCACGACGTCAAATCCTGCCTTGGCGAGGTCGAACACCCTGCGGCCGACCACGGTGCGGAGTACGAGGAGGCCGAGGGCAAATTGCAGGCCAATTCCCCAAATCACCAAGCGCCAATCCGCCTTCCGCCGGTTCTCGGATAGCGCCCAGGCCAGCGCCACCATCGCCAGGAGGCCGAACAGGCTCACCAATCGCAGTGCCATCGGGTGTCCTCTGCCGGATTCCGGTTCCGAAGCGTGCCGGTAAGGAGTGTAGGCGATCTCCGGTCTTGCAGGCAACGGCACGCTTCGGGATGATTGCGCGCGCGCGTTGACAAGTCCGCCGGCAATAGTGACAATGGACGGTATGCGGAAGGAAGTGACTCGAGATATCAGGAGATAGTCGGTATGAACGCGAGGAAGAGATCGTCCGGAACGGTGCGTGTTTTCGGCTGGTTGTCCGCGATTCTTGTGATGGCGGCGATTGTTGTGCCCGCGGCGTTAGGGGCCCTGAACTGGCAGGACGTATATCCTGACGAAGCGGACCCCTTTGTCGGCAACTACAAGGGCCGTTGGTGTGCCAAGGAGGAAGTGGATCCGGACATTGCGGCGCAGGTCATCGCCCTCGGCGATGACCTGTACCGGATTCGGCTGACCTCCGAGCTGTTCAAGCGGTGTCCGCCGCTGGCGGAAATCGAGGTCAAGCGTTCGGGCGACTGCATCAAGTTCGACGAAGCTGGCCTCTTCGGCGAGATCAAGAATGGCGCGATCACGGGCGGACGCGGCAGCGGCGACAAGTTCACCTTCGAGATGAAGAAGGAACCGGTGGTCTCGCCGACGCTCGGCGCAAAACCGCCCGAGGGCGCGGTCGTTCTGTTCGACGGCAGCGGATTCGACGCGTGGCAGGACGCGAAAGGCTGGGAGTTGCTCGATGGCGGCGTGATGATGGTGACACCGTTGGGCGTTCAGTTGAACTCGAAACAGCGGTTCAAAGACGTCAAGCTCCACGCCGAGTTTCGGTTGCCGTTCATGCCGAAGGCGCGCGGTCAGCAGCGCGGTAACAGCGGCGTGTTCCTGCAGGGAACATACGAAGTGCAGGTGCTCGACAGCTACGGCCTCGAAGGTTACTACAACGAGTGCGGCGGGATGTACAAGGTGTCGGCGCCGCTGGTGAATGCCTGCGCGCCGCCGCTCGAGTGGCAGACCTACGACATCACCTACCGCGCGCCGCGCTACGGCGATGACGGCAAACTGGCGGCCTATCCGCGCATCACCGTGGTTCAGAACGGCGTTGTGATTCAGGACGACGTCGAGTTGCCGAAGATCACGGCCTGGAAAGAAGTGGAACGTTTGGCGGATCCGCCGCGCGATGCCGGCCCTATCCAAATCCAGTCGCACAACAACTTCATCCAGTTCAGAAACGTGTGGCTCGTCGAGAATCCGGAGTAGAGTCCCGTGTTCACCAAAGCGAGTGAAGAAGGCTATGTGCCGGCCCTCGACGGCATCGAGCGCAAAACGCTCGTTTACGGCGCGAACACGCTCATGACCGTGTTCCGCCTCGAGCGACACAGTGTATTGCCGCGACATGCCCATCCCCACGAACAGACCGGATACCTGGTCGAAGGCCGGTTGAGGTTGAGCAACGGCGAGGAGATCTTCGAGGCCGGGCCCGGCGATAGCTGGTGCATTCCGGGCGGCGTCGAGCACGGTGCGGAGGCCCTGGAAGCCTCGGTTGCCCTCGAGGTGTTCTCGCCCGTGCGCGAGGACTACGTGTAGGCGGTCGGGTGCTTTCCTGGGCTTCCGCCATCGGTCGAATGGGTCCCGTCGGTCCTCGGGCGGCAGGCCCTGTGTCTTGCGCGCAGGCACCATTCAGGCAGAACGTTGACATTCCGGTAGACTGCGCGCAAGAATGCCCGCGCTATGGCAGAACGTCGTTCCATCCTTCGTCGACTGGGGCCGGGGCTCATCACCGCCTCGGTGGTATTGGGGCCGGGGAGTATCGTTTCATCGAGCCGTGCCGGCGCCGAGCGCGGCTACGACCTGCTCTGGGTCATGGCTATGGCCAGCCTCTTCATGGCCGTGTACACGTCGATGGGCGCGCGCCTCGGGTGCGCCCTCGGCAAGACCTCGCCGCTCCAGCACCTCCCCCGACCGCTGGCGGCGATCATCGGCTTCTCCGCCTTCCTCGTGTGCGGTGGATTCCAGTTCGGAAACAACATCGGTGTGGCCGTCGCGGTAAGCAATGTGACCTCCACGCCGACGTGGATTTGGCCCATCGCCTTCACGGCCCTATCCCTCGTCTTCTTGTTCACGGCCAAGCATCTCTACGTCATGCTCGAGCGTCTCATGATGGCGCTGGTTGCCGTTATGATTGTTGCGTTCTTCGGGAACCTGTTCTGGACGGGCATGAGCCCTTCCGGAATCGTGTCCGGTCTCGTGCCTCGCCTCCGCGAGGGCAACTCGGTCGTCGGCCGGGCCATGTTGGCCACGACGTTCTCGGCCGTGGCCGCGCTGTATCAGGCGTATCTGGTACAGGCCAAGCAGTGGAAGCGCGAGGACGTGCGGATGGCCATCGGCGACGCCTGGATCGGCATTGCTGTCCTGGGCCTGATCAGTACGGTAATCATGATCGGTGCCGCACAGACCCTGCACGGCTCCGGTAAGGACTTCGCGAGTATCGGTGAACTGGCGCAGACGCTCAGGGGCGCGTTGGGCAACGCGGCGGTCTGGGTATTCTGCGCGGGCTTGGCGGCGGCCTCGTTCTCGTCGTTCATCGTGAACGCGTTGGTGGGCGGCGGCATGCTGGCGGACGGCCTCGGTCTCGATCGAAGCTTCGGCGGGCCCTATACGAAAGGGCTTACAGCGCTGGTGATGCTGATCGGGTGCGGGGTGGCCGTGGCCACGCTCAAGTTCGGCACCGGCAGCACCACCTCGCTCTTGCTCGCCCAGGGCGCTACGCTGCTCGCCGCGCCGTTGAGCGCGTTGCTGCTTTTCGTGCTTACCTCGCGCGAAAAGACCATGGGCGACTTGAAGAACGGCCCCGTTGTCATGGCACTCGGCGCCATCGGCCTTGTTATCATCCTCTGGCTCGGCTTCGGCACTGCTGCAAAACTGGCGGAGAAACTACTGGGAACGTGAGGGACTTCATGCCGATTCGGGGGAAATACGATCGATTCGTAGGCGCGGTATTCATCGGCGTCGCAGTGGGCATGGTCGTGGCGGGCCTGTTGGACTTCTTCGGTGCGCCTCCAGGAGCCGTCAACGCGGCCGTCATGCCGACGGCCACGCTTGCCGTGGTACTCCTCATTACCCACGGCTCGCGCACCATGGGTTTCGGACGTCTCGTTCTCCTGGCAGCCCTCGCGGCTTTCATCGGCTTCGGCTTCGAGTACTTCGGCGTCCGAACCGGAACCGTGTTCGGCGGGCACTATCGGTACAACGAAGAACACTATCGAGGTGTGATGGTGTTCGACGTGCCCGTGGCCGTGCCGGTGTTCTGGGCCGTATTCATCTACACGGGCTACTCGACCGTCAACACGTTCCTGCTGTGGCTCGGCCGCGTTCAACCGCGCCGAACGGCGCACGACGCCGCCCTGCTGCTTCTCCTTGTCGCACTGGATAGCATGATGGTCATGGCGCTCGACATGTTCATGGATCCCATCGTGGTCAATCGGGGCGGATGGGAGTGGGCCGATGAAGGGCCCTACTTTGGCATACCCATCGGCAACTTCGTCGGCTGGTTTGTGGTGACGGCCATCGTGACAACGCTCTTCCGTACCTACGAGTACCTTAGGCCCGCGCCGCCCTGCACCGCGCACAACGCCATCCGCCTGATCCCGCCCCTCGGCTATGGCCTCGTTGCCGTGATGTTTGCCCTTCACGCCGTCAAAGAGCAGATGGACGGTGTCGCCCTGGCGGGACTCGCCGTCATGCTGCCCTTTGTCCTGACCAATCTACTCTGTTTCGCCTGCCGCAAGGCGCAGGCGCCCCTCGACTGATCCCACTCACGGCGCCGATGGCCCATACTCGATGGTATACGTCTTGGCGTCGAAATCCACGGTGACCGCAGTGCCATCGCTGAAGGTCGAGCGTTGCCTGCGCCACGTATCGTCGAGGAACTCGTGGTTGACCATCTCGAGCGTGCCGCACCGCGCCGCGAGTTGGGCGGCCTCGTTGACGCGGGCAATCTGTTCGGGCGGATCGTCGGGACCGACATAGGGCAGGCCAGCGTTGAGAAGGCAGTGGAGTTGTCCCGCATCACTCTTTGGAATGCCCCAGCCGCCGCCCTGGCTCATGCACCACGGCAACAGGATCGAGTCGTGATACACGAGGCCGAACAGCGGCGTCGGGATGCCGAGGGACTCCTCATTACTGAAGATGTCGTAGGGGCCGTGATGCACGAGATCGAGGGCCGGCACAAACCGATCCGCCGGCTCCTCGGAACTGACGACGTAGCCGCGCGCGCGGAGTAGGTCGAAACAGTCGGTGCGCGCCTCGGCGCAGTCGGTACGCGTCATGGGCCACAGGCGTTGATAGCTCTCCTCGAGCGGCACCACGGCGAAGACATCGAGATATGCGCCGCGCACCTTGATGTCATGTTTGGCGAAGAGATCGTGATTCCGTCTTGCGTAGCCGGGTGCGAACACGGCGCTCAGGTAGGTCTGCGGCCCGCCGCACCATGTCGCATGCTCCTGCCGCGAGCCGTCGGCCTCACGCATGACGAGACGGTCGTCGAAGGACGCGGCGGAGAAGTAGAAGTCGCGGTACTGATCATGGACGGCGAATACCCAGCCGAGCCTGTCGCACGTGTCGGCGACGGCCCGCAGTCCATCCCAGCCGCCCTGCTCGGCGCCCACCGGTAACGGATCCGGATGGCCGTTGTCGTAGCCGTAGAATCCCCAACCATCGAGGTGCACATATGCGCGTTCGATGCCTTTCTTGTGCAGTTCTTCGAGTCCGGCCGCGATCTCGTGGAAGGGCACTAAGGCGTGGTTCGCCTCGAAATTCTCCTTGTTGTAGTAATGCGATTCCTTGACGTTGTGATAGAGCGCACCGACGTGGACCACGGGTGATCCGACCACCTTGTCAAGATTTGGCGTGCGCGCGCACTTCTCGGCGAGCGATACGAAGCGCCCGGTGTCCTTCATGAACCGCCGGTATCGCTTGGCCATGGTCACGTATGTCGCCTCATCGTCAAAGGTGTAACGAATCGAGCGCGGATACCGCAGCGTACGCATACTCGAATACCACAGTGGCTGGATCACGGTGGGCCCGCCGGCCGGATGATCGTAGGCCGCGCCGGCATCATCGCTGGATTCGAGAATTGTGTGGACGCCGTGACCCTCGTGGATCTGCCCCCACCACGACATGTAGAGGGACCTCGAGTTCGTGAGGTCTCGCTTCCGAATGGCCTCACCGTAGTTGCCCGGCAGGATCATGCCCTGCATACACGGAATCACCGACAGGTCGGCCTCCGTGTTGCCCATCACAAGCGGTTTCGGCCACGCGATCGCGCCGAACTCCGTGCTGTCCTTAACGGGGACTACCGAGAAGCGCGCCTCGTTCCGCTCAATATCCACGCCGACCACCAGGTCGAGATCGGGCGCCGCGGGGAACTCCGCCAACTCGATGCGCAGGCCAATGCTGTAGCTCGTGCGCAACATCTCAGCACTGCGCTTGCCGGCATCGAGAAAGCCGATCTCGGCCTTGGCGAGTTCAACGTCTTTACGGCCGCACGGCGCGAACTGCCACTCGGTGGCCGCTGTCTTGACGCGGATCGCGAAGTCGGCCTTCTGCCACGTCAACTCGAGCCACGGATTGCGCAGGATCCACGCGGCATCCGTTTCCTCGAATGCGCCTTCCGCGAGACTCGGCCGCTCGACGGCGTTCTTCCAGAGCCACTGGCGTACCTCGTCCATGGCGAGGTACAGTGCGTTGACCTCGTCGCCAGTCTTGGCGCCCGCATCAAGCTGCTGCCGCAACGCGGCCAGCTTCGCGTCCTTCTCGACTTGCAGCGATTCCGGCACATCAACGGCGGCCAGTCGCTCGAGGTGCTTGTTCAGCACCGCCATGCGCGCGTCGATGTCTTCGTCTGCCGCCAACACGCTCAACATGAATGACAACAACATCATGGCTCTCTCCTCTCGCAAGCCGGCGCGTGCCGGGAATTCCTCACGAAGCGGGGGAAAACAATACCCTCTGCCCGAAGACAGAGGGTATGGAGAATCTCGATTCAGGTCAAGTCGTGCGCTAACGCCGGCGCCGCCGGACGGCCAGCGCGCCGCCAAGGCCTGAAGCCGCCGCCAATAGTGTCAATGCCGCCACGCCGGCCACAGGGACTTCGTCGGTCACGTTCACCGTGATTTCGAACTGAGCCGGGGCCTTACTGCCGTCGTCGTAGTAGCAGGTGTATGTCGCTTCGTCATCCTCCGTGAGCCCCCAAATCATGAGCTCGCGCGAGGCACTTCCCGTCACATGCGAATCGTCGGACAACTGGACGCCATCCTTCCACCAGTCGTACGTTGACCCAGGCGCCACCGGTCCCGGCACGGCCAGGCACAGATCCCAACCGAGCAAGAACAGCCCGCCCGACGTCACGCAGCCTTCCGAGACTTCGCCTTCGCCTTCGCCTTCACCTTCGCCCTCACCTTCACCCTCGCCTTCGCCTTCACCCTCGCCTTCGCCTTCACCCTCGCCCTCGCCTTCGCCGCCGCCGGAGAGCGCGAACGTGAAGCCGCCCCAGATACCCCACGAGTAGCTGGACGACATTCCACGGAACTGGGCCTGGTGAAGGGCCGTATCCCAGGTGCTCAAGTAGACGTAGTCCTGCGTCGTTGAGTCGTCATAGCCCACGACGGTGACGAAATGATCCGTATAGCCGTCGCCGTTTGAGTCGACCAGGAACACCATGGGGCGATCATTGTCAATCTCGCTTTGGAGCAGGGCATACGTCAATCCGCTACCATAATTGTACTGCAGCCCGGATGGCACATACGTTCCGCTTCGATAAGCAACATATTCGGTAAAGGCCGGGAGAATATCGCTCGACCAGGACCAGCCGTAGTAGTTCGTCCGCAGGCTCTTCGAAGTGTCCATGAAATCGCCCAGGCAGTTGTCTACGTGCGGCGTCCGCTTTCCGATATAGTCATCCGGAATAGGCGGATCGACATTGGGGTCGAGGTGGTCGTCTCGCGGAAGACCATAGTCCTCAAGGTGCTGTTCCGATCCGGACGGATACGGACTGGACAGCGTGCCGCCCGAGGCGATCGACTGGTTCACGTCGTTGGTCTGTGTCGACGCATCTCCTGGAATCAGCGCCGAGTAGCCGTTGGCGTCGTAATAGCCGACGACCATGCCCACGGCCGTCGGGCCACATCCGTGGCGCCACGTGTATGCCGGCACCCCGTCAATCACGACGGAGGCCTTGCTTGGCACAAACGGCTCGAACGTCACATCGGGTCCCGGTACCGGTCCCGTGGTACTCTGCATGGCCTCTTGAGCCAGTGCCGGCGAAGCCACAACGCCCAGGAGAACAAGTGCGCACAGGATACATCGAGAGAAGCGAATAGTCATCATGGCCCGAATCCCCTCCACGTCATGATTACGAATCCCTACCCACAATCAGCCAGGTGGTTAGAACCACGCGAACTCCAGTCTACGGTAATCCCTTCCGTCTGTCAACCTCATTATAACTAGGGTGGCGGAGATCCATCCGGACTGCGGCGCAGGATGACCGCCGGTCTCCGGGACGGCGCGGACGACTTCCTTGGCCCGCAGGCCGGCCCGGTGCTATGATGCCCTGGGTGAGAGGAGTGTGTGGCCCCGGCTGGCTTGCGAATACCGATGAAACCTCTAGTCACAATGGCGCTGATCCTTGCGGCGGTGCTCGCGGCCGGCGGCCTGCTTCCCGCGTGCCCGTTCATCGGCGGCGATGACCCCGTTCCTTCGGTGACGTACCATGTCGTCAACACGTTCCCCCACGATCCCGAGGCGTTCACGCAGGGGCTGCTCTTCCACGAGGGTGTCCTATATGAAAGCACCGGTTTGTACAACGAGTCTTCATTGCGGCGCGTAGCCCTCGAGACCGGCGAGATCCTGGCGCAGCATCGCCTCTCGAACGAGATGTTCGGGGAAGGGTTGGCGCTTTGGCAAGACAGGTTGTTCCAGCTCACGTGGAAGGAGAGCACGGCGTTCGTCTACGACCGGACGACGCTCGAACCGATGGGCCAGTTCCACTATCCCGGCGAGGGCTGGGGACTCACCTCCGACGGTAAGCGCCTTATCATGAGCGATGGCACCGCTACGCTGCGCTTTCTCGATCCCGAGACGTTTGGCGAAACAGGCCGGGTGCTCGTCCGGGCCTCCGGCCAACCCGTCACGCGGCTCAACGAACTCGAGTACGTTCGCGGCGAGATTCTGGCCAATGTGTGGCGAACGGACCGCATTGCCCGGATCTCGCCCAAGTCCGGCAAGGTACTGGCGTGGATAGACCTGAAAGGTCTGCCGAACGAACGAGGAACCCTGAGTTCCACAGACGTGTTGAACGGCATTGCCTACGATGAGCCGAATGACCGGCTCTTTGTCACCGGCAAGCGCTGGCCCAAGCTGTTCGAGATCCAGATCGTTGAGTAGGTCGACCCACAGATTCGCCGGGCCCTTCTCGAAGGAGCGGAGGGGACGTGGCTGTCCGCAATGCGCCCGTGACACACACCGGCATTGGACGTTCGTCTTGTGCATCGCGGTCGCGGTGCCTTGGTGCGCCTCGAGTCTCGCGCAGCCCACCACCATTGAGGCCATCGTACACCAGAACGAGGCGGCCACCGTTGTCATCTTCGGGACAAAGACACTCACCCGCAAGGCCGTGCAAGGCAGCGGCGTCTGCGTGGACACTTCCGGCTACGTGCTGACCGTGGCCCACCAGGTGATGGGGGTCGGCGATCTCCGCGCTCGGCTACGGGATGGCTCGGAACGCGACCTAACCATGGTCGATGTGGATCAGGACGCCGAGATCGCCTTGCTCAAGACGTCCAAGCCAATGCCTGTGGCGGCCCGAACCGGCGATGCGTCCACGTTGCGCAGCGGTTCGGACTTGGTGGCTATATCGACCCCCATGAATCTGGACTTCTCGACAGTTACCGGCATCGTGTCCAATCCCCACCGGACGCTCCGGGGCCGGCCCATGTTGCAGGTAGACTTGAGAGCCAGCCCCGGCTCGAGTGGCGGGCCCGTGTTCGACCGTCAAGGCAACCTGATCGGACTCATCGTCGGCGTGCTCGAGCAGCAGCAGTGGGTTACCATCGTCACGCCGGTCAACAACGCGCTTCCCATGCTCGAACGCTACGGGGTGAGCGCCTCCGCCACCGGTTACGATGCCGATCCCGTGATCATTCCGGCCAAGGATGTCACGCGAGATGAGCTCCAGGCCATCCGGGCCTACAATGCCGGTGTCGCGGCGGCCGAACCGGAACGCAAGATCGCCTCTTACCGAGAGGCGGTGACGCTCCTCCCCAACTTTTTCGAAGGCTGGTTCAATCTGGCCGTCGCCTACACCGCCGCGAAGGACGTTGAGAACGCCGTCGCGGCCTACCGACAGACCGACGCCCTTTCCCTCGACGACCACCGCCTCCTCCTCGTGCAGCGAAACCTTGGCCGTCTCTTCGCCGGCGCGGCGCGATGGAAGGACGCCGCCGCGTGCTTCGAGCGGGCCGCCCAGCTCGCGCCCGAAGATGCGGGCGCCTTCAACGACCTCGGAGAGGCCAGCCGCCACCTCGACGATCTCGAAAAGGCTGAAGAATGCTTCTTGGTTGCGCTAGAATTGCGGCCGGATTACCCGGCCGCCCGATACAATCTCGGGCTGACCTATGCGGCCACGGGCAACAATGCGAAGGCCGCCGAGCAATTGGAGCAGTACTTGATTCTGGCGCCGGACGCCGGCGACGCAGAGCAGGTGCGCGAGTGGATTCGCCAACTCGAGGGAGACAGCGGTGCCGAAGCAAGCGATGCCAGATAAAATCGGACGCTATACCATTGTGCGCGAATTGGGCAAAGGCGCCATGGGGATCGTGTATGAAGGCGTCGATCCGACCATTAACCGGCGCGTGGCCATCAAGACGGCCCGGCGGGACGTGATGGAATCCAGCGGCCGCGCCGAGGAGATGATGGAGCGGTTCCTGAGAGAGGCCACCGCCGCCGGCGGACTCAACCATCCGAACATCATCACCATCTACGACGCCGGCGAAGAGGCCGACATGGCGTACATCGCCATGGAATACCTCGAGGGTGGCGACCTCTTCGACGTCATCGAGGAGAAGAAGCGCTTCTCGCCGGAGGAGGCCGTCGAGACCGGCACAGCCATCCTGGATGCACTGGCCGTTGCGCACGACAACGGCATCGTCCACCGGGACATCA
Source organism: Candidatus Hydrogenedentota bacterium (assembly GCA_036769985.1). Classification (GTDB taxonomy): domain Bacteria; phylum Hydrogenedentota; class Hydrogenedentia; order Hydrogenedentales; family SLHB01; genus DAIPKA01. The sequence goes on along the minus strand of DAIPKA010000032.1, from coordinate 53,984 downwards.
AACCCGCGAACATCCTGACCCCGCGCGGCGGCTCGCTGAAGGTCGCGGACTTCGGCATCGCCCGCATCGAGAACTCGAACCTCACCCAAGAAGGCGCCATGATCGGTACGCCCCACTACATGAGCCCCGAGCAGTTCATGGGACACAAGGTCGACGCCCGATCCGACCTCTTCTCGGTGGGCATCATTCTCTATGAGATGCTGACCGGCGAAAAACCTTTCGGCGGCGAGGCGCTCAGCACCGTCATGCACAACGTCATCAAGACCGATCCCGTCAATCCCAGCGAACTGAACTTTGCCGTCAGCACCTGCCTGAGCCGCGTTGTCCTCAAATCTCTTGCCAAGCGGCCGAACGACCGGTATCCTAGCGCGCGCGCCATGGCCGCCGCTCTCCACGAAAGCATTAAGGATAACCCGGATCCCGCCATCACGCTTGTGGACGTCGACGACGCGACCACAACAATCGTGTCGCGCACTTCCGCCGACGCGTCGACCATCGTCTCGACCGCCCTCCCGGCCGGAGGTAAGGCCGCCCCGAAGCACCGGGCGACTGTGGACCAGCAAGGACGCGATCAGGCGGCTGGCGGCGGCCGGAAATTGCCGGTGCCTGTGATCGTTGTCGGTGGCATCGTCGTTGTCCTGATTGTGATGTTGACCGTCTTCTTCGTCGCAGGCGGCCGCGACCAGTTGCCGACACCGGATCAACCGAGAGGCGCCACCGCGTCGGGAACCTTCTTCAAGGGAGCCATGGTCAAGTTGTACTATGCGGATAGCGACACGGCGTATGACCTCGCCGAGGATGCCATATCGAAAGCGGAGGCAAGCGGCGCTTCGCCGGATTTCTCAGGTATTCCGGGCGTCGAATTTGGCTCGGGCACGGTCACGCTACGCGACCCGACATCAGGCGCAGAGCGAGAGGTCAAGGTGGTCCGCGGCTCGAAACACGACGACTTCAGAGGCGAGCAATGGTCCCAGATCGAGGCACACGTGGATGCCGGAGCCGAGTATGGCACTGATAGGGCCATGTACCTTGCCTCCGAGGCGAATGAGATGGCCTACGTCACGTTCGTTATGAAGCGCCAGGTTCCGTGAATCGAGGGCGATTCGGTCCGGACACGTGGGCGGGCGGTGTTGCGCAGTAATGTGAAAACTGCGCGGATCTCGACCGCCGATGCCGTCTTGGTGGTATACTGAGTGAAAGATCGTTCGGATGTCCCGTTCGTGAGGCCGGTGTGTCCGGGGAGGGAGACTCTATGACAAGCGCATCCAGGAGTTTCGGGTTTCTGTCGGTGGTAGTCGCGGTGGTTGGCGTGGCCTGCGTTGCAGTCGCGCTCGAGAAGGGCGATATTGCCCCGAGTTTCACGGCAACAGACATCCACGGCCAGAAGGTGGACCTTGACCAGATCATCGCGCAGAGCCCCGACATGGTGATTCTCTACTTTTTCACCATTGACGGCGGCCAGGAAATCGCGCTCCGCCTCAGCACGATCCACTCGCTCTACGGCCGTGACAAGGTGCGCACCATCGCCTTCGGGATCAAGGAGCAGGAAGAAGCCCTCAAGGCCTTTGCCGATGAACTCCAGATCGAGTATTACCTCCTCCCGGAGAGTCAGTTGGACGCCAACGAAGTCTACGGCCCTATCCGCAGCCTGCCGTTAACGGTCATCCTGAAGAACGACAAGCGCGTCATCAAGCTAATCCGCGGTGGTGGCGAGGCGGCGGCTTCGGTGCTGACCGGTGTCGCCGAGACATTCCTACAGCAAGGCAACACCGACGAGGCGGTCGCGGTGGCCGACAAGGCTAAGGAAGAAGGCGAGCCGGCCGCGAAAGCCGCCGAGGTGAAGGGCTTCGCCCTCACGGCGGCCGGAAAGCTCGACGAGGCCGAGGAGGAATTCGGCGCCATCGAGTGCAAGGAAGGCCTCGCCAAGGTCGCCCTCGAACGTACGGACTACACGAAGGCCATCGAGCTGGCCGATGAAGCCCCCGATCACAGCGGCTATGCAGACACGATCAAGGCCACGGCGCTCATGCGCTCGGGCAAACTCGAAGAGGCCGCGCCCCTGTTCGAATCCGGCGCCCAGAAGTCCACCGAAGACTGGAAGGCATCCGAGGCGGTCACCGGGCAGGGGCGCCTGCTCCAGGAGCAAGGCAACCTCGACGACGCCATCGTCCGATACGACGAGGCCGTCGCCCTCGATCCTTACAATATCATCGCCCTCAGCAATGAGGGTGCCGCCTACCGCATCCAGGGCGACCTCGACAAAGCCGCCGGCGTTCTCGAAGAAGCCAAGAAGGTGGGTGACGACGAACTGGTCGCGGTCATGTTACGCCAAGTCCAGCGCGAGCTTGAAGAGGCCAACGATGTCCGGCGCGGCGAACTGATCCGGGCGCAAATCGCAGACCTCTCCAAGCGGTACGACGAGATGAAAGCCGCCGGCACGGACAAGCCGGTGGATCCATGGTCCACGCGGCCGCTCGTCGTCGCGTTCCTGCCGTCGGAAAACAAGACCCCCGTGTTTTTCGAGCGCGCCGGCACGGACATCGCCCTGCGCCGCGAACTCGAGGCGAGCATTCAGTCCCAAGGGTGCGTGAAAGTTGTGGATCGCGAGATGCTGGACAAATTGCTGCAGGAGTTGAACCTGGGCACGTCTGAACTCGCCAGCCAAGACACCCAGTTGCAGCTTGGCAAGCTTCTGTCGGCGCGGTACTTGGGCTTTGTCGATTTCGCGCAGGCCGGGCCGGACACGCTCATGTACGTACGCCTTGTCGACACCGAGACCACGTCCATCGCGCTCCAGCTCATGCGGAACCTCAAAGACGCCGAAGGCATTGCTGCCCTCGCCCGGGGCGTTGCCGATGAGATGATGCAGAAGGTGATCGACGGCCGCGAGTTGAAGGGCCTTATCGCCGATGCCACCTCCGAGGAGGCCATCATGATCAACTTGGGCAAGGCCCACGGCGTTGAGGTCGGGCAGCATTTCACCATCCTCGAAGAGGGCGAACCCATCGAGGTCGGCGGCCGTGTCATCGCCTACCGTCCCAAACCTATAGGCCTCCTCGAGGTCACCGAGGTCGAGGACGCGTACGCCGTCTGCAAGGTCGTCAAGAAGAACGAGGGCGTTCAGCTCGCCAAAGAGATGAAGGTCAAGGTCGCCAAAGCCCAATGAAGGTCCGGCGCGACGACGGGCCCCTACCGTCGGCGCGCAACGAGCGCGGATGCGTGCCGCCCGGAGAAGACCACAGTACGCCGCATCGCCCGCACTTCACGGCCCTGTCCGGTTGCAGTCGGCGCACGATAGCGTTACGATACTCCTGCGATTCGGAGGGCAGGCGCGCATGCCTCGTATCAAGTGTCCCAAGTGCCAGTTCGTGAATCCGGAAGGTCAGTCTACCTGCAAGCGCTGCGGCGCCCCGTTGCCGAAGGTGCGCGTGGCCGCCCGGGTTCCGGCCGGGGCCCAGCCGGAATCCGGGGCGCCGGTGAACGGCCAGGGCACGCTGTTTCGGCCGGGCCAGGTCGTGGCAGGTCGCTACTCGGTGATCGACATCATCGGGCGCGGGGGCATGGGGTGCATCTATCGGGTTCGCGATACGGTGCTCGGCGAGGAAGTCGCACTCAAGACGCTGCTGCCGCAGTTTGTTCAGAACCGGGTGATTGTGGAGCGGTTCTTCAACGAGGCGCGTATCGCCCGGCACTTGTCGCACCCCAACATCATCCGGATCCACGACATTGGGCGCGCCGCCAACGTCGTGTATATCTCGATGGAACTGCTCAAGGGGCGTTCACTGCGAACGGTTCTGGATGAAATGGCCCCGGGCGAGTACATGCCCGTCGAGCAGGCCCTGCACATTATCGACAACCTGTGCGCGGCCCTCGAGTACGCCCACCAACACACCGTACACCGAGACATTAAGCCCGAGAACGTCATGATCCTCCCGGACGGCTCCGTCAAGCTCATGGATTTCGGGATCTCCAAGCTCATCACGAATGCCCGCCTCACCTCGGCGTCTATGGTGATGGGCACCCCGATGTACATGTCCCCCGAGCAGCTCAAGGACAGCCGGGACGTGGATGCTCGCGCCGATGTGTTCAGCGTCGGCGTTGTGCTCTACGAGACCCTAACCGGCAACCTGCCCACCGGCGTGCCCAAAGCCGTATCCGAGATTCGTCGCGACGTCCCCATCGAACTCGATGCCATCATCGGCACGTGCGTCGAGCCCAACCGCGACCTCCGCTACGGCACGATCACCGAGCTGCGCGACGCGCTCCTCGGCGTGCGTGTCGGGATAAAATCCACGTTCCAGACCGTGACGGCCGGCACCCGTATTGCCCCCACCGTTGGTCGCGGACTCAGCCGCCGGAGGATGGCCGGATTCGCCGTGGCGGCCCTCATCGTGGCGGCGTCGGCGCTTGGGCTCTGGCGAATCGAGGCCGTGCAGCAGGCGAACGGCCCGACTTCGGGCGTCCAACGGGCGGGCAGAGCCGCGTCACTCGCGGAGACAGGGAGCGTCGAATCCGACTTTGACCGCGTGGCGAGTCTCATCGAGACCGCGCGGCCGCGCGCCCAAGTCGCCGCCCAAGGCGTGGCCGAGCGGCAGGCCCTATTGCGCACGGCCGAGGCCCTGTGGGAACAAGCCCGAGCTGAGCAGGAGCGGCAAGCGCCGGCCGCGCTGCACACGGCCGTGGCGGCGCTGCAGTGTTTCTGCGGCCTCGTGCACTGTCCCGATGGGATGGTCTTTGTACCCCCGGGCGAAGTCATCATGGGCGACGCGACCGGTACCGGTAGCGTCCGCGTCGGCGGTTTCTTCATCGATCGCACCGAGGTCACCGTCGAGCAGTATCGCCTGTTCTGTGCCAATGCGGCGTGGCGTCAGCCTCCTGGACTCACCTCGGCGCTGCCCGAGTGGCCGGTCACCTCCGTGACCTTCTACGACGCGCAGGCCTATGCCGCGCATCAGCGCAAGCGGTTGCCGACAGAGGCCCAGTGGGCTCGGGCCGCATACGGCGGTCAGGGCGCTTCGGACCGATTCCCCTGGGGCGAGAACTGGGAAGTTGGTGCCTCGAACGTCGAGGGAGGAGAGGACGGTTTCCAGGGCCCCGCCCCCGTCGGTTCCTTTGCCAAAGACTGCAGCCCCTTCGGGTGTGTCGATATGGCCGGCAACGCGATGGAGTGGACGCGTAGTGCCTTCCGCGCGCTGCCGTACGATCCCTCGGACGGCCGCGAGGACCCGAGTGCTCTCGATTTCGGTGTCGAGATCGTCCTGCGCGGCGGCCATTTCGGCATCGCCGCCGCCCCACTGAACTGCCGCCACCCGAGTGCCTACGAAGCGCAGTTCGAGTGCCTGGGCTTCCGATGCGTGCGCGAGTTGCCCCCTTCGCTCGATGCACTGGCCGCGCTGCTCGGACCTGAAAAGGGGGCTCCGTTTGACACGTCGAGCCCCAATAGCCTAGACTATCCGCGTTAGGCAGCGGCTGTGGCGCGGTTGTCCCGAGACATCACGTGAGACGATATCAGTATCATGAAATTCGTCATGTGTCCCCACTGTAAGAGTCGTCGAATCGCCGGCGCGAAGGCCCCCAACAACATGGTGGTGATCGTCACGTGTCCCAATTGTCATGAAATGGTGATTCTGTTTCGAAACCAGACGATCCCCCTCAAACGCAGCGTTCTCGAAAATGGGACTTTCGAGGAACGCAAAGAGCATCTGGCCGAGATTATCGCCCGTTTCTTCGAATCCGGGGGGTTCTCTTTCGACGCGGAGGAGCTCTCCGAAGGACGACGCGGCGCGCCAGACCACGAGGGCGAGGCCGAAGGCGATCCTCATCAGGGGCCCATCACCCACGCGGAATACCGGCGTTTCATCGAACTCGAACTGGATTGCATCGACGATCCTGGGTATTTCAAGAAGCATTTTCGGCAGTAGTTCGTGGCTATTCCGGCGTCATTTCCCGCCACGGCGCGGGTTCTCGCGTGGGGCGGAAACGCGTGGGGAAAATGTTGACACGCTCCACGGCCTGTGCTAGACTCACCTTGAGTTAAAACTGGCTAAAGTCTGCGGTCGCGTCCATTTAGGAGGAGTGCCCAGTGGCGAATAAAGGGAAGGTTTGGCTCGGGTTGGTGGCTTTGATCGTAGTGGCGGCCACGCTGATGGACAGTATGCCGGCGGTTGCCCAGACCTACGACCCTTCGGAAGACCTGCCCAGGCCGACAGGTGTGGAGAAGGCCTTGACCAAACTCGGCCGCGGTCTGTCCAACATCATGTTCGGCTGGGCCGAGATCCCGCTCACTTTTCACCGGAAACTGCAGGATGGCAAGCCGTTGGCCTACTTGCTGGGAGTGTCGCCAGTCTTGGGCACGGCTCGCGCGTTGATGCGGACCTCGACCGGTGTGTTCGAGGCCGTGTCTTTTCCGTTTAGCAATCGAGAGGTTAACTACGAAGCAGTTCTCGAACCGGATTACATCTTCTAAGTGATCGTCTTTCGCAAGCAAGGGGCTGCTGTTGTCGGCAACGTCACATACGTGAACGGGCAGCAGGGGAATGTAGTGCTAGTGGGGCCTCGGGAACATCCGAAAGGCGCCACGCTTGTTCTCCCTGCGCAGGGCGAGAGTGCCATTCGAACCATGCCCTTTGCCGAGGGGTTGGCGCTCCTGCGCCCCGAGACGGTGGTTGACATTCTCTGCATTCAGGAACGTGTTTTCGGACAAGCCGGTTTCAGCTCTCCTTTTGGATCTCAGGCCAATGGTTAGTGAGCGGCGCGATATCGACTTCATCCTAGAGGAGGTCGTCACGCTACCGAGTCTGCCCAGGACCGTGGCGCACATATCGAGCCTTGTGAGCGATCCGGATTGTTCGTTGTCCATCGTGGCCAAAGCCATCTCCGCCGACCCCTCCATCGCAATGAAGACGCTGCGATTAGTCAACGCCGCCTTCTACGGACTCCGACAGAAGGTCTCAACCGTTGAGCACGCCGTCGTGTTGCTCGGGCTGAAGGTCATCAAGAACCTCGTCTTCACGGCCACCGTTTTCGACACGCTAAAGACCACCGTTGACACCCTGCTTTCGCACAGCATCGGCTGCGGCGTGGCGATGCGCGTCCTGGTGGAGAACGGCAAGAAACTATCCGTCGATTCCACGGAAGAGGCGTTCATTTACGGACTGCTCCACGACATCGGTATGATTGTCTTCGAGCAGTTCATGCCCGAGGAATTCGCCACCGTCAACGCCACCTGTATTGAACAGAAGGTGCCCCGCTACGAGGCCGAGCGGGCTATCATTGGCTGCGATCATGCCATGATCGGCGCGCGATTGGCCCAGAAGTGGAAGCTGCCGAGCACCATCGTTGACGTTGTGGCGGGACATCATGACCTGGCCGAGTGCGAAGACGAGAAGCTTCGGCCCATCGCGGCCACCCTATCCGTGGCAGACTACCTCTGCACCTCGTGCGGCATGCCGTCCTACCCCGGCGTCACCGTGCGCGTGGATGACGCGACGTGGGCCGCGAGCGGCCTTTCCAGCGAGGATATGCCCCGGATCCTCGGTGCCTTCTTCGAATCTCGCCCCAGCATCGTGGAACTCATTCAACTCGCCCGATAGACGGCCATGGGCGCCCTCACTTGGCCTCATCCGTTGCAGATGGTACAATGGACACGGGTGTTTCGTTAGGAGCGGCCCGCGGAAAAATGCACCCACAACGGCCGGGATTCACCCCAATACCATGTATCTCGCACGATTGACATGCCAGAGCTTCCGCTGCCTCGAGGATACGGATTTCCGGCCCGGCCCGGCCATCAACGTGGTGCGCGGCGGTAACGCCCAAGGAAAGACCTCGCTCCTCGAATCGGTCCTGTTTGCGGCCACCGCGAGGAGTCACCGCACCTCCGTGGAGCGCGAACTCGTCCGACACGGCGCGGAAGGCTTTCGTCTTCACGCCTGGGTGCGTCGGAGCGATCGCGACATCAGCATCGAGGTCGCGTGGCACCACGGTGTCAAACGGTTTCGCGTCAACGGCGTGGCGCAGACGCGCGTCAGCGACGTCCTGGGCAAGCTCAACGTGGTTCTCTTCTCTCCGGAGGACATTGCCCTGGTGAAGGGAGCCGCATCGTGCCGGCGCCATTTCCTCGACCTGTCGCTCTCTCAGGTCGATGCCGTCTATCTCAACGCCCTTCAGCGCTACCGGCAGGCGCTTCGGCAACGCAACGAACTGCTTCGGAGCCGCCAACCGGATGCCGCCTTGCTCGAGGTGTGGGACGCGCAACTGGCGGAGCACGGAGGCGTCCTGATTCGGGCTCGAGCAGCGCTTCTCGAGGAGCTCAGCGGCCTTGCCGCGCCGACCCACGCCCATATCGCTACCGGCGAAGCCCTTCGACTCGAATACCGGCCGGATGTGTGTTCGCAAGCGGCCTTCCTCGATTCGCTCGGCCGGAACCGCGACGCCGACATCCGGCAGCGCGTTACTACACGTGGCCCGCATCGCGACGACTTCCTCTTTCTCATTGCGGAGCGGCCCGCCAAGAGCTTCGCCTCGCAAGGACAACAGAGAACGGCCGCCCTCGCCCTCAAACTGGCGGAACTCGAACTGGTGAAACACCGCACCGGTGAGTATCCGGTGCTCCTGCTCGACGAAGTCTTTTCGGAACTCGATACCCGCCGCGCGGGCAGCCTGTTCAGCGTGGTTGACAAGGGCGTACAATGTCTGGTGACCACTACGGGTCTGAGTCCCGCCATTGAAATGAGCAAGACGACATGCGCGTCCTTTGTCATCAGCGGAGGCCGACTTGAGGAAGACTGAACCGGAGAGCGCCGCGAGCATCCTCAAGAGACTCACGGAAGACTCGAATCTCGGGAAGTTGCTCGACCAGGCATTGGTCTGGGAGCGTTGGCCCGAGATTGCCGGAAAGCGTCTAGCCCCTCATGGACACCCCGTCGGGTTTCGCGACCGCACCTTGCTTATCGCCGCCGAAAGCCCGGTCTGGATGAATGTGTTTTCCTTCCAGCGTTTCGCCATCATCGGCCGTGTCAACCGCCTGGTGGGCTATGAACTGGTCTCCGATGTTTTCATCTCGGACCAACCCGAAGGGCCGCCGCAAACGCCACCTCCGTGATTCCCTCTCGGCCACAACATGACGTGTGAAGCCCTCCAAACAGACTCAAAATATTGCGTTTTTCCATTGTTTTCCTCCGGATTTTGTGCTACAATAAGCCATTCCAAAAACAAGCCCCGAAACAGGATTAGAAAGGATAGAGGTAAACCCAATGGCCGCAGCGGCTTACGATGCCAGTTCCATACAAGTACTGGAAGGATTGGCTGCCGTCCGTCGACGCCCCGCCATGTACATCGGCGACACCGGGGTTCGAGGTCTTCATCACCTGGTCTACGAAGTCGTGGATAACAGTATCGACGAGGCCTTGGCCGGCGTCTGTACACGCATCGCAGTCACGGTGCACATTGACAACAGCGTCTCCGTGGAAGATGACGGCCGCGGCATTCCCGTCGCCAATCATCCGAAGTATCGGAACAAGAGCGCGCTCGAAGTGGTGCTGACCATGCTCCACGCGGGGGGCAAGTTCGACAACAGCAGCTACAAAGTGGCGGGCGGTCTCCACGGTGTGGGCGTCTCCTGCGTGAATGCCCTCGCAGACTGGCTTGAAGTCGAGGTGCGCCGAGACGGCCACGTCTATTTCATGACCTTTCGTCGCGGGAAACCGGAAGGCAAGCTCGAAGTACGCGGCCGCTCGACACGCACCGGCACCACGGTGACATTCCACCCCGATCCCGAGATTTTCGAGGTTAGCGCGTTCAACAACGAGACGTTGCTCACGCGGCTGCGGGAACTCGCCTTCCTGAACAAGGGCCTCAAGATCGTATTCGAGGATGAACGTATCGACGACGAGCCCGTTACCATGCAGTACAAGGGCGGCATCGTCGAGTACGTCAAGTACATCAACCGCAACAAAGAGACACTTCACCGCGCCCCTATCTATCTCGAGTCGGAGAAGGATGGCGTTCAGTGCGAAGTGGCCCTTCAATACAGCACGTCGTACAACGAGACCGTGTCGTGTTTCGCTAACAACATCAACACGCACGAAGGGGGCACCCACCTGAGCGGCTTCCGCGCGGCGTTGACCAAGGCGTTGAACGATTACGCGCGCAAGAACAACATGTTCCGCAAGGAGAGCGCCGTCATCTCGGGCGACGACACGCGTGAAGGCCTCACGGCCATCGTGTCGGTGCGAGTGCCCAATCCCCAGTTCGAGGGGCAGACCAAGATGAAGCTGGGCAACAGCGAGGTCCAGGGCATCGTCAACTCCATGGTGTACGAGGGACTGCAGACCTTTTTCGAAGAGAATCCCTCGATGGCCAACCGGATCATTGGCAAGACGATCGAGGCGGCGCGGGCGCGCGAAGCCGCGCGCAAGGCGCGCGACCTTACGCGGCGGAAGGGCGTGCTGGATTCCATCGGGCAGGCTGCCAAGCTCGCGGACTGCTCCGAGAAGGATCCCGCCTTGTGCGAGCTGTTCCTGGTCGAGGGCGACAGCGCCGGCGGTTCCGCGAAACAGGGCCGCGATCGGCGGTACCAGGCTATCCTGCCCCTGCGTGGCAAGATCCTCAACGTTGAGAAAGCCCGCATCGACAAGATGCTCAGCAATAACGAGATCCGATCCATCGTGACCGCCTTGGGAGCCGGTTTTGGCAAGGACGATTTCCGCCACGAGAACCTGCGCTACCATAAGGTCATTATCATGACCGATGCCGACGTGGACGGCGCGCATATCCGAACCCTATTGCTGACCTTCTTCTTCCGGCAGATGCCCGAACTCATTCAGCGCGGCCACCTCTTCATTGCCCAACCGCCACTCTATCAAGTGCGCAAAGGCAAAAAAGTGCGTTACCTCAACACCGACAGCGAGATGGAGGAATTTCTCTTCGAGTTGGTGCTCGATACGGCCAAGGTCTCCTCCCAGAATGGCGATTCCAAGCGCGGGACGATCACCCTGAAGGCACTCATTCGCGGAATCGGCGCGGCGGTCGAACGGGATCGCATGATGTCGCGTCTCGAGCGCGTCTACGGCGTGCCACGCGACAGTGTCAAGCCGTGCCTGGCCCTGTCGCGAAACAAGATCATGGACTTGAGCGGGCTATCCCCCGAGGAACTGCGTGCCATCTTCGGCCAAGACGCTGCATTCATCAACACGCGGGCGGTCCAGACCGAACTCGCGAACGGCAACGGCAACGGCAACGGCAACGGAAAGCCCAAGGAATACATTGCCCGAAAGAAGGGCGAGATCGACCTGGCTTTCTTCCGGAGCCATGAGTTCTCGGCACTGTTGACCCATGCCGAACCCATTGCCGCCATGGGCGAACCGCCATTCCGGATTGAGGACGAAAACGGCGAGACGGGTTTCGAAACAGCGGATCTGCTCGACCTGCGCAACCGCCTGCTCGAAATGGGACGCAAGGGTCTTCAGATTCAGCGGTACAAAGGACTGGGCGAGATGAACGCCGACGAACTCGCCGAAACGACCATGAATCCCGAGAAACGGACGGTGCTGCAGGTCAGCGCCGAAGACGAGGCCGCCGCGGACGACATGTTTGTGACCCTGATGGGCGACATTGTGGCGCCGCGTCGCGAGTTCATCGAGAAGCACGCGCCCGAGGTCCGGAACCTCGACATCTAGCATTGACCGCCGGGCCGCAAGGCGGATAGCACACAGCCGAGACACAACGATACCGAGGAACCATCATGTACACGCGCAATGAACGCGTCGTTCCCATCGCCATCGAACAGGAACTCAAGACCTCATTTCTGGACTACTCGATGAGCGTGATTGTCAGCCGCGCGCTACCGGATGTGCGCGACGGGCTCAAACCGGTTCACCGCCGAATCCTCTACGCCATGCACGAACTCGGCTTGGTCAGTTCGCGCAGCTACCGCAAGTCGGCCCTTATCGTCGGTGAAACCATGGGTAAGTACCATCCCCACGGCGACGCGGCGATCTACGATTCCTTGGTCCGCATGGCCCAAGGCTGGAACATGCGGTATCCGCTTGTCGACGGCCAAGGCAACTTCGGATCCATCGACGGCGACAGTCCGGCGGCCATGCGATACACCGAGTCGCGGATGATGCCCATCTCGTCCGAGATGCTCGCCGATATCGAGAAGAACACCATCGATACGCAGGACAACTACGATTCGAGCCAACAAGAGCCCTCTGTGCTGCCCTCCGCTATCCCGAACCTCCTGGTGAATGGCGCCTACGGCATCGCCGTCGGCATGGCTACCAGTTGCCCGCCGCACAACCTGCGCGAGGTTTGCGATGCCATCACCCACTTCATTGACAACCCCGAGGCCAAGTCCAGGGATCTGATGAGATTCGTTCGGGGGCCCGACTTCCCGACGGGCGGTATCATCTACGGCACCGAAGGCCTTGTCCAAGCGTATCAGACCGGGCACGGACGCGTAACCGTCCGCGCGCGGGCCTCCGTGGAGACCAACAAGAAGGCCGGCAAGGACAGTATCATCGTCTCCGAGATTCCGTATCAGGTGAACAAGTCCCGCCTCATCGAGAGCATCGCCGACCTGGTGCGGAGCAAGTCGATCGAGGGCATTACCGACCTGCGCGACGAGTCTGACCGAGACGGCATGCGCATCGTCATCGAGTTGCGCAAAGGCGAAGAGCCGCAGGTCGTCCTCAATCAGCTCTATAAGAACACGCAGATGCAGGACACGGCGAGCATCATCATGCTCGCCCTCGTCAACAACGCGCCGCGCGTTCTATCCCTGCGCGAGATGATTTTCTACTATGTGCGTCACCGCGCCGAGATCGTCGAGCGCCGGACCCGCTTCGACCTGGCCAAGGCCGAGGATCGCCTCCACATTGTCGAGGGTCTGCTCAAGGCCATCGACGTGATCGACGAGGTCATCGCCGTCATTCGGAATTCGGCTGACGTGGACGCCGCCCGAGAGGCCCTCATGAAGCGGTTCGACTTCTCTGAGGTGCAGGCCAACGCCATTCTGGCCATGCGACTGAGGCGGCTCACCGGACTCGAGCGGGAGGAACTCGAGTCCGAATACGAAGAGCTCCTCAAGGAGATCAACCGACTCAAACAGATCCTGTCGAGCGAACGGACGATCCTGGCCGAAGTCCGCAAGGAAGTCGTCGGCATCAAGGAGAAATACGGCGACAATCGTCGGACCGAGATTCTTGGCGAAGTATCGGACTTCCGTGTTGAAGACCTCATCGCCGATGAGGATATGGTTGTCACCGTATCCAACCAGGGCTACATCAAGCGCCTCCCGGTGAGCACGTACCGCAAACAGCGGCGTGGGGGCCGCGGCGTGGCGGGCATGGACACGAAGGAAGAGGATTTTGTTCAGGACCTGTTCATCGCCTCCGCGCACCAGTACATGCTCTTCTTCACCACCAAGGGTCGCGTGTATTGGCGCAAAGTGCATGAGCTCCCGAAAGCGGCCCGTACCGCACGGGGCCGCGCCATCGTTAATCTCCTCGACCTCAGCGGCGACGAGCGCGTGACGGCCTGCCTGCCCGTTCGGGAACTCAAAGAAGAGGGCCGCTTCGTGTTCATGGTGACCGAGCAAGGGGTTATCAAGAAGACGCCGTTGATGGCCTTTAGCAATCCGCGCACCGCGGGCATCATCGCCCTGGAGCTCGATGCCGGCGATCGTTTGATCGACGTGCAGATCACCTCGGGCGACGACAACATCCTGATCGCGACCTACTGCGGCAAGTCGATACGCTTTCCCGAGAAGGACGTTCGACCCATGGGCCGGACGGCCCACGGCGTGATCGGCATTCGTCTGAGCAAGGAAGATCGCGTCATCGGCATGTCCTTGGCCGGGGAGGACATGACCGTCTTGAGCGTCAGCGAGAACGGCTACGGTAAGCGAACCAAAGTCGGCGAATACCGGATGCAGCATCGCGGCGGCCAAGGCATCATCAACATCAAGACCACCGAGCGCAACGGCAATGTGGTGGGTATGCTGACCGTCGACGATCGCGACGAGATCGTCTTGGTCAGCACCGATGGCATCGTCATTCGGATGGCCGTCAAGGACATCCGCGTGGTCGGGCGAAACACACAAGGCGTCAAACTCATGGTGCCCAGCGAGGACGCCTCCGTGAGCGCGTGCGCTCGCGCGGTGGCCGAAGAGCGAGAGAGCGAGGTCACCGAGATCACCGGTTCCGAGGCATCCTCCGCCGAGAGTGGATCCGAAGACGAAGACGACACGACATACCCCGAGGAAGACGGCGTGGATGGGGAGCTCGGTGTCGACCCGACGCATGAAGAGGGATAGTATCTGTTTTGCTGAACGACGTGACGCCGCGGCGTCTCCGGATGTGAGGGCTTGGGCCCCGTGAAGACCGCGCGACTGAAACCGAAGGAAGAGCGCCGCCTGCTCCGGGGGCATCTCTGGGCCTATCGCAATGAGTTCGAGCGATTCCCGGATCTCGAGGACGGCGAACCGGTGGATGTCGTGTCCGGTACCGGTCGGTTCGTGGGCCGTGGCTTCTACCAGGCCGAAGGCGGAATCGCCGTTCGCATCCTATCCAGCCATCAGACGGACATTGGCGAGGCCTTCTTCCGCGGCCGAATCGCTACGGCGCTGGCGTGCCGCCGACAGGCCCAGGCGGACCAGACGGTCTATCGATGGCTCTTCGGCGAAAGCGATGGCCTTCCGGGCCTTGTGGCCGATCGCTACGGCGCGTTCGTGTCGGTTCAGAGCGCCTGCCGGTTCTACGAGGCCCACGCGGATCTCCTCGTGCGCCTCTTCTGCGAGCACGACGGCATCGAGGGCGTCCGCCTCAGTCTGTGCGGAAAGGTCTATTCCTGTGGGATGCCATCGGACGGCCTGGAATGCGAGGTCGACGGCGTCCGGATGCGCGTGGACGTCGAAGGGGGTCAGAAGACAGGCCTTTTCCTCGACCAGCGCGAGAATGCCCGCCGTGTCCGGCCTTACGCGTCCGGCGCGCGCGTCCTCGACGGACATTGCTACGAGGGCCTGTGGAGTTGTCACGCCGCCCTGGCGAGCGCGCGACACGTGCTGGGCGTGGACACGTCCGAGGCGGCCATCGAACGCGCCCGCGCGAACGCGCAACGCAACGGTGTCGAATCCCGGTGCACCTTCGAGTGTGCCGACGTCGCCGACGTGCTCGGTCGCTCGGAACCCTACGATCTCGTGATCCTAGACCCCCCGGCCTATGCCAAGGCGCGCAGCCACGTGACCAAGGCCTCCGCCCGCTATCAGGCGCTGAACCGCGCGGCCATGGAGATCGTGACGCCGGGAGGCCTCCTGGTGACGAGCTCCTGTTCCCACTTCGTCGACACGGCGACCTTCCTCGAGATCCTGAAGCGGGCGGCCACGGCGGCGCGCCGGCAAGCGATGGTCCTGGGCGTATTCGGTGCGCCGGCGGATCATCCCGTGCTGATGGCCATGCCGGAGACGGCCTACCTCAAGTGCGTGTTTCTGCGGCTTCCGTGACGGAGGTTACTTTTTCGTGCTGGCTTCGCGCTGGCTCGACAAGTGCCGCATGAGTTCCTGCGCGACGGCCTCCACATCATGAATGTCTGGAAGATAACCCGCCGCACCTGCTGCGAGCGCGGCCTGACGCGCCGAGGTCACATCGCCGCCGTACACAAACACGGGCAGACTGCGGAACGCCGGCGTGTTCTTGAGCACCCGGCAGAAAGCCGAGCCCGTGATCTCCCCGAGATCCTCCGACACGACCACTACGCTTGGCGGCATCATCCGGACCCGGAAGAACCCATTAACGGCGCCGGAGGCTGTGGTCACTCCGCAGCCGGCCTCCTCGAGCGCGTCCCGGAGTCCGTCGATTTCGATGGACGACGACGGCCCCAGAATCAGGGCGCGTTGCGAGACATTGCCGGGCGCACGCAAACGCTGCAACGTGGCCGATACGAAGAACTCAATGTCGTTCGAAACCCGATCATCGTCACCCAGGAACCGACACCCGTGCAGGCCGCCTCGTCCCACCTTGGCGATGCTGCGCACTTCCACCTTCGCCCGTTCGATGGCAGAACCATCGGGCAACACAAACGACAGCCGCACAAGCGAGTTCTCCGGTAGCGTCGTCTTCGAGTAGATCTTGCAGCCGCCCACGCTGAGATCGCTCAGTTCCCCAACCATCTCGGCGTCGTCTTCGCAGATGATCCGGCACGGAAGCATCAACTCGATTCGCTCGTGCCTTCGCACGCGGACCACCTCAATCTGCTCCGGCCAGCGAATACGAAGTAGGGGCACTTCGATGCTGGCGCGCTCGACCACGATCGAGCTAATGCCGCAGGCCGCCCCCTGCGCCACGAACCGCAGCACACAGGGCTGACCTCGCCGCAAGAACACCGGCCCTTCCCCGATCATCGGACTGTCAAGAATCAAATACTGGCCCGGCTGCCATCCCCGGAGCACCGTTCGGTACCGTGCGCGATCTTCGATGTTGAGGATGACCAACGTTCCGACGGCGAGGTAGTGCTCGACGTTACGGATACGTGACTGTGTTTGGAGGGTTGAGTTGACCACGCTTTGCCCTTCACAATGGCGAATGCCTTCCGGAAGACGGGCCATAACTTAGCATATCCGTGCCCGGACCGCAACGCGGCATCGCCTTTGGGCTGGAATCTGCACCCTTCGCTCATCTTCTATAAAGTTGACACATGTGCGAGATTGCCGTACACTGGAACCAGTGTGGTTCCAACCATTTGGCTGTTATTGGGTGTAGTTCGGCGGATAGGGCCAAGAGGTGATTTGAACGATGACGAGGATTCAATTCGGCGCATGTGCGTTCTCGGTGATTGTGCTACTGGGCGTCCTGTCCGCGCCTGTGTTGGCCCAGGGAGCCGTCCAGATAACCACCGGCTACGTTTCCGCGTGCCCGGGTAGTGCCGAAGGGGAAGGCGAAGGCGAGTTCGTTGTTTTTGACGATCCTCGGCTGGAAACCGCCGTCCGTGAGGCCATCGGAAAACCGGTGGGCCCCATTGTCCCTGAGGATATGCTGGGATTGACCACGCTCGTTGCCGAAGGCCGGAAGATTGTCAGCCTGGTCGGACTCGAATACGCTACGAACCTTTCCGACCTGCGGCTGGCCGGCAACCTGCTCGAGGACGTCACGCCGCTCGACGGGTTGAGGCAGCTCGAGCACCTCGACTTGTCCTCCAATCGCCTGCGCGACGTCAGTGCACTGCAGAATGCTACCGCCCTCCGAACGCTCCGTCTGGCGAACAACAGGATCAGCGATCTGACACCGTTGGCCGCACTGGTTTCCATCGAGGTGCTGGACCTTTCGGGCAATGAAGTCGGTGTCATCACGGCCTTGTCCTCCTTGACGAATCTCGAAGGGCTGAACCTGGCCGCGAACCGCATTGTCTCCCTTTCCCCGCTGGCGTCACTCTCCGCACTGGAGCGCCTCGATGTCGAACGCAATCGCGTGAGTGATTTGACGCCGCTGACGAAGCTCATCGGGCTCTCGGATCTGCGCTTGGATGTCAATCGCGCGTCCGACCTGAGGCCGCTCATGGCGAATCGAGGTCTTTCGGTTGGCGACTATGTCTCGCTTGCTTTCAACCCCGTGGATGCGTACGCCCTCTGTACCATCATCCCCGCCTTGAAGGCGCGGGGGGTTACCGTGATTCATCAATCGAAGTGCCCTGCCTTTGGCGAAGGCATCAGGGAATCCCTTGATATCGTCTACTTTCGATTGCTGTGGGAGCCGGCGACGGCCGACCGTGAGCCGAATGGCATCGCAGACGTAGCCCACGTCCTGCTGCTCGACGCAATGCTGGCCTCCGCGGTATCGCCGCACTACGTGGAGGTCCTGTCCGCCTGGCAACTGAATTACCGAAAGACCCTCAATGCGTTGGCCGATGTTCCCGAGGAAGTCTGGGAGGATATCGCGCCGGTGGATCTCGCCAGAGCCGCCGCCGGCCTCATCACCCTCGGCGAGGCCAAGAGCGTGCTCGCGGGCTTGGACCTGCTGGCCTGGTTCGGCCTCGCCTTCGAACCGGAAGGATTCGACCGATCCGCAGAGACAATCCTCTCTGCCGTTGGCGATGCCGACGACGATGGAGTCTGCAACCTCGGCGAGTACACCGCCTGGGTTACCGACATCTATTCGTACGGTGATTTCGTGGCCGCGGCCCTCGATCTCGACGTCACCGATGACGGCGGTGGCTGTCCCGGTTCCGAAGGCGAAGGCGAGGGTGAAGGCGAGCCGGACAGAGACTACCTCACCGCCCGATACGTCATGCAGCCCACGCCCGGAGAAGGCGAGGGTGAGGGGGAGGGAGAAGGGAAGAAACTCAAGGCGCGCCGCACGGAGCCAAGTTCCGAGAACCCATTGACCGATATGACCCTGTTGTTCACGCCTGACGGATCCAAGAACTTCTACTCCCCATGTATTGTCGCGGCCACCGCCTACCCAACCGATCCCAGCACGAGCGCTGCGCTCCCGTTGGGCGACGATGATTGGGCCCAGATCGACCTCGCCAACGGCCGGACCGTCGGGCTCTATGGCGTCAGCTACAGCACCTTGTTCGTGGGCAGCAACGGCTACATCACCTTCACGCAGGGCGATGCCGAGTACGAGGAAGACCTCGAAGCCCACTTCGCCTTGCCGCGCGTGTCGGCGCTGTTCGACGACTTGGCCCCCCAGGACGGCGGCACCATTTCCTGGAAACAGTTCGACAACCAGGTCGTGGTCACATTCGACGATGTGCCCGAACGCAACATCGACCACAGGGTGTACTGCCAGGTGGCCCTCTTCTTCGATGGCCGTATCGCCATCACCTGGCTCACCAGTGCTACCGTTGACGGCATTGTTGGCCTTTCCGACGGCAAGGGCATGCCCGCGTTCTTCACCAACACCGATTTCACGGCCAGCCCGGAGTGCGATCCGGGTTCCGTCGAGCCGGGCACCGGCGGCGAAGGCGAGGGAGAAGGCGAGTGTGTTACGCCGGCGGCCCCCGCCGACATCGAAGCTACCGACGGTTTCCTCTCCGACCGGATCCACGTCATCTGGACCCCTGTGCCCCATGCCAAGGAGTACCAAGTCTATCGGGGCTTGCTCCCGGTTTTCGGCGAGGCCACGGCGGTGAGCGGATGGATCACCGGTAACGTGTATGAAGACACCACGGCACTGGAGCCCACCGTGGTGAACGCCATGGGATGCTTCGATAGTGCTACGGTCTACCACTATTATTATTACTGGGTCGTCGCGCGCGACCGTGATTGCGTCGGGCCGCCCAGCGAATCCGATCTGGGTCACGTCGGCGTCGCAGCGGATGCGAAGGCTGGCCTTGCCGCCTCGGCGTCCACCGCACCCCGGAGCCCTGCCGGCCAGTTCATCCTGATCGTCCTGGTGGCCGCAGTGTTGGCTTGCTCGAGGAAGCCTGTCAGGCAGACGCCGCAGCGATAGTGGGCCGCCTCATACCGCCGTGCGCGCGATGAGGTTCAGGAACTCCGCGCGTGTGGCGGGATGGTGGTGGAAGCTGCCGAGCACGGATGATGTGGTCATGATGGAGTTCTGCTTTTCGACGCCGCGCATCATCATGCACAAGTGGCGGCACTCGATCACGACGCCCACGCCTTCGGCATGGGTGAAATCCATGACGGCACGGGCGACTTCTGCGGTGAGGCGTTCCTGGATCTGGAGACGGCGTGCAAAACTGTCTACGATCCGCGCCATCTTGCTCACGCCCACGACCTTGTCCTGCGCAATGTAGCCGACGTGACACCGACCGAAAAACGGCAACATATGGTGCTCGCACATGCTGTAGACCTCGATGTCGCGGCAGATGATCATGTTGTTCGACTCGGAGTGGAATATCGCGTCGTTGACAACGCCTGCCGGATCGCTATGATAGCCCGAGAACAGATAGGCGTAGGCCCTACTCACGCGCTCGGGCGTCTTGAGCAGCCCTTCCCGCTCGGGATCCTCGCCGATTTCGATGAGTAATTCACGGATCAGGTTCTTCACGCGCTCTTCGTTCATTGTGCCAACCTCACTCTTAACGCCTTCGTAAGCTCACACATCGAAACCATCCCCGTCAAGTCCATGCGCGCCACAACATCCGCCAAGGCCTCACCGGTATCCGGCAGGACGAGATCCGGCTCCAGTTCCAGCATCGGTGCCGCCAGAAACGGCCGTTCACGGATTTCCGGGTCTGGGATGCGCAGATCCGGCGTATCCAGCACAACATCGCCATAAAGTGCAATGTCCAAGTCCATCTCGCGCGGAGCCCACGGGTCAGCGCTTCGCACACGGCCCAGCGCATCTTCGATGGCGCGACACACGTCTGACTTGAGCGCTTGAGGCGGCAGTCCGGTGTCGATTCGGAACACGCCGTTCAGAAACGGTGGTTGTTCGGGATGCCTCAACGGCGTCGTTCGATAGACGGTCGAGACGCCTGTCACAACGGTACGTTCCCTCAGCAGGTCCAGCGCGCGCCGGAGGTTCCGCTCAGGCTCGATATTGGCCCCCACGCCGATGAAGGCGGTTACGTCCACGCCGTCAACCTTCCCGTGGGCGTTCGCGCACGATCTCGACCGCGGCGCTACGGGCGAAGCGTAGCGCCCCTGGCTTATCGACGGACACCGCGACGCGCTTGACCTTGGGTTCTTCGAGGCAGATCTCGGCAATGCGCTGAGCCAATCGCTCGATGAGGAAGTGCGCGGAGGCCTCGACGGCCGCGATGACCCGCTTCTTGATGGCCTTATAGTCCACCGTATCGTCGATGCTGTCCGTTCGACAAGCCCGTTGAAGATCCGCCTCGATCACAATATTGATGGAGATATCCTGTTTCTCCCGGCGTTCCTCAGGAGCCACGCCCAGGATGCAGCGAAGCCGCAGGTCCCGGATACAGATCCGATCCAGCGGTGCATCAGCCATATACGCAACCCTTCATGTGCCGTCCTCCATCCACGAAGATGACCTGCCCCGTGATGAACTCGCTTCGAACCAGAAACAACACCGCCTCCGCGACATCTTCCGGACAGCCATGCCCCTGCAAGGGATTCGTTTTGGCCAACGCGCGCAGGTAGTCTTCGCCTTTCCCTTCCGGCGGCAAGATCACGCCCGGCGCGACCGCGTTGACACGCACCTTCGGCGCGAACTCGAGGGCGGACATGTGCGTCACCGTGTCCAGCGCGCGTTTGCTCAGGTGGTAGGCGACATGCTGTCGGTCGTAATCCACGATACGCGTGTCGAGCAAGTTGACAATGACGGCCTCACGGTCCTGTTGGGCCAGTCGACGTGAGAGCTCCAAGGGCGTCCAGGCATGGAGACGCACGTTGGCTTCGATTGCCTCGGCAGACACGCCACGCAGGTCGTCCTCGCCAAATACGGAGGCGCTGTTGACGAGTATGTCGATGGGCCCCGCGATTTCAACGGCCGCCGCGAACAAGCGATCCGCGCCGTCCCTCGTTTTCAGATCCTCGGATAGGGCCCACGCCTGTACACCGCGGGCTGTGATGTCCTGGACCAGACGCTCCGCTTCGGCCGCCGACCGATGATAGTGGACGACCACATTGGCCCGCGCCTCGGCCAGTGCCCTCGCGATCGACGCGCCCAACCGGCGGGCCCCTCCCGTTACCAAGGCCGTTTTGCCGCCAATCTCCACGTCACCTCACTCAGTTGATCCGGGGCCCGCGTCCTTCGCGCCGCCGCCCGATACGGCCTGCGCCGCCACTTCCGCCACATCGGCTGCCGGAAGAATGATCACGATCATGCCGCCACTGACATCCTCCTCCGTACTGACCGACGTCCGCAGCACCGCGACGCCCACAATCCGGCCGTCCAGGTCGAACACCGGACAGCCGGCGGTGGCGTTGCCCGATCCGCATTGGCCCGGCACGTAGAACATCCTCGGCTTGGTCACTATTGCCTCAACGCGCTCCATCGAAGCCGAATGCTCGCGCTGGGCCACCCGGCCGAGTCGGTTGATGGCCACTAGGTCGTCCAGGAGCTTCGGTTCGACCGCCTTTCCGAGATCCACGTAGGCGAACGCGCCATCCGCCGGCGCCGTCGTCGGCCGCACAAAGGCCAGGTCGAGGTCGGAGTCCCGGAGAATGACCCGCGCCTCGATCTCCTTTCCGTCCTCCGTCAGGATGGCTACCCGGGCCACTTGGCTATCCAACTTGAATTCGTCTTCTTCCGCGCCGTGCGACGCCATTAGACTGCGGTACATTTCCGAGGGATCCAGCTCGGAGAGCGCGATGACCGTCAGGCCGTCCGGGCCAATAACCGTGCCGGTGATCTCGCGCTTCTGCTCGTTGTCGTTCGAGGCGCGGCCCGCCATCGAGAACTGCTCCTTCACCACGAGCTTGATGGTCACTACCGAGGCCTTATGCTGCTCGAAGACATTGCGCGCCCGCTCGGCTATGCTCTGTGCGCCTACCGGCACGCACCACACCACGCCGGCGATCAGGATTCCACACCACAAGCGTCGTGCGCACGGGTTTCTCATGCTACCGGCTACCTTTCTCCATCGCGGCTTCTTCATGGTGTTGCCTCGGCTGGCGCTTCGGGCGCGGGTGCCTCAGGGGCCGGCTCGAGGACTTCGCCGAACGCAGGGGCCTGCTTGGACGCCTCGAGGATATCGCTGGCCGGCAATATGATTGCCATCACGAAGTCCCGCGCCGATAGCGCGTCTGTCTTCCCTTTGCGTACGAGGCGGACACCTACGGTCTTGCCCTCGACCGCCGAAAACACCGGGCAGCCCAAGGTCAACGCCGCGGACAGTTCCTGCTCTGGCACGTAGAACAGCCGGGGCTTCTCGACCACGGCCTCGATACGGCACGCCGACACGGATGGGCTTCGATGGCCTAGATTGCCCAATCGGCTTACGGTAATCACCTCATCCATGAGCACCGGCGCGTACGTATCGGAGAGATCGACATAGGCGAGCGGCGTGGCCGGTTTTTCTTTGGGCCGGATAAACACCAAATCGAGATCCGGATCGCGCAATACTACCTGCGCCTCCAGTTCCTTGCCGTCCGGCAAGAGAATCCTGGCCGAGGCCACCTGACTCTCCATCTTGAGGTCCATGCCCATACCCATACCGGCCGTCATGGCATCGGTCACGATACTGGTGGGATCCAGCGATGTCAGCGAGGCGACCGTAAGCCCTGACGGGTCGATCATCGTACCCGTGATCTCGCCCTTGTTCTCCTGCTCCTGCGAGTTTCGACCGAACATGGTCATCTGCTCTTTGAGCACGAGTTGCACGGCCACCACGGCCTCGGCGTGCCGCTCGGCCAACGCGCGCGCGCTGTCGGCAATTGCATCGGCCGCCGCCAGCGGCGAGGCTGCGACGCACAGGACCACCACCCATGTTCCTAGGGCCATGCCATTCCTCAAACACCGGATCTTACTCATGATCGGTCTCCCATTTCGGCTTTAGCTCGACATACAGCACATGGATGCCGCGGAGAACCTTCAACACGACGTGCGCCGGCTTTGCTTCCGCAACAACCTTCATCTGGTCCTCGAAGCTCTTCACATCATTGATCGCCTGATCGTCAACCGCCAGCACCAGGTCGCCCACATTGACCTGACCAAGGGCCGCCCAACCGCCCGGCTTGACTTCGTCCACCATGACGCCCTTCTGGTCGTCGGCCCATTTCTCGCGGGCGCGGTCGAAGAAGCTCACATTCCGCACGGTGAACTCGAAGTTCTCGTCCAGGTAGCGCTTCATCTCGCGCATGGCCTGAGGCGCCGCCACCAGTTCCACGGGAATCGCAAGCTCCTCCTCTCCGCGAAGGACGCTCAACTGGGCCGTCGTGCCGATACGATACTGGCGGATCAGCGCCGGCAATTCCTCGATGTGCTCGGGCGCCGAGGCCGTGAGCTTCTCGCCGTCGACCGCCATGATCACGTCGCCGACTCCCAGTCCCGCCTTGTCTGCCGCCGTGTCCGCATAGACGTCCGTCACCCGGAATCCCGTCAAGTCCGGGCGGCCGAGCGCCTCGGCTATCTCCCGCGTGAGCACTTGGGTCTCCACCGACAACCACGCCTTCTTGACTTGCAGCGCAGGGTCCGGAATCTCGCTGATGCCCACCCGAACCACCGTGAGGTAATCCTCGTTCTTCCGATCGAACCGCGTCAGTACCGGCACCGGCGTCTCCCCGTCTTTGCCGATCTCGGCCGTTACGGCGCGCAACGCCTCGAGATCCGCCACCTCCGTATCGCCTGCTGCGACAAGGATGTCGTCCGCTCGGACGGGCGGCTTCGCCTCACCGGCCGGGCCTCCAGGTCGCACCGACGTGATCAACACGCCCTTGCGACTATCCCGCTTGCGCTCCTTCACATCCATGATGGACAAGTCTCGCGCTGTGATGCCCCACGGTTTCAGTTCGTGCTCCTTCGGCTGCATGGCCTCGCGCTCGATCGGCGTTACCGCGAAGGTCTTCTCCTCCTCATTTCGGAGCACCGCGAAATCGACGGGGGTTCCCACCGGGAGATTCGTGATTCTGAGGTTGAACTGCGGCATTTCCTCGGGAAACTGCACCAGCACCGGCGCATCGCCCACCCGCACGAGGATGTCCCCGGACGCCAGCCCGGCTTCGGCTGCCGGAGACCCCTCAATGGTGCCACGCACGAGAACGCCGCTCTTGTGTCCCGAACCGTCAAGAAGGGGCTGAACATCCAGACCGATCCAGCTCCGCTTGACCTTGCCGTTCGCAATGAGTTCCTGCGCGACCGACCGCGCCAGGTTCCCTGGAATGGCGCCGCCAAGGCCGAATCGGATCTCGTTGACCCCCACCACGGCACCGTCTAGATTCACGAGGGGGCCACCCGAGTTGCCACCGTAGATTTCCGCATCATGGGCTATCCAGCGAACCAGGGCGCCCACGTCTTCGCCATCCAACGTGAACGCTCCCGCGGCCCCATACCAGTCGGGGATGACCATCTCCGTGTTGCTCGCGATACCCAACGTCACCGAGTGCGACAGGGCCATCGGGCATCCCATGGCGAGCACGTACTGGCCCACGTAGAGTCGGTCGCTGTCGCCGAACTCCGCCACCGGGAAGGCGCGGGGCTCCTCGGGCAGGAGCTTCACGACGGCGATGTCTGTCAGAGGATCCGTTCCCACCAATTCCGCCTCGAATTCCTCCTTGTTTGAGAACGTGCACAACAAACGCGTCGCGTGACCGGCCACGTGGTGATTGGTGAGTACGTGACCTTCCTTCGTGATCACCGTGCCGCTACCCACACTTTCGTTCTTGAGCTCGCGTCCATCCGAGTAGTCTGTGTAGACCACGTGGATCCGCACCAGAGACGGCTTGACTCGAGCCGCCGCTTGTTCGACCGACACCCGCAGCGCCTCCGGCAGTTCCTCGCCCCATGCCGTCAGCGAGGCGGTCGCGAGCATGATCGCGCAAATCCCTACTATTCTTCGCAAGCTGGCTTCCGCAATTGACATTGAAACCCTACCCTTCAGATAAATCCTCTCCAACCAGACGCCGCGACAACCACCGGGTGCCACAGGTCGCGATACCGTTGAGACCAATCTCCGTGTACGCTCAGCCATACTACCACACCGTCCCAATGCGAACAACACACTAGCGCCGCGCTCGGAGTGAGCACCACGGTCTCCAATACGACCATCCTCGGCGGGCCCATTCCCGAACCGGCGATTCCCGCCTTCCCCCATCGCCAGCCTTGTATGGGCGATGGCGGTAGCGCAGAATGGGGTACGATCCGCCGAGTCCAGGTATTTCGGGAGGCGAAGGACCATGAATCTCACGCACGCAATGGCATTGCTCCTGCTGGCCACACTCGTCGTCGGTGCGGCGCACGCGGCGGAAGAGGCGGCAGCAACGCCCACAGGGCTCCGTGTCGGGCCGGGCGCAACGCTATGGCTCGGCGGCGCACCGTGCCGCGGCATCGGCATGAACTACTTCAGCGCGTTCAGCCGGACGTTGGCGAAAGGAGACGACACGAGCTACCTCGAGGGTCTGGACGTTTTGCGGAAGTGGGAGATTCCGTTCATCCGGTTCATGGCGTGCGGTTTCTGGCCGAAGGACTGGGCTCTTTACCTTGAAGATAGCGTCGAGTACTTCCGCCGGTTTGACGCATTTGTGAAGGCGGCCGAGGATCGCGGTCTCGGACTCATCCCGAGCCTGTTGTGGTTCGATGCCACCGTGCCGGATCTCGTGGGCGAACCAAGGAACCAATGGGGTGACCCGGAGAGCAAGACGATGGCATTTATGCGGCGGTACGTGGGCGAGGTCGTTTCGCGCTATGTCCACTCGACGGCGATCTGGGCCTGGGAACTCGGCAACGAATACAACCTGTCGGTCGACCTCCCAAACGCCGCCGACCACCGGCCGCCCCTGGTTCCGCACTGGGGCTCGCCCGCTACCCGCAGCGAGGCGGACGACATGACCCACGACATGATCGTCACCGCGTTCACGGAGTTCGCAAAGGAAGTGCGGCGGTATGACGCCGCAAGGCCCATCACCACCGGTAACAGCATCCCCCGGCCGGCCGCCCACCACATGCGCATCGAGCAGGCGTGGACCCATGACACACCCCAGGAATTCGCCGAGAACCTGATCGCGGTGACGCCCGAGCCGATGAGCCTGGTGTCGATCCATATGTATCCCGACGCGCGGAAGCGATTCGGCCGTGAGAACGTACCCTATGAGCAACTGCTGGCTCTGTGTCTCGACGCCGCGGCCGACGCTGGCAAGGCCCTCTTCGTCGGCGAGTTTGGCGCGTCGGATGCCCCCGACGCCGGCGGGCTCGAGGCCGCCCGCACGGAAATCGCCGCCCAGTTGAGCGCCCTCGAACACAGTGGGGTGCCCCTGGCCGCATTTTGGGTCTTCGACTTGGCGCAACAGGGAGACTCGACCAGCGTCTCGGAGACCAACCAGCGCGGGTACGTCCTCAGCGCGATCCGAGACACGAATCGGCGGATATGGAGATCGACGGCAACCACCGACGCGCCCTAATGCAGCACGCGGTCCTGAAGGGGCTTGTCGCTACTTGCCCGACACGTCCGAATCAAGCTGAGTCTTGGCCAGGAGACTCGCATCGGCCACGATCTCGGCCACCTGTCGGGCATAGCCCACGATCTTTTCCACGCGTTGCACTTCCTTCGATCCCGGCGGCAGCTTGAACCCGAGCATGTCGGCCGTCGCGTAGAGGGCCTGGATGGGATTGTTCACATCGTGCGACAACTTGGCGAAACGCTCGAGCACCTGGCGGCAGGCCGGGCGCTCACCGGCCTCGCCCGTGCTAACCGCAACACGCCCCGCTCCCCCGAGCCACGCCCGCACCAGGTCGGGCGTCATCGGCCTTGGAACGAAACCGAACGCCCCGGCGTCGAGCGCCTGTTCAACGGCCGCCGTCCCCGAGGCGCCCAGGACGATCACCGGGACCCTACCGTGCGTGGCGATTTCGTTGACGAGACGAATCGGCTCGAACCCGGCCGCGTCGAGGTCCACGATCACCGCCCCGAAAGATGTCGGTGACTCGAGCAGACGGAGTGCCTTGGCCTGCGAACCTGCCCCGACGACCGTCCAATCCTCGCCACTCAAGGCCTCGCGGATGGACTCGAGGTCGGCCTCATGCTGGGTTACCACGAGGATGCTCAACGAGGCGTTTGGCCCCCGCGAAAGACTCATGTCACGGCCTCCCAATGCCTACTCCGAGGCTGAGTATATCACGACGAGCCGACCTGGACTCGTTCCGTGTGACCCCAGGGAATCGGTTCCTCGAATGCCACCAGCAGGAGATGGTTGAAATCCGCAGGCCCGCCCCGGTCCATACCAAGTTCGATGTATATCCGGCTCCAATGAGCCTGCGCACGCATGTGGGCCGCGTACAACGTCCAGGTCGGGACCACCGTTTTGCCGACGAGGTCGACGCCACCCGCGTCGCGTTCGTTCCCATCAAGACACTCCCAGCCAAAGATGCCGCCCGCCTCCGGCGCCCGAATACGGCCCGCCACCAGGTAGTCCATGCCCTGCCGAACATGCACCGGCACACTCAGGACGCTGATCCCCGTCTCTGAATCGCGGCCCTGGACTCGCAGGAAACGCTCTCCCGAGGGATCCGCCTCGATGCTCCGGCTACCCGCCAGTTGCAGCTCATACCAACCGGGCACCACGTCCGGTGCCGACACCGTGGCCCCGAAATCCGGCGAGAGGACCAGGTTCTCCGTCCAGAATACATCCAGTATTTGTCGTCCGAGCCAGACGGTTCCCGTGCCGTCTTCGCGCGCCTCGACACGGAACGCGTTGGAGGGCTGGCTTGACTGCGTGTCGGTCCACACAACAAGAAGGGGGAACGGCCCGCCCGCTCGGAGGTATTCCCCGGCGGCCTGGACCCGATCAATGGTGAACCGCCGCGGGGCGTCCATGCCTCTTGGCTGGCCCCAACCGCGTTCACGGAGGAACTCCCGTCGCATAGCCTCCAGCAAGCGGTCATACTCGTTTGGGGACGTAGGTGGGATGGCGTCAAGCAACTTCGCGACCGCGAGGGGTCGGTACAGGCTGTCGGTTCCGGTTTGCCAGTAAGCCTCGGCCGCGGCCGCCATTCCTCCAGCGCGTTCGCGCAGCATCCCCACGAAGAATGGCGCATCCGTGTGTCCCAGCTTCCCGGCTTCCTCGAAGGCTTTCCGCGCGCGCTCCACATCCCCTGACGCCATCAATGCGCGGCCGCTGATGAAGTATGCGTCTGCGTTGCCCGCCTCACGGCCCAGGACGCCGGCACACACGGGGCGTGCCAGCTCCCACGCCTTGCGGCCCTCGCATACACGCGCCAGACGCAGGAGTTGTTCGTCGGATAACGCACTCAGAGACCCAACGTCGGGACGGCCGAAGTCGAGGGCGCGATGCCAGAGCTCAGCCGTCGCGTATGCCGTGTAGAGCGCCGGATGGTACACGCGGCACTCGTCGCCCCAAAACGGCGAATAGGCGCGCGCCAACTCGAATTCAGAAAGGGCTTCGGCCAATGGCCCCCTGTTCAACGCCATGGAACCGAGCTCGAGTCGTGCCTCGGCAAAGGCGAACGGGTTCTGCGCGCGCTGGAAGTCCGCCCCCCACGCGGTCTCGATCTTCCCCGCAGCCTCAAACTGAGCCCGCGCCGCCGCTTCGTCTCCTTGTTCGCGAAGCAGTTGGCCGTACACCGTATGCGTGATCGGATCGTCCGCATCCCAGGCGGTTGCGGCCTGCGCGATCTGGAGGGCGTCGCCCACCTTTCCTTCGCGCAATGCCTGATCCACCTTCTCCTGGACACGCTCCGGACAGGCCCGCTCGATGGACGGGAACAGTGCCGGATACAGACCGACAAAAGCAAGGAACGCGCCTGTCGCCACGATCCAGGCCACTACCGCAACGAACGGCACCCGTTTGTGCACGCTTGACCAATTCACCATGCCACCATCATACGTCAAAGGCCGGCGCAAGTGGAAGGAGGTCGGGCCCAAGGGGGCGGGGCTAGATGCGTTGGCCCTGTTGAGTGCGATGTGGCCCAATCCTGATGCCCGGCGAAGGCTACTCGCCAGACGAGGTGGGCTTTCGCGAGGCGGCTGTCGGTATACTGCCTATGATTCGGATTTTGCCAAAGGGATCTTGCACGAAGCGATGTTCGGCCTGAGTTTCATAGCGCCCTTGTTCCTCGCCGGAACGGCGACGGCGGCGATTCCCATCATCATCCACTTGATCCATCGGCGGAAGGCGAGGCCTATTCCCTTCAGCACGCTCATGTTTTTGCGGCTGTCCAACGAGCGCGTCGTCCGGAGGAAGCGTCTCCGCGAGATGCTGCTCCTGCTCCTGCGATGTGCCTTCCTTGTCTTACTGGCCTTGGCCTTCGCCGGACCGGTCATGCGCGGCAACGTATCCGGCCCTTCGCCGAGCGTGCACGCGGTGATCGTGCTCGACGATTCCTACAGCATGCAGTGCGTCCATGAGGCGCAATCGAGTTTCGACCGGGCGCGGGAGGCGGGTGCGGCCATCGTCGAGGCCATGCCGCGCGCGAGCGAAGTGGCCGTGTTGTCGTCCAGTGGCTTGGCGATTTGGGAGATCCCCAAGCTTAGTCCTAACCTGCTCCAGGTGAAGCGGGCCATCGCCTCGGCGGCGCCGTCGGCCCGGGCGTCAACAATGCCCTCGGCCCTCGCACGCGCGGCCGCGATCCTCGACGCGAGCGAATGGCCGAACCGCGAGTTGTACGTGATCACCGACCTCCAGCGCCGTGCCTGGCCGGAAGGCGATGATAGCCCCTCAGGCTTCGAGGGCATGGACGTGGCCGTGGTGGACTGCGGCGCGTCGACGCTCGAGAACATCGCCGTGGCTGACCTATCCGCGTCGCACGAAACCACGGCCGGCGTTGCCGAGCTCAAGTTCACGACCCTCCTTCGCAACGCTGGGCCAGCCGCGCGCGATGTCGGGGTAGGCCTGCGTTTTGGCCCAACGCCGGAGCTGCGCTCCGTCGAGACGGTATCCGTACCGCCGGGCGGTAGCGCGCGAGCCATCCTGCGCGAGACCATCCCTGACGATGAATGGCTGACCGGCTGTGTCGAGGCAGCCCCAGACGCCCTGGCTATCGACAACACGCGCTACTTTGCCGTTGAGGCGCAAGGCCGTGTGCCTGTGCTGCTCGTCGGCGCGGCGGGGCCGATGTCCGACGACACCATCTTCCTGCGCGCGGCGCTCGAGGTGCCCGGATCGCCCTATCGGGTGTTTGCCGTCTCGACCGTCGACTTGCCCGGCATCAAGCTCGACGAATACGCCGTCATCATTGCCGGCCAGATGCCGGATCTCGACGTCCCGAACGCCGACGCGCTTCGGCGGTTCGTCGAGGCCGGCGGCGGCTTGGTCCTGTTTCTTGGCCGCGCGGTAGCCATTGGCGACTACAATGCCCTGTTCGCGTCCAGAGACGATGCGCCGCCGCTCGTTCCGGCGCGCCTCGGCCGTGTGGTCGAGACGCCGGACGAGGACCGTGTCGGCTGGGAGAACGTCGACCTCGAGCACCCGGTATTCGAGATCTTCGCGGGCGCCATGGCCAAGGAGCTGCGCTTCGTCCGCACGCAGACCTTTGTGACGCTCCAGGGCCTCGACGGCGGAGACACGCCGCCGGACCTCCGCGTTCTCGTCGAGTATACGAACGGGGAACCCGCCGTGGTCGAGGGCCATTGTGGCTCGGGCAAGGCCATGTTGTTTACGACGGCGTGTGATGGCAAGTGGTCGAACCTTCCCCTGCGTGCCTCGTTTCTGCCCGTTCTCCACCGAACCGTCGCCTACCTCGCCAAGAGCGATTCGGCCCCGACGGACACCCGTCTTGTCGGTCAGCCCATCACGCTCGTGTTAGCTGGTCGAACCGACGCCGTGGCCGTTGAAATCGTCAGCCCGGATGGACGGCGTCACGGCATCGAGTCCGTGTTCGACGGGACACGCAATCAGGCACGCTTCGACGCGACGGACCTGCCGGGGCTCTACGAGATCGAGGCCGATGCCGAGATCTCGGTGCCGCAAATCGTCGCGCTGAACGTCGATCCATCCGAGTCGGATCTCGAGCGCATGCCGGAGGCCAAGCTCGCCGCGTATTTCCCCGGCGCGCAGTTTCGCGTCACGGCCGGTACGGAACGCATCGGTACCGAGACCCTCCGCCGCCACGAGGGCGTCAAGCTGTGGAGCTCGATACTGGCATTCCTCGTGGCGGTCGTGCTCCTCGAGTCGATACTGGCCTCGCTGTTCACGCCGAGACGCGGCCCGGATGCGGTGAAACCGCGCTTCCAGGAATGGAGCGGTGTGGCCACGCGCGGCGAGAATGAGGGAGGCCGACAATGAGTGGCATCGGCATCGGACTGTCGGGCGCGCTGCCAGGATGGGCCCTGACAGTAGCGGCCACGCCGGCGCTTGCCGTCGTTCTGTGGGCCTATCGGCGAAACCGAGACCACGTGTCGAAGGCCCAACTCGCCAGTCTGGCCGCGTTGCGCGTGGTACTCGTGCTTTTGCTGCTCTGTTGTCTGGCCGAACCCGTCCTGAGCTATCGTGCCATGCCTAAGGAGGACACGCCCGTGTTCTTCCTTGTCGATGTGTCGCAAAGCATGTCGCTGAACGACACGCCCGACGGCCGCACTCGATTGGACGCTGCGCTCGATCCGTGGATCGGCGACAAGGGCCTTCTCGGCGAGGTCGCCCGGCGGTTTGCCGTCCGAACGTTCGCCTTCGACGCCGGCGTCCGTGAGCAAGACAGCCCGGGCGCCCTCGATACCCTCGATCCTGATGGTGAGATGACGCTCATCGCCGAAGCCCTCAGCGGCGCGGTTTCCCATGATGCCGACCTCGATCCCGCCGCCCTGATCTTGTTGACCGACGGACAAGACCAGTCGCGGTCCGATGCCGTAGCCGTTGTCCGCGAACGGGGCATTCCGGTGTACGTAGTGGCCGTCGGCGAGGTGGAAACGGCGGCCTCGGAGCATCCCGACGTGGCCATCACGGACGTGGTCGGCGAGCGGTTCATGACGGTCAAGGCCGAGAACGAGCTCATCGTGAAGATCGAGCAGCACGGTTACACCGGCATGGTCCTACCGCTCGAGCTCCGGCTCAATGGCGAGGTGCTCGCCGCCGAGAACATCGAACTCGCCGACACCGCAGTCGAAGTCGCGCTGCGATTCACACCGACCATGCCCGGCAAGCAGGTCTTCGAGGTACTGGCAACGCCCTCTGCGCAGGAAACCATCACCCAAAACAACCGGCGCGCGTATGCGGCCGTCCTCGGCGACAAGCAGCTCTCCGTCGTCTATCTCGAAGGCACCCCACGCTGGGAGTACAAATTCGTCAAGCGTGCCTTCGAACGTGATCCAGCCGTCATCTTCACCGGATTTGTGCGCGGCAACGCGGACGAGTTCATCCGTCAAGGCGAGAAAGTGGGGGAGGGACGGCTTCCGATGGCGGATGCCGACTTCGCCGGATTCGATCTCATTGTCGTGGGCGACCTCGCGCCGTCCATGATCTCCCGCGGCCAGCAGGATGCGATCGTTAGAGCGGTCACGGAGCACGGCGCGGGCTTTCTTCTCATCGGAGGGCCGTTGTCGCGCGAGGATGATGGTTTCCGTGATACGGCCCTAGCCAATATCCTGCCCGCCATTCCATCGAGTGTTGCCCAGCCCGTCGCCGGCGATTTCACCCCCCAACTCACCGCCGACGGAAACGAGCACCCGATACTCGCCGGCCTCGATCTGATCGGCACGCCTTTACTGCCCGGCTGCCTCGTACTCGAGCGACTGAGTCCGGGGGCGTCCATCTTGGCCGCCCATCCCTTCGAGTTCCGCAACGCCGTCCAACTGCCCGTGTGCGTGGTCCAGTACGCGGGCAAGGGGCGCAGTATGATCATGGCCGTTGACAGCACGTGGCGCTGGCGTATGGCAGCGCCTGACACCGAGTCCGGCGATCTCCACGCTCGATTCTGGAGGCAGGCCGTACGCTGGCTTACCGGACAGGAAGACGCTTCGCTCGGCGGCGCGCCCTTCATCGCCTACACCAGCCGCGACTACTACGATGCCGGCGAGGAGGCCGTGCTCTTCGCGCGCACGCAACCATCAGCCGATGGAACCGTCGAGGCGGACGTTGCCGCCGAGATCCGGACTCCTTCGGGACGCACCGCCAACACGCCGCTCGAGTTTGTCGCCGGTAGCGGAGGGCTCTACCGCGCCCGCGTGCCCCTCGACGAACCCGGCGCGTACGAGGCGCACGTGACCGGCCGTCGTGATGAGCAAATCCTCGGCGAAGACACGGCCACGTTCTATCTCGGCGAGCCCCACCGCGAGTTCGACCGCGTGGCCATGAACGAGTCTCTCCTGCGCGCTATCGCGTTCGAGTCCGGCGGCGCCTTCTACGCCCTAGGCGATGAAGGAGCCATTCCCGAGGACCTCACGCAAGGCGCCACTGCCCGAGCGCGGTTCGTCGAGAAGCATATTGCCCACATGCCCATCCTATACTTCGCCTTGGTGGCCTGCGCGTCTGTCGAATGGTTCTACCGCAAGCGCCGTGGCCTGATGTAGCGCGACGCGTCGCAGACCGATCACTGATTCGACGTGGAACACGCACTCGGGGGCGCGGCAACTCGCCGGTGTCGGTATCCAAAGTATGGTGGTTCATTCTATGTTTATTTTTCTATGTTGTGCTATACTGAGCTCAAACCACAATATGTTGGGGATTAAGGCCTTGTGCCTGGGGAAGCAAGCAGGCCCATGGTGGTTGGCATGGCGGTTTCCCCGGACGAGGAGCGTTTTGGCCGCGTCCTCAGGGGTATCAGCCATAGGGGCTGAGTACCAAAAGCGGCGTGAACCCAACTGCTTGTGGTCGGGACGCTCACAGATGCCGCGGAGGAACGGTGAGACGCGGCTGGGCATTCGGTTTCCAGGGAGTTACCACGGTGAATGGATCAAAGCGTAGCGTTCATTTCGTTGGTGTAGGCGGTATCGGCATGAGCGGTCTCGCCGAGATTCTGTTGAATCTCGGTTACGATGTCTCCGGCTCAGATCTCCAGAGCAGTCCGATCACCGCGCGCCTCGAGCATCTCGGGTTGCGATTTCGTGAGGGCCACGCGGCGGAGAACGTCGGCAAGGCGGCGATCGTGGTGGTTTCGGCTGCCGTGCCGGCCGAGAATGTTGAGGTCGTAGCCGCACGCGATCGCCGCATTCCCGTGATTCATCGCAGCGACCTGCTGGCCGATCTGATCCGGCTCAAACCAAACGCCGTCGTCGTCGGCGGAACCCATGGCAAGACGACGACGACCTCCATGATCAGCGCGTTCCTGGACATGGCGAACATGGGCGCCACGAGTATCGTCGGCGGCATCCTCCATCGCAGCGGCACCAATGCGCGATGGGGCGCCGGTAACTGTCTCGTGGCCGAGGCCGATGAGCACGATGGTTCCTTCTTGCGGCTTCAGCCAACCATCAGCGTCGTCACCAACATCGATGCGGAGCACCTCGAGTACTACGGTACCGTGGACCGGATAAAGCAGGCCTTCGCGGACTTCTGCAACGCGGTGCCTTTCTACGGATACTCGATTCTCTGCGCCGACGACGCGAACACGCGCGACATCATCAAAGACGTGCAAAGCGTGTGCTTGACCTACAGCCTCGGCGGCGAGGCGGCGTTGGTCGGATCCAATGTGACCTTGCGTGGCGCGGATGCCGGTCGTCTCGAGCCGAGTCAACTAGGGCGACTGTGGACGCGGTTCGACGTGACGAGTCACGATGAGCGTCTGGGCGTGACGGGTCCCCTCGGCCCCCTCGAGATCCGCGCCCTCGGCGAGCACAACGTCCGCAACGCCTTGGCCGCGTGTGCCGTAGGTCTGTGTCTCGGCATGCGGTTCGGTCTGATCGCCGAAGGACTGCGCCAGTTCGACGGTGTCCAGCGTCGCCTTCAGGTTCGGGGCGAGGTCAACGGCGTCGTGATCGTGGAGGACTATGCCCACCATCCCACGGAGATGGCTGCCACCATCGCGGCGGCGCGATGCGTCGAGCCGAGGCGTGTCGTATGCGTGTTTCAGCCGCACCTCTTCAGCCGCACCAAGTTTCTGTACGACGAGTTTGCCAAGGTGCTGGCCTCGGTGGATCGCGCTATCGTGACCGATATCTACCCCGCCCGCGAGGCGCCCATGGCGGGCGTGACCTCGGGCCTGATCGTCGATGCCGCCCGAGAGCAGGGCGCCGCCCATGTCACATTGACCAGCGATATGCTCAACGTGCCCGAGGAATTGGCGCCCGAACTCGAACCTGGCGATGTCGTTTTGGTTCTGGGTGCGGGGACCATCAACCGGATCTGCGATCCGCTGATCGAGAGGTTGCGAGACCGTTGATGTTTCGACGACGCAATCCACGCACGACGACAGTCTTGCCGCGGGCGCCTCGTCCGTTCCTCGAGTGGCCGATGGTGCGGCTGGTGCAGTGGGTGTTGTCGATAGGACTCCTCGTGGCGCTGTGCGCCGGCTTCTACCGTTACCTCCACACGTCGCCCGTGTTCGCCGTCCAATGGATTCGCGTCGAACGCACGCACGTTCTCGATCCCCAGGTGGTTCTCCAGGCCTCCGGCATCACCACGGCCAACAACCTCTTCTCACTGGATCTCCCGACGACTCGCAAGGCCGTCGAGGCGTTGCCCTATGTGAAGACATGCGGAATTGACCGTGTGTTCCCGAACAAGGTTGTCCTTGTCGTCACGGAGCGCACACCCGTGGCGACGCTCTTGTGGAACAGCCGTTCGTTTGAACTGGACGCTGAAGCGGTCGTGTTGCGGGAACTCATGCCCGATGCGGAGCATCCTGGGCCGCTGATCACCAACGTGGGCGGACTGGATTCGCCGGAGTTGGGGATGTGCCTGCGTGAAACGCCCGCCATCAAGGCCCTTGAGGTGTGGCAGGCCTTCATGCGAACCCCAGTAGCGCAAGCCATAGCCGCCTCCGAACTCGCCGCCTTCAGCGACAACGAGATCATCATGTTCTGCGATGAGTTGCCCTTCGAGATCCGATGGGGACGGGACGACGCGGCGAGCCAGGCTCGGCGGCTGAATATTCTATGGAGCGAGAAGCGCGGCGAGATCCACTGCAAGGAGTATTTGGATCTGCGTTTTGGAGACGACTTGATCTGCAAGTAGGGAATTGTTTCTGAATCTGGGGCGGTGGTAGGATGCGATCTTCCGCTGAGAGACCTTTCGGACGCCGTCCCGGTCTCGATGCGGGATCGCCCGAACTCGAAAAGGCGAGGTCAGGTTATGGCAAACATAGTCGGAATGTCAGACGGGTTGACGACGCCGGACAAGGTCGCAGTCATTAAGGTGTGCGGCATCGGCGGGGGGGGCGGCAATGCGGTGAATCGGATGGTCGAGGCCAAGCTGGGCGGCGTCGAGTTCATCGCCATCAATACGGACTTGCAGGATCTGCGCCGCTCCAAGGCCGGAATGCGGCTCCAGATCGGCAGCGGCATTACCGCCGGGCTCGGCGCCGGGGCGCAACCGGAGGTCGGCCGGCGGGCAGCCGACGAAGATCGCGATGAGATCGAGAAGGCCCTGCGTGGGGCCGACATGGTGTTTCTGACGGCCGGACTAGGCGGCGGCACCGGCTCGGGCGCGGCCCCCGTGGTCGCCGAGATTTCCTCGTCCACTCAGGCGTTGACCGTGGCGATCGTGACGGTTCCCTTCAGTTTTGAAGGTGTCGACCGGTGGTCCAACGCCATGGCCGCGCTCGAGGCCCTCAAGCATCACGTCGACGCCCTTATCGTGGTGCCGAACGACCGCCTCGCCGAACTGACCAGAGACCTCGCGTTTCTCAGCGCGTTCCAGCAAGCCGACGAGGTGCTGCACAATGGCGTGCGTGCCATTTCCGAGATTATCAGTGTGCCGGGGCTGGTGAACGTGGACTTCGAAGATGTGAAGACCATCATGCGCCAGGGAGGTCGTTCCCTGATGGGCATCGGCACGGCCCAAGGCCCTGACCGCGCCACCATTGCCGCGCGCGAGGCCATCGTGTGTCCCCTTCTCGAGCAGTCCACCATCGAGGGTGCCCGCGGCGTCATCGTGAACATTCGAGGGGGCCGAGACATCGGCATGCGCGAGATCCTCGATGCGGTTTCGACCGTGCGCGAGACCGCCGATCCCAAGGCC
The DNA here is from genome assembly GCA_036769985.1 of Candidatus Hydrogenedentota bacterium. Lineage (GTDB taxonomy): Bacteria > Hydrogenedentota > Hydrogenedentia > Hydrogenedentales > SLHB01 > DAIPKA01. The sequence goes on along the minus strand of DAIPKA010000032.1, from coordinate 16,336 downwards.
AACATCATCTTCGGCGCCGTGGTCGAGGACGACGAACTCGAGGAACTCCAAGTGACCGTCATCGCCTCGCGTTTCCCCGAATCCGCCTCGGATGTCGTGCCCAAGACGACCGAGGCCGACGTGGCCAACTGGCGCGCCCCTGCGGCCGAACCAAGGTCTCCCGTCGCCGTCCCTCCAGCCGGCCAGCCGGCGGTTGCCAAGAAGTCCGAAGAGCGGAAGCCGGCGGCGCGGGCGCAGGCCAAGGTGGAGCCGGTGCGCATCCCCGAAGTCCAAGACCTGTTCCCCATGGATGATGCCGCGCCGACGGCCTCGAAGAAGGTCGAGGAACTGGATGAACCCGAGGATGCCAAAGAGGATCTGAGCCTTCCTGTTTGGATGCGGGAGATGATCCAGAAGCGAAAAGAGAGGCAAAAGTGAGAGAAGACTTCGTGCGTCTGCTCCAGCGCGCCGCCCAGAAGGACGCGTCGGATATCCACATCAAAGTGAATAGCGTGCCCTTCTTCCGGGTTGATGGCCTGGTCGAGCCGCAAGAGGGAAAGCCGTTGACCCCGGATGTCGTGCAGGGATATCTGGAAGACCTCCTGAACGAAGGCCAAATGCGCTACTTCCAGAAGACAGGCGAAGTCGACTTGGCCTTTACCGAGAAGGGCGTCGGCCGGTTTCGAGTCAACATCTTCCGGCAACGCGGGTCGGTCTCGATCGTGCTGCGCCGAATCAAGAGCAAGATTCTGTCGTTCGAGCAGTTGTTGCTGCCCTATGCCGTTCAGCGCTTTGCCGAGATGCAGCGCGGCTTGGTTCTCGTGACCGGCACGACGGGCAGCGGCAAGTCCACGACCCTGGCTTCCATCATCGACTACATCAACTCCACGCGCAAGTGCCATGTCGTGACCATTGAGGACCCTATCGAGTACGTGCATTACGACCGCATGGCGGTCATCAGTCAGCGGGAGGTCACGATCGACACCCAGGACTTTACCACCGCGTTGCGTTCGGTGATGCGTCAGGACCCCGACGTCATCCTCATCGGCGAGATGCGCGATGTCGAGACGTTCCAGGCGGCCATTAGCGCCTCGGAAACGGGCCACCTCGTGTTCAGCACGCTCCACACCACCAACTCGGTGCAGACCATCGACCGTATCATCGATCTGTTCCCCTCGACTCAGCAGGACCAGATCCGTTCCCAGTTGGCCATCAACCTGCGGGCCATGATGTGTATGCGGTTGATCGCCCGCGCGGACGGTGTGGGGCGCGTGCCGGCGTGCGAGGTCATGTTTGCAACGCCCGGCGTCCAGTCCCTTATCCGGGAAAACCGGATCAAAATGGTTGAAACGGCCATACGGCAGGGGCGCGAGGAAGGGATGCAGACCTTCAACGATAGCCTGCACGGGCTGATCAAGGCCAAGCTGATCTCGTTGGAGGAAGGGCTGCGCTGGTCTGATAATCCCGAGGAATTGCGCATGATGCTTCAGGGGATTCGCCTGAGTTCGAAGGAAGGCGGGCTCCTGCGTTAGGCGGCGGCGGACCTCGTTGACGTCGGCATGACACCAAGCGTTCTCTGTCCCTCTACGCAATCCCGCGCACATTGCAACCCCAAACGGTGTAAAGGCATAATATCCAGAGTGGGTTAGTCCACACTTCGCGTTGTGCTCGCCGGATTTTCGGCCGGACGAGCAAAGAGGAGGATTGTTCTTGATGGATGCGCGGAACCGGCGTAACGCTGCCCCAATCATCATGTTAGGGCTGGTACTGGCCTTGGGCTTCGCGGGAATGGCTCAGGATGCCGCTCCGGAGGTGGCCCCGGAAGTCGCCCCGGAAGCCGTGGCGGAGACCGTCCCGGATCCGGTGCTATCCGAACCGGCCTCAAGTGATGCCCTGGCCCCATTGCCCGATGGCGTTGTGGAAGTCCACCAACTAACGCTGATGGATATGATCGAGCAGGGCGGCGCCATTCTCTGGGTGATTATGGCCTTGGGTTTTGTTGCCCTGGTCATGTCGGTTTACTTCTTCTTCACCGTTACAGCGAAGCGCGAGGTGCCGCCGAACTTTCTCAAACGCACGCTCAGCCAGTTGAGAAGCGGCGACTTGCGCGGCGCGTACCAAATGTGCGAGGGCCGCGATGAGCTCCTCGTGAACGTGGTTCGGGCCGGACTGAAGATGGCGGGCCACGATCGATACGTTATCCAAGATGCCATGGAAAGCGAGGGCGAACGAGGCGCCACGGCGCTCTGGCAGAAGATCTCATGGTTGAACAACATCGGCGTGATCGCGCCCTTGCTTGGCCTGTTGGGCACGGTATGGGGCATGATCCAGGCCTTCAGCGTCATCGCACTGGACAATGCCCAGGTCAAGAGCATGGCCATGGCGTTCAGCGTATCCAAGGCGATGATCACCACTGCGGGAGGATTGCTCCTCGCGATTCCCGTCTTGTTTGTTTACTATTACATGCGCGGTCGTGTGATCAAGATTATCGCCGAGGTCGAGGCCCACTCGAGCGTGGTTGTCGAAGTGCTCACGCGAGGGCAGGAACAATGAAGTTCGGCCACCGAATCCACGAAGAAGCCGAGGCCATCCAAATGGCCCCGCTGATCGATATTGTGTTCCTGACGCTCGTGTTCTTCATGGTGAGCGCTGTGTACTCGAGGATCGAGAGCGAGGTGGATATCACCCTTCCCACGGCCGATTCGGCCAGCCAAACCGAACGAGTCCAAGGCGAGATCTTCATCAACCTGAAGAGCAACGGCGACATCGTGCTCAACCAGCGTACCATGAACCTGGAGGAACTCCAGGAGGTGTTGTACCGTGTGGCCGAGCACTTCCCCGGTGGCGCGGTAATCGTGCGCGGCGACCGTGACGCCATGCTCGGGCGGGCCATCGCCATCCTGGATTGCTGCCGGAAGGCGGACATCCAGAATGTGGCCTTTGCGGCGCTTCCCGATGAGGCGCCCGTGCAGTAGACAAGGCAACGCCGTGGCCGACGGGCCGAACGGCGAAGGGGAGAATCGGGTTCTCCGTGTGAGGGTTGCGCAGTGATTGGTAGGAGTGAAAACGTTGGGGCCGGCCCCGGGCGGTGGATGATAGGTGTCTTGATCCTCGGCGTGGTTGTGGCCGCCGTGGCGTCGCGCGCCGAGGAGGCTGAGCAGGCGCAGATCGATTTCGCCAACGGCCTATTTCATCGAGGCTTCTTCCAGGATGCCGCCGACGAGTATCGAGGCTATCTGACGCAGTTTCCCGATGGGCCAAACGCGGCGACCGCGCTCTACCGCCTCGGCGAATCCGAGTATGCCGCTCAGCACTACGATAAGGCTATCGAGGCCTTCGACGCCTTTCTGGCCAAGGGCGGCGATCCCGCGCTCCAACAACGGGCGGCCCTCGCCCGCGCCGAGGTCCTCTATTATCTCCAACGCACCGATGAGGCCGCCGCGGCCCTCCGGACTCTGTCCGCCGAGGACATGCGGGCGGAGGTGCGTGGGCGGGCGCTCTATTTCCTCGGCAAGCTGTACCACGACTCGGGGCGTCAGGACGAGGCGCTGAGCACGTTCGACACCCTCATCCGAGAGACCCCGGATAGTCCGCTCGTGTCCTTCGCCCGGTATCAGAAGGCGTTTGTCCATCTGGCGAGAAACGATCTCGAGAACGCGGCCATTGCTTTCTCCGAAGTGGCCACGTCGGATGTCGATGAGGCGTTGCGCATGGAGAGTCGCTTCCGCGCCGCCGAAACCTACGATAAGATTGGCTGGTTCTCGGCCGCCGTTAAGGAATACGAGAGCCTGAAGAATGAATTCCCCGGCTCCGAATACGCGCGGCGCGCCGCCTACGGCTATGCCTGGGCCCTGTATCACGCCGGTAAGTTTCCCGAGGCCACCGTTGCCGCCGACGCCTTCATCCAGGAGAACCCGGACGCGTCGCAGAAGGCCGGCATGGAGTATCTGCGCGCGAACTGCCTGCAGCAACAAGAGAAATACGACGAGGCGGCGGCCTTGTACCGGAGCATCGAGAGCACCTATCCGGACTCCGAGTTTGCCGCGCGGTCGAGGTACAAACGCGCCTGGGTGCTTTATCTCAGTGGTAACGTCGATGAGGCGCGGCAGGAGGTCATGGTCTTCCTGAAAGACCGTGCGAACGAAGCCATTATGGGCGATGCCGCCTTCCTGCTCGGTACCATTGAAGCCTCGGCCGGCAACTATGAGAATGCCTACGATGAGTTCCGCCTCGTCGCCGAGAAGTACCCCGACAGCGAGTTCGGCAAAGAAGCCTTGTACAAGGCAGGCGAGTGCCTGGCCCAGTCGGGACGCCAGGCCGAGGCCGCGAACGTGTTCGAGAACTTCGCTCGCCAGTACCCCGATCACCCGCTGGCCGAGCAGGCGATCCTCCGCGTCGGTGATGCGCAGCTCTCGGGCGACGCGTTCTCCGCCGCCGTGGAAAAGTACAAGACCATTCTGGCCGCTCCGGCCGATCCGTCCATTCGTCTTGAGACGCTCTATCGGTTGGCCATCACCTACCACAACATGAAGGATTACAAGTCCAGCGCCGAGACGTTCCGGCAGATCGTCGAACAATTCCCCGACAGTTCCTACATTGCCGAAGCGCGCTTCCGCGTGGGCGACTACTACCTGTGCGACGCCAAGGATCCGCTCAAGGCGATCGAGCCCTTCGATGCCGTGCTCAACGCGGGCGGCCAGAGCCCTTACGTGGGACGCGCCCTCAAAGGCCTGGCCCTGGCCCGCTATGAAACCAAAGATTACGATGTAGCCGCCGACCTCTTCCTGCGCCTGATGAGAGAGTTTCCCAGCATCACGCTCAATGAAGAGACGTACGCGTGGGTCGGGCAGCGTTGCTTCGACCAACAGCAATGGGATGCCGCGGCGGCCGCCTTCGATGCCCTGCTCAAGGCCAATCCCGAGTACCCCAATCCGGAGCAGGTTCGGTTCAAGATCGCCGAATGCAGTGAAGCGGCCGGCAGGATCGACGAGGCGATCCAGCGGTTCGGCCTGGTCGTCGAGAGCGCACCGCGAAGCGCCGTGTCGATCGATGCGCGATACCGCATGGCGCGTCTCCACGAGGCCAACAAGAATCCGGAGGAAGCGATCAAGCTCTATGAGGAAGCGGCCAACGCGAACAATGGCGACGCCGCGGCACGGGCGCGCTTCCGGCTGGGAGAAATCTACGAGGGTAGCGGCGATTTTGCCGCCGCGGCGAAGAGCTATATGCGCGTAGCCATTCTGTTCCTACACGAGGAGCTATCGCCCGAGTCGTTATGGCGGGCTGGTCAGTGCTTCGAGAAGGCGGAGAGTCTCGATCAGGCGCGGAAAACGTACCAAGAACTCGTCGATACCTACGCCGAGAGTGAACAGGCCGCCAAGGCCAAGGAAAGACTCGCCGGACTTGGATGAGGATGGGTTAGGTGATGTTGAGTCGTAGAGCGGTGCTGGCATTGAGTGCGCTCGTGGCGCTGGCGGCCCATGCGTTGCTCCTGGCCGTGGCGCCGCGCGTGCTCATTCTGCGCGCCCACACCCAACCGGAGCCGTTGCCCTCCTTCCAGGTCAAACTCGAGGACCTCTTCTCCGAGCCGGTCGAGCAGGCCGCCCCCGTGGACGGACGCGGCACGCTAGCCTCCCGGCCCGGGCGCGTCGAAGACATGTTGGCACGCGAGGAAGAGCAGTTGCGCCTGGATAGCTCGCTGCTGGATAGACTCGTCGAGCTTCCCGACCTGGAGGCCCGGGTCGCCACGGAGTCGCTCGAACGCGAGTACGATCTGAACCAGGATCCCGAGGTGGTGCAGAAGGTTGACGCGAAGATCATCGAGATCGCCCAACAGGACGCCCGCAAGGATGTCGAGGTGGCCCGGCGGTTCGTCCGGCCCAGCCCCAACCGAGTCCTGGGCCCCGAGGAATTCCCTTCGCTGCGGGGCGTGCTCGAAGGCGACCGTTCCGGCGAGGTGTTGCTGAGCGCGCCCTCATTGGGCAGCTCGCTTGGCGAACGCGCCCAAGCCCCTAGCAGCGTGCTGGCGGACAAGGGCAAGGGCCCAGCTTTCGAAGAGGGCGTGCTCGACCCCGAGGCCGCGTCGCCGAGTCTGGCCGCATTGCCCCTCGAGCACAGCCTGATGCACCTGCCCGTCCTCAACGAGGTCCGCAATGAGAGTCCGTACGAGTTCATGGATGATCTGGTGGACATCAGACTGGACACGTTCGTGCCGCCGGATGAGGCGAAGGGCTATTTCCGGCTGCAGATTGTGCCGAAAGAAGACGAAGCGATCGACGTCTTGCCCAAAGACGTCACCTTCATCGTGGATTCCTCGAACAGCATCCTCGAACGAAAGCTGAAGTCCACGGCGAACGGCATCAAGGAAATGGTCGCCAAGCTGCGGCCGGAAGACCGGTTCAACATCGTCGTGTTTCGTGATACCGCCACCCAGTTCCGACCCGAACCGGTGTCGGCCACACCAGAGAATAAGGTCGAGGCCACGTCGTTCCTGAGCGGCCTCGAATCGCGTGGACAAACCAATGTCTACGAAGCCATCCGGCCGGTGCTCGGAAGCTCGCCGCGCGAAGGTGTGCCCGGTATTGTTCTCGTAATGACGGACGGGCGCCCCACGGCGGGCGTTGTGGACAGCCGCAGCATCATCAATGCACTCACGGCCGAGAATGACAAGGGAAACACCATTTTTGCCTATAGCGGCGGCAATACGGTGAACCAGTACCTGCTCGATCTTCTGGCTTACCGGAACAAGGGCGAGGCGCACGTCTCCCCGCGCCTTGAGGATATTGACCGGGACCTGCCCCGGTTCTTCGAGCGCCTCGGCGATCCCCTCCTCGTCAACCTCGACACGGACTACGGCCGCATCCAAGAGGACGGCGTGTTTCCGAAGCGTGTTCCCGATTTCTATCGCGGTCGTGCGGTCACCGTATACGGCCGCTTCGATCCGAAATCCGACAAGGATTTCTCCATGCGTCTGACCGGTCAGGCCGGACAAAACGGAAAAGAACTCGTGTTCAAAACCGATCTCTCGAAGGCCAAGACAGGCGACCAGGACATCGCGCGCAACTGGGCCTTTCAGAAGATTTACTACCTCATCGGCGAGATCTGTCGCGTGGGCGAGAAACCGGAACTGCTTAGCGAACTGCGCCACCTCAGCGCCAAGTACAACATCAAGACCAGCTACGACTAAGCCTTGCACCGATGCCGATCGCGAATCATGCTGTTGCCGCTCGAACCTGGGCCGATTTCCTGGGACGTGCCCGCGCGCTCGAATCGTTCCATGCCATCTACGGGACTGATTCCGACGTACTCGACAGGCGCCTCGAACTGCTCCGCCGTGTCATCGGGCGCTTCGTCGAGCGTTTCGGCGATAGGCCGATCCGCCTGTTTCGCTCGCCCGGACGGATCAACCTGCGCGGAATGCACGTCGACACCCACGGCGGTTACCTCAATCTGATGACCCATCAGCGCGAAGCCGTCGTGGCGGTCGCAGATCACGCGGCGGAACACTTCGAGTTTGCCAACGTGGATCCCTCTTTTGGCGACGCTACTTTCTCGATCCATCCCTTGTCCGAACGCCGTGCGTTCGGCCGCACCTGGCTCGACTTCATCGCCGATCCGGCCGTCAGGTCGCATGTCGAAGCCCATCGAGGCGCCTGGGGCCACTACGTCTGCGGCGCGATGCTGCGCGCCCGGTTCGCGAGACCGGCGTGTCCGCTGCCCGGCCTCGTCGGCGTTCTCGGCAGCGACATTCCGCGAGGCGCGGCCCTTAGTTCGTCGTCGGCCATCTGTGTGGCCCTGGTGCTCGCGGCCACCGCTTGCGCAGGGCGCCCCCTCGAGGGCGATGCTCTCATCACGGCCGCGCGTGATGCCGAGTGGTTTACCGGCTCCCGGTGTGGGCTCGGCGATCAGGCCGCCATGGTCTTGCCCAAGCGCGGGGAACTCGTGAATGTGGCCTTTCGGCCCGAGGCTTTCGATACGGCGGCGGCGCGGCCCATGGCCTTTCCGGACTCGGCACGCGTGCTCGTCATCGATTCCGGCACCACGCGAAGTCTGAGCGGCGCCGCGCTCGTCGAGTACACGCGCAACCGATTCGCCTATTCGCTGGCGCTGTCCATTCTGCGTCAGGAAGCCGCGCGGGACGGCCTGGCCCCCGAGGTCGTGGCGCAACTCAACAGTCTGGCGCGCGTGTCGCCGCACGAGCTCGGCGCGGACCGAATCTATGCTTGGCTGCGACGCGTGCCTGAGTCGCTCGGTCTGGATGAACTGCGGCGCCGCTATGACCTGCCGGATCTTGACGAGGCCTACGGGCGGTACTTCGGAACCGTCGATCCGGCACGGCGCCCGACGTCCATCCATCTGCGTGGGCCCCTCCTTTTCGGAATCGCGGAATCGGAGCGCGCCCGTACCTTTGGCGAGGCCGTGGCCTCGGGCGATCTCGACCGCGCGGGCGCGCTCATGACCACCGGTCACGACGGCGACCGGCGCATCGGCCGCGACGGCACAGCCTTCGCCTGTGACGTGAGCGATGCCGCCATCGAGGCCTTGGCCGCCGCCGCCACGCCCATCGAGCAGTGTCCGGGCGCGTACGGCGCGAGCAGTCCCGTCCTGGATGCGCTTGTCGATGCGGCCCTTTCCGCGGGCGCCTTGGGTGCCTCGCTCACAGGCGCCGGCATCGCGGGCGCCGTCCTCGCGCTGTGCCGGGCCGAGGACGCTCCCCGCGTGGCCGAGGGTGTTCGCGCATGTTTGGCGTCTACGGCGTACGCCGCCCTCACGGGGCGAAACGCGCACCCGGAGCGGAGAGAAACCCACGACGCCGTCGTCACGAACGAGGCGACGGCAAGCGCTTGCGAGTTGACCTTGCCGCAATGAGGGGCGTTGTGCCCTAGCGATGCGCCAAGTGATCCTTGACCGCCTCCACCACCTCGTCTTGTTGCTCGCGCGTAAGTTCGGGATAGACCGGTAGGGCAAGCACTTCCCGGCTGGCCTGCGACGCAACCGGACACGGCGCATGCGGCCCGAATCGAGCGAAGCACTCTTGTTCGTGAAGCGGAATGGGGTAGAAGACCGCGCACCCCACGCCGCGTTCGGCCAGGAATCGGCACGCGGCGTCTCGTTCGGGTACACGGATGACGTACTGGTGATAGACGTGATGGCATTCGGGCCGGGCGATGGGCGTTGCCACCTCGCCCACTTCCGCGAACCGCTCGTCGTAATACGCGGCGTGGGCACGACGGGCCTCATTCCACGCATCGATGTACTTGAGCTTCACAAGCAAGACCGCTGCCTGGATGGCATCGAGTCGACTGTTGGTGCCGACCACTCGATGATGGTACGTCTTCTCGCTGCCGTGGTTGCGCAGGATTCGGAGAGCACCGGCTACCGCTGCGTCGCGCGCCACGGCCATGCCGGCATCGCCCGCGCCGCCCAAGTTCTTGGTCGGATAGAAGCTGATCGCTGCCGCGTCGCCCAGCGTCGTGGCCATACGCCCCTTGTAGCGTGCCCCGATGGCCTGCGCCGCGTCTTCCACCACCGAAATGCCGTGCCGCGCGGCGAGGGCGAGAATGGGATCCATGTCCGCGCACTGCCCGAAAAGATGAACCGGCACAATCCCCCGTGTCCGCCCGGTGATGCGAGCCTCGACCTGAGCCGGATCGAGGTTCAGCGTGTCCGGATCGACATCCACGAACACCGGAACGCCCCCGGCGTTCACCGTCGCTCCGGCTGTGGCAAAGAACGAGAACGTGCTGGTAATCACTTCGTCGCCGGATTCCACCCCCACGGCCTTGAGCGAGAGCAAGAGCGCATCGGTGCCGGAGGCAACGGCCACCGCGTGTTCCGCGCCGAGATACGCGCCCGCGGCCCGCTCGAGGGCCTCCACTTTGGGGCCGCCGACAAACATCTGCGACTCGAACACTTCCGCCACCGCCGCATCGATCTCGGACCGGATCCGGCGGTATTGCGCGCGCAGGTCGAGCAGGGGCACGGGCATGGAGGTCCTCCTTGGATGTGATGACGGGAGCCTAACAGAAGCCCCCCCGCGGCCGCAACACGCGCTGCCGAATTCCAATCCCCGCACCGCAATGACGGCTCGCCTCCGGGCGAACGTCATGAAAGACACATGTCATGGCCAACCGCTTCGACAAAGCCGTCATCCTCACGGACGGTTGCGCAAGCATGACGGAGGAAAACCAGCGGCAACTGAAAGCCCGCACGTTCAGGGCGTTGACCGTCCTCTTCGGCGGCCGGAGCGACAGCCCGGAGTTCGAGGCCCTTGGCGACGTCGTCCAGCTTGACGAAGTCACCGTCTGAGTAAGGAGGCGAAAGACCATGGAATACCGCGTGACCTGGGTCATCGACCTGGACGCCGAGTCCTTTGAGGACGCGGCGCGCCCGCTCGGAAAACGGGGACTGTACCAAGCGAGTCTTCGAGCGCGTGGACGGTCCCCAGTTTTCCAGCCCCCGACTCACTCGCCACGCACTTCATCGTCCAGGACCACCGCAGCGACGACCGCGAGTCTGGGCCGATTCGAAGCACCCGTGGTGAGTGCTCAAGGAAAGGGAAAACGGGGACTGTACCAAGCGTAGCGAGGTACGAGTGAAGACGGGACTGTCCCCGCTTTTCCTCCTTGCGTACCGATGGAGGAAGGCATTGTGCGCGGTGTGCGCGCCTTCATGACCGAGAGTTCCGCGAAGCAAGTCGAAGCAACATGGCTTGCCGAACGAGAACTTGCCGAAGAGAAGCTTCGGGAAGAGGCATCGGATTGGGACACAGGAATTGCCATCTGGGAGTGCGACCTGAAGCCCTGATTGTAGTTGCGACGCGTAGACTGAAGGAGCAACTCCTGGACACATAAGCCGGGCGGGACGTTTGAAGAAGCTGATGCCCCTACCAGCCCCGCCCGGCCGGGTTATGTTTGTCCAGGCCATGCCTGGAGCAGGATAGTGGCCGGGTCATCACCGGTGCACGGCGCGGACATCCTTGGACATCCGCGATCTGGCGGCGCGATGAGCTGGCAAGGCGGAACCCGATGTTATTGTTCGTATTCGTCGGGGTGTTGTTGTTACGATACGCGGAACGACAGTTGTTGAAGTTGTTGTTCCAGCTACCGCCCCGATTCACGCGGTTCGAGCCTCTTCGGCCTTTATCCTTCATTTGCGGCGAACCACGGCCGCCGCAAAGTCATCGTGTTTGCGTGGGCAATATGCGCGATCAGGCTGCCCGCGCTTTGGACCAGCTTCTCTTCCGTGCTGCGCCCCTCGGCAAACGCCTGCTCCCGCCGCTTCAGTTTACGCCCACACCGCACCAGCGATGGCCGGGACAGCCGCACCGTGCCCGGGAAGACCCGCATGCCAAGAAAGGGAATCCCTTGTGTAACCGGCGCCACGTAACACTTGTTCTCCTTGAGATCCAGGTGCAGCTGTTCCCGCAAGAATGCCCGCACTTCGCCATGCACTGCGTGCAGTTCATCCTTGCTGTCCGCGAAGCACAGGAAATCGTCCATATACCGCACGTAGCGCTTCACACGAAGCTCTTCTTTGACAAAATGGTCCAACTGGTCCAGGTAGAGGTTCGCGAAGTGCTGGCTCGTCAGGTTGCCGATGGGCACGCCCTTGCCCGGTGCGTTGTGCTCCACAATCAGCCCGAGCAACTCGAGAAACCGCCGGTCCTTGAACAGCCGCGCGAGGATACCTTTCAACACCCCGTGGTCGATGCTCTCGAAATACTTGCGTACGTCGCACTTGAGGAAATACCGGTTCCCGCGCGCGAAGCCAACGGCCCGCGCGATGGCGCGGTGGCTGCCCTTGTCCCGCCGGCACGCATACGAGTCGTAGACATAACGCCGCTCGAAGACCGGTTCCAGCACGGCGCACACGGAATGATGCACCACGCGGTCCCGGAACGGCGCTGCGGCGATGTGCCTTTCCTTCGGCTCCCAGATGGTGAAGGTGTGATACGGACCGGGCCGGTAGATCCCGCTCTCGAGTTCTCGCTGAAGCTGAAGGATCTCCGGCTCAAGGTCGTGCATGAACCGCAGCGCGTCGCTATTTTCCCGGTTGGCGCGCAAGGCTCGATAGGCGGCGTCATGCAACGACGCGAAGGCCGTGACTTGCTCGAAAACGTGACCGATGCGCTTCACGGGGCTACAGAGGAGGCCTCCTCCCTTGCCTTGAGACGCGGATGCCTCTGGCGCATCTCCTGGTTCTTCCGCTCCCAATAGGCCAGCTCTTCTTGCTCTGTCATGTCCTTCGTTTCTTCGTAGATGCGCAACGCGCCTGCGTGCATCATTTCGACGCAATCAAAGCTCTTCTTCTTCGTCTTCATCGAAGGCCATCTCCAGCGGTGTGTATATCCGGATTGGATTGTAACCGTGTATCTCGTTGACTGCATTATACAATGGAATGCGCTGAAAGTGCACGATGTGCCTGAAGTTCCAGCTCACGATGGCCCGGCAGCCGCCCACCGTGGCAGATGCCACGTGGAGCGCGTCCGCTGCCCAGCGCGGCCCAACGACGCGGGCATCAAGGTAGGCGCGGCGAAGTGCATAGGCCGGCCGACCAATATCCAGCCGGAGAAGCAACGGCTCAAGTTCCGTGAAGAGTCCGCTCACCCGCGCTGGCGCCCGCACCAATTCATCCGCTACCAACGCGGAAACCGCACCACGTAGCTGTCCGTCCCGAATCTTCTGGAATAACGCTTGTGAGCCTCGCTCGAATTCCGGGTCGAACACACCGCCAAACACCGACGTGTCTACGTATACCAGCATCTTTCTCACCCTTCAGAATTCAGAATTCACCCTTTCCCCAAGCCCCGATCATCCGGCCCACTTCGTCGATCTTCCGGCTGGCATGTTCATATTGCTTGTGTGGAAGAAAGGCCAACGTGTGCGACAAGCGCAACAGGATCCGCAACTTCGTGAGCAGCAAATTGGCCTGCCGGATAGCGTTTGCAGGCGATTTCGTGTACTGCGCCTCCGTCAGCGTCATCGCCACGTCCAGCGCCAGGTTGTCGATCCGGTTCGAGAGCGTCAACCGCACCTTCTTCGGGAACTTCTCCGTCGTTGGCAACAGCCACTCCACGAACTCCATCCACGCCGTCAGCGCCCGCAGTTCCCTCACGCCGCTCTTCGTTTCCTGTGCGCCGTCCATCGAGGATGCTCAACACGTCCTTTCCATATTTCTCGACCCGGCTCGGACCCACGCCCGGAATCCGGCCCAACCCAGACAATGTCCCAACCCGATCCAATATGATCCGCGTCAGTTGCTCGTTCGTGAATATCAGGTACGCCGGGATGCCTTCTTCATCCGCCCGGCGCTTGCGCCACTCACGCAATGCATTGAACAGCGGCCAGTCCGCGTCCTTCAACTGCTTGCGCCAATTCTCCAAACCCTTCTGCGTTTGGGTTGCGGCAGGCCGTGCGGACTCCTCGGGCTTCATCGAATAGCAGACGAGCACGCTCCAGTACGGCACGCCCTCGTGGACGAAATGCCAGTTCTCCAGCGAATGAACCTGTTTGTCGGCAAGGAAGCCACGAAGCGGTTCGTCGTCGAAACCGCCCAACCGCGGCGAAAAAGACATCGTGAATACCCGTACCTGCACAAGCCTTCAATCCTCAAAAACTTCAAGCAAGGGGGCAAGCCCCCCTTGCATCCCCCCTGTTGTCCAGAGTTCAAATTCAAGGCCACCTTCCACTCCGCCGCTTCAGGCCGGAAGGGCCTTCTTGCGCTATCGCGCTTCTTGGCCCTTCCGGCCTGAAGCTTGACTCTCAAATACTTCTCCAAGCGGTAAAGCGGTAAAGCAAACAAGCTCTAAGACCTGGCAAGGCGGAACCCGATGCGATTGAGCGTAGTCGTCGGGGTGAGGTTGTTACGATACGCGGAACGACAGATGCTGAAGTCGTTGAGCCAGCCACCGCCCCGAGTAACGCGGGACGAGCCCGTAGCCGGTCCGGTCGGATTCGTCATCGCGCCGCCGCTGTAGTACGTCGACAAGTACCAATCACCGCACCACTCCCAAACGTTTCCGCTCATGTCGTACGCGCCCACCGGGCTCAGGCTGTTCACGGTCGCAATGCCCGAGGGCTGCGGGTTTGGACTCACATGGGCGCCGTCGAACCAGCCCACCGGTGATGTATAGGGCATCGTCGTCAAACCCAGCGGGTTGTTGTAGTCCACATGGGAACTGCCGTTCCACCAGTAATAATTACAGCGGTCCCGGCCGGACAGGGTGTCGCTCGTGAAGCCGTAAACCCAGTGCTTGGCGCCGTCCCACGCCGCCGTCCGCTCCCATTCGGCTTCGGTGGGCAAGCGGTACCCGCCCGAGGCCGGCGGCGCCACCGTCAGCGGCCAGAGCGCGGTGGCCATGTCGTAACACGGCGTCAAACCCTGCATCTGGCTCAGCCAGTTGCAGAACGCCACCGAGCCGTACCAAGACACATACACCATCGGATGGGTATCCATCGAGTAGCTCGTCGTCCCGCTGCCGGGCGCGAGGCCCGTCCGCGCCTTGGACGTGAACACCCCGCCCGAATACTGGATGTCGGACGACGCGAATGAAACGATGAGATACCGCGCGCCCGAAGCGTTGCCCGCGTAGATGTTCCCCGAGCCGGGCCAGGCCGTCCCGGCGGTATCGCTGTACAGATACCCCTGTGCCTTCGCCCAGTTCAGGACGTCGCAATACTCCTTGTTTGTCACTTTGCCGCGCCCCACCTGATACGCGCCCAGCTCGACTGAGTGCGTCGGCAGTTCATTCGTGCGTTCGCCGCCCCACGACGCGTCCCAGGCATAGGGCCGGCCCATCGTGAACGTCCCCGCCGCCACGGACACCGTGTTCGGCACCACGAAGATCGTGTCGGTCACCACGCCGGATTCGCCGCCCGCGTTCCGCGCCTTGAAGTGCACCGTCCGCGTCCCCACGCCAAAGGACAACGTGAACGAGGGCGCGGCGCTATAGGCCGTCCATGACGCTCCGGTGAAGCTGGCGGACTCGCTCGCCATGTAGTCCGTCGGGCTGTTCGTCGTCGTGTTGTCGAGCGTCACCGCCAAGGTCATCGTTGTCGCCGCGCCGCTGTTGATCGCGAACGAGGTGACCGCGGGGGGCGCGGTGGCATCTTCCTCGAATGTAGCCGTCACGGTGCGATTCGCCGTCACGGCCGTCGTCGTGTAGGAGCCGGGCTTCGTCCCTTCCTCGCTGTCCACGACGCTCACAAGGTGCCAGCCCACCGCCGGGGTCACCGTAATGTCGCTCGTGTCCCCGTGGTCCACCGTGGCCGGGTCCGCCGTGCAGGTCCCGTTGCCCGTCACGTCGCACGTGATCGTGTACGTGTTGATCGCGAACGTCGCCGTCACCGTCCGGTTGGCCGTCACCGGCGTAGTCGTGTACGAGCCGGGCTTCGTCCCTTCCTCGCTGTCCACGACGCTCACAAGGTGCCAGCCGACCGCGGGCGTTACCGTAATGTCGCTCGTATCCCCGTGGTCCACCGTGGCCGGGTCTGCCACGCAGGTCCCGTTGCCCGTCACGTCGCACGTGATCGTGTACGTGTTGATCGCGAACGTCGCCGTCACCGTCCGGTTGGCCGTCACCGGCGTAGTCGTGTACGAGCCGGGCTTCGTCCCTTCCTCGCTGTCCACGACGCTCACAAGGTGCCAGCCCACCGCCGGGGTCACCGTAATGTCGCTCGTGTCCCCGTGGTCCACCGTGGCCGGGTCCGCCGTGCAGGTCCCGTTGCCCGTCACGTCGCACGTGATCGTGTACGTGTTGATCGCGAACGTCGCCGTCACCGTCCGGTTGGCCGTCACCGGCGTAGTCGTGTACGAGCCGGGTTGTGGCCCTTCCTCACTGTCCACGACGCTCACAATGTGCCAGCCGACCGCGGGCGTTACCGTAATGTCGCTCGTATCCCCGTGGTCCACCGTGGCCGGGTCTGCCACGCAGGTCCCGTTGCCCGTCACGTCGCACGTGATCGTGTACGTGTTGATCGCGAACGTCGCCGTCACCGTCCGGTTGGCCGTCACCGGCGTCGTGGTATACGAGCCGGGCTTCGGGCCTTCCTCGCTGTCCACGACGCTCACGATGTGCCAGCCGACCGCGGGCGTTACCGTAATGTCGCTCGTATCCCCGTGGTCCACCGTGGCCGGGTCTGCCACGCAGGTCCCGTTGCCCGTCACGTCGCACGTGATCGTGTACGTGTTGATCGCGAACGTCGCCGTCACCGTCCGGTTGGCCGTCACCGGCGTCGTGGTATACGAGCCGGGCTTCGGGCCTTCCTCGCTGTCCACGACGCTCACGATGTGCCAGCCCAGCGCGGGCGTTACGGTAATGTCGCTCGTATCGCCGTAGTCCACCTGCGCCGGGTCC
>DAIPKA010000084.1:0-20271 GCA_036769985.1 Candidatus Hydrogenedentota bacterium | reverse complement strand
TTTTTTCCAAGCTTACCCATCCACTTCGAACCTATGCATGCTAACAGACTACTTATCTTTTGCTCTCTTCCGATACTTCGTGCGGGGTCTTGCAGGAATTCCGCAGAAATCCCGCAGAACCTCCGAATTCCGGAGAAACTCCGGGAGAAACTCCGGAACACCATACTTAGCTCTCGTCTCGCAGTGTTTTGGGGCCAGGTTTGCGCTTGCGGAGGAAACGCCCCTGCCACAGATGCCCGGTCCACGCCTCCCGGGCATTGACGTGACACGTGTAGCGCCGATGGACCTCGCCGACCGACCGCCGGAGACCTTCGGCGTTCTGCGGAACAAGCACCAAATGGATGTGGTTCGGCATGAGGCAATAGCCCCACACGCTCACTTCACCCCGTCGGCACCAGGTGGCCATCAACGCCAGGTACTCCTCGTCGTCGGCGTCGAGGGAACAAGTCTGCATGCTCCGGTTGCCTCGTTGCGTCACATGGTGCGGCAGTCCCGGTACTACGACTCGTGCTATGCGCGACATACCCCCAAGCCTACCACAACAAACGCTTCTTTACCAGAATTAAGTAAGGTGTCCCGCTAATCCCACGCTAATCCCCACTGCCCATGGACCTCCGGGAGTGGACCGTGGACGCGTAGAGCCAACACAGAGCGGATCGCAGAACAAGGCCGGACACATCTCGCTTCCATCGCCGCAAGGCTCCGTGGGATAGGCAACGACTCGCTCGCTTGGGATAGTCCCCATTCAGACGACCGGAGGCTTGGCGCCTTGCCTTCGCCCCTATCGTCAGCCTCGGCCGAGTTTGTCGCGTAGCGCGGCAAGCTGATCGGCCAACTGGGTGTTGAGGGTGCCGCTGTCTTGACGCCCGAATTCACGTGGCCCGCTGGGCCGCTGGGGTCGGCGGTCGTCCGGCCGCGGGGGTCGGCGGCGATCGGAGCTCCGGTCGCCTTCGCCGGGCCTTGCACGCCGATCCTGGGCGGGTCTTGGCCGTGGTCTGGCGTCGTCGCGATCCTGGGCGCGATCGCGTGGGGGCCGGTCTCGCCGTTCGCGGGGCTCGCGCGGGGCTTGGTCCTCGCGCGGCGCCGCGGCATCATCCTTGGGCGCGGGTACGGGCTTGCGCGGTGCCCGACGTCTGGGCGGCGGGGCGGCCGCCTTCATGGAGAGTGAGATGCGCGGCGACTCTTTGTCGACCTTGATGACTTTGACTCGGACGATCTGTCCGACTCTCACCATTCTTCGAGGATCGACGACGTAGCGGTTGGCAAGTTCCGAGAGGTGCACGAGGCCATCCTGCTGTACACCAACGTCGACAAACGCGCCGAAGTCGGTCACGTTGGTGATGACGCCCTCCATTTCCATGCCTTCCTCGAGGTCCTGGACGGAGCGGACACTGTCGAGGAACTTGGGTGCGCGGAACCGGCCTCGGATGTCATGGCCTGGATGGAGCAGTTGGTCACGGATATCTCTGAGGGCGCGCGGGCCGATGTTGTCACCGGCAAAGGTTTCGAGGTCGATGCGCTCGATGGCTTCGCGGTTGCGCAGGAGCTCGGTGACGGAGACGCCTGCGGCAGCGGCAATGCTTCCGACAACGCCGTAGGCCTCGGGATGGATGGCGGTGGCGTCAAGGGGCTGGTCGCCGCCGGAGATGCGCAGGAAACCCGAGCATTGCTCGAAGACTTTGGCGCCGATGCCATCGACCTCGATGAGTTGACCACGGTTCTTGAATCCGCCGATCTGTTGTCGATAGGCCACGATGTTCTGGGCGGTACCCATTTGGAGGCCGCTGACGTAGCGCAGGAGCTCGACGGGGGCGGAATTGAGGTCGACCCCTACCCTGCTGACGCACGAGACGACCATACGGTGTAGGGCCTCGCGCAACTGGCGTTGGTTGACGTCGTGCTGGTACTGGCCCACACCGATATTGCGCGGCTCAAGCTTGACCAGCTCGCGCAAGGGGTCCTGAAGCCGGCGTGCGGTGGAGACGGCGCTGCGGGTGGCCGCATCGAGATCGGTGAGTTCCTGACGCGCGGGCTTGGAGGAGGCATAGGTTGTGGCGCCGGCGTCGCTGACGAAGACGCAGCGGACGTCTCGGATGCCGTTCTTGGCCAGGGCCTCGCGCATGAACTGCCCCACGTCGCGCGCCGTGGCGCCGCTGCCCACGGCGACGATGTGGACGTGGTGATCGTTGACGAGGTTGACGACGACCGCCTCCGGTTCATCGGCTGGTCCGCCCGCTTCGGGCACGTCCAGGACCGCATGGGCGACCACGGCGCCGGAATCGTCCACCACGGCGAGGCGCGTGGCCTTGCCTTGACCGGGGGTCACGCCGAGAACGACCACGGCGCCGGCGGGCGCCGCCATCAGGAGATTGGCGATGTTGTCGCGGAAGACGGCGATGGCCTCTCGGTCGGCGCGCTTGTGCAGGGCCGTCACGGTCTCGTGTTCGAGGGCCGGGCGCAGATGCCGGTAGTAGGCGTCCTGCATCACCATTCGGACTTGCTGTTCGTAGGGCGAGCCGGGTGCACGAACGCATCGGGCCATGAGATCGGCGAAAAGCTTGTCATCGTCCATCTCGAGTTCCATGCGGAGGAATCCCATCTTGACGCCGCGCAGCACGGCGAGGAGCCTGTGGGACGGGATGCTGGATATGGGCTCGGAGAAGGTGTAGTAGGCCTCGAACTTGGTCTTCTGTCCTTCGGCATTCTTGGTCGGCCGCGCCGTGATCTTGCCTTCGGCGTGCATGCGATCGCGAATCAGGGCACGGATGCCGGGGTCAAGCATGAGGCGTTCGGCAAGGATGAAGCGCGCGCCTTCGAGCGCCTCTTCCGTGGAACCCACCACCTTCTCGGGGCGCACGAAGGGTTCGGCGAGGCGGTGTACGTCGTCGGTCGGAGTCTCCTGACTCCAGAGCATATCGGCGAGGGGGGTCAGGCCCTTCTGTCGGGCCAAGGTGGCTTTCGAGGGACGCTGCTTCTTGAAAGGGAGAAACAGTTCATCGAGATCGGCCTTGTCGTAGCAGGAATCGATTCGCGTGCGCAGCTCGTCGGTGGCCAGTCCGTCCTTCTCGAGGATCTTGAGGATGCCGTTCCGCCGCTCGACCAGTCCGATGAAATAGCTGTTGCGCTCAAGGATGGTTTCGAGTTGAGCCTCGGTCAGATCGCCGATGGCGTCCTTTCGATACTGGGCGATGAATGGTATGGTGGCGCCGCCATCGAGCAGTTCGATGGCTCGCGCCACGAGCTCCGGCGAGGTTGCGACCTCTTTGGCAATGCACTCGACAAGTTTCGCTTCGATCATCAGATGAGAACTCCACTGGCGACACAACAGCGGCGAGAGTGTATCAGAATCGCGAGGCTTTCACAATTCGATGGGGTCGGCTTGACGGGTCAAACGAGGCCTGTTAATCTCGCAATCCACTGGCAGCACCGCATGAAAGGATGTGCACGCCACCATGGACCCTTGTGAAAGAGCGCTTTTCGTTTCGCGGCATACGGTGAGAAGGTTCGACGATCCCGAACGTATCGTATCAGCCTCTACGTTGGGGGAAGTGCGCGATTGCCTCGCCTCCGTCGAATCGGCGGTGAGCGGGGGGCTGATGGCGGCGGGTTTCATCACGTACGAGGCGGCGTCGGGTCTGCATTCGGAACTGGTCACGCAGAAGGCCACGGAATTGCCGCTAGCATGCTTCGGCCTGTTTCGGAAGTGCTCGGACACCGCTGCGATGGCCGAAGGAACGGGCGCGATGGACCTGGGTCCGTGGCAAGCCGCCGTGTCCAGGGAGGAATACCTCAACGGGGTGAACCGCATCCGCAGCCTGATCGCCGCAGGCGATACCTATCAGGTCAACTACACGTTCCCTCTGCGGGCGCGGTTCGCGGGCGATCCGGTCGGTTGGTTCCGGCGACTCGTTGACGCCCAGCCGACGGAGTATGGCGCCTATCTGGATTTCGGGCGGTTCAAGGTCCTGTCCGTATCGCCCGAGTTGTTCTTCCGACTCGACGGACGCAGGCTTACAACACGGCCGATGAAGGGTACGCGGCCGCGCGGCCGCTTCCGTGAAGAAGACGAGCGGCTGCGGCGCGAACTCCTGGCCAGCGAGAAAGAACGGGCGGAGAACGCGATGATCGTGGATCTCCTGCGCAATGATATGGGACGCGTGAGCGAGACGGGTTCGGTGTGCGTCTCGGACCTGTTCACCGCCGAACCCTATCCGACGGTATGGCAGATGACCTCGACGATTACGTCGGAAACGAAGGCCTCTTTCGGGGACATTGTGGCGGCGCTGTTTCCGTCGGGGTCGGTGACCGGTGCGCCGAAGGTTCGCACGATGCAGATCATCGGCGAACTCGAGCCGGCTCCACGCGGCGTCTACTGCGGGGCCGTCGGCTGGTTGATGCCGGGGCGCCAGGCGCAGTTCAACGTGGCGATCCGGACGGTTCTCATCGACACGCTGAAGGGTGCGGCGTCGTATCACGTGGGCAGCGGCATCACGTGGGACTCGGAGGCCTCGGCGGAATACGAGGAGTGTATGGCGAAGGCTCGGGTACTGGACGCCTGTGGCGCGGAGTTTGAACTGGTCGAGTCGCTGCGGTACGACGGTGGCTACTTCCTTCTTGACGAGCATGTGGATCGCATGCGCTGGAGCGCCGAACGCCTTGGATTCCGTTTCGAGCAAAACACGATTCGTTCAGCACTTGGTGCGGCCCCTCTGGGGAGCCATCCGCAGAAGGTCCGTTTGCTGCTGCATCGCACCGGCGCCTGCCGGACCGAGACACAGCCGATCGAGCCAATCGGCGAGTGGCGCGTCGGGTTGGCTCGAGAGCCCATCGATACGAACGACCTGTTCTTGTATCACAAGACGACGGCGCGAGCGGTCTACGCGCAGCTGAAATCAGGGCGTCCGGATTGCGATGACGTCATTCTGTGGAATCGTCGGGGCGAAGTCACGGAGAGCACGATTGCCAACGTGGTCGCGGAGCTTGACGGCAAACGCGTGACGCCCCCGGTCGCCTGCGGTCTGCTGCCCGGCACGATGCGCGCGGATCTGCTGCGGTCGGGGGAAATCTGCGAGCGGGTCGTGCCCATGGCCGGCCTTACGCGAGCGACGCGGATATGGTTGGTCAACTCCGTGCGCAAGTGGATTCCGGTGACGTTCGTTCCGTGAATGGACGGGAAGGACGGCCGGCATGCTATTCGATGATCTCTTCGATCGTTGCACGGGCCTTGAGTGTCTCAGTGAAGGCATCGATGGCGGCGTTCTCTCGTTCGTCGCGGAGGGTCTGACGCACCTCGTCGCGGACGTCATCGAGGGGTTGAGGTCTCGTCGGCACGCGTTCGAAGACCTTGGCGATATGCAAGCCAAAGGAAGTCTGAAACACGGCACTGGTCGCGCCCGTTTCGAGCGCGAACACGACTTCGTCGAACTCCGGCACCATGGTCCCTCGAGGGAAAAAGCCGAGGTCGCCGCCGTTGTCGGGGCAGTCGGAGTGCTGCCGGGCAAGCGCCGCAAAATCCTCGCCGCGCCCAAGGCGTTCGCGGACTTCGTGAAGCTCCCCGTGCGCGGCGTCGAAATCCAGGATGTTGCCCTGAACGTGTTTGACGATGTGGGCAGCATGGACGAGTTCGGGCTGGGCGAATCGATCCGGGTTCGCGTCGTAGTACGCACGCACCTCCTCGTCGGTGGGATCCGCGACGTCCTTGCAGGCCTGGTCGAGAAGGCGGTCAATGGCCATGCTGTTTCGGACTTCGGTGCGGAACTCGGGTTCGGTGAGTCCACGCCGTTGCAGAAAATCGCGAAACGCCTCGTCCGAGCCAAGTTCGGCCCGGAGCCGCTTCACCTCCTTCGCCACGTCCTGCTCGCGCGCCAACGCTGGCCGCGCCTTGGCCTCCTGTTGGATTAGTGCGCGCGCGATGACCATTTCCTTGGCGAAGGCTTCGAGGTCCATGCCGCGGGCCTCCCACTCCGGCGGACCGGGCCGCGCGGCCGTCTGCGAGGCCAACTGCTGCTTCGCTTCCTCAATGCGCGCGTCGTCTACGCGCTCGCCGTTCACCAGAATTGCCATGGGCGCAGGGCCTTCCTTTCCGGTTGCGGGGACACTCGACCGCCTACTTGCGCAAGGCCTGGAGCGTATAGGCAGGCAACACTTTGTCGGCGAATACGGGCCGGAATCGCGCGAAGCGTTGACGTCCGTTGATGGTCGGCACGCTGGCCCAGTCTTCGCCGATGAGCGGTTTGGCGTAGCGTACGAAATCGTCGGTCACGTCGATCTTGTTGTCGGCAAGCCAGGCCTTCGGGAACTCGCGTTCGGAGTTGGCGACCTTCTCGAGCGGCACCTTGTCGTAGCGAACGTTGTAGATGACGCCCGGCTCGCGGAGAATGGTGGCCATCCAGCCGTTTTGGCCTTCTTGGGCAATCAGCGCAGCCTGCTGTCCGACTTTGTAGGCTTCGTCCAGATCGACGATCGAGGCGTAGCAGCAGGTATCGCGCTGATCCGTTCCGCTAACTTGCCCTCGGGCCTTGCCGGGCACCGGCAGCCCTTTCTCGTTGAGCATCGTGACGATCTGCTGCGCAGCGGTGGTCTTCGATGCGCTGAACTGCGTGTGGCCGAAGCTATCCTTGGATTCGCCCAACTCGCCCACCTCGAACCCTTCGCTGACGACAATGATGCAGCGGCCGTCTTCGCGGAGTTGGTCACTGACCTTGTCGCACATCTCCTCGGGCGTGCACCCGGACTCCGTCATGTAAATCTGGAGCGGCATCTCGCGTTTTGGATCGGCGAGGCGCGCCGCCGCCGGAATGAAGCCAATCTTCCGGCCCATGGCTTGGAGCACCAACACGGGATCCGCCGGGCACGACCCGGCGTTCTCCTCGTTGGCATTCTGGACGATGCCCATCCAGTAGCGCGCCACGCTTCCGTAACCGGGCGTGTGGTCGATGAGCTTGAACTCGGAGTCGCCGACGTCGTTATCGATGGTCTTCGGCACGCCGACGGCGACGAGATCGAGGCCCTGTTCGTTGGCAATCACGCTGACCTTGTGGGCGGTATCCATCGAGTCGTTGCCGCCGTTATAGAAGAAATAGCCGACATCGTGGGCTTTCATCACGTCGATGACGCGCTGGAAATCCTCGGTTTGATTCTTTTTGAGCTTGTAGCGGCACGTGCCGATGGAACCGGCGGCCGGCGTGTAGCGCAGGAGCGCGACCTCTTCCTCGGACTGCGCCGAGAGGTCGAGCAACTCCTCTTTGAGGACGCCCTCGATGCCGTGCCAACCGGCGTAGACGGTTCCGAACGTCTCCGGAAACATGCGACACGTCTCGATCACACCACGCAACGAGCTATTGATCACCGGACTCGGGCCGCCGGATTGGGCCACAATGACGTTCCTGGGCATCGTCGACAATTCCTTCTCAAGTTGATCCGTTGCTCAAACCAAGAATCGATCAGGCGTGACCGCCTAGACGTGAGAAGTCGAGTATAGACCATTGGCGGCCATGAGATAAAGCGGCTTTGACGTCGTTGGCCAAGCGGGCTACAATAGAGCCAAGGTTGGGTGTCGCGTTACCGCTCAGTTCGGAAAACGCAATGAGGTGGAGTGCTCTGTCGATGGTCGGATCGCCCCTAGACCAGATGAACGTTGGTATCCTGCATTTCATGGCCTATCCGCAGTGTATGTGCGGCGAGGGCCCGATTGTGGAGACGGTGGCTTCCATTGCGGATGATCTGTTCTTCGACCATATCGAGCTGACGCAGATGAAGTCGCCGCTCGTGCGTAGCCAGGTGCACGAGATCGTCGAGGCGTCACGTATTGCGGCGAGTTTCGGCGCGCAGCCGATCATCCTTGGGGGCAACCTGGATTTGAATCATCCGGACAGGATGGAACGTCATCGGGCCGTGAAAGCGGTTCAGTGGGGCATCGAGCAGGCGCGGGAACTGTCGTGCGATTCGGTGACGGTGTTGAGCGGCCCGGTAACCGAGGATCGCAAGGAGGCCAAGGAGCGCCTGGTCGATTCGCTGAAGCGGCTCTGTGCCTACGGGTCGCCCCGCGGCATCCAAATCCGGCTCGAAACGTTCGACCAGGTGGCCTATGGCAAGAACGGTCTGATCGGCCCGACGGAGGACGCCGTCGAGGTGAGCGAAGAAGTTCGGAAGGAGTACTCGGACTTCGGGATCGTAGTGGATCTGAGTCATCTACCGCTGATGGATGAGACGGCGAAGAAGGCCCTTGACGTGGCACGGGATCACCTTGTTCATGTCCACATCGGCAATTGCGCCATGGACAATCCGCAACATCCCGCATACGGCGACAATCATCCGAGGTTCGGGGCTTCCGGAACACGAAACGATGTTCCGGAACTGGCCGAGTTCCTACGCCACCTCCTCGACATGGGCTACACCTCGGCGGAACACCGACGCCCGGTGTGTTTCGAGGTCAAGCCGATGCCCGGCGAACGGCCGGAATCGGTGATCGCCGGTTCGAAGCGGGCCTTGCTCGCAGCCTGGCGGATGGTGTAAGCCCTCGGACGTCATGGGCGGATGAGCATGGGAGAACAGCGGCATGCCCAGAGTGTTTGTGACTCGACCGCTCCCGGAACGCGGCATTCGGTTATTGACCAAGGCCTTCGGGGCGACGAGCGTGGCGGTGTTTCCGGAAGATCGCGTCATTCGGCGCGATGAGTTGCTGGCCGGCGTCGTCGGCGTGCACGCCCTCCTCCCCATTCTGACGGACGCGGTAGATGGTGAGGTCATGGACGCGGCCGGGCCGCAACTCGCGATCATCGCCAACTATGCCGTCGGCTATAACAACATTGACGTCGAGGCGGCGACGGCGCGCGGTATTCCGGTGACGAACACGCCGGGCATCCTCACAGAAACGACGGCCGATCTGACATGGGCCATTCTGATGTGCACGGCGCGTCGTATCAGCGAATCGGAGCGCGTGCTGCGTGCAGGCGGCTGGCCCGGTTGGGGTCCGCAATTCATGCTCGGCGTGGACGTGCACGGGAAGACGCTTGGCCTCTTCGGCTTTGGCCGGATCGGTCAGGCGATGGCCCGGCGGGCCTCCGGTTTCGGCATGCGGACGTTGTATTGCGATACGGACCGGGTGGCCCCGTCACTCGAGGCCGAGTTGAACGCGACTTTCGTCAACAAGCAGACGTTGTTGGCGGAATCCGATTTCGTGTCGATTCACGTGCCCCTGCTTCCGGAAACGACGCACGCCTTCGGCAAGGCGGAATTCGAGGCCATGAAACCGACGGCCTGCCTGGTCAACACCTCGCGAGGGCCTGTGGTCGACGAAGCCGCCCTCGCGAAGGCCCTGCACGACGGAATGATCTTCGCGGCAGGACTGGATGTGTTTGAAAACGAGCCGGCGGTTCATCCGGCGTTGCTCGGGTGCGAGAACGTGGTCTTGGTTCCACATCTGGGCAGTGCGTCGCAAGAGACGCGGGCACGGATGGCCGAGATCGCGGCGGTCAATATCGTGGCGCGGCTGCGAGGCCACACGCCGCCGAACTGCGTGAATCCGGAGGTTCTCTAGCGGTCCCTCCGGGAGGGGTCGGCCGCAACGCTACAGCCGCGGGACTCGCGTGGGGAAAAGGTGAAGCGGCCGGTTGGTTTGGGTATTCTTAGTCGTGGGCGCGCGAAGTGCGGAGTGGGCCACGGGCGCAACGAATGGGTCTCCAATGGCAATAAGCGAGATTGAGATCGGGCTTGCCGGGCTTTCGGATCCGGAGAAGTCGCGTCCTGTCACGTTTCTGATCGATTCGGGTGCGGTGTATTCGGTGGCGCCAGGGACACTCCTCGAGGAGCTTGGCGTTCGGAAATTGACCGAGCAGGAGTTTCGCCTGTGGGACGGCACGAAGGTCCTGCGTAAGAAGGGCCCGGTGGTGTTCCGGTATGACGGCAGAGTGAGTTGCTCGGACATCGTATTCGGCGAGGAGGGCGACTGCACGGTGGTCGGCGCGCTAACGCTGGCGTCGCTGGGCCTGGTGCTCGATCCGTTGCGCCGTGAGTTGAAGCCGTTGCCAAGCATTTTGGCCTGGCACATACGCATGTAGCGGGAGGAAACCATGTACATCGGCCGTATCGTCAGCGTCGCACAAACGAAGAACGGCGATCTGTGCGCCTCGTACCGTGTGTCAAGCCGATCGTTTCCGAATCGGACGGCGGTGGTTCGCGAAGGGGCTGTCAGCATCGTCCCGAAACCGGGCTTCGAGGCGGACGTGTACAAGAATCCGTACATCGCCTACAACTGCGTGCGCCTGGTCTGCGGCGATCAGGTCGCCGTAGTCACGAACGGCAGTCACACGGATCCTATCGCCGAGAAAATGGAACAAGGCATGCCGGCACGCGACGCCCTCGTCCTGTCGATGTTGGCGCTCGATTTCGAGAAGGATCAGTACAACACGCCGCGCATCAGCGCCGTGGTGGATCGGCGCGGCACGTGCGCCGGCTGGTTGGGTGTCGTGCGCGACGATGGCCTCGAGGTGCGCCGGATGCCGCTTGGCCCAGGCCGCTTCTTCTATGTGGCCACGTACGAGGAAAATTCGCCCCAGGACGCGTACGGCGGCGAGTACACCGCAGCCACGGCCGACGAGGCGTGCACGTTCATCCTCGGCGAGGACGTGTTTGCGGAACGGACCAACGCGGTGACGGCTGTCGCGGCGATGGCCTCGGGCGGCGGTTTCGAGTTGGCCACGCGCGACGCGGTGGAGTAGAGGGTCGGAATATGAGTACGGAATACGTGAGTCCTCTCGTCGAGCGAGTCGCTACCAAGGAGATGATCGAGCTCTGGGGCGCTCAGAAGAAGTTCTCGACATGGCGACGCTGCTGGATCGCCTTGGCGGAAGCCGAACAGGAGCTCGGCCTGCCCATCACCGACGAGCAACTCGCCGAAATGCGCGCTCACGTCGACGATATCGATTTCGAGGCGGCGCGTAAGTTCGAGCAGGAAACGCGACACGACGTCATGGCGCACATCCGGGCGTACGGCCTCGTCGCGCCGAAAGCAAAAGGCATCATCCACCTCGGCGCCACAAGCTGTTTCGTTGGTGACAACACGGAACTCATCCAGCTTCGCGAGGGCCTCGAGATCATCCTGACCAAGGCCGTGAATGTGCTGGCGCGCCTTGCCGAGTTCGCGAGGAAGTGGCGGGCCCTCCCCACGCTCGGCTACACGCATTACCAGCCGGCGCAAGCCGTCACGCTGGGCAAGCGCGCATGTCTCTGGGCGCAGGATATCCTCATGGACATCGAGGACCTCGAAGCGGCTCGAGCGCGGCTTCGGTGTCGCGGCGTCAAAGGCACCACGGGCACGCAGGCGTCGTTTCTGGCCCTATTCGACGGCGATCACGAGAAGGTGCGCGCCCTGGATCGCCTTGTGGCCCAGAAGCTTGGCTTCGAACGCTCGTATCCCGTGACCGGCCAGACGTATCCGCGCAAGGTCGATACGCACGTCTTGCGCGTGCTGGCAGCCGTTGGCGAGTCCGTGCACAAATGGGCCACGGACATGCGATTGCTCCAGAATCTGAAGGAGGTCGAGGAGCCTTTCGGCAAGAAGCAAGTGGGTAGCTCGGCCATGGCGTACAAGCGCAATCCCATGCGGTGCGAACGCGCCTGCGCCCTGGCGCGGTTCCTGATGGTCGCGCCGCTGCACAGCGAGTTCACCACGGCCGTGCAGTGGTTCGAGCGGACACTGGACGACTCGGCCATTCGGCGGCTGAGCCTGCCTGAATCGTTCTTGGCCGCAGACGGTATCCTCAATCTGTACCTGAGCGTGATGGAGGATCCGGTGGTTTACCCGAAGGTTATCGAGAAGCACCTGAGGGCCGAGTTACCGTTCATGGCCACCGAGAACATCCTCATGGAATGCGTTCGGAGAGGCGGCGATCGCCAGGAACTCCACGAAGTCATTCGTCAGCACTCGCACGCGGCGGCGGCGCAGGTCAAGGAACACGGACTCGAGAACGACCTGCTCGAACGGTTGGCGACCGATCCGGCCATCGGCATGTCGCGCGAGGAGATCGATTCGTTGCTCGACCTGAACGCTTTTGTCGGCCGCGCGCCACAACAGGTCGACGAGTTCATCGCCAACGACGTCAAAGCGGTGCTCGACCGCAACCGTGCGCGCCTCGGCGCGGCCTCGGACGTGCGCGTGTAGCCTGAAAGGCCGCGAGATTCCGGGCCCTTCGGGGCGCTACGCCTCGTGTTTCGCGAGCCAGTGTGGGACACGGCCTGAAAGGCCGTAAGAATGCAGCCCCGGGCAGCGCCCGGGGGAAAATCACACCTAGGAAACGGTTCGCCCTGAAAGGGCAGAACTCCCTCGCAGCATTCGCATATGCACGCGTCCCCTATTCGGCGAGATAACAGGATTAGCAGGATGAACCGGAAGACGGGCGTCGGCACATGCGCGCCAGCTCACAAGTCTCCTTGTGTCGATTCCGGAACCCATCCTGCCAATCCTGTTATCCTGTCCGCTCTCTGCTTGTCTCTATGCGGCGGTTCTCGCACGCCGGGCGGCGGTCAAGGCCATTGCCGCGCCCAGGAGGGCCAGGGCGATCCAGCCGGCGGCCGGCTGCTTCTCGGGCATATCGATCAGGTATGCCGCACTTGACGAAGAGGACGTCTGGATGACGAATCCGAGGCCATCGGTCACGGGATCTCCGACGTCGGTGAACTCGAGTCGGATGGTACCGTCGTCATCGCCAAGGCCGACCGTAACGATCCACGTATAGCCGTTGTCTCCGGCCGCGAGCGAAATGACCTCGGCGGTGTCCTGACCGTCGGTACCGAACACCGTGAAGTCCGTGACATCGAGGCCGCTGGCTACGGGTCGCGAGAAGGTGATAATGAACTGGACGGTGCCGTTCACGGGCACGGGCTCGCCGTCGACGGCCATGGCCACGAGGGTAGCCCCCTCGGGCGCCGTGCATTCGTAGGCGCCCAGGTCGACGACATCCATGGCATCATCGTGGATCCGCGCGGCCATCTCGATATCCCATTCCGGGGGATTCACGACGGCGTTGTCACCGATGTTGATGCAGGGCGAATCGCCGTCGACGTGGTAATCGACGACAAGGAACGCGTCGCCCGCATCGACGTAGCCGTACTCGCCCGAGGCGCTTGTGACATCCCCCATGACAACGACCGTGTCCGCCGTGTTCTCCATGATGACGGCTTCGCGCTTTTGGCTTGTATCGGCGTTGATCGCCCGGCCGACCAAACCGTTCCCGGTGACAGGGAATGGACTGCCGGCGGTCGTGAGCGTGGTTCGATTCGTACCGTTATCGTAGACAGGCTCGGCCGTCCAGACGCCTGATACTCCTTCGACAAAACGCGGATCCGGGCCGCCCGCCACATTGCCGACCGCGCCATCAACCTGTGCGTTGATGGCGTCGCCTCCGGTGTAGTCGGTGACCACGCCGTCGTGCCAGTCGCGGAAATCGGCGGTCGCGCTGTTCGAGAAGAGGCCGTGTGCTACGAACACGTCGGATTCATCGTTCTCGTGTCCGACTCGCGGCCCTTCTTCGATGACGGCCACGCCGGAGAGATTGTCGAGAATGCAGTTTGTGAGGCTCGGCATCGATCCGGAATTGACGACGATTCCGCCGGAGCGTCCGTCGTTCGAGCTGTTGTTGGCGATGGTGCAGTTGGTGAGAACCGGGGCGGACAGGCCTTGGCAGTAGAGCGTGCCGGCGTTCCAGTCGTGGGCGTAGTTGCCGGTGATACGGCAGTTCGTTATGGCCGGACTCGACTTGTCGTGCGCGAAAATGGCGCCTGCGCCTGCGCCGCCGGTAGCAATCGTAGCAGCGTTGCCGACGATGGTGCAGTTCTCGATAACCGGCGATGACTTGATGCAACCAATCCCGCCGCCGAACCGGCCGCTGTTCGCGCCAATGTAGCATTGATACAGTCTCGGATCGGCCTTCTCGCAGGCCACACCGCCGCCGAACTGGCGATCATCGGCGCTTAACGTGTTGCCGAGGATCACGCAGCCGAGCAGCACGGGGGTTGCATCGTTGAACGCGTAGACGCCGCCGCCGTGGCGCGTGGCGGTGTTTTCGACGATGTAGGATAGCGCGACGTAGCAGCCGGAACCGGAGCCATCGAACACGACACCGCCGCCATCCGCCGCCGCGCCGCCCGTGATCCGCACCCCGTCGAGCCCGGCGTCTTCGAGGGCGCCAAACGAAACGGTCGTGGCGGCGTCGCCGCCATCGATAATCACGGGCGGGTTATCCGCGATATCACGCTCCGTAAGCGAGACTTCGCCGCCTACGAAGCCGCCGAACACCTCGACGTCCTCGAGCATCGTCAAGGTCTCGGCATACGTGCCGTCCGCGACAAACACCCAGCTCGGCGGCGTGGTGACGGCCGCGGCATTGATGCCATCCTGAATCGCGTTGAAGGCCGCAGCCCATGAAGAACCGTCGCCGGCTGGAGCCGCATCGGCGTCGACGTACACGGACTCCCGGAGGCGCAACTCCACGTCGACCGCAACGGCGTTACCACCGCCTACCGTATCGTTGTTGAACGCAACCACGTCCGGGAAGTCTCCCGGCGGCATCGGGACGGCTGACGCCTCTTCCACCACGATGAACACCGTGATCGCATCGCCCGGATTGAGCGGCGTGCCGATGGGCGGCGATGATGTGGCCTTGAGCCACGCCGGCGTCGTGATCGACCAGTTGGTGACTTGATCGTCGACATTCGTCAGCACGTACGACGCGCCGATGGGCGTGAAGGGGCCGCCCGGTCCGCCACGGACCACGAGCTTCTCGGCGCCGACCACGGCGAAATCGCGCGCCCGGACCACCAAGCGATCCGTAACAGTCAATTGCACGGTACGCACGAAGGTAGCGCCGCTGCCGTCGTTCGTGAAGGACACCGTTCCGGAGTGGACGCCCGGAGCGAGGGCATTCGCATTGGCGTTGATGGATACAGTGACATCCTCCGGCGTGCCGGGATCGACAGTGCCGCCGGCGGCGACGGCAAGCCAGGCAACGGATGCGGTCGCGCTCCAGTTGATCGTGGCCGCGCCGTTATTGGTGAGCGTGTAGTCGTTGGACGCCGGCGTGAAGGCGCCGCCATGTTTGCCGGCCGCCGTAAACACGCCCGAGGGCGACACGTCAAGGTCGTCCGGCGGAATATCCCAGTTCACGACGGTACCGCTCGCCGCGTTCAGAAAGGCTAGCGCTTCGGCCGGCAGGCCGTCCAGGAAGCCCGCATTGGCCGCTGCGGCGGCATCATTGACGTTCTGCGCCGCGAAATGCATCAAGAGGACGGTGGATTCGGCCGGCACGTTCACAGGGAAATCGGCGTAGTAGTCCTCCTGCGAAGCCGGCAGGTTCACGGCGGACGGCGTCACGGCGCCGCCGGCGCCCCAGAAGTTGAAGCAGAGACTCGGATCGCCCGCGCCGTCGTTGTTGTCGTCGCTGGCCACCCAGCGGTCGTCGATGCCGAACACGGCGTCACCGCTCGAGGAGGCCGTCACCGTAGTATCGCCGTCCGAGCCGAGGTTTCCGCCGATACGGGCCGTCACGGAAATGTCGGACGCCGTCGGGTTCTCGAGATATTCGAGGAAACAGGCCCAGCCTTGTCCGGCGGTATCGGTCACGTACGCGCGGCGTGTCACCACCAGTGCGCCGACAGTCTCCGGACCTGTCGTAACGACGCGTCCGTCGAGGCTCTGATTCGCGGATTCCGGAAACAGCACGCCGTCGATACGTAGCCGCATGGCCCAATCGAAGGCATCCGTCGCCTCGACAGGCGTCGGACTCCCATCCGCCACTGCGCCATCGATGTCGAAATCCCACCAGTAGCCATTGCCGTCTTGAACGAACGTGAGGGCCGAGACCGGCAGCGCAAGCGCCAGCATGCCGGCCAAACACACGAACCTGAACCATCGTGCCTTTGACATAGATAATTCCTCCCGGTCACACAGATGCTGTGTACCGCCGCATCGCCCAACCACGTTCAAGACTATAGGGATTCCTGGGTCGGTCGTCAAGGGGCATTTGTCCTTGTCCTCTCCGGAGCGCTATCATCCGCCGTCGTTTCGAACCATGAGGAGTCCATCCATGATCAAGATCTGTTTTCTCGGCGCCGGAAGTACCGTGTTTGCGAAAAATGTGTTTGGCGATTGCATGCATGTCGATTGCTTGAAGGACGCGCACGCATCTCTCGTGGACATCGATCCCGATCGGCTGAACGCGTCGAAGACCATGCTCGAGAACATGAATCACACGCTCGGCCGCGAGATGGTTTTCGAGGCCTTCGCCGCCGAGGACGCGCGCGCGGCGTTGGATGGCGCCGACTACGTGGTCAACGCGGTTCAGATCGGCGGCTACGAGCCGAGCACTGTCATTGATTTCGAGATTCCGAAGAAGTACGGCCTCCGCCAGACCATCGCCGACACCCTCGGCATCGGCGGTATCTTCCGCGCCCTTCGCACGATTCCGGTGATGCTGGACTACTGCCGCATCATCGAGGACGTCGCGCCGGACGCCTGGCTTCTGAACTACGCGAATCCAATGGCGATGCTCACCGGCGCGATCCTCAAGGGCACGAAGGTGCAAACCGTCGGCCTGTGCCACAGCGTCCAGGGCTGTGCCCGCCACCTCTGCTACATGCTCGACTTGCCGTACGATGATCTCGAGTGGCGTATCGCCGGCATCAACCACCAGGGCTGGCTCCTCGAGGTCACCCGCCACGGCGAAGACCTATATCCCGAGATCAAGCGCCGCGCGGAACTGCCGGAATACAAGAAGAAAGACGCCGTGCGGTTCGAGTTGATGAAGCATTTCGGTTACTACGTGACCGAATCCAGCGAGCACACCAGCGAATACGTGCCGTGGTTCATCAAAGCCAAGGCGCCCGAACTCATCGATCGATTCTACATTCCGTTGGACGAGTATCCGCGCCGCTGCGTGGCCCAGATCGAGGGCTGGAACGCCATGAAGGAAGAGTTGCTCTCCGACAAGCCCATCGAGCACGCACGGACCGGCGAGTACGCGTCCTACATCATTCACGCCATGGAAACGGGTGAGCCGTTCACGCTCGGCGGCAACGTCCTCAACACCGGCCTCATCACGAACCTGCCGCAGGGCGCATGCGTCGAGGTGAAGTGCATCGTGGATCGCAACGGCGTCACGCCGACCTTTGTCGGCGACTTGCCGCCACAATGCGCCGCGTTGACACGGACGAACGTCAACGTGCAAGAGATGACCATCGAGGCCGCGTTCACGCGGAAGAAGGAGCACGTGTATCAGGCCGCGCTGCTCGATCCGCACACGGCCGCGGAACTCACCATCGACGAGACCATCGCCCTCTGCGACGACCTCTTCGAGGCCCACAAGGACTTCCTGCCGGAATACTCCTGAGGCGGTGTCCGCGCCTAGAAGAAGAGCGTCACGTAGCCGTAAAGGTAGTCGGCTTGGTCGTCGTCGGTTCCGCCGACGAAGTCGAGGCCGTTCGAGCTGATGAAACTCCCTTCCTCGGCGCCGTCTTCCGGAAAGAAATGGTACCAGCCGGCGCCGAACTCGAGATCCTCGCTGTAGGCATACGTGGCGTCGAGACCGAGTTCCCAGCCGAGCTCGTCGTCGTTGGTCTCTGTCCAGAAGGGACGCGTGGTCGCGAGGAGAATGCGGTGTGGCCCAAGCCGCACGTGAGCCGGCGCGTCAAAGGGCTCGTCGGCCTCGAAGTACGAGAGCACGAGGCCAAGGGTCAGTTTGTCCGTAGGCGCCGCCTCGACACCTGCATAGACGACGGCTAGGTTGGACAACTCGGAAGCATCCAGGAACATGCTGTAGCACCAGTCCGAGAAGAGTCGGTTGAAACTGACGCTGGCCCGAGGCACGTAGAAGGGATTGAGCCACTCGACGAAGGATAGGTCGCGGTTGTCCTCGCCTTCGAAGAAGGCCAAGCCAGCATGGGGTCGCGGGTTCCAGCGCGTCTCGAAGGAATACCCGACCTGGAGATTGCACGCCCAGGCATCGAAGTCCGCGTCATCATCGCCGTACGGGAACCCGGCGGGAGCAAAGATGGCGCCGACCTGGCCGGCGTCGCCCCATTGGTAGGCGACTTCGGCCTCGTAGTCGAAACCGCCCGACTCACCAAAGGCGCGCACCCCGACGGTGTACAGGTTCGTCACGTCGTAGTCGTCGAGGCCAAAGCGATCTTCGAGCCACTCGCTCTGAAGTGACAATGCCGTATCGCTCACGCGCCGCCCATCGCGAACCCACAGGGCGTAGGCGTCGAGACCTAGCGCCTCGTATCCCGTGTAGCTTCCGTAGAGTCCGTAGAAGTCGATGTCGCCGTCCTGCTCGAGGGGCGAGTTCTCCTCAAGCTTCATGCCCCACGCATCGACGGAATACGCGTCGCCGGCATACGTCAACCGCAAACCGTCGTAGGAGAGGCCCCAGGCCCAGGGAATCGGCGCCTCGACGTTGCTACCGAGGAGCCACGCCGAGCCAAACACGAGTTCCTGGCGTCCGATCCGGAGGGCAAGCGGCGTTCCAAAGAGCGCAGCGGATTCGACGTAGGCCTGATAGATCTCGACATCGTCCACCGAGCGGGCGCTGGCGTCCACGCCGGTGACGTAGTTCGAGCGGAAATCCTCACCCCAGACGTCCAGGCTGTCGAACTCGATGAACGCCGTCACGTCGTCGGTGAAATCGGCCTTGACATGCAGTTTCGTGTACTGCGTGACAGCGCTCCAGTCGTTGCCTTCGTCGAGGGCCAGCCAACTGGTGATGTCCGAGCCCCAGCCGACGGGACGCTTGAATAGATGGCGCGCCGCCCAGCGAACATCGCTACCGCGCTCATTGGTGTTCGTCCACCAGTCGCCTTCGATGGTGATCTCGCCGCCGACTTCAATGTTGGCCATCTCAGCCGATGGGCTCACCGCAATCACGCCGGCCCACGCCAAGAACAGGAATACCACTAACCAGGTTCTGTTCATGACCACTCTCCTTCCGAATCGAGTACCGCCTCTATCGAACAACCTTTCACGGGCACCGAACAGCCAGGCGCGCCAAGCGTATCATATGGAGCGGACCGATCCCTTCGGTACCGCAGAATCCCGACTGCGAGAAGAAGACAAGCAGATCGCCGTTCATGCCCTCCACCAACGACGTGTAGTGGCACCCGGGGCCACGGTACAGGCTCAACGGAGGCCCCCACGCGTTGCCGGTGCCGTCGGCCGAAAACAGTAACTCGACGTCAGGCCGGCCGTAACACAACGCCAACACGCCGTTGCTCATGAGGAGCAGCGCCGGATCCACGCCGTGATCCGCTACGATCTCGGGCGGACTCCACGTCTTGCCGTCGTCCGTGGATCGCGTCGTATACAACGGGCCTCCGACACGCAACGCGCAGAGCAAATCGCCGTTGGCCAGGCGAACGAGCGCCGGCTCGCAGAATCCTTCCTTACCCACCTCTTCGGATTGGGCGATCACGGACAGGAATTCCCAGCGCGCACCGCGATCCTGCGTCTTGATCAGCGCCGACGTGTACTTCGCGTGACCTTCCTGCTTCCCGTACAGCGTGGCCAAGAGCGTGCCGTCGGGCATCTCGACGATGCTCCGGTGGAAATGGGGACTCATCCGAAAGGGCAGGACGATGATGCCGGGCACCTGCTCAGCCAACGCCCGTCCTCCCTCGCCGTAGAAGAGCGTCTTGGCGGGATAGGATCCATCGTCGTTAGGCTGGGGACCCCAACACGAGAGCGTGACCGCTCGGCCGTCGCGCAGCAACGTGCCCATGCCGTTGACGGGGGATCGCTCCGGCGATGCCCAGGTTTCGCCATCATCGGCAGACACGAGCACCATGCCGCGTTCGGTCTTCGTGTGGACGCCGGTCGAGCAGGACATGGCGAGGAAACCATCCGGGCCACGGTAGACAAAGGGAAAGTTGAGGTGTTCCTGCGCCTCGCGCACGGTAGTGGTGCGCAGGATCTCCGCGCTGACTTCCCCCACGTGTCCCGTGCCAAGAAGGGCCAGCACCGACGCTAGCGCAATCATGTTTCGTCTCCTCCATCAAGGCCTCTTGCCGGAGCGCATACAGCGATGTCCAACAGTTCGCGGCACGGCCTGCACGCATTTCCATCCAACAGGTTTCATGATAGCACGATGCTGATGGACGGGTGGCGCGTCAGCCGTCTTGACAGAAAAGCAACCGCCCCAGGGGCCACGTCCGTGACCGACTGAGGCGGTGAGAACTGTCTGGCGCGCCCGCCGCGACTTGAACGCGGGACCCCTTGCTCCGGAGGCA